>DAITOS010000001.1:0-73043 GCA_036834025.1 Limnohabitans sp.
TGATCCTCACGACACCTTTGCGACGAATTACTTTGCAGTTGCGGCACAACTTTTTGACCGAAGCCGAAACTCTCATATCTTTCTCCTAAAAACTCATTTCATACAACTCCGAAAAATCAATTTCAGAGTCTGCTAGTAACTTGCTCAATCTTACTTACTTCGCCCTAAACACTATCCGTGCTCGGGTCAAATCGTAAGGCGTCATCTCAACCGTAACCTTATCACCCGGCAAAATTCGAATGTAATGCATTCTCATCTTGCCAGAAATGTGGCCTAAAACCACATGTCCATTTTCCAACTTTACCCTAAAAGTTGCATTTGGCAGATTCTCAACTATCTCGCCCGCCATCTGGATGACATCGTCCTTTGCCATTCCTTTTAAGCACCTAATGCAGACTTAAAATTCGCTTTTTTCAGTAGCGACTCATACTGTTGGCTCATCAAGTAATTCTGTACTTGCGCCATAAAGTCCATCGTGACCACCACAATAATCATGAGAGATGTTCCCCCAAAATAAAATGGTACGTTGTACTTCAAAATCAAGAACTCTGGCAACAAGCAAACAAAAGTGATGTAAGCAGCGCCTGCCAAAGTTAATCTAATTAAAATCTTATCTATATACTTTGCTGTTTGATCTCCAGGTCGTATACCAGGAATAAATGCACCAGATTTCTTCAGGTTATCAGCAGTTTCTCGACTGTTGAACACAAGTGCTGTATAGAAAAAACAGAAAAACACGATTGCCGCAGCATACAACATGACGTAAATAGGTTGTCCTGGAGACAAAGCAGATGCAATGTCCTTTAACCAACGCATCTTGTCACCCGTACTCACCCAGCTAACTACTGTGGTAGGAAGCAAAATGATTGATGAAGCAAAAATAGGGGGAATCACGCCAGACATATTTAACTTCAAAGGTAAGTGAGAAGACTGCCCACCGTAAACTTTATTTCCAACCTGACGTCGTGCATAGTTAACTAAAATCTTTCTCTGACCACGCTCAACAAATACCACAAAGTATGTTACAGCGCCTACAACCAAAACTACAAATAAAGCAACGATGATACTCATCGCACCTGTTCTAACCAACTCAAGCAAACCGCCAATTGAATTGGGCAGACCGGCAGCAATTCCTGAGAAAATCAAAATTGAAATCCCATTTCCTAGTCCACGCTCAGTAATTTGCTCACCCAACCACATCAGAAACATCGTCCCAGAAGTCAAGCTAACCATTGCAGTGATACGAAATCCAATACCAGGACTCAATACCAATCCAGCGGATGACTCCAATGCAAGTGCAATACCCATTGACTGAAATAACGCTAGACCCAAAGTGCCGTACCTTGTGTACTGAGTAATTTTCCTGCGACCTGACTCACCCTCTTTTTTCAACTGCTCAAAAGTCGGTACTACATACCCTAACAACTGCATGATGATCGATGCAGATATGTAGGGCATTATTCCTAGAGCGAACACAGTAAATCTAGACAACGCTCCACCTGAGAACATGTTGAATAAACTTAATATGCCACCCTGACGACCATTAAACAATTGTTGCAACTGCGCAGGATCGATTCCCGGCACTGGTATATGAGCACCTAATCGGTAGACCACCAATGCCAACAACAAGAAAACAAGACGACGACGCAAGTCACCGTACTTATCACCTTTTGCTGAAGCGCTTGTTACCACGAGTTTTAGTTCCTTAATTAAGCTACTGAGCCACCAGCAGCTTCAATAGCTGCTTTAGCACCTGCAGTTGCTCCGATTCCGCTTAGCTTCACGGCACGTGTGATTTCACCAGTTTTGATAACTTTGACAACCTTAGCCATCTCAGCAACCAAACCTGCCTGCTTTAAAGTTAAAACATCAATATCAGTTGCTTCAAGAAGCGACAGGGAAGTTAAAGTAACTTCAGCGTTGTATTTAAGTAAGTGTGACTTAAAACCACGCTTGGGCAAACGTCTTTGCAAAGGCATTTGTCCGCCCTCGAAACCAACTTTGTGGTATCCGCCTGAGCGAGACTTTTGACCCTTGTGTCCGCGACCTGCCGTTTTTCCAAGACCTGAGCCAATGCCGCGGCCTACACGTCTACGATCTGGACGTGAACCATCTGCGGGCTTGATGTCATTGAGTTCCATGCTAAACCTTTAAAGCACTTTGACCAGATAACTGATCTTGTTGATCATTCCACGAACTGCGGGCGAGTCTTGTAACTCACTAACGCTACCAATTTTGCGAAGTCCAAGACCGCGCACTGTAGCCCGGTGGGATTCCTTTGTACCAATTGGGCTGCGAACCAATTGAACTTTTACTGTTTGTGCTGTAGTCATTTGTGGCTCCTGATCAAACAAATAATTCTTCAACCGATTTGCCGCGCTTAGCTGCAACTTCAGAAGGAGTAGTTGAATTGATTAACGCATCAAGAGTAGCTCTGACCATGTTGTAAGGGTTGGAGGAACCATGGCTTTTAGCCACAATGTCCGTAATTCCCATAACTTCAAAAACAGCGCGCATTGGACCACCAGCAATAATACCGGTTCCCTTTGGTGCAGGCGCCATCATTACACTAGCTGCCCCATGGTGACCTGTCACGTTGTGGAAGATTGTTCCGTTCTTTAGTGAAATCTTGTGCATGTTACGGCGTGCTTCTTCCATCGCTTTTTGCACAGCTGCGGGCACTTCCTTGGATTTGCCCTTACCCATACCGACGCGACCATCACCATCACCGACTACTGTTAGTGCTGCAAAGGCCAGAATACGACCTCCTTTAACCACCTTAGTGACGCGATTAACCGCAATCATTTTCTCGCGCATGCCGTCATCACGACTGTCGTCTTGCACCTTAGCTTGAACTTTTGCCATGTTTTCTATCCAATCTGCTTAAAACTGCAAGCCTGCTTCACGAGCTGCGTTGGCCAAGGCCTTCACACGTCCGTGATATGCATATCCAGCGCGGTCAAAGGCAACTTTTTCCACGCCCACTGCTTTTGCTTTTTCAGCAATGCGCTTGCCGACCATCTCAGCCGCACTCGCATTACCACCTTTGCCCGTTCCACCCAACGTTTTTCTTATTTCTGCCTCTACGGTAGATGCAGTAGCCAAAATTTTGGAGCCGTCTCCAGAAATTACGCTGGCATAAATGTGTAGATTGGTTCTGTTTACAGTCAGGCGCGCAACGCCTTGTGTAGCAATTCTGATTCTGGTTTGTCGAGCCCTGCGAAGACGCTGCTCTTTCTTGCTTAACATGTTGCAGCCCCTTATTTCTTCTTAGTCTCTTTAATCGTGATCGTCTCATCCGAATATCGGATGCCTTTGCCCTTATAGGGCTCAGGTGGACGAACCGAGCGAATTTCAGCTGCGATTTGACCAACTCGCTGACGATCAGCTCCTTTGATCAAAATCTCAGTTGGTGCAGGGGTCTCAACTTTGATACCTGCTGGCATTTCAATATTGACAGGGTGTGAATAACCGACCGTCAAATTAAGCTTCGTACCCTGAGCTTGTGCTTTGTAACCCACGCCCACCAAATTAAGCTTCTTCTCGAAACCTTTAGTGACGCCGACCACCATGTTGTTAACAAGTTGGCGCATCGTGCCACTCATAGCATTTGCTTCACGGCTCTCGTTTGCAGGCAAAAAGCTCAACTTCCCGCCTTCGTTGTTAATTTTCACCAAAGAATTTGAAGCCATTGATAAGGCACCGCCGGTACCCTTCACGCTGATCACATCTTCTTTGATTGATACATCCACTCCCTGAGGAATGGCTACTGGCATTTTTGCGACTCTGGACATTGTGTTTCTCCTGTCTTTAAGCGACGTAACACAAAACTTCGCCGCCCACACCGCTTGCACGTGCTTTACGGTCCGTCATTACACCTTTAGGTGTTGTGACAATAGCTACACCAAGACCATTCTTGACGTGAGGGATGGCGTCTCTGCCTTTGTACACACGCAGTCCAGGACGGCTAACGCGCTCAATACGCTCAATAACCGGACGACCTGCATAGTACTTTAAAGAAATCTCCAGCTCAGACTTACCATCTTCACTATTGACATTAAATCCATCAATATAACCCTCGTCTTTCAAGACTTGGACTATGGCAATCTTCACTTTTGAAGAAGGAACGGATACGGTTGGTTTTGCCACCATTTGCGCATTTCTAATGCGAGTCAACAAATCGGCAATAGGATCACTCATGCTCATATGGAATCTCCTTGCCTGTTACCAGCTGGCCTTGGTGACACCTGGAATGGTGCCCTCAAATGCCATTTCGCGAACCTTGGAGCGTCCAAGTCCAAACTGACGGTACGTCCCGCGCGGGCGACCCGTTAGAGCACAACGATTGCGCTGACGTGTAGGGTTTGCATTGCGTGGTATCTTTTGTAAGCCAAGACGCGCCTCAGCACGCTCTTCGTCACTACGCTTTGCATCGGTTGCAATTGCTTTTAGTTCCGCATATTTCTTAGCGTACTTTTCAACCAATTTATCTCTTTTGAGCTCACGCTCTATTAATGCTACTTTAGCCACGTACCACCTCAGTTCTTAAACGGGAAACGGAACGCAGATAAAAGTGCTTTGCACTCATCATCTGACACAGCCGTTGTGGTGATGCTGATATTGAGACCACGCAAGGCATCAACCTTATCGTACTCAATCTCAGGGAAAATGATCTGCTCTTTAACGCCGATGTTGTAGTTTCCTCTTCCATCAAACGCTCGACCAGACACACCGCGAAAATCTCTTACCCTAGGCAAAGCTACTGTTACAAAACGGTCTAAGAATTCGTACATTCTCACTCCGCGCAATGTAACCATACACCCGATAGCCTGGCCTTCACGAATCTTAAATCCAGCAATCGCTTTGCGAGATTTTGTTACAACCGGCTTTTGTCCAGAGATTTTTGTCAAATCACTGACCGCATGCTCCATTACCTTTTTATCAGCAACCGCCTCACTAACACCCATATTCAATGTGATCTTAGTAAGACGTGGAACCTGCATTGGAGATTTGTAACCAAACTTTTCAATCAAAAGTGGAACTATCTTTTCTTTGTACTGCTCTTGTAGTCGTGCCATGATTACGCCGCCTTAATTTCGTCGCCGCTGGACTTAAAGAAGCGAACCTTCTTACCATCAGCCAAAAGCTTTATTCCGACCCTATCAGCCTTACCAGTAGCCGGGTTGTAAATGGCCACATTTGACTGATGTATTGGCATTGTCTTATCAACAATACCGCCTGTAGTTCCAGCCATGGGGTTAGGCTTGGTATGTTTTTTTACCAAGTTAACACCATCCACAACTAGATGATTTTCGTCTTTACGAAGAGACACAGTGCCACGCTTGCCTTTATCTCGGCCAGCAATGACGATAACCTCGTCGCCTTTGCGGATCTTATTCATGACCTGGGTCCCTTACAAAACTTCAGGAGCCAATGACACGATCTTCATGAACCGCTCGTTACGCAATTCGCGCGTAACTGGTCCAAAGATACGAGTCCCAATGGGCTCCAACTTGTTATTGAGCAAAACGGCTGCGTTGCCATCGAATTTAATCAAAGAGCCGTCTCCACGACGAATACCCTTGGCAGTACGCACAACGACCGCACTGTAGACTTCGCCTTTTTTGACGCGTCCACGAGGCGCAGCCTCCTTGATGCTGACTTTAATAATGTCGCCGACACTTGCATAACGACGCTTTGATCCGCCCAGCACTTTAATGCAGAGTACAGATTTGGCGCCAGTGTTGTCAGCGACCTCTAATCGAGATTCAGTTTGGATCATTTTTCTTATTCCCAACTTGCATCAACTTGACTCATCTTAATTAGACAAGCCTCATCGATCAGTCTTGGTCCCGTCATCAATACACTGAACCACTCAGCGTACCTTTGTTTGGGTTAGAACGACTACGCAAAAATTGCGCAGAGCCTGTTATTATGGCACACATAACTGCTCATTACAAGTGGATTGCGCTTAAAACCTCATAAAGAAGATTGTTTACAATGAATATTCAACAATTCATTGTGTGAAATAAGCAACTTCATTCAGAATTTTGCATAAAGAATAATACTAAATAGTTATTATTGGGTTTTATGTGGCCATCTCGTTTTTTTTAGCGGAAAACTGGGCAAGTCCTTCAGAAAACTTTTAACTCCATATTCATGAAAACAACTCAAGCCAATAGCGACTTAGTAACATTTATTGGTGGCGGCAATATGGCCTCTGCACTCATCAGAGGACTCATAAAAAACAACAAACCGCCCAGTGACATTTTTGTTATCGATACAAATGAAGAAACAAGATTGAAACTCTCACAGGATTTCGGAGTCATCTGCGTTGAGGAACCAATTATAAATTTAGACTGGCTAAATTCGTCATTGATTGTTTGGGCCGTTAAACCCCAACAAATGCGAGAGGTATGCGAGTCATACTCTAGTAAATTAAAAGGCTCTCTTCACTTGAGCGTTGCCGCCGGTATAACCACCAACAGTTTATGCAAGTGGTTAACAACTGAACGAGTAGCCAGGGCTATGCCGAACACACCGGCTTTAATAGGAATGGGCCAAACTGCTCTTTATGCAAGCAACGATGTTTCTTCACAAGAAAAAGCGCTTATTGAGTCAGTGATTAAAGGAACGGGTGAGTTTTTGTGGCTAGAAGATGAAGAATTAATAAACGCTGTTACCGCCGTTTCAGGCTCTGGCCCCGCTTATGTATTTTATTTTCTAGAAGCTCTCACACAAACCGGGGTTGAACTTGGACTTACTCCTGAACAATCAAGGAGGCTTGCAATTGGAACCTTCATTGGAGCAAGTAATCTTGCAAATCAAAGTCCTGACTCGCTCTCCACTTTAAGAGAACGAGTTACTTCAAAGGGAGGTACTACTGAAACTGCCCTCTCATCATTAAACAATGATCACGTGGCTTTAAGCTTTCAAAATGCAGTCAAATCAGCCCATAGTAAAGCCCGTCAGCTTGGATCAGCTTTTGGAAACTGATCATGAATTCTTGAAAGTTGAGGTTAACGGAGCTAGTTTATGAGACAATTTGAGCATTGAAATATTTCATTGGACCTTTATTAACATGAACAAACTCTTAATTACTTTATTCAGTGCAATTGCTTTAAGCTCTCCCCTTCTGAGTTCTGCTCAAAACGCTACGCCTGCTGCTCCCGCATCGCCTGCGGCCCCTGGCGTAACAAATACTGCTCAACCTGCACCTGAAGCTGCGCCTTCTAAGAAGGCTAAGAAAGCTAAAAAACACAAGAAACATAAAGCAAAAAAAGCTAAGGCAGAGTAATTTATTTCTTAATTTATCTTTGATGCACATAACCTGTGCACCACAAACTAAAAGCCACATGGAGACTTCCCTGTGGCTTTTGATTTTATTAGATCGATTTCATAATGTTACTTAAGATGCATAACTCAAGACAATACCCATAAATAAACTAGCTCCAATCCAGTGGTTTAATCTAAAAGCCTTAAAGCATCCGGATCTATCTCTTTTGCGTATTAAGAAATAATGAACCAAGGCTTGTGCTGCGGCAGCAATAATCGATAAACTGAACCAATCGCTAAGTATTTTGGTTTCCAGCAAATACCACCATGAAAATAAATGCAAGACATAAAAGAGCATCACACAGAAAACGTCATATTTACCCAAAGTAATCGCTGATGTTTTAATTCCAATAAGCAAATCATCGTCTCTGTCGACCATTGCGTATTCTGTGTCGTAAGCCAAGACCCAAAATAGGTTACTAAGTAAAAGTCCCCAGGCAAACAACGGTACAGCGCCAAATGAATCAGTCCAGCTCAACTGCTCTCCATTAATTGCGCTAAAGGCCATAGGTACTCCAAAGCTAAACGCAACGCCCAAAACAGCTTGCGGCATGGATACGAACCGTTTTGCAAAAGGATACGCAATTGCGATTAAAACGGCGACAAAAGACCAAACCACACACACTTGATTTGTAGTCAAAACGAGTATGAATGCGAACAAAGCAAGTACAGCTCCTAACGAAATTGCTTCCTTAACTCCTACTTGACCGCTAGTTACAGGGCGATTAGCTGTGCGTTTTACGTGTTTATCAAAATCTTTATCAGCTACATCATTGATGCAGCACCCAGCACTCCTCATCAATATGGTCCCCAGAACAAATATCAACAACAAATGCAAGCCTGGATAGCCCCCCTTAGCAATCCACAAAGCACTGAGCGATGGCCAAAGTAATAATAACCATCCTGCGGGACGATCCCAGCGGATAAGAGCCAAATAAAGATTTAGTTTTCTTTTCATAGAAAAGCACAAACAATTCCTATCCTTTTAGGATAGTAACGTTACACCTTGAAGATCACACTGATATATTGAATTCCTAAGTGCGGCAATGGCCTCATATCGGGTGAAACTTTTTCGCCAAGCAAGAACCACCCGCCTGACGGGGGGGGCGTTCCCTTCATCCATGATCGGGATATAGCGAATATATGTCTCCTCAGAGTCTTTTTTCTTTTTGGTATTTAAAGCCAAGGCTTCTTTAGAAACGCTTAGTCTAGGGACAAGTGTTACACCCATTCCTGCGGCAACCATATGCTTGATTGTTTCAAGGGATGAGCCCTCAAAACTTCGTTTTATTCCATCTGCATCGCTTGAGAACCGCGCAAACTCAGGGCACACCTCTAGCACGTGATCTCTAAAGCAGTGCCCCGCCCCTAAGAGCAACATGGTTTCTGATTTAAGTTCATTGGGGCTTATGTGGTCCATGATCGCAAAAGGATGTGAGCTTGGTACTGCAGCCATAAAAGGCTCATCATAAAGGGGGGCAGTTGCCAAGCCTGCATCAGGAAAAGGCTCTGCCATTACGGCGCAGTCTATCTCCCCCGTTCTTAGCATTTCCAACAACCTAACAGTGAAGTTCTCTTGCAAGATCAGTGGCATCTGGGGATACTTGGCAATCGTTTTAATTACTAAATGTGGCAAAAGATAAGGACCGATGGTGTAGATAACTCCGAGCTTCAAAGGCCCCGCCAATGGGTCTTTCCCTCTTTTTGCAATTTCCTTGATGTTGGCTGCTTGCTCCAACACGCTTTGAGCTTGTCTAACTATTTCTTCGCCTAAAGCGGTTACAGCAACTTCATTAGCACTGCGCTCAAAAAGCTTTACATCTAATTCATCTTCTAATTTTTTAATAGCCACAGATAGGGTGGGCTGAGAAACAAAGCACGCATCTGCCGCCCGTCCAAAATGCTTCTCCCTGGCAACTGCAACGATGTATTTGAGTTCTGTGAGGGTCATATGAATTTCACGCCTTTAGATATTCGATTTTATTTCCAAGCCATCTTGAGACATGCTGATGAGCGAGAGAAGGAAATTGGTCCAATAAGATAGGAGCTAAGTTACGGGCCCAATCTAGCCATTTCTGATCGGTGCTTAAATCAGCGAATCTAAGCATCGCGGTCCCAGATTGCCTGGCCCCAAAAAACTCACCGGGGCCTCTTATTTCTAAATCTCTTCTTGCAATTTCAAACCCGTCTTGTGTTTCTGCCATTGCTCGCAACCGATCCCTTGCAGTTTCGCTTAGTTTGCCACTCTCCCCGCTTGAGTACATCAAGACGCAGGCCGATGCTGCAGCGCCCCGACCAACTCGCCCTCTCAGTTGGTGGAGTTGACTCAGGCCAAAACGTTCTGCGTGCTCAATGACCATAAGAGATGCGTTAGGCACATCTACTCCAACTTCAATAACTGTTGTACTAACTAAAACTCCCATTTTGCCTTCTGTAAAAGCTTGCATCACTTCTTTTTTCTCAATGATTGGCATTTTGGAATGCAACAATCCAACTACCACACCAGGCAAAGATTCACTAAGTAGTTGATGGGTTTGTGTTGCGTTCGTTAAATCTATGACCTCGCTCTCCTCTATTAGAGGACAGACCCAGTAAACTTGGCGGCCCAGTTGAAGTTGAGCTTCTATTCTAGTTATAACTTGCGTGCGTCTTTGATCTGATATCACTCTGGTGGTGACAGGAGTTCTTCCTGGAGGTAACTCATCTATTGTTGAGACATCCAAATCGGCGTAATAACTCATTGCTAAAGTTCTAGGAATAGGCGTTGCACTCATCATCAATAAATGCGGCTCCAGATTTATGAGTTTATCTTTTAATGCCAAGCGTTGTGCAACACCAAATCTGTGTTGCTCGTCTATCAAAACTAGTCCTAACGATTTAAATTTAACTTGATCTTGAATCACTGCGTGAGTGCCTACTACAAGTGCAGCTTGCCCAGTGTGGGTAACTTCGAGCATTGCTTGTCTTTCTTTTTTCTTTTGACTTCCCGATAACCAGGCAACGCACAGGCCACGCTTTTCCAAAAGTGGGGATAACCACCCAACTAATTTCTTAAAATGTTGCTCAGCCAATATCTCCGTTGGTGCCATAAGAACGCACTGAAAACCAGAATCAATACACTGGGTAGCGGCGATGGCGGCGACGACGGTTTTTCCAGACCCAACATCCCCCTGCAAAAGTCGGTACATGGGAGTATCTTTTTTTATATCAACCAAAATTTCTTGAACCACTCTACTTTGAGCATTCGTTAACTTAAAGGGTAAAATTTCTAACAATTGCTTGGTAATTGATGCAATTGAGGTATCACCTTGCGTACCAATTAGCGCCTCATTTTTGAGCTCTTTTCTCATTAAGTCTAAAGACAGACTGCCATCAAGCTTAGGGGCTCTCAAATCAAGCCGCTCCCTTTTTGCGATAAGTTGAGAGATTTGTTGAGCCAACAACTCTTCAGCTTTTAACCTTTGCCATGCGGGGTGAGATTTGTCTTCGAGTTCATAAACTGATACGCTCGGATCTGGCTCGTGTAAGAACTGAACGGCTTTTGCTAATGGCCAAAGCCCAGGAGTTGCAAAAGTCTGTGGAATCGTCTCACTGAAAGCACCTAGGCGCACGCATCTGTCTAGACCCGTAAGTACAGCGCGTCTGAGGTAGGCCTGAGGCAAACCAGCTGTCGTTGGGTAAACAGGGGTTAAAACCTCAGGTAAGGGGGACTGCGCTGAATGAACAGATGGGTGCATCATAGTTTTACCCATTAGTCCTCCCCCCCTCACCTCACCCCTTAGCCTAACCCGCTGACCCACTGCAAGTGTTTTTTGAAGTGAAGGGTAAAAATTAAAAAATCTAATCGTGCACAACTCCCCTGCCGTGACGAGTGAAGACTCGGAACTTAGGATGATCTCTTGAACCTGTACAACCAATTGCCTGCGTGGCTTAAAGGCGACATCGATACTTTTTACAACGGCCAAAAATTGAATATTCTCACCCTCTCGAGATAGGGCCAAAGATTTCAATTTCGTTTCATCTTCATAGCGCAAAGGCAAATGCAGCGCCAGATCTATGTCGCGCTGCAAACCCATCTTCATCAAAGCTTTTTGTGGCACTGAAAGTGCTGATTTAGATTTATCAGATGTTGCCATAGCTACATTGTGCACTTATTGTTGAAAGGCTAATTAATGGTATTTTGCAAATTACTATGAATGGTGGGGCAAAATGAGCCCTCGGCTGTTGAGAGTTAAGCGCCTTTTTCCATTTGCTTGTTAACCAAGTTCCAATATTACTGTTATTTTGCACTTCATATGACCATCCAACCCACAGATGATAGTTTAGAGCGTTTAAGCCATTATGACTTTGACTTACCGAAAGAACTTATTGCGCAGCATCCAACAACAAATCGGAGTGATTCAAAATTACTGGACGCTCGCACAACTAAGCCAGTTGATAGAGTCTTTAAGCAACTTCCAGAACTACTTAAATCGGGAGATCTATTGATCTTCAACGACACCCAAGTAATCAAAGCAAGACTTTTTGGAGAGAAAATAAGCGGCGGCCGATTGGAGTTGTTAATTGAGCGAGTTTTACCAAAATCGAACGAGGACTCGGGTTATTTAGTTGCTGCGCACATGCGTGTAAGCAAGAAGCCAAGAAATGGAGACACCCTACTAATGGAGGGCGGGTTCAAGGCCAAACTCATCGGTCGATGGCCAAACGAGGATGGCCCACTTTACTTGCTTTCTTTTGAGCAAGAGCCTTTTACTTTAATGCAAAAATTTGGACACGTTCCTTTGCCCCCATATGTGGAGCACGTAGATGATTTAGATGACCAGCAACGCTATCAGTCTATCTTCGCGAAGCACCCGGGCGCTGTAGCTGCACCAACGGCATCATTGCACTTTGATACTGAGCTAATTGAATCTTTACAGATTAAAGGGATTAATAATGCTCGACTTACCCTGCATATTGGAGCAGGTACTTTTCAGCCCGTTAAAACTGAAAAGATTTCTGAGCACATAATGCACAGTGAGTGGTACAGCATACCCGATGACACGATAAATGCTATAAATAAATGCAAACAAAATGGTGGCAGGGTCATTGCGGTAGGCACAACCAGTGTTCGTTCACTTGAATCTTGGGCGGTCTCAAACATTCCATCAGGGGAGACCAATATTTTTATTCGTCCAGGATTTAAATTTAAAGTCGTAGACCTTATGATCACAAATTTTCACCTCCCCAAGTCCACCTTACTTATGCTTGTCAGTGCCTTTACTAGTCACTCTCATGTTTTCGATCTCTACGCGCATGCGATTGAAAAAAAATACCGTTTCTTTAGCTATGGCGATGCAATGCTGCTTGAGAGATCCTAAATTAATGTACCTATTCGGCCTGAATGCCTGCGTAACTTGCGACCCGTGCCCACCGAACCAGCTCAGACCTCATGAAGTCGGCCGTTTGCTCAGGAGTTGTGAAGAAGGGTTCAAACCCTAGGTCTGCAAATTTATTTTTCAAGGCTTGGGTTTGGCCTACTTTTAAAAATGTATCGTTCAGTTTTTTTATAACAGGAAGTGGTGTTCCTGCAGGAGCAAACACAGCAAACCAGTTTTGTAGGTCTACTCCCCTATACCCAAGCTCATTTAAGGTGGGTACATTCGGTAAGGATTTGCTTCTAACTGCTGAGCCTTGTGCTAAGACCTTTATTTTTCCTTGCTGAATAAAGGGTAATGCATTTTGTAATGGGCTAAACATATAGTTAATTTGTCCCCCGACCAAATCCGCCATCGATTGGGATTGTCCTTTGTAGGGGATATGAGTGGTTTTTATACCAACCAATTGGTTAAAAAACTCGCTGTGTAAATGTTGAGGACTTCCAGTGCCTGCAGAACCGAAATTGAGTTCGCCAGGATGCATTTTTGCGAAATCTATGAATTCTTTAACGTTGTTAACGTTTAGATTTGGATTTACCACCAAAACCACACCTGTTTGTCCAATCAATGTAATTGGCTGAAAATCCCTAAGTAGTTCATAGGGTAGTTTTTTATAAACTGCCACGTTACTAGCTATAGTTCCTGGAGAGACTAAGAGTGTGTATCCGTCTGGTTTTGAGTGAGCTACGAACTCGGTCCCGATATTGCCTCCTCCCCCTAGTCGGTTATCTATAACAAAACTTTGCCCGAGCAAATCGCCAACCATTTGCCCTGTTAATCGTGCGAGTAAGTCCGTGCCTCCGCCTGCAGCAACAGGCACAATCACCTGTACAGGTCGCACTGGATAGTTCTGTGCTTTAGCGAGTAGGGTTGTAAAAGTTAATGTTAAAGAAAAAACAAACACAATAACAGTGCAATTGGCAATTTTTAGAAATTTCATTTTTTCTCTTCTGTATACAAAAAAATTTGAGACTTTATGTGGACAATAGACTTACCTTGATTTTCTTTTATCCTCTTATCCTCTTGCGTTAGCATTTTATATTTCATTTGTACCATATCCTTATTGAACAAAACCGGAGCTAATTCCTATGCCTTCAACAGTGAACCCATCTCTTTTAGAGGATCTTGTCATTGCAAATCATATTCTTGTTAACCAAGGAGTTTTAGACGGTTTTGGTCACATCAGCGTTAGGCACGATAAAAGAGCCGATCTATTTTTTATTGCACGTAGTATGGCTCCTGCGTTAGTTACCCTGGGTGATTTGGTATGCTGCAACTTACAGGGTGAGGTCATCCATCCGGCGGGAGTGACTTCATACGTCGAACGGTTTATACACAGTGAAATATTTAAAATAAGAGCCGATGTAAACTCTGTCATTCACTCTCACTCCCCCGCCATCATTCCGTTCGGTGTAACAAAAGAAAGACTACGGCCTATTTGTCATATGAGCGGCTTTTTAGGTAGCACAACTCCTGTTTATGAAATCCGAAATAGCGCTGGAGAAAATTCTGATCTACTAATCAGAAATCAAACACTAGGCCGAGATTTGGCAGTGGTACTTGGATCAAATGCAGTTGCACTTTTAAGGGGGCATGGAAATGTTTGTGTCGGCAACTCGATAAAACAATCAGTTTACAGGGCAATTTACACGGAGAATAATGCAAAGTTGCAGCTCCAAGCCAGACAACTCGGAGAGGTCACTTACTTAACAGACGCCGAAGCCGTGGCAACTTCAGATATGAATGATCAACACTTAGACCGGCCTTGGCAAATGTGGAAACGCAGTGTTCAACAAAATTCAATTTAAAACTAATAACTCAACATAATGCAATTTGAACTCCTGAGTACACACGGACATGCGAGACGTGGTCAATTAAAACTGAATCACGGTATCGTTCAAACGCCAATATTCATGCCCGTCGGCACATACGGCACAGTTAAAGGCGTAACACCACAAAGCCTAGAGGAGATGGGGGCTCAAATTATTCTTGGCAACACTTTTCATCTTTGGATGCGTCCTGGGCTTGAGGTTATAAAGCTTTTTCAAGGACTCCATAATTTTGAAAAATGGCAAAAACCCATACTCACCGATAGCGGAGGTTTTCAAGTTTGGAGTCTTGGCGCCATGCGTAAAATCAGTGAAGAAGGGGTTAAATTCTCAAGTCCAGTCAACGGGGATAAGCTTTTTTTAACACCCGAGGTTAGCATCCAAATTCAGACGATCCTAAACAGTGACATAGTGATGCAATTTGATGAATGCACGCCTTACGAAACAAACGGCACATTGACTACTGAGCGAGAAGCTAATACCTCGATGCAGTTAAGCCTTCGGTGGGCAAAACGTTGTCAAGAAGAATTTGCGCGATTAAACAACCCCAATGCTTTATTCGGAATTGTTCAAGGTGGAATGTTCGAAAACCTTAGAGAAGAATCATTGAGTAAGTTAGTTGAGATGGATTTGCCTGGATATGCGGTTGGGGGTGTGAGTGTCGGTGAACCCAAGTCTGAGATGCTCCGAATTATGAGGCATACACCTCACCGCCTACCGGCTAACAAACCCAGATATTTGATGGGAGTAGGGACACCTGAGGATTTAGTTGAAGGTGTATTAAATGGTGTTGACATGTTTGATTGCGTAATGCCAACAAGGAACGCCCGAAACGGACATTATTTCACGCGCTTTGGAGATCTCAAAATTCGCAATGCTCGCTACAAAATGGATTCTGAACCGATTGACCCTACCTGTTCTTGTTACGCATGCGCAGGGAGCCCAAAAAATATCTCCACTACCTCTACCCCTTTATTAGAGGTTTCCAAGGGCGGTTTCAGTAGATCCTATTTACATCATCTTGATCGATGCGGGGAGATGTTGGGCCCGATGCTAGCAAGCATTCATAATTTGCATTATTTTTTAAACTTAGCCAGAGAAATGCGTGAAGCACTTGAACTGGGTCAATTTGATGAATTTGTAACACAGTTTCACAAAGACAGGTCTAGAGGTATTTGAATTAGGATTACTATTGAGTTTGCTATTTTGATTAATGTTATATTATTACTATCAATATTTTAAAAATTTTTCTTAAAATTTAAGGTCCAATCTATGTTTAAAAAAATACTACCTAGTCTTACACTAATCTTTGTAAGTTGCTTACATTTTGCTCATGCTCAAAATAACATAGGCACACTTGATAAAGTAAAAGCTTCTGGATCAATTACTCTTGCTTATAGAGAGTCATCCATCCCATTTTCTTACCTTGGTGGTGAGGGCCAGCCAATTGGATTTGGTTGGGAGATTTGTAACAAAATTGTTGATCAAGTAAAAAAATCTACTGGCCGTGCGGACCTTAAAATTTCTACACAATCAGTTACATCACAAAACCGCATTCCACTACTGGTTAACGGAACAATTGATATTGAATGCGGTTCAACGACCAATAACGCTGAGAGAGCTAAGCAAGTTGATTTTGCTATCAATTACTTTTACACTGGTACTCGTTTTCTAGTTAAAACCGATTCTGGAATCAAGTCAGTTGCGGATTTAAAAGGTAAAAAAGTAGTCAGTACCACTGGAACAACAAATTTTCAAATTCTTCGCAAATTAAACGTTGATCAAAATATTGGTTTCGATCTTATTGCAGCAAAGGACCACGCTGAGTCCACTTTATTGGTCATTCAAGGTAGAGCAGATGCGTTTGGAATGGATGATATTTTGCTATATGGCAATCGTGCTAGTGCACTAAATCCCTCTGAGCTAAACGTTGTTGGGGACTCTATTCAAGTCGAGCCTTACGCTATTATGATCAGGAAAGAAGACCCAACTTTCAAAAAATTGGTGGACGATACATTGGCGACAATGATGAAGAATGGTGAGTTCGAAACACTCTATAAAAAATGGTTTCAATCTCCCATACCGCCCAAAGGTATAAATTTGAATGCTCCTATGAGTAAGGAATTAAAGGATAATTTGAAAACTCTTTCTGACAAACCTGCGACTTAACTTTAGTCTAAATTTGGGTTTGCCTTTACTTTGTCTATGGCAAATACAGTAAGAACACCCGTGTAGCCATAAAGATTTTGATAGGCGATCTCCCCGCCTGCAAAAAAGCCAGTAAGCGGTATATCTCCGAGTGCTCTATTCAGTATTTGAAGCTCTGCACTTGGGGATCCAAAGTGTGGCCCTCCCCTTCCAGCACAACTTACATAGATGGCGCCAGCTATTTTGCGTCCTGCTAGGGGGGCGTTGAGAAGCGAGGCTGAGTTGAGTTGCTGAGCTTGGAGTTCTGACATCTCCTCAGGCTCCAGGGCTTCCCGTATTTCTGTACAGATTCGAATCAGGTCTGCCTTAGCTGCGGATGTATTGCGCTCACAAAAGGTAAGTTGCATACCAACTTTGAGCATCTCTGCAATCGCTACGCCACTTCTTTGGGTGTCCAATCCAATGATGTGACGCACCAACACATCGTCTTGAAGTCCCCCTGTTTTCTTGGTGGACTCAACAGATTGCTGAGTCAAACCCACTAAAGTGTCCCTGACTTTACGCAACAAATTCTCTCTTGGACTTTGCATGGAGATCTCAAGATCCTCTAAGAGCACATCCAAAGCAGGTCTATCATCAAGCATCAAAACCACATGTTGATCGCAGGCGGTGATTTTTCTGGACTTAGATATTGGATAACACCCTTGTGTAACTCGGGTAATAATTTTGACGCTTGAGTCAAATGCTACACCGCTGAGTCCACCAGTAAAAACGCCTTTGCCTCTCAACTGCTTCTCATGCTCAAAGTTAGAGTCCGTTGCACTTGAATTTAAATTTGAAGAGCTTGAGAATTGAACTACCTCAGATCTGCTAGAGGACAAGCCACCAAAAAGATAGTTTTGTTGAGTATTTTGAGCCAACTCTGTGATCAATTCCCCGAGATCAGGGGTTTGCCCATCTGCATGAATTAATGCCACTTTTGCACTGAAGTCACTCTTGAGTGCTGCACTCAAAGGGCTTACACCATTAAACACTCTAAAGTTAATTGGTTCAACGTCACAAAGCATTGTTGATAATGCAGGTTCATCAAAATACTCAACGTTATTTGAGGATATACCCACACCCACAGTTCCAGTCCAATGAGAGACACTTGGCAAGGCTTCTCTTAAGGCTTCAAGTATTTCCTGCGCAACCCCAGCATAATGGTCGGTGATGTACAAAACCCCAAGATTTGGATTGGCGGCGTAATCAGGATTTTTCTGAAATGAGTGTAATTGAGCTAGAACTAACTCAACAGCCATTCTCCAGGATGGGTGAGTGGCGTGCGCATAGGGGAATAATTTCATACCTCAATCTATCGATCAATACATTAACTATCAGAGATTTATTTTCTAACGTTTGTTTTCTTGACCGCCGCTTTTCTAGGCGTACGCTTTGCAGAAGGAGCAGGCTTGTTTTTTTGAGAGCTTGCACGTGAATGCAATTCGTTATTGTGGGCGGCGTGTTTTTGCATATCTTGAATCGTTTTTTGTGCGATTTGTTGGAATTGTTCGCCCAATGAATTCCACCACACTGCGGGATCTATTCCCCCGAACTGGGTGGAAGCGTTTGTAGTGGAATTCTCTTTATCTTCCTCCTTAGTTTGAGCTCGGTTTGAACGGGAGCTTTTGGGACTTTCATTGTTTTTAGTATTGCTCGTAAAACTATAGCCTGCTTTGTTTTGCATGGCTTCTTCTTGTCCATTTTCAGTTTTCTTAGGAAACATCCAAGCGTTGGCGTTCGATTTAAAAGACTCAGATAATTCTTGCATATTGAAATTCATCCCTTTTAACGTGGAGAGAGTCATCTTTTGAACCTCTAATGCTTGAATGGTTGCACCTAGGGCTTTAGCATTTTGATCCAACCAAAATTGAACAGTTTTAAGCTCCTGGATCTTACGGTCTAGCTCCTTGGGATCCAGGGTTGGAGCAATCCAACTGGAAGCAGATGGAAATCCATTTGAAGTTTTATTTTGACCCATGCTCTTTAAGAATTCGAATCCAGGCACTAATTTTTCAAAATCAAATGAAGGGGGTGTAGTCATAAATTTATTTCTAATTAGGTTTGCGGGTTAACACTCACCCCGAATGCAAATTTTAATTAAGGGCTTGTTAAACTTTTCTTTTCGCATGTTAGCACTTCATTGTTATTATTTGCTATTCTCTGGAAATGTCATATTGTTTTATTTGATGTTTGTTTAATTCGCAAAAAATTTATTTATTCCTTTTTAATCAACATCATTTATCATTTGATGCCAAAAAATTTTATTCAAATTAATTTCCATGAACACTTTATTTCATTTCTCTTTTAATGTGACTGACCTAGACCTTGCAAGATCGTTTTATGTTGGTGTTTTGGGTTGTAAAGAAGGTAGAAGCGCCCCAACCTGGGTTGATTTTGACTTTTTTGGCCATCAGCTCTCACTCCATCTGGGAGCCCCATTCAAAACCGAAAAAACTGGCTGGGTCGGTGAGCACAGAGTTCCGATGCCTCATTTCGGATTTATAACTTTAGTCCCCCAATGGAAGGAAATAGCTAAAAGACTGACTGACCAATCGATAGACTTTGTTATTCCTCCTCACCTAAGATTTGCAGGGCAAGCGGGTGAGCAATGGACTATGTTTTTCTTAGATCCGTTTGGTAATCCAATTGAGATCAAGGGATTTGAATCATTTGATCGAATTTATTGATCAGGACTCAACAGACTCGGACTCCGCTCCAGTTGAGCCGATCGCCCCCATGTTGGCAGCAGAATCCTTAGAATTAAGTATACCTTTGGCATTAACTGTCGCCGCTGGTTCTGGGTCATTGATAGGTGCTACTCTTTGTTCAATCGCACCAAAGACACTTAGACCGTCCCGTCCCTTTGCTTCAATCTTGATTGTGTCTCCAAACTTCATATATTCGGTTGTACATTTTCCGTCCTGAATAATTTCGATTGCACGTTTTTCTGCAATACAACTGTATCCTTTGGGCCATTCTTTTTTTCCATTCTTCTCTACAGCCTTATTACTAACAGTTCCACTGCCGAAAATCGAACCTGCTCTAATATTTCTAGTCCTGGCGGCGTGAGCGATTAACTCTCCAAAACCAAACGTCATATCAGCGCCTGCGTCACACATTCCTACGCGTCTTGAATTCCAAGTTGAGTTGACCGTCAAATGCAAACGCCCCTTCAGCCAAACATCAGACACCTCATCTAAAGTGACTGCGACAGGTGAAAATGCTGTTGAGGGTTTACTTTGATAAAAGCCAAATCCTTTGGACACCTCATGAAGAGTTAACTCTCTTAGCGAAACATCGTTGGCAAGCATGAAAAGCCGCACTGCAGAGACAGCGTCTAGCGCAGTTGTTTGCATTGGAACATCAGCAGTGATGACGGCAACCTCAGCTTCGAAATCAATACCATAATCTTCGCTAGGACAGCGTATTGGGTCTGTTGGGCCCAAAAAATCATCGCTTCCTCCTTGATAAATCATCGGTTCGACATATAAATTCTCAGGCACGCTTTGACCTCTAGCCCCTCGCACAAGTTCTATGTGATTCAAAAATGCACTACCGTCGGCCCATTGATAAGCCCTAGGCAAGGGGGCCATACACATTTTGGACTCAAAAGCAAATGCGTGTCTTGCTCGGCCATTGTTTAGACTTTGATAAAGGTCTTCGAGTTGTGGACTTATAAAGTTCCAATCGTCCAATAAATCTTGCATTTTATTTGCAATATGGGAGGCGTAATGAGCCTGGGACAGGTCTTTAGAGACTACGATTAATTGTCCATCTCTGGACCCGTCTTTATAAGTTGCAAGCTTCATTTGATGATTGTATTTCTGAGAAATGGTTTATGAAAGTCCAAACTGTATCTTAAGAAAACTAGTCATTGGATAATCTATTTTAGGAGAATTTTTCTTACTTCGATTCAGAATTAATCGTTCATTTTAACGGGGCTATTAACCTTTAAATCAATTAGCTACAGAGATTGGAAGATAATAGCAACATAGCTGATGATACGCTTAATATGACACATCATTTGACCAGAGATTTTCTGTAGACGAAGCCTGGTTTACACTCTAGATATTGATCTTTTATTCACTATATAATTTTTTAAAAATAATTTTTTCGTATGCCTTCAAGATCATTTAGAGCAATCATTTTTTTATTTCTGATTCGGTCTTTTTTGTTGGGTTGTGTATTTTTAACTGGTCTTACAAAACCGGTGTTTGCCTCATCCGTCAATGACTATTTAGTCACATCTGCTACTTCCTTAGATTCATGGCTTAAACAAGAGTCAGTTCATTTACGCTATCAACTAACAGGGCAGTTCCATCACATACCGTATTCCTTACCTGCAGAAATGTTTTGGCAAATATCACCAGGCCATTACAAAGTTAAATTTGAAATTGCTCATTTCTTACTTGGCACAAGGACTCAGGTCAGTGAAGGCACGGTCAATGCAGAATTAGGTATATTGCCTGCAAAATTTACAGACAAAATTAAAGCAGAAGATCAAGTCATATTTAATCATTCGACGGGGCTTTTACAGTTTACGACCAAATCAGTTCCTGAGACACTAGATGCAACTGCACAAGATCAGTTAAGCGTTATTTCTCAACTCGGCTTTTGGATTGTCAAGAATCAGGATCAATTAAATAAGGGGTCAAAGACTAAGATTCAATTGGTTTCAAAAAACAATGCCGAACATCGAGAGTTTCAGTATCTGGGCACCGAAACCCTGGATCTTCCAGTTGGTCGTGTAGAGACTTACAAGTTTACGAGAACTCAACGGTCCTCAGATGACCAAAGGGCTACAGTTTGGCTATTAAAAAACTCTGGCTTGTCCCTCGCTCGGATTCGACTTGAGGAGGAAAATAGTGACTATGTCGATCAAAAATTATCACAAGTCGAGATGATTACAGGGTTGAAATAGTACAAAAAATACCCATATGACTGATATAGAATGAATTATCTGAAACACAACTCCTCTATGAACACACTCTACGATTCTGAATATTTTATTGTTGTGCACATGATGACTGCTTTGCTAGACTCCGAGGTCTCAGATCCTGCAGCTCCTAAATTAACCAGGCATGGTTTTGAGATTGTAGATAAACGATCTGGAAGAGAGGTCTACCTTGAGGGTGGATGGGCGGAGTTATTTCAACAGCACATTTCAGCTTGGCACGAGAATTCACCCTCTCAAGAGGAAGTTGAAGATACTTTGTCTAGATTCGCTGAGCTTGCCCAGACAACTGTGACTCTTCACTAAATGTTTTAGGGATTTGAAGATCTAAAAGCCATTGTTAGTTGTAGACATTATTCGATCAATTCTTTGCTATGAACAAACCCCACTCCAAAATTACCAAAGCCGTCTTTCCAGTTGCAGGACTTGGCACAAGATTCTTACCTGCTACGAAAGCATCTCCCAAGGAGATGTTAGCTGTGGTTGATAAACCGCTGATCCAATATGCGGTAGAAGAAGCTTATGCGGCGGGAATCAGAGAAATGATCTTTGTTACAGGGCGTAATAAACGCTCAATTGAAGATCATTTTGATACGGCATATGAACTCGAGAGTGAACTTGAATCCAATGGAAAGAAGGCATTGCTTGATTTAGTTCACTCTATTAAACCTGACGATATGGACTGCTTTTATGTAAGACAGCCCAAATCCTTAGGGCTTGGACACGCTGTTTTGTGTGCTGAAAAGCTAATCAACAATGAGCCTTTTGCGGTTTTGTTGGCTGATGATTTGATGATTGGATCTCAACCTATCTTAAAACAAATGACTGATTTGCACAATCAACATCAGTGCAGTATTTTGGCTGTTCAAGAGGTTCCTAAAGAGGAAACTCAACGTTACGGTATTGTCAAAGGCGTTAAATACGCGGAGCGACTGCTTGATGTATCTGACTTTGTAGAGAAACCAAAACCTGAGGTTGCTCCCAGCAACTTAGCTGTTGCAGGTCGATATATATTGACCCCGGCTGTTTTTGGTCACATCAGGGAGCAGCCCAAAGGAGCGGGGGGGGAGATACAGCTGACGGATGGAATAGCAGCCCTCCTGGGCAAAGAAAAGGTCTTGGCATACAGCTATATTGGCCAACGATACGACTGCGGAAGCAAGTTAGGGCTTTTGCAAGCTACTGTTGATTTAGGGCTTGCACACCCCGAGCTAGGTTTAGACTTTAAGAACTGGCTCAATAACAGATCGAAGATCTAAAGTTAGAGCTGTCAACCACTTAGTTGCTTAGTCAAAGTGCTCTGCTTTATCTAAAGTAGGCGCAGTTTGGTCTTTCACAGATAATATTGGCGTAATGCTATTGGGCCACTCAATATTAAGACTAGGGTCGTTCCAGATCAAACTGCGCTCGTGCTCTGGATACCAGTAATCTGTAGTTTTATACAAAAACTCAGCACTTTCACTGAGCACTAAAAAACCGTGAGCAAATCCAGGAGGTATCCACAACTGACGGTGGTTTTGGGAGGAGAGGTGGACACCCGTCCAGTGCCCAAAATTAGCCGAGGAATTCCTTAAATCGACAGCAACATCGTATACCTCCCCGGACACGACTCGGACTAATTTACCCTGCGGATGTTTAATTTGATAATGCAAGCCTCTGAGTACACCTTTTGCAGACTTAGAGTGATTGTCTTGTACAAACTCAACACTTAAACCGATAGCCTGCTCGAAATCTCTCGCATTAAAACTCTCGAAGAAAAATCCCCTTGCGTCTCCAAATACCTTAGGTTCAAGTATCTTTACTTCGGGTAGGTTGGTAGGTATGACGTTAAAGGGCATGATGTTTAAGATAAAAATTAGGATTCAAGCTAGGTTTTGTAAATACTGTCCGTAGCTGTTCTTGGCTATGGGTTTGGCCAACTTAAGAAGTTGCTCTGTATCGATCCATTTAGAGCGCCAAGCTATTTCCTCAGGGCAAGCAACCATTAGCCCCTGTCTTCGTTGAATAGTCGCAATGAACTGCGCAGCGTCAAGCAGCGAGTCATGAGTACCTGTATCTAACCAAGCAAAACCGCGCCCCATAATCTCAACACTGAGTTGTTTATTCATTAGATACTGGCGGTTGACATCCGTAATCTCTAACTCACCTCTTGGTGAGGGCTTTATTGAGGCTGCAATATCGCAGACCTGGGTATCATAAAAGTAAAGTCCTGTTACAGCGTAATTAGATTTAGGGTTTTTGGGCTTCTCTTCAATTGAGATTGCTTTTTTGTTTGAATCGAATTCAACCACACCGTATCTCTCAGGGTCTTGGACGTGATATGCAAATACACAGGCTCCGTGATCTTGATTGTTCGCATCTTGCAATTGATTAACCAATTCGTGACCATAAAAAATATTGTCCCCTAGCACAAGCGCACTTGGCTTGTTGTCAACAAAATCACGTCCTATGATGAAAGCCTGAGCCAATCCATCGGGTGAGGGCTGAACTGCATATTGAATGTTAATTCCCCACTGCGATCCATCTTTCATCAATTCTTCAAATCTAGGCGTATCTTGCGGGGTGGAGATCAACAATACATCTCTTATGCCGGCAAGCATTAAGGTCGCAAGCGGGTAATAAACCATTGGCTTATCATAAATAGGCATTAACTGCTTAGAGACCGCTGTCGTTACAGGATAGAGACGGGTACCAGAGCCGCCAGCCAAAATAATACCTTTGCGTGGATTCATATAATTTAAGTCAATTAATTAAGTGAAGAAATCAGTTTATCTCGTTAAGTTGCATTTTACTTAACTCAGCATCTACAAGGCTCTCCCAATTCGGCGGGACAACCCCGTAGGACTGGCCTAACTTATTCATACTAAGCACTGAATTTAAAGGCCTTTTTGCGGTTTGAGGATAATCCTTACTGGGAATAGATAAGATATTTACTGGGTTTAACGCAAACTCAGTTCCCATGCCCTTCTCTATTGCTTTTTCAATAAGATACCTAGCGTACCCATGCCAACTTGTAAATCCTGATGCGACTAAATTAAAAATTCCCCAATGATCGTTGCTGCTATCCATAGCAAGTTTGCCATTAAATATGTTTTTAGTCTGAAGAATTTCTATGATCGTCATCGTAGCTTGAGCAATAAAACTTGTGCTGGTGGGAGCCCCGCACTGATCATTGATGACCTTGAGTTCACTTTTTGTTTTCGCAAGCTTTAGTATTGTTTTGAGAAAGTTATTGCCGTGTGCACTAAAAACCCAGGATGTTCTAAAGATCAGATGTTTGGAACAATTTTTTCTAATGCCGTCTTCGCCGAGCAACTTGGTGGCGCCATAAACAGACTGTGGACGGCAAGCATCGGTCTCTAAGTAGGGTCCTTTTTTTAAACCATCAAACACGTAGTCCGTTGAGTAATGCACAAGCACGCTGCCTAGGCGCTGCGCCTCCTCAGCCATGATAGTTGGTGCAATTGCGTTGATGAGATGCGCCAATTCAGACTGTGTTTCGGCTTGGTCGACTGCAGTGTAAGCAGCTGCATTGATGATGAGCTCAGGGCGGACTGTTTGAATGAGTGTTCTTATTTGCTCCGCATCAGATAAATCACACTCTTGTCGCCCAACAGAGGTGATGTTTAAAAGATGAGTTACTTTATCTTTTAAGCCAAATTCATGAATGAACTCTTGTCCAAGTTGCCCGTCTTTGCCAAATAACAAGATATTCATTGAAAATTTTTCCTATTTAATGCTCTTGTTTCGGATATGCAGCTAGACATATTGCTTAGCAACCCAGTCTCTGTAAGCGCCTGAGGTGACGTTTTCGGTCCACTGAGTATTGTTTAAATACCAATCTACAGTCTTGGCCATTCCAGTTTCAAAAGTTTGCTCTGGACGCCATCCAAGCTCTCGCTCAATTTTGCTCGCATCCATTGCATAGCGTTTGTCATGACCTGGTCTATCCGTTACAAATGTAATTTGATTTTTATACGAGGTACCATCAGCTTTTGGCATCTTTGCATCCAAAAGATCACAAATGGTATGAACGACCTGGAGGTTGGCTTTTTCGTTACAACCTCCAATGTTGTAGGTCTCACCAACCAAGCCTTTTTCTAACACACACCTAATTGCAGAACAATGATCCGTCACGTACAGCCAATCACGAATTTGCTGTCCGTCCCCATAAATTGGGAGTGGCTTACCCTTTAACGCGTTGTGGATAACGAGTGGGATGAGTTTTTCGGGGAAATGATAGGGGCCGTAATTATTACTACAGTTCGTTGTGAGTACAGGCATTCCGTAGGTATGCAACCATGCTCGCACGAGGTGATCACTCGCCGCCTTGCTCGCAGAATATGGGCTATTGGGCTCGTAGCGGTGTTGCTCTGTAAAAGCTGGGTCTTTAGCTCCGAGGCTTCCGAATACTTCGTCTGTTGAGACGTGTAAAAATCTAAAACTTTCCTTTTCTTTTTGTGCTAATGTGTTCCAATAATTTCTTGCACACTCTAGAAGGTTAAAAGTTCCAATAACATTAGTTTGAATAAATTCACCCGGCCCGTGAATTGAGCGGTCAACGTGGCTCTCTGCAGCAAAATTTAGTACGGCTCTTACCTTGTATTTGTGCAGTAATTCGCTGACAAGAACTGAATCAGCGATATCGCCCTTGACAAATATATGGTTGGAATTGTCTTTTAAAGACTGTAGATTTTCTAAATTACCAGCATACGTTAACTTATCTAAATTAACAATAGGTTCAGAATTTTGAGTTAACCAGTCCAACACAAAATTTGATCCAATAAAACCTGCACCGCCTGTTACTAAAAGCATTTTTCTAATCTCTAATTTGTAAAATTAATTTTAAAAATCTACGCAGCTAAAAGCACAACACTTGGCTACATGATCTGATGAGGTCATAAACTTAATTGCCAATTGTTTTTGCTTCTTTTCTCTTTTTTTCACTACTTTGCCAATGCCAAGCATCTTTGCACATTTGCTCTAAATCTTTTGTCGCTTGCCAACCAAGAAGTTTTTTAGAGAGTGTTGGGTCTGCGTAGCACTGAGCAATATCACCGCTTCTTCTCGCAGCTATTTTATATGGAATCGTTTGTCCACTTGCTTTTTCAAACGCCTTAACCATCTCTAGGACTGAGTAACCTCTACCTGTTCCCAAATTGACTGTTATCAGTCCTTGCGTTTTCTCTAAATAGGTCAGAGCCGCCAAATGGCCATTTGCCAAATCTGTCACGTGAATGTAGTCTCTGACGCCGGTTCCATCGGGCGTATCATAATCGTTGCCCCAAACATTGAGGTGTTCTCGCATCCCTGCGGCGACCTGGGCAACGTAGGGCATTAAATTATTAGGAATTCCAAGCGGGTCTTCTCCAATGAGTCCTGACTCATGGGCACCAACTGGGTTGAAATACCGCAGCCTGGCAATTCTCCAACTAGCGTCTGCAGATTGAACATCTTTTAGTATCTCTTCAATCATCAACTTTGTTCGTCCATAGGGATTTGTTGCACCAGTTGGAAAATCCTCTTTAATAGGAACTGATTGAGGATCTCCGTAGACGGTTGCGGATGAGGAGAAAACCATTGACTTGGGTCCAACTTGCTGCATTACCTTCAATAACTCTAAGGTCCCTACAACGTTATTCTCATAATAGCTGATTGGTTTCTCGTTTGACTCTCCAACAGCTTTTAAGCCGGCAAAATGAACAACTGAATCAAAATTATGTTCCTTGAATATTTGCTCCAGTAACACCGAATCTCTGATGTCACCTTTTATAAAACTAGGCTTGCTTTTAGATAATTGTGTGATTCTGTCTAATACTTGAAGTCGACTATTTGATAAGTTATCCAATATAGTTACCTGGTACCCAGAGTTGGATAAGGCTACACAAGTGTGCGAGCCAATATAGCCTGCCCCGCCTGTAACTAGTATGTGACTCATTTTATTAATAAAGTGTGAAAAGTGATAAGGAATTATGCTTTTAAAGGATGACCTATTTTCGCTTACTTTGGGTAATTTTGTTCAAAGACACTAACTTCTGCCATTTGTATGCACATTTTGTCATCTAAAACTACAATAGCCAGTATGAATACATATATTTTGAATCTTCACTGCCCCGACCGACCCGGAATTGTCCATGCAGTAACTGCTTTTTTACTTGCCAAGTCTTCCAACATTGAAGAGGCTGCGCAGTTTAACGACTCCGTAACTGGTCTTTTTTTCATGCGAGTTCGATTTGCGAGCCCAACCGATTTCGCCTCTTTAAAGCAAGATTTAATTGCTTTTTCCAAAGCTGAAAACATGGAGTGCGCTCTTCATAATGCAACCGAGAACATGAAGACAGTGATTTTCGTGAGTAAAGATGGCCACTGTCTAAATGATCTACTTTTTAGATGTAAGAGTGGGTTGCTTGGTTTAGATGTTAAAGCAATTATAAGTAATCATAAAGATTTTTACCAACTCGCCGCAAGCTACAACATCCCGTTTCACCACATATCCGTATCTGGATCTACCAAAGAACAAGCAGAAGCTCGTCAATTTGAAATTATTCAATCAGAAAATGCTGAGCTTGTGATACTAGCTAGGTATATGCAAATTTTATCTGATGACTTTTGTCGAAAACTCTCAGGTCGGGCAATCAACATACACCACAGTTTCTTGCCGAGTTTCAAGGGTGCAAAACCCTACTACCAAGCACATGATAGAGGCGTAAAGTTAATTGGTGCTACTGCTCATTATGTAACGGCAGACCTTGATGAGGGACCGATAATTGAACAAGATGTAGCCAGAGTTGATCATAGCAAAAGCATCGAGGATTTAACAGCTATAGGACGCGACACTGAGAGTCAGGTTCTTGCTCGCGCGGTCAAGTGGCATAGTGAGCATAGGATCTTAATTAACGGCCATAAAACAGTTGTGTTCAAGTAAAAAGACCATAAGAGACCATGTCTGAATTCTTAGAAACTATTTCCTCCACGGCTGAACTTCAAAATTCTGTTGTTCGTGCTTTATCCAAAGTCCTTGATCAACAAGATATCCTTTTTACGCCTGAAGACACTACCCCTTATGAGTGTGACGGATTAACAGCCTATCGACAGCGCCCCCTTTGCGTGGCGATTCCAAAAGATTTAAACCAGCTACAACAAGTACTAAAAGTTTGCCACTCCCTTAATGTCCCTGTAATTGCCAGAGGTGCAGGCACAGGCCTATCCGGTGGTGCTATGCCCAGCTCCAAAGGGGTAACTTTGTCTATGGCTCGGTTTAATAAAATACTTAATATCAACCCACAAGCACGCACTGCCCTGGTTCAGTGCGGGGTTAGGAATTTGGCCATTAGTGAGGCTGTATCGCATTTGGGACTTTATTACGCTCCCGATCCTTCTAGTCAGATTGCGTGCACTATCGGTGGAAATGTTGCAGAAAATTCCGGTGGCGTTCATTGTTTGAAGTACGGACTCACTCTGCACAACGTTTTGAAGGTCAAGGGGTTCACGATTGAAGGTGAGCCCATCGAGTTTGGATCTGAAGCCTTGGACACTCCGGGCCTAGATCTTCTGCCGTTGATTGTGGGCTCTGAAGGCATGTTAGCAATTACAACCGAAGTAGTGGTTAAGTTGACACCAAAACCTGAGTTGGCACGCTGCATCATGGCCAGTTTTGATGATATGCGTAAAGCAGGAAATGCGGTAGCCTCAATTATTGCAGCTGGCATTATTCCCGCAGGACTTGAGATGATGGATAAACCCATGACTGCTGCGGTAGAAGATTTCGTTCACGCTGGATACGATTTAAGTGCTGAGGCCATTTTATTATGCGAGTCTGACGGAACTCTTGAAGAGGTTGAAGAAGAGATTGAGCGAATGAGAACGGTTTTAAACAACAGTGGCGCAACTGCAATTTCGATCAGTAAATCAGAAGCCGAAAGGCTTCGCTTTTGGAGTGGTCGCAAAAACGCTTTCCCCGCTAGCGGTCGCATAAGTCCTGACTATATGTGTATGGACTCCACAATACCCAGAAAACGTTTGGCTGATATTTTGCAGGCCATTGCCCAGATGGAGCATAAATATTCATTACGATGTGCAAATGTATTTCATGCAGGTGACGGGAACTTGCATCCTCTCATCTTGTTTGATGCGAACGACCCTGACCAATTGCACAGGGCTGAACTCTTTGGAGCTGATATTTTAGAGACCAGCGTAAAGATGGGGGGCACTGTAACCGGAGAGCACGGAGTAGGGGTTGAGAAGCTCAACAGCATGTGTGTTCAGTTCAGTGCGGATGAGTTGGAACAAATGTTCAGTATAAAGCGGGCATTTGATCCTAAGGGGTTACTCAACCCAGGCAAAGTAATTCCCACTTTGCAGCGCTGCGTGGAGTATGGCCGCCAAGTTATTCACCACGGACAAGTCGCACACCCAACTCTTCCTCGGTTCTGAATCTGTGTTGTTATTACAAGGTCTTTTAGCAAATAATTCAACGCATGAGTGAATAGTTATTTCCGCTCACCGAATATAGCTGTCCCAACTCTAACCATTGTGCTGCCCGAACTAATCGCGGCCGAGAGATCCGCGCTCATCCCCATGGATAACGTATCAAATCGGTCTGAATTAAGATCAGATTTGATTGATTCAAACAATTGTTTGGTCTTCAAATGAACTCGAACTTGATCGTCCCAGTTTGGCTGGGGGTCTGGGATAGTCATCAAACCCCGTAGTTCTAAGCTGTTCATTTGTGCAATCTCTTTTGCCAATCCAAGTACTTGATTTGGATCTATGCCTGATTTTGTTGGCCCCCCGTCTATATTAACTTGAATACAAACCTGAAGCGGGCTTAAGTGCTTTGGTCGCTGTTCGTTTAGTCGTTGCGCGATTTTGAGCCGGTCTATGGTTAAAACCCAGTCAAAGTGTTCAGCTACAAGCTTTGTTTTATTACTTTGAAGTGGCCCAATAAAGTGCCAAATTAAATTAAATTGGGGGTGAGTGCTTTTTAAGAGCCTTACTTTTTCCACACCCTCTTGAACATAGTTCTCTGCAAATTCTTTATGACCAAGTTCCGCGATTTTAAGAACTTCAGGAGCTGCAAAATTTTTGGAAACTGCCAAAAGTGTAATTTCACCTGGCTCTCGATGAGCCAACAACGCACTTGTCTCAATATTTTGTTGTACTTTTTGAAAATTAGACTGTATTAAATCCGTCATTTTGTACTAGCTTGTAAATTTGGCACTTTTTCGTTCCATTCCAATGAGCAATTATCCTTGAAATGTACCGGGGGAAATCCCTTTATACTTTTGATTGGCAACACAATGACCAATTTAAGATCTATCATTACACTTTCTTTTAATTTCAAACTTAAGCTATGTCAAGTATCAAACCAAAAACCTACGAATCCACTCCCTCAGTTCAAGTCTCTTTCATTGGCCTTGGAGTCATGGGATATCCGATGGCTGGTCATCTGGCAAGTGCGGGCCACGCTGTGACGGTTTATAACCGCTCAATTGCAAAAGCGAATGCCTGGACTAAAGAATTCGCTGCCTCAAAGGCACCAAAATCTGCCCCAACACCGAGAGAGGAAGCGGCGGGTTCTCATATCGTATTTTGCTGTGTTGGTAATGACGATGATTTGCGCTCTGTAATTTTTGGTAAAGATGGTGCTTTAGCTGGCATGAAGCCTGGATCAATTTTGGTTGATCACACAACTGCTTCAGCTAATGTGGCACGCGAAATTCATACGGCAGCCAAGGCTCTTGGTGTTGAATTCATTGACGCGCCAGTATCCGGAGGGGAAGCAGGTGCTCAAAACGGGCTGCTAACTGTTATGTGTGGTGGTGAGTCCACACCTTTCAATACGGTTTCTCCAGTGGCAATGGCTTTTTCTAGAGCATTTACTTTGATGGGCGAATCAGGAGCAGGTCAACTGACAAAAATGGTCAATCAAATTTGTATTGCTGGACTGGTTCAGGCGCTCAGTGAGGGCGTGGCTTTTGGAGCTCAAGCGGGCCTGGATATGAACCTAGTTCTTGACGTCATCGGAAAAGGAGCAGCACAAAGCTGGCAAATGGATAACCGTGGAAAGACCATGGTGGCAGATCAATTTAACTTCGGTTTCGCTGTTGATTGGATGCGCAAAGACTTAGGTCTTGTAATGGATGAGGCAAAGAGAAATGGAGCCAGGGTACCCGTCACAGCTTTGGTTGATCAGTTCTATGCTGATGTTCAAAAAATGGGCGGCAATAGATGGGATACATCCAGTCTTATCAAAAGACTTAAGTAACTCGTTTTACGCACTACTCTACGAAAAAGGGCGTCATGAAATCATGACGCCCTTTTTTTATCAGATTTTTTAGTTTGCTATTTAGACCTTGCGCCTGTCTCAGGCTGAGGGGTAGAGGTTGCGGGGGGATTCAATACCCTGAGCTCTTCATCTGACATTAACTGTAATACCTTGGTTACTTTCTTTACACCGCTCATATTGCGAGCAATCTCAGTTGCTTTGGTCGCCTCATTTTGAGTTACTCTGCCCATTAAATAGACATTTCCTTGCTCAGTGACGATTTTAAAACTGTTGACCATTAAATCTTTGTTATCTATGATTGCGGCCTTGATTTTTCCGGAAACAAGTAAATCGTGAGATCGATCTGCAAAACTGGAATTTGGCCCAATCGTTAACTCATTAAGGACTGATCGAACATTCTCTACCTCACTGACTAGTTTGGCTACTGATTGTCGATCTTTATCATTGGGGACTTCACCCGTTAACAAAACTTCTAAATTAAAGCTATTTACGTTGACATGTACTCTGTCACCAAACACATTCCTGATCTGTCTTGACGCCCTTAGCTCAATTGACTCGTCTTCCAATTGAATGCCAGAGGTCCTTCTATCACTGGCTACGGCCACAGTGCCAGCCATTCCTCCAATGAGAAGGGGCGCACAACCTACAAGAGATGTTGCAAGTAAAGTACACAATAAAAAGTAACAAGCACTAGAATTTTTTATATTTTTCATAAGTTATCCGATTCTCCTAAGAGTTGATAATCCACTCCATCGCAAATACAGTGCAGAGCAAGTAGATGAACCTCTTGAATTCTCGCCGTACGCTCGCTTGGTACACAAATATTTACATCCGTTTCTCTGAGGGTTTGAGCAATTTTACCGCCTCCTTTACCTGTTAAAGCAACTACCGTCATCTCTCTTTCATGAGCAGCTTGTATGGCTGCAATCACATTTGCGGAATTTCCACTGGTAGATATTGCTAACAGCACATCGGTACTCTGCCCCAGGGCTCTGACTTGTTTTGAGAAAATTTGATTAAAGTCGTAATCATTGCCTATAGCTGTAATGATAGAAGAGTCTGTTGTTAAGGCGATTGCGGCTAGTTCGGGTCTTTCACGCTCAAATCTTCCCACAAATTCAGCGGCAAAATGTTGGGCGTCTGCAGCTGATCCCCCGTTCCCGCAGGCGAGAACCTTTCCTCCACTGGTTACACTTGAGAGTATTGCTTGGATAGCGGCAAAGATGGGTTTATTGAGTATTTGAGCAGCTTGGTATTTCAAATCTGCACTATCTATAAATTGCTGTTCAATGCGTTGTTCTAACATTTAGGCTCTTCTTTTTTCATCTTTTAATAATTTTCAACTGTTAGATATTTTTATTAATCCAACCTAGTGATTAATTGTAATGATAGTTAGTTAACCACTAATGCACCGAATTCAAATCAAATCAGTTATTCTTGAAACTTTCTAGTCTAATTGTTACATTAAACAAGGGTATCTAAGGTGAATTCAAGCTATACAAATGTTCTTAACGTCGCCAAAGACGCATTAAGTCATCAAGATTTTCCTATTTCATGCTTGTACATGGTTGCTACTCCCATTGGAAATCTTGCTGATATTACACTTCGAGCCTTGAATACTTTATTTATTTGTGATTTTCTTGCCTGCGAAGACACTAGAGAAAGTAAACATTTACTAACAAATTATGGAATTGACAAACCCGCTTCTTCTTGGATTGCGGTTCATCAACACAATGAGGCTGAGCAATGCCCGAAAATCATCTCTTTGTTGTCCGCCGGCCATAGAGTTGCGGTTCTTTGCGACGCGGGCACCCCAGGTGTAAGCGACCCGGGGGCTTGGCTTGCTAGATCTGTTTCGAACGCAGGCTTTCGCGTCATTCCCATCCCTGGCGCAAGTAGTGTCACTACATTATTAAGTGCAAGCGGGATTGTTGGACATGGAGGGTTTGATTTTGTTGGATTTTTACCTACAAAGGCCTCAGAACGCAGTAACTTGCTTAAATTGATAGATTCACAGCCAAAAGCTACTGTACTTTTAGAGGCACCGCACCGATTAGACACATTGGCTAGTTCCATCTCCTTTATGGCCAATCGCAAGGTGACTATTGGACGTGAGCTGACTAAGCAATTTGAGGAAATTGCGACCCTTGAAGCCTCTCAAATCTCTGATTGGCTAAATGCTGACAGCAATAGAAAGAGAGGTGAGTTTGTAATCGTTATTCATCCAAGCGAAGCAAAGCATACCCATGATACCTCTAGCCATGAACTTCTCATAAAAACCCTTCTTGAAGAGCTTTCTTTGAAAACAACTGTTAAGTTAGCTCAACAGCTAACCGGGGCGCCCAAAAACGAACTTTACGCCCTAGCTTTGAAATTCTCCAAACATGAAAATTCCTAATTTTTCACAAATATTGCTGTTTAATTTTCAAATTTATTTATAACTCTTTTCTCAAGACAAAGAATAATTCTTAAAATTTTAATTTCTGGCTTTGCTGAATTAAATTAATGAACTAGGTTGAGCTGGTTTGGAGACCCCCTTGCGGCCTAAATGTTAATAATATGACCGGTGCTATCTGTAAACCATGTGTCCGGTACGGACCTAAAAAAATTGGTGCGGCTGGCGGGGATCGAACCCACGACCCTTGGCTTCGGAGGCCAATACTCTATCCACTGAGCTACAGCCGCACTATTTCTTTGCCTAGTGTTTGATTAATTGTAGGCTCACTATGTATTTTTGGGGATTCTTTGGTTAACACCGCTCACTTTATTGTGAACTTAAGGCCATAAATCTAGATCTAAATTCTTTGCGTCGCTATAATCTATCATTCTAATCGACAACGCCTATTTGAGGATACTATGAGCGACCACGAAGAACAAGCACACGAAGGACCCATTAAAACACCAAAACAATTTCTTTTGGCTGTTTTCTATTCCTTTGTACTTCCGATTTTCATCATTATTGGACTAGTTTATTACGTTACTTCTGCAAACAAACCAGCAGAAGGAGCTTCAGATTTACCCAAATCAATTGCTGAACGAATTCAAAAAGTCGGTATCGTTGATATTCGAGATGCCAACCGTGAACTCAAGACTGGCGAACAAGTCTATAAAGCTCAATGTACAACTTGTCATGCAATAGGTGCACTTGGTTCACCCAAGTTTGGTGACGCCAGTGCATGGGGACCCAGAGTTAAAAAGGGTTACGAGACTTTGCTTACGTCTGCCCTTAAAGGCAAAGGAAATATGAGTGCTCAAGGCGGCGGTGAATTTGATGATGTCGAGATCGGCCGAGCTGTAGTCTACATGGCCAATGCTGGGGGTGCTAAATTTTTAGAACAAAAGGTACCGACAGCTACAAACAATAATATGCCTACTTCTGCCGCTAAATAATATAAGGTCAAAGCTTCTAACATTCAAATAGCCAGTTTTAACTGGCTATTTTTTTGAATTATTGATCGGACTTTTTACGTATCCAAATTTATCTTCCAACACCGATTGTTGAATAGGTTCGGGGATGAATTTTTTATCGATGATTTGGTCTGCTAATAAATCCATATCCAAACTATGTATAAGCCCAAGGCCGAGCTCTGTTTTTAAATAAACTCGCCCTTGCTCATCAACGTAGCATTCTTCTGCTTTTACGCCCACACCAGTGTGAGTATATATACTCTTATCTTTGTTAAATCTAAGAATGTAGGGTGCAAGTTCTAACTCTACAAATACTTTTTGCGGTCCATTTTGAAAATAATATTGACCCAACTCATCTGACTCGTAGTTTCTATTAATGAATTCAATTAGCTTGCTGTGTACAAGCTTAGATCCCTTACTTTGCGGAAAAGGCCCTTTGTTTTGAACAGTATCATCTCTTAAATACCAATCTCCTCGGCAATCGAGGGCAAGCCATCCGAAACAAGCTGGCACTTTTGGCCACTTGTGGATTGCCTGTTTTACAATTTCATCCATGATGAGACAATTTCAGGTAATGCACACAAATCACCTGGGAATGGCGACGTCGCAAATCCTACGTGACCCCCATATTTTGTTTTAATTTGAATCCCATAGCTATTAAATTCCTTTACATCTGGCAATGACTCTTTAGGGATGAAGGGGTCATTTAATGCGTTTATAACCAAGTGCGGGATTTTTATTTCCTTCAAATGCGGTTTCGACGAGCACTGCTGCCAGTAATCATCAACATCTCTAAATCCGTGAATTGGCGCAGTAAAGTGATTATCAAACTCATATAAGCTCTTGGCTTTCATTACTTTGTCATGATCAAACAATCCTGGAAATTGTTTTATTTTTGAACTCGCTTTTAGTTTCATAGTGCGAAGAAATCTTTTCTCATAAATATAGTGATTTATGCCTTCACCAATTCTTCTTCCACTTTGAGCTAGATCTAGTGGCGCACATACAGACACAACTCCTTTAACTATTTTTTGAGCGCCTTGTCCTTGCTCCTGAGCCCAGCGCAACAGTGCATTTCCTCCTAACGATATACCCACAGCCCAAATCTCGCCTTCAAATGCATACCTTATTCTTTTTAATATCCAATCTATTTCTTCATAGTCCCCACTATGATACGCCCGAGGAGCAAGATTCGATTCACCACTACATCCCCGAAAATGTGGAACACATAGTTCTATGTTCTCTTTACCCATATGCACCGAGAAAGCTACGGCGTAATGGCTTTTTGAATTACCTTCCAAACCGTGAAACAACACACACAATGAGGATGGTTTATTTATATTTTTCGTCCAATCAATATCAATAAAATCTTCATCGGCCGTTGATATGCGTTGCCGTACCCATGTCTGGGTTGGATATATATTTTGTGCGAATAGGGATGGGTAAATTGTCTGCGCGTGTCCACCTATTAACCATGCAGGGGGCTTATAGCCCCAGTTCAATGAAGCACCTGGCTTGAAATGCTTAAGTCTTTAATCTCTGTAGGGGTTCCTGGACTTGCATGATGGATTACAAGTTTCCATCCAATGGGGGTGCGTTGATAAACATTAGTTGTTGAGACGAATGCCTTTTGTGGTCCATCTGGCAACATGATCTCGACTTTTTCTACAACACTATGAACTGCACTTGTTAGTGAGCTTAATTTAATAACCCTCTCAGGCCTAGTTTGTATTGAACCATTTGCAAATAACTCCTCAAATGAGGCCCTAATTGCGGCCAAACCCACTATTCTTGGACCACCTGGATGAATGCATACAATTTCATCATCATCGGCCCAACAAGACATTAATTTGGTTAGATCGCCGTTTTGAAGTGCTTCATAAAAAGCCGCTTCAACCTCATCTGAGCTTCCCCCTATAGTCGCGGCATGTTGTTTTGATCTGCTCATGCTGGATTTTGGGGATTGATGATGATTAGTTGACCAATCTCGACGCGGATTTTTGAGTTTTATCTCTTTTTACCGTGTATGCGACGAACTGCGGCAAGTTGTGCAGCCAAAATTACCAATTCAGATTGCGCCTTAGCTAAGTCTTGCTCACCTTTTGCATTTTTAACTGATTCTTCTGCTGCAATTTTGGCTTGCATTGCTTTTTCTTCATCTAAGTCTTTTGCTCTAACAGCTGTATCAGACAAAACTGTTACACCGTCAGGCTGTACTTCTAAAATTCCACCGGCAACAAATACGGCTTCCTCTGAACCATCTTCGAGTTTGATTCTCACTGTGCCTGGGCGTATTCTAGTGATAAGCGGTGTATGTCTTGGAAATATACCTAACTCTCCAGACTCTCCAGGAAGCACAACGAAATTTGCCTCGCCAGAGAAAATAGCTTCCTCAGCGCTTACAACATCAACGTGAAATGTGCTTGTCATGGTATTACCTTCTTTTATTGGAGCCGGCTAATAAACCGGCTCACCACTTTATCGTGCTTTAAATTTTCTTGGCCTTCTCAAAAGCCTCATCAATGGTCCCGACCATATAAAAGGCTTGCTCAGGCAGATGATCACACTCACCACTTGCGATCATCTTGAAACCACGAATGGTTTCTGCTAGTGATACATATTTACCGGCTGTACCTGTAAACACCTCAGCAACGTGAAAAGGCTGTGACAAGAATCTTTGGATTTTACGTGCACGCGCTACAGTTAACTTGTCCTCGGGCGCCAATTCGTCCATACCCAAAATAGCAATAATATCGCGTAGTTCTTTGTACCGCTGTAATGTTCCTTGAACTGCGCGAGCTGTGTTGTAGTGCTCATCACCTACAACGTGTGGGTCCAATTGACGACTTGTTGAGTCAAGCGGATCTACAGCAGGATAAATACCAAGTGCTGCGATATCTCTACTCAAAACAACCGTTGAATCAAGGTGAGCAAATGTTGTTGCTGGAGAAGGATCGGTTAAGTCATCAGCCGGCACGTACACAGCCTGGATCGATGTAATTGATCCAACCTTAGTTGACGTAATACGCTCTTGCAAACGTCCCATTTCTTCAGCAAGTGTAGGTTGATAACCCACGGCTGAAGGCATACGACCTAGCAATGCTGATACTTCAGTACCTGCAAGTGTATAGCGATAAATGTTATCAACAAAGAATAGAACGTCACGGCCCTCATCTCTGAATGACTCAGCAATTGTCAAACCTGTCAAGGCCACCCGTAAACGGTTGCCAGGTGGCTCGTTCATCTGTCCATAGACCATTGCCACTTTAGACTCTTCAAGATTGTCTGATACAACCACATTTGATTCCATCATTTCGTGATAGAAATCGTTACCTTCACGTGTTCTCTCACCAACCCCGGCAAACACGGATAAACCTGAGTGTGCTTTAGCAATATTGTTGATCAACTCCATCATGTTAACCGTCTTGCCCACACCAGCACCACCAAACAGTCCCACCTTACCACCTTTTGCAAAGGGACAAACGAGGTCAATCACTTTGATACCGGTTTCCAGTAATTCAGTTGAAGGAGAAAGCTCATCATATTCTGGAGCTTTTCTGTGAATTGAAGCTGATTTGGCTGCTTGAATTGGTCCGCGCTCATCAATGGGTTGTCCCAAAACATCCATAATACGACCTAGTGTCGCTTTTCCTACTGGTACTTGAATTGCATGACCAGTATTGCTCACCATCAAACCACGTCTTAATCCGTCAGAACTTCCTAAAGCAATGGTTCTAACGACTCCATCACCTAGTAACTGCTGGACTTCTAACGTGAGGGAGGTACCCTCTAGTTTCAATGCGTCATACACTTTTGGCATTTGATCACGTGGAAATTCCACGTCAACTACTGCACCGATACACTGAACAATTTTTCCTTGCGCTTGAGCCATTTTTTGCTCCATAAATATAAATTCTTGTTACACCGCCGCCGCACCGGCAACGATTTCTGAAAGTTCTTTCGTAATCGCTGCTTGACGAGTTTTGTTATAAATCAGCTTTAGTTCGCCGATTACGTTTCCTGCATTATCTGTTGCTGACTTCATTGCAACCATTCGAGCCGACTGCTCTGAGGCCATATTTTCGGCAACTGCTTGATAAACCAGAGCCTCAATATAACGAATCAGTAAATCTTCGATCACTGAAGGAGCATCTGGCTCATACAAGTAGTCCCAAGTGTTTTTCTTGTGATTTCCCTGTATTTGTGAGTTAGACAAGGGCAGAAGCTGTTCAACGACTGGCTCTTGTTTCATAGTGTTAATAAACTTTGTATAGCAAAGATAGACTGCATTTATTTCTTTGGAAACATATGCGTCCAACAAAAGCTTAACAGGGCCAATCAACTTATCAAGATGTGGTGTATCGCCTATTTGTGTTACGTGAGAGACCACGTCAACACCTGCTCTGTTTAAAAATCCCAGACCCTTGTTACCAATTGCCATTGCCTTTGCGCTATGTCCAATTGCTTGTAGATCTTTTAGTTTTTGAGCCACTATACGAAGCATGTTTGTGTTGAGTCCACCACACAAACCTTTATCTGTAGAAACCACTATGAAGCCAGACGCTTTAGCGTTGTTGTGCTCCATAAACGGATGGACATATTCAGGGTTTGCATGTCCAAGATGAGAAGCTATTTTCCGAATCTTCTCACTGTAAGGTCTAGCAGCGCGCATCCTTTCCTGAGCTTTCCTCATTTTGGATGCGGCTACCATTTCCATGGCTTTAGTGATCTTCTTGGTATTTTCTACCGATTTGATCTTGCCTCTAATTTCCTTACCTGCTGCCATTAAAGCTTCCTTAGTTCATCAGGTTCGGATTAGACAAAAGACTTTTTAAACTCAGCCAATGCCGCAGTTAATTCAGCCTCTGCATCTTTATCCATTGCCTTGTCAGCCTCTAGTTTCGCAAGTAATTTTGCGTGTTGGTCTTTAAGGTGAGCATGCAGCCCCGCTTCAAACGCAAGCACTTTGTTAACTGCGATGTCGTCTAAATAACCTTTGTTGACAGCAAAAAGCGTAGCTCCCATCAAACTAATGGTTAGTGGACTGTACTGGGCTTGTTTGAGCAGTTCTGTTACGCGAGCGCCTCTATCAAGTTGCTTTCTGGTCGCCTCATCCAAATCTGAAGCAAATTGAGCAAATGCTGCCAACTCACGGTACTGCGCCAAGTCTGTACGAATACCACCTGATAAGTTTTTAACAAGTTTGGTCTGTGCAGCACCACCCACACGAGATACTGAGATACCTGCATTAATAGCTGGACGAATTCCAGAATTAAATAGACTCGTTTCTAAGAAAATTTGTCCATCTGTAATTGAAATTACGTTTGTTGGAACGAATGCAGAAACGTCACCAGCTTGTGTTTCAATTATCGGCAAGGCTGTGAGCGAACCCGTCTTGCCTTTAACTGCACCCTTAGTAAACTCTTCAACATAATGCTCGTTTACACGTGCTGCACGCTCAAGCAATCGGCTATGTAAATAGAACACATCACCTGGGTAAGCCTCACGACCCGGAGGTCTTCTTAGTAACAGAGATACCTGCCTATAAGCTACGGCTTGTTTAGATAAATCGTCATAAACGATCAATGCATCTTGACCACGATCTCTAAAATACTCACCCATTGTGCAACCGGAGTAAGCAGAAACGTATTGCATTGCAGCGGACTCGGATGCTGTTGCAGCTACAACAATGGTGTAGTCCATTGCGCCTGCCTGCTCTAAAGCACGTACTACGTTTTTTACAGAAGAGGCTTTTTGACCAATTGCAACATAAATACAGGTCATGTTTTGGCCTTTTTGATTGATGATTGCATCAATCGCAACTGCCGTTTTACCTGTTTGTCTATCACCAATAATTAATTCACGCTGCCCACGACCAATCGGAACCATCGAGTCAATAGATTTCAATCCAGTTTGCATCGGTTGCGAAACTGATTGACGAGCAATAACACCTGGAGCAACTTTTTCAATTACATCGGTCATCTTTGCATTGATCGGACCCTTCCCGTCAATAGGATGTCCCAAGGCATTGACAACACGTCCGATGAGCTCAGGCCCAACAGGAACTTCTAAAATCCTGCCAGTACACTTGACTACGTCACCTTCAGAAATGTGCTCATAATCACCCAAGATCACAGAGCCGACAGAATCACGCTCTAAGTTTAGCGCTAAGCCAAATGTGTTGTTAGGAAACTCTAACATTTCCCCCTGCATTACATCACTTAAACCATGGATACGACAGATACCGTCGCTCACGGAAATAACCGTTCCTTGGTTACGGATGTCTGCACTAGGTGCTAGTCCTTCGATACGACTCTTAATGAGTTCGGAGATTTCTGCGGGATTGAGTTGCATGACTCTTTCCTTCTTTCTTATTTAATGGTCTTGTCCTAACCTCGGTTAAGAGGTCAGGGCTACTTTCATTTCTTCAAGGCGGGACTTTACAGAAGTATCAAGTACCTCATCTCCCACCACCACTCTAACGCCGCCGATTAGGCTCTCGTCAATTTCAACACTAGTTTGCAATTGTCGAGAAAAGCGTTTTTGCAAAAGCTCTGTCACCGCATTTTGTGCTGCAGCGTCCAGAGGAAAAGCACTGTAAATGACCGCCTCAGAAAACCCAGACTGCGCATTTACCAATGCCCTAAACTGATGTGCGACTTCCGGCATCGCACTTAAACGACCGTGCTCAAGCATAGTGTTGAGAAAATTAAGCATTCCTTCAGAAAACTTAACTTTCAATACCGACCCTAACAAGTCAATGACCTGGGGAACAGTGACTTTGGGACTTAAGGAGAATTGCTTGACTTGCTCATCATGAGACAGTTGAGCAAGTCCATCCAACAAGTCAGCAGTCTGCTGAGCCGGCCCCAAGACTTTTGACTTGAAGAGTGCTTCAGCGTAAGGACGAGCTATTGTTGCAAGTTCAGCCATAAATCCTCTTACAACTCAGTCTTCAAGCGAGTAAGCAATTCTGCATGCACAGAGGCGTTTACCTCTTTGCGCAAAATTTGCTCCGCTCCCTTGACAGCCAAATGTGCGACTTCATCACGAAGTGATTCTTTCGCCCTTACGACCTGTTGCTCAGCCTCCGCTTTCGCGGCTGCAATGATTTTGTTGGCCTCCTGTGTAGCAAGTGCTTTTGCCTCGTCGACAATAGCCTGCGCACGACGCTCTGCATTCGCAATAATTCCAGCACCCTCCGTGCGCGTTTGATTGAGTCTTAACTCAACTTCTTTGTGCGCATTAGATAGCTCTATTTTTGCATGCTCAGCAGCGGCCAAACCGTGTGCTATTTTTTCAGCTCGCTCATCCAAAGCGTTGGCAATGGGGGGCCACACGAATCGCATCGTGAACCATACCAATATACCAAATACGATGGCTTGAACGAACAGCGTTGCATTGATACTCACGGCAACACCTTTCTTTTAGCGGTTGTAATACTTACTTTAAAACGAATGGGTTTGCAAATGCAAACATCATCGCGATACCCACACCAATCAAGAATGCGGCGTCAATCAAACCTGCAAGCAAAAACATTTTTGTTTGCAATTCATTCATAAGTTCTGGCTGGCGGGCTGCCGCCTCAAGGTATTTACTACCCATAATGCCAATTCCGATACAAGCGCCAATGGCGCCCAGTCCGATGATCAAGCCTGCGGCGAGTGCTACAAAACCGAGTACATGTTCCATTGATAGCTCCTGTTGTCAAAAAAAATGGAAAGGTTAAAAAAAGATTACCCAATCAATGCGCGTCGTGCGCCTGACCTACATACACCAAAGTCAACATCATAAAAATGAACGCCTGTAGTGTGATGATCAAAATGTGGAAAATGGCCCAGATTGTTCCAGCAATTATCTGCCCAACCGGCAGCAGTATTCCAGGTAAAGAGATTGCTGCAGCACCACCCATGAGGGCGATCAACATAAACACCAACTCACCTGCATACATATTTCCAAAAAGTCGCATTCCGTGCGATACAGTCTTCGCAGCAAACTCAATCATCTGCATCAAAAAATTAATAGGCCATAAAATGGGATGCGATCCAAATGGGGCAGTAAATAACTCGTGCAACCATCCGCTAAGGCCCTTAATTTTTATGTTGTAAAAAACACAAACCAGCAAAACAGATGTAGACAAACCCAGAGTAGTTGAAAGATCGGCAGTCGGCACCACCCTTAAATAAGCATGATGAGAACTCTCGCCAGCCATCTCAAATATGGCACCCCAAATTGAGGGCAGAAAGTCAACAGGCAACAGGTCCATTGCATTCATCAAGAAGATCCATACAAATACAGTTAGGGCCAAGGGAGCCACAAACGCACGACTTCCCTCGTTATGGATAATTGCTTTGGACTGGTTGTCTACTAATTCGAACAAAATCTCTACCGCCGCCTGAAACCTACTAGGCACACCGGGTGTGACCTTGCGAGCTGCGTTCCAGAGCAAAAAAGCCCCGATCACACCTAATGTCAAAGCCCAAAATACGGAATCTAAGTTGTAGACAGAAAAGTCAATAATGCCAGACATCGGCTTATTTTGCAGATGCGTAAGGTGGTGACCTATGTACTCACCAGCTGTAGGAGCGCTTTCTACTGACATATTCCAAACTTTAATAATTAACTACGATATTTTAAGGAGCTTTGTTTGTTGAATAACTTCTCCAAACCACAAAACCCCAAAAACCCTTCAAAGCCAGAACCATTCCTATCAAGAGGGACGGCCAGCTTAAACTCTCACCTATCATCTTGGATGCCGAAAAAAGCATTGTCACGGACAACGCAACTTTCACGAACTCCCAAACAAAAAACTTCGCTACTGATATCCCTAAACTGCCCCGACCAAATTTCGAATTTAGCCCCCTGACGCATATCGCACCAGGGATTACGACAACAAAGACACCGTAAAGACCAGACACTGCCCACCCAGATTGACCAAACATCAACTGGAAGAAATACAAAAAAACAGTTCCGACCAACCCTACAAACCCTTGCGATAGAACCACCCCCCAAACATTGGGTTGCGGATGTTGTTGCCTCCACAGTTCAACGTCCTGGGCGCTCATCGCAGCAAACTCTTCTGGTGCTTTATTTTCGTCTGATTGAACCACAGCCCCAGAGAATTCGCTTTCCGCTGAAAATACGACTTGTTTCTTATCGGTCATAGTTTTTATGCCAAGTCCAAAGTCATATAACCTTCAGCAAAGCCTGTTATTGTAAAGCATAAGTTGGATCTCTGTACAGGTTAATTAATTTTTCGAAACCAACCTTAATGATTATAGAACGACCGTATTTGTAATCCTTATATATGACTTTATTAACAAACCATTGTGGGAAGTTAGAAAAGTTGGATAATTGTCCAATGACTTCAAAATATTCATTCATACCTCCCGAATTACCTTCAACCATCTGCTATCTCAATGGGGAATTTTGTCCCCTTGCTCAAGCAAAAATCAGTGTGCTTGACCGAGGTTTTATTTTTGGTGACGGTATTTATGAAGTTGTCCCGCTTTATTTCGGGAAACCTTTTAGATTCGAACAGCACATGAAAAGATTTCAGCGTTCGTTAAAAGAATTGAGAATTGAGAATCCTTTTTCAAATGCTGAGTGGTTAGAAATAATCAATACTTTGGCCGGTCGATTTGCAGAAAGCGTGAATCAAAAGGTAGAAGATACCCATCAAATCATTTATTTACAAATAAGTCGCGGAGTTGCGCCTCGAGATCACGTCATGACAAAGGGCATTAGTCCTACGGTTTTTATGATGACCAATCCACTAAAAGCAATTTCACCAGAGTTAAGAAATGCTGGAGTCCACTGCGTAAGCGCACATGATTTCAGATGGGAAAAAGCCCACATTAAGGCTACAAGTCTTTTAGGCGCCGTTCTCTCAAGGCAAATTAGTGCAGATATCGATGCTACAGAAACCATTATGTTCAGGGGTGACAACTTAAGTGAGGCCTCTTCTAGCAACGTATGGATTGTCTCAAATGGAACTGTATTTGCTCCTCCTAAAGATAATTTGTTATTGGAAGGTATTCGGTATGGCTTGATCGAGGAAATATGCGGCGAGATTGACATTCCATTTGTTTTACGTCCAATTTCTCGCAATGAAGTTTTTAATGCCGATGAGGTTTTACTATCTTCTGCCACCAAGGAGGTACTTGCGGTCACCAAGATTGACGAGACTCTAATTGGTTCACATACTTCACATTCTGGTCAACCTGGTCCTGTATACAAACGGATCTATAAAGCCTATCAAAATTATATTGAGCGTGTCTGTAAAAACACCAATTAAATTGTATTTCTCCAATTATGACCATTAAACCAAAGAACATTAAAGACTCAAGCGAAATAGTACAAGCTCAAGAGTCTTTGATTGAGTATCCCAGTTTATTTCCAATTAAAGTAATGGGCCAAAATGTTGAGGGCTTTTTGGAGGCAATGATACATATTGCTCAGTCATTTGATCCTTCATTTGATCCACGCACTATTGAGTTACGACCCAGTTCTGGCGCTCATTATCTTGGCATTACGCTCACCATAAATGCAACTAGCCGCGAGCAATTAGATGAGCTTTACCGGACTTTATCTACACACCCGATGGTCAAAGTTGTTCTTTAATGCTTATCAAGTTCTTAGGCAATGTTGATTATTTGAGCTCATTTGCTGATATGCAGGAGTTCACCCAAAACAGGACTGACTCTACGGCAGATGAAATATGGGTTTGCGAACACCCACCAACATTTACCCAGGGCTTAGCGGGGAAAGTTGAACACATATTAAGCCCAACTAACATACCCATTATTCAGACCAATCGAGGTGGGCAAATCACATTTCACGGACCAGGTCAAATTGTTGCCTACCCACTTATCGATTTAAAGCGTTTGGGGATTTTCGTAAAAGAATATGTTTATCGCCTTGAGGAGGCGATTTTAAAAACACTACTTCAATTTAAAGTCACTGGACACCGTGTTCAGGGGGCACCTGGCATTTACGTTATTTTAGATTCACCATTTGGTCACCAAATTTTGAAAAAAGATCAAGAACTTGCTGATATCACTTCAAAATCAGCGTTCTCAGGTCTTGGAAAAATTGCTGCACTAGGTATTAAAGTGAGTCGTAACAAAACATATCATGGCCTATCTCTAAATGTTCAGATGGACTTAAGGCCATTTGATTTTATAAATCCCTGTGGTTTCAAAGGTTTAAAAACCATAGACCTCTCTACAATCGGCTGCTCACCAGATAAAAATGAAGTGGCTCAGGTTCTGTCAGAAAAACTAGAGATGTATCTTTCATGACCTGAAAGTCTTAGGATTTTTAATTAATTACTTATTGCGTTCTTTACTAATTTTTCTCGTATGAATAACGAAAATACATTCCCTCCTAAAGAAGCAACTCCAAGCGTAGTCGATGCTCATTATTATGATCCTCTGATTAAGCAAAAAGCTGCGGCAAAGTTATCAAGAATTCCAATCAAAGTACAACAATCTGATGAAGTCTTAAAAAAACCAGATTGGATTCGTGTCAAAGCGGCCTCAACAAACACTCGCTTTTATGAGATCAAGGACATTCTTCGTAAAAACAATTTAGTCACAGTTTGTGAAGAGGCGTCCTGTCCAAATATTGGTGAATGTTTTGGAAACGGCACTGCAACATTTATGATCATGGGCGACAAATGTACTAGACGTTGCCCCTTTTGCGACGTAGGTCATGGTAGACCAGACCCATTAGATGCAAATGAGCCTGTTAATTTAGCTAAAACCATACAAGAACTAAAGCTCAAATATGTCGTGATCACAAGCGTAGACAGGGATGATTTAAGAGACGGTGGAGCCAATCATTTTGTTTCTTGTATCGAGAATGTCAGATCTTTATCTCCAGCGACTCAAATTGAAATCTTAGTCCCCGATTTCAGGGGAAGGGATGACCGAGCTCTTGAGATTTTAAAAAAATCACCGCCAGATGTAATGAACCACAATATTGAGACAGTCCCAAGGCTCTATAAGCAAGCCAGACCGGGGAGTGACTATGATTTCAGTCTTAAATTACTTCAAAAATTTAAAATTCTTTTTCCTCATGTTCCTACCAAAAGCGGACTTATGGTTGGTTTAGGTGAGACTGACGAGGAAATATTGCAAGTTATGCAAGACATGCGAAACCACCAAATTGATATGTTAACCATTGGTCAATATTTATCCCCCAGCAATAGCCATTTGCCGGTACTACGTTACGTCCATCCAGACACATTCAAAATGTTTGAAGAAAAAGCTTATGAAATGGGCTTTAAGCATGCTGCAGTTGGAGCCATGGTCCGATCAAGTTATCATGCCGATAAGCAAGCGCATTCAGCAAATAACACGTGAGTTGATGCTTTTGCGATAGTGCTTGCTTTTTTTGCCAAATTACAGATACTTTGGCCTAAAATTAGTAGCTTCAAATCAATTCAAAAGTTGTTTGGTGAGATAAAACTTTTCGATTTTAGAGCTTCTGAATAGTAGAAGCCAATATATTCAGATGCAATTTCTAGGTTTATTTTTCGATATTTATTAATATTTTCACTGATCAACTCGTCTGCGCCACTCTTCCATTAATTTACTCCAACGAATTTCAGCCAATTCAATACTCCTTTCTTTCACGTGTCCAAATCCTTTAATAGACTCTGGCACATTGGCTATTTGAATAATTAACTGAAGATCTTTAGAGCCCTCGGAGTTCATTAGGTCTTGAATCAGTGATTTATAAGTGACGATCAATTGACGTTCTTGTTGACGCTCACGGGTTTTGCCAAAAGGATCGAGCGCAGTAGCACGTAAGAATTTAAATGGGGCCAATATTCGAAATAAAACTTTTGTCATGGGACCCATTTTTTGCTTGATCAGTTCGCCCTTATCGTTTCTTTTCGCCAAAATGGGAGGAGCTAAATGATAATTTATTTTATAGTCTCCCTCAAACATATCTTTTATGCGCTGATTAAAGTTTGATTGAAGATGCAATCTGGCTACTTCGTACTCGTCTTTGTAAGCCATTAATTTAAAAAGATTTTTAGCTACTACAAGCGCTACTTTTTCACCTAGTTTTGAGTGTACTTGGTCAACAAACTCTTTATAGGAGTTTGCATAAGAACTATTTTGATACGCTGTTAAGCGCTGGACACGATTGGCTAAAACGGTAGACCATTTTTCTCTTTGTAAGAAAGATATTTTTTTAAACTCTTCCTCATTCCTGTCTTCATCCGTGGAGGCTTCTAAGGCAGCAAGTCTCCCTATCTCAAACGCTGATTTATTTTTCTCAACAGAGACTGCATTTAATTCGATAGCTCTTAAAATCGATTCTCGTCTTAGTGGAATCCAACCCCTTTGCCAAGCAAATCCCAAGATAAGTGGATTCACATAAATACTGTCGCCGAGTTCTTTGACTGCCAAATTGTAAGCATCAAAATTTCCTAAGTCTGCCTGAGTGCCACCTAGCGCGTTTAGTAAATCTTCTTTGCATTTATCGCTTGGATTTTTCCAATCTCGGTCCTTGACAAATTGTGCAGTTGGTGAGCTGTGTCGATTAAATACAACCTTGGTTCGTCCAGAGACAATTTTTAAAATGGTTTCTTTACTTGTTCCAACAATAGGATCACAAGCCATCACCAAGTCGGCACTCACGGTGGATACTCTGGTTGTACGAATGGTGTTTTGTTCGTTCGCAATAATCACATGACTCCATGTCGCGCCGCCCTTTTGGGCTAAGCCTGCAGAGTCTTGAGTAACAATGCCCAATCCTTCCATATGCGCTGCATATCCAAGTAACTGACCTATAGTAATGACTCCCGTTCCACCCACACCAGCAACCACAATTCCGTATCCTAAGTTATATTTTTTTAAATCTGGGAGTACCGGCTCAGGTAACGCATCTTTGTCACTATTTAATTGATAAGCATTGCTTGCATTCGATTTCAAATTCTTAGGTTTTAGACTCCCACCCTCAATTGTCACAAAGCTTGGACAAAATCCCTTTAAACAACTTAGGTCTTTGTTGCATGCACTTTGGTTGATGGTTCTTTTACGTCCAAGCTCGGTTTCCATTGGCTCAACGCTGATGCAGTTGCTGGCAATTCCGCAGTCTCCGCAGCCTTCACAGACCTCTTCATTGATCATGACACGCACTGCAGGATCTACCATCGTTCCACGCTTGCGCCGTCTACGTTTCTCGGTTGCACATGTTTGATCGTAAATTATGACGGTAGTACCGGCAATCTCTCTAAACTCTCGCTGAATCCTATCTAATTCATCCCGGTGTCTTACCAAAACACCGATTGGTAATTCCTTTACTTCATCATATTTTTCTGGCATATCCGTTACGATAGTGACTTTTTTCACTCCTTCTGCTTTCATACTTTGAGCAATTTGAATGACCGTGTGCCCCTCAGATCGCTCACCAATGGGCTGCCCTCCAGTCATTGCTACGGCGTCGTTATACAAGATTTTGTAAGTGATATTTACGCCTGCAGCAACACTTTGCCTAATTGCCATGATGCCACTGTGAAAATAAGTACCGTCTCCTAAATTGGCAAAAATATGTTTTTCATTAACAAACGGTTGCTGCCCTATCCAAGGGGTCCCCTCTCCCCCCATTTGAGTAAATCCAGCGGTTTGCCGGTCCATCCAAAGGCTCATAAAATGGCATCCAATTCCAGCCATTGCCCTTGAGCCCTCTGGCACTACAGTACTGGTGTTATGTGGACAGCCAGAGCAAAACCAAGGTTGCCTCTCACTGGTTAAGCTAAGTTGGGTCATAGCACGCTCTTTAAGATCGAGTCGCTCAATATGTTGATCAATTCTCCCCTGAGTTAGGTTGTCAACTCCTAGTGCTTTCAACCTTTTAGCGATAGCTCGGGCAATAATAGTCGGATTCAAATCTGCACTTGCTCTTAAAAGCGGCAGTTGATTTGAAGCATAAGCTGCCCATTGCCCTTGAGATGTATTTGAATTGGGATCCAAATCAAACTTACCCAATATTTGTGGTCGTTTGGAATCGCTCCAACTATAGAGCTCGTCTTTTAATTGCGTTTCTATTAATGATCGTTTTTCTTCTATGACCAAGATTTCTTTTAAACCCTTAGCAAAATCGGATACGCCATGAGGCTCAAGCGGCCAACTCACATTAACTTTGTGAACGCGGATTCCAATTTGGTGGCAGACTTCATCTGTTAGTCCTAAATCCGCCAGAGCCTGACGTGTATCGTTGTAAGCTTTTCCACTTGCAATAATGCCCATCCGATCTTGAGCACTTTCAATGACATTGAAATTAAGTTTATTTTCTTTTATGTAGGCAAGAGCGGCCGCCCATTTAAAATCAAATAGCCTAGACTCCTGACTCAAAGCGTCATCCGGCCAACGTATTGCCAATCCGCCTAAGGGTAATTGAATGGAAAGCTCTGGTCTTTTAACTACTACTCTAGATGGGTCTATAAGCACTGTAGCGCTAGATTCAACTATTTCTTGTATCGTTTTCATGCCCGACCAAAGACCACAAAAACGGCTTAATTCAAATGCATGAACACCCAAATCCAAAATATCTTGAACGCTAGAGGGGAAGAATACTGGCATACCACATGCCATAAAAATCTGATCACTTTGGTGTGCAGCAGTGCTACTTTTGGCGATATGGTCATCCCCTGCAACTGCAATTACCCCCCCCCACCGAGTTGTACCTGCCATGTTTGCGTGTTTGAAGACATCGGCACACCTATCCACCCCAGGTCCTTTGCCGTACCAAATCCCAAAAACACCATCGAATTTATGTTCCTTTGGAGGGGAAAAACCTAGCTGTTGAGTACCCCAAATAGCTGTAGCAGCCAACTCTTCATTCACTCCGGGTTGGAAAATAATATTTTCTTTCGCAAGAAAATCTTTAGCTTTCCAAAGAGACTGGTCGTAAGCTCCAAGAGGGGATCCGCGGTAGCCACTTATCAATCCTGCGGTATTTCTCCCTTCCAACAAGTCTCTTTGTCGCTGCAGCATAGGCAGTTTGACTAGAGCCTGTACTCCACTCATGAAAGCCCGTCCACTGTCTAGGGCGTATTTGTCGTCAAGTGAAACTTCTTTTAAAGCTTTAATTAAGTACTCTGGCAATGGAGCGTTCATAAAGGATAGTCCAAAAAGCGAGGATTGTTTATATTTAAATGCTAAGGTATGACCTCCAAAGTGTACGAGGTATTTTAAAAAAAGTATTGCAGACAACTACCTAGACTATCTAGGCAGAAGAGCCCACATATTTAAATTTTGTTTCAAACGCCCCGCTATCTCACCGGCCTCTGTACCCGTTCCCACGAAATAATCTGCTCTTAATGGACCAACAATTGCGTTTCCTGTGTCGTGTGCCAATACAAGTCTTTTAAGCTGAAGCGTTGGACCATCTGAAAAAAGCCAAAGCGGGGTACCGTAAGGAATATTTTGAGGATCAACTGCGACCGATCTCCCGGCGGTTAAGGGAATGCCCTGAGCTCCTTTTGGACCCAGACTTGGGTCCTTTAAAGGCTCTTCTTTAAAAAAGACGTACCTTGGGTTTGACCACATGAGTTCATTCACTCTTAAAGGATTTTTATTAATCCACGCCTTAATTCCGGACCAAGACGCATCTGTGATTTCACCCCTGTCTAGCAAGTAACGACCAACACTTTGGTAGGGTAGTTCATTTGAAGCGGCATACACTGCCTTAATCCATTTCTTGGATCCATCTGGCTCCAATACATTAATTCTTCCGGATCCCTGGATTTGTAAAATAAGGAGATCTACAGGATCCGCTAACCAAGCAATCTCACGCCCAATCAAGTTTTTTTGTACGGCCTCAGATTTATCAATTTCTTGGCGGGAGTACCATCTTGAGTGGTTTCCCTTTAAGCTTAGTATTTCATCTGTAGGCATATAAATTGGAACTTCAAACCCAGGTTTTTTTATCCTTGATGCACTAAATACTGGCTCGTAATAGCCTGTCAAAAGTCCACCAGACTCGCCAGCCTGACCCAAAATTTTATAGGGTTGGAGATGGGACATCAAAAAAAATCTCTGTTCTTGTTCATCTGCAATCACCAGAGGTTTAATAAGTGGACAAAGATTAGCAAACCAAGATGAGGGTTGATCACAACTCATCAATAGTGCGGCCCAAACTTGCGGCAACGACTCCTGATACCAACCAGGTAATTCGTCCCAAGTGGATGCTATCCAACGAGCTTTTAATGATTCAACGCTAGTTCCTAAGGGGGTAGACAAATTGTTAGGTGCGTTTAAATACGGGTTTGGTCTTTTATCTATATTTTTTTCTATTGTGGATGTTCGTCCGAGTGTTGGATTTGTTGAAATATTATTCGTCTCGTTTACAGTCTGATTTGAGGCATCTGCCCTTTTTTGAACAGAGCTGCAGGAGCACAATATTAAATGAAGAGATAAAATGAAACACCATCCTAAAATGGATGTGCCATAGTATCTGTTTTTAATTCCTTTGATCATATTTTTCAGGTCGTACATGTATTTAATTTTATTAGAAGCTTTTATGGCCGGCCTCATTTTGGTTGTGATTGTTTGGTGGACTATGTTCACTGGGCGCCCCAAGAATTTAGAGACCCATAATATTGGTGACTTAGTTGAAGACCCTAGTCCAAAGAATAATCCACCAGACAGCAACGCGAAGAAATAAGTTGGATCAAAATATTCTGTGTTCTAGTGCTGGGAGTTGGCTTCTTGCTAAAGCGTTCTCTGTCCAGCTTATATCTTGAACGACACACCCTTCCCCTGATTCTCTTTCAGCGATAATTTTTCCCCATGGATTGATGATCATCGAGTGTCCCCAGGTTTTTCTATTATTTTCATGTAGCCCACCTTGTGCAGCGGCAACAACCCACAGCTGATTCTCGATAGCCCTAGCTCTTAAAAGTACTTCCCAATGAGCCTGACCTGTGGTGAATGTAAAAGCGCTAGGTACTAATACCATTTCAGCACCTAAATCGGTCAAAACTCTGTAAAGCTCAGGGAATCTGAGGTCATAACAAATACTAAGTCCGACTCTCCAAATATGACCATCTTTGCTTGGTAGATCAAAGACAACTGGCAAAGTGCCAGGAACAAGAGTTCTTGACTCATCGTAGTCCTCATTTTCATTATTAAATTTAAAGAGATGAATTTTGTCGTACCTTGCAACGCAATTCCCACTTGGATCAAAAACCAAAGTGGTGTTGTTGACTTTGTTGTGATCTCCCTCAAGCGCTAATGGAAGAGTCCCCCCTACTATCCACATCTTATGATGCGCTGCTTTTTGGGCAAGCATGTCTTGAATTGGTCCTGAGCCGAAGGTCTCTTTTATTTTTACTTTATCAGTGTCTTTAGCACCTAAGATACAAAAATATTCAGGTAGCAAAGCGAGCTCAGAACCAAGCCCGGCTGCATCATCTAGTAGGGAACCTGCGGTTTTTAAATTAGGAGCTGTCTCAATTCCTGAGACCATTTGTATTGAGGCAACTTTCATTTTTTAATCTCACCTCTTGAATCCACCTTAGTAACGGTTGGATCGCTCCAAGTGCCGTCAATAATGAAATCTTTAGTCGCTGCCTGAGATATCGGTTTTTTTAGAAAGTACTGCGCAAGATATGAGGAAATACCAACAATTGGATTTATAGCTGCAACAACCAAAGAGGCTGTTCCTGCATCTATCTCGGGTATCACGATAACTTTTAGATGTTGAGTTTCCCGACTTATGTCTGCAAAGCCTTCCATTAAAATTGCTGCGTTGACGCCCTTCATCTGTAAATTATTGGTTTTTGCAATTCCCAAATCAATACCAATATCACCTCTAAAGAAATCAAAGGAAAAGCCTTCACTGAATATATCTTTGAAATCTAAAAACAATCGTCTAGGCAAAGCTTGTAAATTTAACACACCTAGCAACCTAGCCGCTCCTGGCTCAGTTTTTAGAAAAGATCCTTTTTCTACATTCACATTGAAATGTCCATTTAGGCTTGGATAGTCCATCTGAAGTGGTGAACCGTTCCAGGCAACTTGTCCAGCCAATTTGCCCTTGCCTGCATTTACCGCACCTTTTGTACCCAATCTATCTAAGAGTTGTCCTGCATTCTCTATGTCTAGATTGAAATTCAAAGTTGTTTTTTTAATATTTTGCGACTTTTCAGATTCTTTAATTAATGCCCAAACCCCAGTAGCTTGAAACTTGGCTTCTGGGACGGTCAAATTAAGCTTATTTATTCTCCACTCTTTGCCCCCATCGGATTGCAGTTGATTTGTGGCTTCTATCTCAGCTCGCCCTAACTTTTTTCCTTTTATTTCAAGCTCATCAACAACAATGTCAAGTGTCGGCAACAGTGAATCTTTTTCATTTAACAAAGATTCAACCGAGTCAACTGCGGCAGGAGGAATATTTAACAAAGTCATTCTTGCATAGATCTTGGCGGCGAGTGACTGAGAGGAAATTTTGTAATCAATGGCTCCCTTGGCCTCAGTCGAATTTATGTTTAGATGCCACAGTCCGCTGGGCGATGCATCTTGATAGCTGGCATCTAAAGATACTTGGTGTATCGATCTCCTGGACAAAACCATCTCTGCAGCTTTAACACGAATCCCTGTTGGAATCAACTTTCCCTGAGTTTGCAAAGGAACATTGAGATTCAAGTTCTGATTGGCTGCTGAATCTCTTTTTATATTTTTATTTCCCTCTTTACTAAGATCCCTAGAAAGATCTGTTGTCTCATCGAAATTAGAGATCACAGACTCCCAACTATCTGCGTCTAATCTTGGGACATCAACATTTACAAAAATACCTGATTCAAGGACCGTTGGAATTTGTGGACGAACACCTGAATAAATGCCAATCCAACCCCTTTCAAAAAAGGTGGGTGGGTTCGCATTTAATTTTGAATTTTTATTATTACTTTGACTAACCGTAGAAGCCGCTTCACTTAGAAAACTCATAAATAATGCTTGTCCAACAGAGAGTGTGGTTTTGAGTGCCTTTCTGGGCATGCTCGGATAGGCAGAATTATTTTGTCCTGTCTGGGATAAAGATGCGGCGGCCGAGGTCTTATTTAAAGGAACCGGTGTTGCCTCAGGTTGCAAAGTTACATTCAACTTCAAAGGCAACTGGCTATCCATTGTTTTACCAAGTGGAGCAGGTAAATCACTGCCAAGTCCAAATAAACTACTATTAAGCTCAAAGTCTAATTGCCCCTTTCGAACTACTGCGGTCGCAAAGTAACTTGTTTGTCCATTAAGGAATTTAGCCAACTTAGAAATAATAGGATTCTCTTTGGCTTGTTTTAATCCGTCTGAGCTAATTTGGCCTTGTATTTTAATAATTGAATTATCAGAGTTGAAATCAGTCTTATCTGAAACAAACTTTAACCCCCCTTCTAGCTTTGCCTCCGAACCCAGTATTCGAGCACGTAAATTACTTAAGGTAAATCCAGCTTCATTAAAGCTCAAGGACCCTCTCACTTTATTTAATGTAGGTAGATTTGGTGACAAAAATAAATCGTTATTTACAAAAGTAACTCCTCCTTGTACTTTTGTTTTGGATAAATCATTAAGAGGCAAATTTAAATTCAAATTAAATTCGCTGAGAGAACCCCCACTGGACTGTGAACTAGATAAACTATCGCCTAGTAATTCACCGATAGCACTAGAATTAACGACTTTTAAAGCGTCAGAAAGCGACCCTTTCGCCTTCGCTTTGACGCTCAGGACAGGCTTGAAGAAATCTACTATTTCAGTATTTATATCGTAGATATCAATATTGTTAGCCTGCGAAGTGGCTAATTTAGCTGCAGCGTTTTTGATACTTAAGCTTTTACGATCAATCACAAGATCAGCATTTAAGTGAAGCAATTCAGGCCAGGTTTTTAATTGTGATTGGCCTTTTAATTCATTGGAGCCTTGAGGGTAATATTGATAGTTTAAGTCCTGCGCATGAGCAACAATATGAAATTCACCCTCTTTCGCATTTGCAAACGGGAACTTATCTAAAGGTCCCTTTATTTTGATACTTCCCCCATTTATTGAACCTTGCGTGATTGCTTCTTGTAAATATTTTCTTAGCCAAGGTTCAATTTTGTTGGGCAAGTATCTATAGATTTGTTTTGCTTTTCCATCCCGAATATCTATTTTTAAATCAATATTATCTTTATTATCTGAGCCATTTCGACTATCTGAGCTCCAATTTAAATTGAATCCGCCTTGTGCGTCTTCATTGAGAACAGTAGCATTAATTATTTGCAAATCAAATTGATTTTCGGTTTGATGCCATATCAATTCTGCATTTGCTTGCTTGAGTTGAACAATTGGATCGTCTAACCAGCGAGGCAAAGAAATGAAACCATTTTTTATGTCTATCGTTGCACTACCACCTTCGTTTGCTACTTTGAAATGTATATTTGCGTTTTCGACACCAGGAAAACCTTTGAGAAAATCAGTCTCTTGATTTAAACCTCTGTCAAATTTAAAGTTATCTAACACTCCATCAGTTTTGTAATTTTTAGTACTGCGCCCGTCAAAGTCCCAACTAAATTTAAATTTCGTTAAATTACCGCCCATATCTATTCGTTTTAAATTTTGAATAATTTTTGAGTCAAATAAGAAATTATTCAGCTGATTTTTTATTGGTTGCAATGAAACTTTATCAATGCCAATAGAGCCTGTTCCTGGCTTAAATAAAGTTGATAATATATTTTGATTTTCCACATCAACTATTGCATTTGTAATATCAGACTTTGTAAGATTTTCTGGCTCAATTATTTTTGGATGCCACTCAAAAAAAGCATTATTTAAATCCCAAAGCGCGCCGTCTTGTGTCGTGAATTTAAAATCTTTTGCTTTAATCTCTTGTTTTTTTGAGTCCAGGTTAGCGATTAATCTACCCCCTATATTTTTTAAATTGATATTTTTAATTAGATTAGTATTTGCTTTTATCTCTGAGAAACTTATATCAGTTGTAAATTGATTGACCTCTCCTTTTTTAATCTTTGACCAAATCCGGACCCATCCTTTTGCAGAATCAATTGAAAAAGAATTGTTTTGAGGAAAATATCTATTCAACAAAGATAACTCTATTTCTGGCAATGTAACTTGTATATTTCCACTCCAGTTTTTGAATTCTCCTGCATGAGTTGATAGTAACGACTCTTTAAATTCCCCTTGTAAGCTAAATCTTTGTCCAAACTCTGTAGGCGGTGTCGCCTCAATTTTCATTGCATGAGATTTCAGCCCATTAAGGAAAACGATCTCAACTTCATTGAATTTAATAGGCTTGTTTGATTTATTTTCATCACTCAAAATTACTGTTGCTCGGTGAACTTGTAGGTTGGGTTGCGAAAAAAACCAATCCGTTCCTTTGTTACTGTCACTAGAGGTTATTGGAAGTCCAGCCACATGAATATTGCCCTCGTTATCTTTTTGTACTGATACATTCGGATTTTCAATCAGTACATGATCGAATGAGAGTCTCATAATTGAAGCCACCGAGAGGTCAATAGATACTTTTGGGATTTCCAACACCTCGTCTGTTCCAGAGGACTGTGTAGATTTGAATCTCACACCATCTAATAAAAAAGAAGGTATCAAATAACTTGTGTCAGCTGAAATTTGTTCGATCGAAACTTGAGTACCAATATACTCGGATGCCAGGCGTTCTATATCTGCACGCCAATACGCTACTTTTGGAGCTACCCAATAATTCAATATTCCAATACTTGTGAAAATTAGTATGCTTAGTCCCGCTGCAATAAAAATGATTGCAGTTGCAATTAATTTTGACCACTTTAATAGGGCAATAGGATTGATAATGTTATTCAGTAGCTGTTTAGGCACGGTAAATATTTTTTGAACTGCTAACTAGGATAATCTCCTTTGAGCTCTGAGTTAAAAGCCCTCAAGATTTTCAATTGAAAAGTATAAGTCTTTCTCATGACAAACACAAATGACCAATATATGTTTCCCCTGGATAGACTTGACACTTACTCAAGGTTTATTAGCCGTGTTCGAGCTAGATATGGAGAATTATCTAACAAATTCGTCCATACTAAGTTTTCTAAAAGTGATCTGGAGATCCTATTCCAAGAATTACTTGTCTTATTTCCTCTGAAAAATGAATCCCTAAGAGTTTTACGTCAATTAGCAGTTACGCATATCGCAATTGAGGATTGCAAGGGTAATTTAAATCTAGATGACGTCACGCAACAAATGACAATACTGGCTGAATGGGCACTAGAAAAAGCTTATAAATTCGGTATGGAGTCTCTTGTTGCTAAATTTGGTGTGCCAATGAATTCATTGGGCGAACCCTCTGTGTTTTGGATCATTGGGATGGGCAAATTGGGAGCTAATGAACTAAACGTATCTAGCGATATTGATCTCATCTATGTCTATGACGAAATGGGCTCTACAAGACCAATAGCGGACAAAGATGCTGGCTCTTCTCCCAGGGAAAATACCACTATCGTTAAAGGCACAAGCATCAGTAATCAAGATTTTTATACAAAGTTGGTTTTTGAAATTCAACACTATCTAGATGCAGTTACGGAACACGGACGTGTATTTAGGGTCGATTTAGCGCTACGACCTAACGGTATGTCTGGGCCAAGCGTTCTTTGTTTATCTGCCTTAGAGGATTACTTACAAACCCAAGGGAGGGAATGGGAGAGATTTGCTTGGTTGAAAAGTAGGGTCGTTGCGCCCATTGCACATTCTGTATTACCCGGTCCGCTCTTGCAAGTTATTACGCCATTTGTTTTTCGTAAATACCTTGATTATCAAGTATTTGACGCTTTAAGAGTTCTTCATCAACAAATTAGAGCTCAGGCAGTGCGTTTCGCATTGGGTCGTCCCGATAGACAAAGTGATATCAAACTGGGTAAAGGTGGTATTCGTGAAATTGAATTTATTACTCAATTATTACAAATTGTGAGGGGTGGCCAATTCCTAGAGCTTAGGGTCAGACCAACATGTGAGGCCTTGATTAAGCTAGAACGAAGCCGAGTCATGAGCTCTAATAGCGTTTCAAATTTAACTCAAGCATACATATTTTTTAGAAACTTAGAGCACAGAATTCAATACCTCGATGACCAACAAACCCACACTATTCCAACAGATCCAGAGGATTTAAAGTGGCTTGCACTTTCAATGGGATTTGAAAATATTGAATCTTTTTTGATGCAATTGAATGTCCACCGTGAATTGGTAAATACTGAGTTCCAAAATCTACTTGGTGGTAAATCAGTTTCAGAGGAGGTGTTCAACTTTACAGATTCAAAAGATTTAGAAGCTTCAGAAATTACGGATCCATTACACAAAGATCTTGTAGCTCGAATTAAAAATTTGATTAACTGTCCTCGCGCACTCTTATTAAGCGACTCATCACGAACCAAATTAAATACCCTAATCAATAGAACCTACCATTGGACAAAAGAAGCATCCGCTCAAGATCTGGGCGCTATCAGGTGGTGTGACTGGATGGAGTTATTACTGAGGCGAGAAATTTATTTATCCCTTTTAATTGAAAGACCCACAGTCCATAAAAATCTTATATATATCTTAGGTGCCTCGCGTTGGGCATTTAACTATTTATGTCAACATCCTGGACTGATAGATGACTTATCAGATCCTGAAATACTTGGTCAAAGATTTAATCCGGAGCAGTTCACATTATCACTACAATCCCGTATCAAACATCAAGAAGATGTAGACCCACATGATGATGAAGCACTACTAAATTTACTAAGAAGAGCACACCACTCAGAACTTTTTTTGTGTTTAGCCCGTGATTTATCTGGTCGGCTTAGTATCCAAGAAGTAGCAGATGACTTAAGCTTACTTGCACAAAGCATCATACAAATTACAGCAGATGTTGTTTGGCGACGAATCAAAAATATACATACTGAAAGTCCCTCATTCGCAGTAGTGGGTTACGGCAAACTTGGGGGCAAAGAGTTGGGATACGGGAGTGATCTAGATATCGTATTCATTTATCACGATTTTGATCCACAAGCCGCCCAGATATACGCAGCTTTTGCTAGAAAAATAATCCAATGGTTATCCGTCAAAACCACCGCTGGTGATTTGTATGAAATTGATACTGCATTAAGACCCAACGGAAATTCTGGACTTTTAGTGACGGAGCTTGAAACCTTTGAGAACTACCAGCTACAAAAAGGCTCAAACTCTGCATGGCTTTGGGAACAACAAGCTATGACCAGAGCCAGAGTTGTATTAGGAAATGATTTTTTTATTAATCGGTTCAACTCAGTTCGTCATCAAGTTTTGACCATCAAACGTGATTTGTCCGCACTTAGCCAAGAGATAGTTCAGATGCGCAACAGACTAATCAAAGCGTATCCAACAAAAGCTGGCTTATTTAATCTGAAACACAGTGAAGGCGCAATGATTGATGTCGAGTTTACTGTCCAGTATTTGGTTCTTGCAAATAGTTGGAAGTTTACTGAACTGACTGAAAACATTGGAAACCTTGGCTTGATAAAGTTATCGTGTGAACTAGGATTAATCCCTGATGAATTGGGGCAAGGTTGTATTCAGGCTTATACAAATTACAGAAAGGCGCAACATGCGGCTCGACTTGACGAAAGAAATTTAATATTTGATGAAGCCATCTTTAAGGATGATCAAAGCCGAGTTCTAGAGCTTTGGAATCGATTATTTAGTTGATAACCGATTGAAAATTCACTGGATCGCCATCACTAATTCAAATTAGATCTAATTTTATTCACAAGTTGCGTAGTTGAATACCCATTTACAAAAGCTAACGACTTAGCAACACCTCCGTAGGACCTTACGAATTGTGCCTCTTTTAATTTATCCATATCATAGTCTCCCCCTTTAACTAAGACGTCCGGCTTTATTAATTTGATTAACTCCAAGGGAGTGTCTTCATCAAAAAAAGTAACCAAACTAATCGACTCCAATGCAGCTAAAACGACGGCACGATCATCCTCTTTATTGAGTGGTCGATCGGGTCCTTTGCCTAGCCGGGCAGCAGACTTATCACTATTTAGTCCCAAAACTAGACTGGCTCCTTGCTCTCGCGCTTGAGCCAGATAAGTTACGTGTCCTTTGTGCAACACATCAAAAACACCATTTGTAAAAACCACTGGACCTTTTTGTCTCAAGGCGATTATTCGTGAGCTAAGCTCAGGTTGATGGACTATTTTGTTTAAAAATGAAAGCGTATTCAAAATTTCAGGCACCTAGGATTAATACTTAACTAGACGATTTTGTAATGTACAACTAAATTTTCAAAAATATCACCCTCTGTTTTCCTAAACCCTTAATTTCAACTATATTTGTATAAAAGCTTATATTAGGAGTCTTGTTTTTAGATATAAAACTACAATTACTATCAGTGAATTTACATTTTGGAATTATTAATATGCAACCCCTGATACCGCTTTTTCAATTTTCTCAATTAAGGCCATCGAATGCGGTTAAGCCTTTGATTTCGATATTACACGCCTTAATTTTGGGTGTCGCTTGTCATCTTTCTTTTTCATCTGTAGCAATTGCAAGCACTGCTCCACAAGATAATTCCCAACAAACCCTAGCTACATCTCAAAATGGGAATAAAAATGTTCAATGTCCCAGCATATTACAACATACTGTAGCTCGCCTTCAAGACGAGAAAGAACTGTCTCTTTGCCAATATTCAGGTCAAGTTGTTTTGATTGTCAATACGGCGAGTTATTGCGGTTTTACTCCCCAATACAAAGGGCTCGAAGCTTTATATGATAAGTACAAATCTAAGGGTCTAGTGGTGCTGGGATTCCCGTCTAATGATTTTTCTCAAGAACCTGACAGCAATAACCAGATTGCTGACTTTTGTGAAAACACTTTTGGTGTTAAATTTCCAATGTTCACTAAAACATCGGTCAAGGGCAGTAGTGCATCACCCCTATTTAAGCAGTTAGCCCAAAGAACTCAAACTTCACCCAAATGGAATTTCTATAAGTACTTGATCAGCCGCGATGGTCAATCCGTAAAAAGCTTCAATAGTATGACCTCTCCAGATGACAAAGCATTCATAGCAGAAGTCCAAAAACAATTAGACATTCAATTACCGTAATTCCATTTATATCATCTAATGACAACTCGAATTGCCATTGTTGGCTCAGGCATCTCCGGGCTTAGCGCTGCTCATGTCTTAAACAAGCACTCTGGAATAGAGATTAGTTTGTATGAGGCAAATGACTACTACGGTGGCCATACTCACACTGTAAATGTTCAAGCTCATACGCCTTCAGGAGTTCAAAGTTATCCAGTTGATACTGGATTTTTGGTTTTTAATGAGCGCACTTATCCAAAGTTAATTGCTTTATTTAAAGAACTAAATATCCCAACTGCACTCTCAGACATGTCTTTTTCTGTGCAGGCTCCAAAAAACAATTCTGAATTAATCGAATGGAGTGGTTCATCTATAAACAGTGTTTTTGCACAAAGGAAAAATCTTTTTAACTCAGATTTTTTATCCATGTTAAAAGATATTCTTCGTTTCAATTCATTGACAACATCACTCGCTTTATCAGAGAAAAATGACATTCTCGATACTCCCTTGATTGAATTTCTAAGGGAGCACGAATTTAATTCATATTTTATTCACTGGTACCTATTGCCTATGTTGGGTTGCATCTGGAGCTGCCCTCCTGATCAGATGTTAGCCTTTCCAGTTTCTACAATGATCCGCTTTTGTCACAATCACGGTCTCTTGCAAGTCACTAATAGGCCTCGTTGGTATACAGTGGCAGGAGGCGCAAAACAATATGTTGACATCATTACGAATAGTATTAGTCATAAGTATCTCAATACCCCGGTATTAAATATTGAGCGCATAGGGGAAAAGGTTTATGTAGATAGTGCAAGAGGGAGAGATGAGTTTAAGCATGTAATTATTGCTTCCCATGCTGATCAGGCCTTGAGGATGCTGAGCAATCCCACTGATCTGGAGAGAAATCTTTTAGGTGCTTTTAAATTTAAAGACAATACGGCGATATTGCATACAGATCACAAAGTACTGCCCCGTAAGAGACTTGCTTGGGCAGCATGGAACTTTGAAAGTAATGCATCCCACACAAAAGACTTGAAGAAAGATGACTCCGACCCTAAGGTTAGTACGTTTCCCAGCGTCTGTCTGCACTATTATTTAAACAAATTACAGCCTTTGCCTTTTAAGGAGCCTGTCATTGTTTCTTTAAACCCTATTAGAGAAATTGACTCAACTAAAATCTCATCCGTCTTTAATTACACCCATCCAATATTTGACTTGGGTACAAACCGTGCACAAGAGCAAATGGTACACATTCAAGGCAATCAAAATACTTGGTTTGCCGGCGCATGGATGGGTTACGGCTTTCATGAAGATGGCCATAAAGCGGGAGAAGCTGCTGCCAACTCATTGCTGAAAAATCTTAAAGAAGAGGGCGCGCTTAGTTGAGAACTTTAATTGGGTTTGGACAAGTCAGACATAAAAGGTACAGACCCAAAGAGAATCTGTTTACCTACCCTACCTATTTTCTGATGTTACAAATGCGTGTTGCAAGTGCTAATCAAAATGTAGACAAATCAGTTAACCCATTTATAAAGTTTAATAAAAGCGGGTTTTTCAGCTTCTTTGACTCTGACCATGGTGATGGACGAAATCTTGCACAAGGAGGTGCAATTGGATGGATTGAAGACCTCCTCACCCAAGAAGGCGTCACCGATGCTGACGGAGAAATATGGCTCCATACTTTTCCGAGGGTTTTTGGATACACTTTTAAACCCGTTAGCTTTTGGTATTGTCACGCGGTGTCTGGAGAGCTTAAAGCAATTTTAGTGGAGGTTAACAATACTTTTGGCGAGCGACATTTTTATCTTATAAAAAACCCAATCTACGGACAAGATTTAGTTGCTGCCAAGGAGTTTCACGTATCACCCTTTTGTGCAGTAAAGGGGCAATATCGGTTCCGATTCTTGAGAACCAAAGAATCTGAGTTACAAACCTCTCGAACTGTCGTTCGAATAGATTACGAGGACTCTCAGGGTGCATTAATTCACACCAGTGTAAGTGGGGACTTAGAGCCTTTAAATGCAACGAATAAAAGAAAAGCGCTTTTGAATTATCCATTGCTTACGCTAATGATTATTTTTAGAATACATTGGCAAGCTTTAAAACTTTGGCTTAAGAAAATACCTTTCCATAGTAAACCTGAACTTCCCGATAATTTGATAACCCTTGTTTCCCCCAGTGATTTGAAAACTGATACAAAGTCTCTTTAAGTATTTCGATTCGTTAATGACCTTATTATGCTGATACCCAACTCCACCCACATGGAGCAAGTCGATTTGACCTCGGCTCCTCGCGCCGCAAAAACTGTCCTCGGCATGCTCAAGCACCTCTCTCATGGTCAATTAAGCGTCACACTGCCAAATAAAGAGGTCTTGCTTTTTGGTTCACCGCAAAATCAATCTGCAGATTTAAAAGCTCACTTAATTTTAAAGAATTGGAATGTTTTTCCAAGCTCTATGAAGTCTGGGGATATCGGGTTTGCAGAAACTTATATAGCTGGTGATTGGGAAACACCAAACCTAACCATGCTAATTGAGCTGTTCATTCTTAATCGTCAAGCTGTAGAGTCGGTAATTTACGGTTCTTGGTTTGGACGGCTCTTTTACCAGCTTCGCCATTGGTCCAGACGGAATAACAAAAGCAACAGTAGCAAAAATATCCACGCACACTATGACCTTGGAAATAGTTTTTATCAAATTTGGTTAGATGAGAGTATGACTTATTCATCAGCTCTGTTTGATGCAGATCAAGATCTAAGTCTGGCTGCAGCTCAAAAAGCAAAGATCAAAAGAGCCTGTCGAATGGCCGGCCTCCTTGAAGGGGCCAATCAACGGGTACTTGAAATCGGTTGCGGATGGGGGAGCACGGCCAAAATAATTGCAGAAGATTTTCAATCTCATCACACTGGTGTCACACTCAGTTCTGCTCAGCTTGAATATGCGAAATCTAATCTGCAGAGTTTTGATAAAAAGATTGATCTGCGTCTTCAAGATTACCGGGATATCAAGGATGCGCCTTTTGATGCCATCGTATCGATTGAAATGTTTGAAGCGGTTGGCAAAGAGTATTGGGCTACCTACTTTAAAAATGTAAATCGCCTGCTCAAAAAAGGCGCTCTTGCATGTATTCAAACAATTGTTATTGACGACAAACTTTTTGATCAGTACATTAAAGGCACGGATTTTATTCAACAATATATTTTTCCCGGTGGATGCTTGCCCTCTCCAAGTCAATTTAAATCATTAGCTGAACTTCACGGATTAGAAGTAGTAGATGAGTTTTGTTTTGGCCTCGATTACGCTAGCACACTAAGAGAGTGGAGAAGAGTCTTTAAACTCGAAGAAAAAAAGGTTCTAGAGCTTGGTTTTGATCAGACTTTTATCAAGACATGGGAGTTTTATCTGTGCTATTGTGAGGCTGGGTTTTTGCAAAAAAATTTAGACGTTATTCAGTTTACGCTTAAGAAAGTTTGATTATTGGGATTGCCATGGTAAATAAAAGAAATCTACTGCGCACAGGTCTTGGTATAAGTGCGGGTCTATCAACCCTTTCTTTGACGGGTTGTGCCTCGCCAAACGTTAGCGAATATATAAATCAAACGCCAACACTGGACCTAAAAAATTATTTTAACGGTGTGATCGATGCTTGGGGAATATTCACAGACAGAAACGGTAAAGTTGTAAAGCGTTTTACTGTCGTGATGAACTGTAGTTGGAGTGGTGAGCAAGGAACTCTTGATGAAGACTTTACATACTCAGACTCAACACATCAAAAAAGGATTTGGAACCTCACTCACTTGGGGGGAGGAAGCTATTCAGGTTCGGCTGGGGATGTCGTTGGAGAGGCGCATGGGAATACAGTCGGCAATGCTTTTCACTGGAATTACACCTTAGCTTTGCCGGTTGGCAATAGTATTTGGAACTTGCAATTTGATGATTGGATGTTTTTAATGTCTGAAAGAGTCATGCTCAATAAAGCCAGCATGTCCAAATTTGGCATTAACTTGGGTGAAGTTACTCTCTCATTTACCAAGCGAGCGGCTTAGTTTTTATTTATTTTTATATTTATCCATGTCATTTAATCCCCCTATTAAAAATTGGAAAGGTAGATGTATTTGGATTATTGGCGCCTCAAGCGGCATTGGTTATGCTCTAGCTGAACGTTTTGCTGTATTGGGAGCTTCACTTTTTTTATCAGCAAGAAGTTTAGAGCCTTTAGAAAAATTTACCATTGCCCATCAAAATTCCACAGCACTGCCCCTAGATGTAACAGATGTTGTCGCATTAAAGGACGCTTACGCTCAAATAATTAATAAACACCCTATTGATCTGATTGTTTACTGTGCTGGGTATTATTCACCGATGAGAGCTCAAGATTTTGATTTGCAAGTCGCCTTAAAGCATATGAACATAAACTATTTCGGTGCTTTAAACTTATTGAACGCCTGCTTGCCTAATATGACAGCACAAAAAGCTGGGCATTTGAGTTTTGTCTCCAGCGTAGCAGGTTTCTCGGGATTGCCGAAAAGTTTAGCTTACGGCCCAACTAAAGCTGCTTTAACGCACTTGGCTGAGGTTTTATATCTAGACTTAAATAAATCAAACATTGGGGTGAGTGTTATTCACCCCGGATTTGTTAAAACTCCACTCACTTCTCAAAATGACTTTGAGATGCCAGCAATTATTTCTGCCGAGCAAGCCGCGTTAGAAATAGTTAAAGGATTTGAAAAAGGTGAATTTGATATTCATTTCCCGAAGCGGTTTTCACTATTTTTAAAACTTCTTAGAATTTTGCCTTATCGACTATATTTTGCGATCATATCGCGCTCCACAGGGCTTTAAAGTTAATTCTTATGCATAAAGAAATCGATGTTTATATGCAAAATTTAGAGGTTTATTTTAGTAACCTGACTTTGGAGAGTTTGGATAAATTAGATTATTTTTATGCTTCAGATGCCCGGTTTAAAGACCCTTTTAACGAGGTTCAAGGATGTCTAAAAATCAAAGCTATATTTGAACACATGTTCAAAACACTCAACGCGCCAAGGTTTGTTGTGACACAAAAGTTATTTAACAGCGATCAGGCATTTATGTGTTGGGACTTCATTTTTTCTACACAAGCGGCTCCCAACAATTTATTTCTTGTAAAAGGAAGTACTCATTTGTTGTTTTGCAAAGATGCAAATGGTCAAATTAAAATAAATAATCACCGAGATTACTGGGATCCGGCTCAAGAAATTTATGAAAAAATCCCAATACTCGGTGTTTTCTTTAAATGGCTTAGAGTTAAGTCCAGCACTCCAATTAAATAATGAGTTTTTAATTTAGGATGTGAAATTTGTATCAATGAAACTGGGTCTTAGTAGCAGTTTTTCTAGATAGGGCCCAAGGTTCTCATACCGAGTGCGCCAGGAAATATCGGGAAATCTGAAATCCAAATAAGTAAGTGCACATCCAACCGCTATATCAGCCAAACTCAAATGATTTCCAACAAAAAATGGGCGCTCCGCTAAAGCCTTACTGATTGAATTCAAGCAAGCATCTACTTTGTCCATTTGACGATCGATCCATGCACTTGAGCGTTGTGAATCAGTTCTTCCCGCCCAGTTTTTCTCCAGTCTTGCCAAAATACAGGCATCCAATAAACCGTCAGCTACGGCTTCCCAAGTTTTAATTTCAGCTCTCTCTCGTCCCGGTTGTGCAATCAACTTACCTACCGGAGACAATGTATCCAAATATTCAACTATCACCCGTGAATCAAATATTGCGTCACCGCCTTCCATGATCAAACACGGCACCTTCCCAAGGGGGTTTGAGGATTGAATTGTTGTTTTAGATGCCCAAACATCTTCGATCAAGAATTCGTAATCAAGTTTTTTCTCAGCCATAACCACTCGTACTTTGCGCACGTATGGGCTAGTGGAGCTTCCAATAAGTTTCATCTTTAGCTAGTTTGTTTTAATCTAGAGATTTTAACCGTCTACCCTTGCCAGAAAACAACAATTAGTCAAACCAGCATCTAAAATCAGTTCTATGACACAACATTCAATTACAGCTTTGTCCCCACTTGATGGCCGTTATCAATCCAAATTAAAGGATGTCCGTCCTCTAATGAGTGAGGAAGGATTCTTTCGATGCCGAGTTCAGGTAGAGATCACTTGGTTTATTGCCTTAAGCGATGCTGGTATGCCAGAGTTTGCACCGCTAAGTAAGGAAGCTCGTGTCGAGCTTAGGACTTGGATTCATAACTTTTCTACCGAGGATGCCCTTGCAATTAAAGAGATTGAAAAAGTAACCAATCATGATGTTAAGGCCGTTGAATATTGGCTTAAGAATCAGTGCAAAAAATCAAGCTTAAATGTGAATGTACAAAGTGAGCTTATAAAGGCGTCCGAGTTCATTCATTTTGCTTGTACCAGCGAAGATATCAACAACACAAGTCATGCCCTTCAATTAAGCTCTCTTAGAGACAATGTGGTACTTGTTCACTTGGACAAACTTATTGCTCAACTTAGAGAGATGGCTCATCAACTTGCAGCAATACCTATGCTGAGTCGTACCCACGGGCAGACTGCTAGTCCAACTACAGTTGGTAAGGAGATAGCCAACGTTGTTTCTAGACTGATCCATGCAAAGCAGAAAATCGCGGAAGTCCAAATCAAAGCAAAAATGAATGGTGCTGTTGGAAATTACAACGCCCACATTGCTGCATGGCCAAACTTTGATTGGCACGAATTTAGCAGGAAGGTCATCGAATCTGAGCCTGTTCGAGAAAGTGAATTGGATTTTTTTGGTCTAGGTCTTAAACAGCAAACTTACACCATTCAAATTGAGCCGCATGACTATATGGCTGAGCTATTTGACGCAATTGCTCGAGTCAACACTATTTTGATTGATTGGTCTAGAGATGTTTGGGGATATGTCTCACTTGGCTACTTTAAACAAAAACTTAAAGACGGCGAGATCGGTTCTTCGACCATGCCTCATAAAGTCAATCCCATTGATTTTGAAAATGCCGAGGGAAACCTTGGACTAGCAAATGCCTTGCTGCATCACTTAAGTGCCAAATTACCCATCAGTCGTTGGCAACGCGACTTAACAGACTCTACAGTACTTAGAAACATGGGTGTTGCAGTAGGTTACGCCGTACTTGCTTATCAGTCCTTATATGCAGGTCAAGGCAAATTAGAGGTTAACCAAGAGGCAATTTCCAGGGATTTGGACGCTGCTTGGGAAGTGTTAGCTGAGCCTATACAAACAGTCATGAGGAGATTTGGACTAGAAGGAGCTTACGAACAGCTTAAAGAGGCAACAAGAGGAAAAGTAATTACTTCGGCAGACCTACACCCACTGATTCAAAGTTTAAATATTCCTCAGATTGAAAAAGATCGATTGCTGAAATTGACACCCGCCGATTACACGGGGATTGCCCAGTCTTTAGCTAATTTGATTTAGTGCTCACTACGGATTGAAGAGCTGAGTCGGGTTAAGAGTTTCAAGCCGAATATGCGATATGCTGGAGCCTTCAAATTGATTTGACTTAAATCGCTTCTTTATTGTTCTCTGCAGCTCTTTCAGCGTATCTATTAAACCGCCACGCAACCCCCTCTTGGACGATCCTTCTCCAAGTTGCTCTCTTGTCCGGTGGACTGAGCTCGGTCCAATGCTGAACCTCTTCAAAGGTACGTCCACAACCCTTGCACATGGGGTCACCTTGGCTCGTGGAGCATATAGCAATGCAGGGCGTATCGGGTGTGCTGTTATACCAAGTTAACCAAGCTTCATATGCCTTGGCTGGAAATCCCTTAACTGCAACTTCATCCTCCCTGTAGTAAACCATTAAGGCATATACTTTAGCCAGTTCTCGTATTTCTTTAGGCAACGTTACCCCGTCCTTTGAGGGAGACTTATCTCTCCAAAAGTTAATTGCTGCTTCGATATCTGTAATGTGTATAGCACTCATAATACACTCGATGATAATCCTTTTGCGGTTGACTTTCATTGGATATGAATTTCAACATCACTTTATCACTGTTAATTTTTTTGTTTAAAAGGGTTGAATGGGTTAGCTAAGAATTAATCCATTGTTTTATGTTGAAAATATTTACCAAATGGTTTTTAAGCGCTTCTGCCTTGTTAATACTTGCTCAATTTGATCAAGGTATTATTGTGAATGGATTTCAATCAGCGTTAGTGGCTTCGCTCTTAATCGGACTATTAAATATGATTGTTCGCCCAATCTTATTAATTTTGACGCTTCCGGTAACGCTTATAACCTTAGGGCTTTTCTTATTTGTGATCAATGCTTTTATTTTTGTAATGGCGTCCTCATTTTTAGAGGGGTTTGAGGTCATTGGCTTTGGCAATGCATTAATAGGTTCAATCATGTACTCAATACTTGGTATCGTCATTGATTCAGCGCTCGAGCGCTTGTTCCCGTCTCGCAACTTCTAAGGTACGAAGACGAACATCAACGATTGATGCTTCAATTTGAGCTGTAGCGTCAAGTCCCTTTTGTCTTGCCAATTGGCGCGTTATTTCCTGAGCGGCTTTTAACCTGTCTACTGCACCGGAATAATCCCAATGTGCTGCGAGAGCCTCTGCATCTGCTCTTATGCCACCGATGGTGTTCCCAGTGGTGAGTAAGGCGGTTGACATCAGCTCCCATGCATTTGCATCCCTGGGATACTGGGATAGCCAGAGTTGCAGGCTATCTGTCACCAGTTTTGCGTCCTCTAGGCGGTGAGTTGCATTTCGGTACTGTGCGAGTAAAAGAGTTTGAGCTCTAGATTTGCTCAAATTTTCTAATAACGCCCCTGCTGCAGCGTAGTTTCCCTTTGCACTTTCGTATTCAGCGCGAAGAAAGAAATAATTTCTTTGAGCTGCGGAATCTTTCCCGACAAGCGTAGCAATTTCTTGTAAGTGTCGCTCAGCTAAAGCCCAGTTCTTAAGATGAATATCGGCAAGGGTACCAGCGTATAAAGAGGATAGCCAAAGGGGGGGGTTATTTTTTAAAGCTCTAAAATTATTCAATCCAGATTGAGTTGCAATGTTGGCTTGGTCGCTGAGTAGATGCTGCTCATCGGGCTCTGGATTAACTAAAACCTTTGCTCTTGCAGACATCATGGCATGCTCAAGTGACATCATTTTTAAAGCCATTGAGCTGTTAACAGACATTCGTCCCTGCATATCTGCAATACGCTCTGTTGTGAGCGGATGACTTCGTAGGTACGGGAATCCCCCGCTGTCATTAAGTCTGGAGGCTTGTTCAAGCTTTTGAAACATCGTGACGAATCCAACAGGATCATATCCGGCTTGTTCCATAACTGAGAATCCAACTCTATCGGCCTCCCTCTCCATGTCTCTTGAGAAGTTAAGTTGGGTTTGGATTGCCCCGGCTTGTCCACCCATTATCATTGCCCCCGCAGCATTTGGACTTCTGCTTGCGGCGATTAACCCTAATATCATTGCTCCCAATATGAGCGGCGTTTGTTGGCTCTGCTTGGACATCATACGAGCGATGTGGCGTTGAGTTATATGGCTGAGTTCATGCCCTAATACCGATGCAAGCTCATCTTTGTTAGAAACAATAGATATAAGCCCAAGGTGCACCCCCATGAACCCACCGGGAAGTGCAAATGCATTTACTGTCTTATCTCGGATAAGGAGAACTTCCCAGGCAAAACGATCGTTCAATTCATTATTCAAATAGCCTTTGCTCAAGGAGGTCTCTCTAAGGGAGCGCCAAATACCGTCCACATACTCCACCAATAGTGGATCGTCCACATAGTCTGGGTCTCTAACGATCTCCCTGACAACAGACTGCCCAATACTTATCTCTTGCCCCAGTGTCATATCAGTGTTCTCCCCCAAACTGGGCAACCTACCTGATGCGTATTGCGCATTGAGAGTTACACTGCAGAATAAAATAGAGATTCCAACAGTGATTTGGAGAGAACTATTTTGTAACTTCTTTAGTTTAAACATTTTTTTATTTTCAAACATTTTGGCCTAACCCCATATTAACTTAATTTCATTACTTAGTGACTCACCATGTCTTTAACTCACTTTAACTCTGAAGGCCACGCTCATATGGTCGATGTCGGCTCAAAAGCGCACACACACCGGATTGCAATTGCGAGCGGAATAATACGGATGAATCCTGCTACCTTAGATATGATTACAAAAGGTGAGGCCAAAAAAGGCGATGTTTTAGGGATTGCAAGGATTGCGGGCATACAGGGGGCAAAACGTACCAGCGATTTAATTCCTTTGTGCCATCCTTTGGCTTTAACCCGTGTTTCTGTGAGCTTTGAAGTGGATACAACACAGTCACTTATAACGTGCACCGGCACTACTGAAACAACTGGACCAACGGGCGTAGAAATGGAAGCGCTGACATGTATTCAGGTAGCGCTTTTGACAATTTATGATATGTGTAAGGCTGTTGACCGTGGCATGGTGATATCAGATGTAAAACTCCTTAAAAAAAGTGGTGGCAAATCGGGCGATTGGGAATCCAAT
>DAITOS010000001.1:73143-153727 GCA_036834025.1 Limnohabitans sp.
AGATGTAAAACTCCTTAAAAAAAGTGGTGGCAAATCGGGCGATTGGGAATCCAATCTGTAATTTTTGGTTTTAAGTTTTGCAGGGTCTGTTTTGATTCGATTAATTTAGTATTTAGCAATTCTGTGTTTCTACTCGAAGAGATCATTGCTTATTTGGGTCACCAAGGCCCATAAGATTTCCCTGCTCATCTTCTAGTCTGAGGGGTCCCAAAAGCCACCACTGTTGTTCTCCCATATCCGCCCATCCTAACTGCTCAAGTCCACTTATCCAGTCGGCATCATAAGCTTTCTTTAAAGCTCTTATTTCTTCTTTTGAAACTCCTTGGGGAGACTTGAACTCTACGCCACTTTGATTCTTATAATCTCCGCCTTCAAAATCTTCACACCAATCGAAATCATAAAGATTAAAAGGCGATAAGTTTTTCAAATCTATTTTTGGAGGGGTGTCATCTTTTGTCTGTATCTTCACCTCCCCCCATGAATAGGTCTCGTGCACATAAAGAGTTCTACCCTCTTTTTTCATTTCGACAACGAGAAGTGCTTGATCAATTTCTTGGTTATAAAGAGTCCACCACGCCATCCGTTTTTCCTGGTTTTTCATTTCATCTAAAACATGATGAAAGTACTTGCTAATTAAAGTCCGTTAATTGTTGATTTCAAACTAAAGAAATTTAAACATTGAGACAATGTTTATCGACAGTTAGTCGGTCTAAGTTCATCAACCAAGTCAGGGGTCTGTACTTGTGGGGATAGAGCTCCGAGCATTAGGCTTTGACTAGGAATCTCTGAATTTTTAATGGCACAGATCCAAAATAGGCCAGCATTAGCGTTTAAAGAGGAATCTTTTTTATCTGTATCACTTGGAATTTGAGCTTGACCAAAAGGCTCTACACTTTTTTGTTTAGTGGGTATTAATAAAAAAGTTGCGGTCTTAGCATCCACCAAAACACTAGCAATAACCGCTCCGCTATTTGAGTCTATTTTGACGTTCCAACTTGAGTCTTTTGCGTATTGCTCAGTGTACCCAACTGCAAAATCGCGCACGGCATCTGTTTTTTGAGACTGGTATGCCTCATAGTTTTGATTCACCACTTTTGTTGCGATTTGTGCTTGTTCAAATGCTTCATTAATTTGGAAAGCGTTTTGATGCTTGAGATATCCAGATGTAGAGGCGGCCAATATGACGCCTAATACACCAAGTGTGGCCATGACTTGTATGAGTGTCATTCCACGCTGAAGAAAAGATGTACGCACAGAATTATTTTTATTGGTTAATTTAGTTGCCTTAATCATTCATCCTCAAGATAAAGAAGTTAAGACTCTAACCAAAGCTACCATGCTGTTACGACCTAAGTAAAGCATGGTAGGCTAAGGTCGATAGCGAATTAAAGCATTGCTTTTAAGAGCTTTCCCATCTCTGAGGGGTTACGTGTAATTTTAAAACCGCACTCTTCCATGATGCTCAATTTTGCATCTGCAGTATCTTCACCACCAGAGATTAAAGCACCTGCATGTCCCATTCGTTTGCCTGCAGGGGCGGTGACTCCTGCGATAAAACCAACGATCGGCTTTTTCATATTAGCTTTGCACCAACGAGCGGCTTCAGCTTCATCAGGTCCTCCAATTTCACCGATCATTATCACTGCGTCCGTCTCAGGATCATCGTTAAAGGCTTTCATCACATCAATGTGCTTTAGACCATTGATTGGGTCTCCACCAATACCAACAGCACTAGACTGTCCTAGACCAATTTCAGTAAGTTGTGCTACGGCTTCATAGGTCAGCGTGCCTGAGCGAGATACCACACCAATTCGGCCTTTTCTATGGATGTGACCTGGCATGATTCCAATCTTAATTTCATCTGGTGTAATCAGGCCTGGGCAGTTAGGGCCAAGGAGGATGGTCCTCTTGCCGCCAGCGGCCTCTTTTGCTTTCATTTTGTTTCTCACTTCAAGCATATCCCTAACAGGAATACCCTCTGTGATACAAATTGTGAAATCTAAGTCCGCCTCTACAGCCTCCCAAATCGCCGCAGCCGCCCCAGCAGGGGGTACATAAATCACAGAGACTGTTGCTCCAGTTTGTTGAGCTGCTTCTTTAACGGTTGCATAAATTGGAATGTTAAATATTGATTCGCCTGCTTTTTTAGGGTTAACGCCGGCAACAAAACAATTTTTACCATTTGCATATTCTTGGCACTTTTCTGTATGAAATTGACCTGTTTTACCCGTAATACCCTGCGTAATGACTTTTGTGTTTTTATCGATATAAATTGACATGCTAATTTTCCTTAGGGTCAGTTCAAAGCTGCAACTACTTGTTGAGCTGCTTGCGCCATCGTGTCGGCGCTAATGATTGGGAGGCCCGAGTCAGCGAGCATTTTCTTGCCCAAGTCTTCATTAGTGCCCTTCATTCGGACAACCAAAGGCACACTTAAATTAACTGCCTTACAGGCAGTGATGACACCATTGGCAATGGTGTCGCATTTCATAATTCCACCAAAAATGTTCACTAAAATCGCTTTAACTTTGGGGTTTTTCAACATGATTTTGAAAGCCTCAGTCACTTTCTCGGGTGTCGCTCCTCCGCCAACGTCTAAAAAGTTTGCGGGTTCAGCCCCAAACAACTTGATGGTATCCATGGTTGCCATGGCAAGACCTGCGCCATTAACTAGACATCCAATATTTCCATCTAAACTTATGTAGGCCAAATCAAATTTAGAGGCCTCGATCTCTGCTGGATCTTCTTCATCTAGATCTCTGTATGCAACGATTTCTGGATGCCTAAAGAGTGCATTTGGATCAAAATTAAATTTGGCATCAAGTGCTTTGATTCCCCCATTACCTTCTAGGATAAGCGGATTAATTTCGGCCAATGAGGAGTCGGTTGCTTGATAACATTCGTATAGCTTTTTAAATACATCAATTGCTTGCTCAGTTGATGCTACAGGGACACCTATACTTTGAGCCACTGAGAGCGCTTGATCGTTTGTCAAGCCAATGAGTGGATCAATAAAGACCTTAACGATCTTCTCCGGTGTGCTGTGAGCCACCTCTTCGATATCCATACCCCCTTCAGAGGATGCCATCATTGCAACCTTTTGGGAGGCCCTATCAGTTACGATAGAAACGTAGTATTCTTTTTTAATATCTGCGCCGTCTTCAATCAACAATCTGCGAACCTTTTGACCCATGGGTCCTGTTTGATGAGTGATCAACTGCATACCCAGTATTTCGCCAGCAAGTTTTTTAACTTCATCTACAGATCTGGCAAGCTTCACGCCACCTCCTTTGCCTCTACCTCCGGCATGAATTTGGGCCTTTACAACCCAAACTGGTCCACCAAGTTTTTGAGCCGCTTCGACGGCTTCTTGGACAGTGAAAGCAGGAATTCCGCGGGGAACTGGAACGCCGAAATGACGCAAGATTTCCTTGCCTTGGTACTCGTGTATCTTCATAATCTTTTTAAATCAATGTTAATGACAGGTTTGCTTTGCGATAATAACCTGATCCGGAGACTTTGCCGTGTTGAAATGTATCATGGTGCGGTGCACAATTTTCTGATTTAGCTCAGTTTTTATGCTTTTTTGTTACTAAAGTTCCTGTTAGGCTCTTTTAAAAGTTTTAATTTCGAAAGTTTCAACTCTTATGTCAAAAATCTTCATCGACGGCGAAGCTGGTACTACTGGATTGCAAATTCGTGAGCGTTTGCAGTCAATGCCAGAAATAGAAATTATTTCCATTGCACCTGAGCATCGCAAGGACGTTCGAGTCAAACAAGAAATTATGCAGGGTGTTGATTTGGTTATTCTGTGCCTTCATGACGAAGCGGCTCTGGAGTCCGTTGAGCTTATCCGTGGACTTTCTGGTCGAAAGCCCAAGATTCTTGATGCATCTACTGCCCATAGGACTCATCCTGACTGGGTTTATGGTTTTGCTGAACTGAGCGCTGATCAGGCTGCGCTCATCAAATCCGCCTCTAAGGTTTCCAATCCAGGTTGTTACGCAACGGGAGCTATCGCGCTCATTAATCCACTAATTAAGCAGGGCCTGATTAGTCCACAAACGGCGCTATGTCTGCCAAGCGTAAGTGGCTACTCTGGTGGCGGGAGATCTATGATTGAGGAATTTGAGGCCTCCGCAACCCCGCGTTTTGAAGCCTATGCCCTTGGCCTGACACACAAGCATTTACCAGAAATTATGAAATACACGGGTCTTGCTACAACACCAATTTTTGTCCCTAGTGTCGCAAGTTTCCGCCAAGGCATGCTTGTACAGTTGCCACTTCATATGAGCCAACTGAGCTCTGGTTACAGTTCAAAAGATATTTTCCACGCTTTAAAAGAACATTACGAGTCTGTTTGCTCACCCTCTCATCCCATCGTTACTGTTCATAACGGTGATCCTGCTACGAAATTAAGTGCAACCACTTTGGCAGGAACAGATGTGATGGCATTGCATGTTTTCTCTAACGACGTTACCCAACAATCTGTACTTTTTGCACAATTTGATAATTTAGGGAAAGGTGCAAGTGGAGCAGCAACGCAAAACTTAAAACTGATGCTAGGACTTTAACCTTGCCGGGTAATTTTAAATTTTTAAGACATATCACAGGATTATCTTAGCTATTAAATAGCATCTCATAATTCATCTAAATTATCAATATTATCGATGTCCTCCTTGTCTATGTTCAATTCGTAATTTACCAGATGTTCGGACTCAGATTGACCCGCAGAATTAACAACTTGACTCACCACAGAAGGAGCAAATCCTCTTGAGAGCAAAAACCTCATCTGTTTTGCTCTCTCAGAGGGCGTAAGTGCTTTATTTTTAAACTTTTTGAACCAAACATCGCTTGCCCTTTGACGCTCTGAGCTTTTAAGTTCATGGACTGCATTTGCAATAGCCTCGCTGTCCAGCCCCTTTTCTTGTAATTCACGAGCGACTCTTGCGAAACCTAATTTTGTTGCTCGTCTGTAAATAACCGACTCAAGAACACGTTTTTCATTGATAAATCCCTTTGCTTGTAGCCAATCCATGACTTGGGATAACTCTTCAGGAGTTTGCGCGTGAACTTTAAGTTTTTTTATAAGCTCTAGTTTAGAGTGCTCACGATTTGATAACAAACGTAGGGCCCGTCCTTTTAACGACGGGCCTGGTTGGTTTGATAACTTGTGTTTTATTGTCACAAACTAAATTACGCTTTAGTCTCTTCTGTTTCCAAGGCACTAGCTTCGGCTAGGACTTCGGCTGCCTCCTTGGCTGCCTTGGCTTTTGCTGCGCGACCTTTTGGCTCTTTCATTTCTTTGGCATGTGGAGTGGCCACATCCTCTGAGTCATCTTGCCCTTCAAACCCAATTACCGGCTCAAGCAACAAGGGGACCCCAAGGGATTCGCGTACTTTGTTCTCGATCTCAAAGGCAAGCTCTGGGTTTTCTCTTAAAAATTCTCGTGCGTTATCCCTACCTTGTCCAATTTTCTCTCCGTTGTAAGCATACCAAGCGCCCGATTTTTCGATGATTTTTGCATTTACTCCCAAATCGATAATTTCACCTTGCCTGCTGATTCCTTCTCCAAACAAAATATCAAATTCAGCGGTTTTAAAGGGCGGTGCTACTTTATTTTTAACCACTTTGACCTTAGTCTCGTTACCCACCGCATCTTCTCCTCTTTTAATTGTGCCGGTTCTTCGAATATCTAACCGAACAGAGGCATAAAACTTAAGGGCATTTCCGCCTGTAGTTGTCTCAGGACTACCGAACATCACACCAATCTTCATCCGAATTTGATTAATAAAGATAACGGTGCAATTGGTTTTTTTAATGCTGGCTGTTAATTTTCTCAAAGCTTGACTCATCAATCGCGCTTGAAGTCCAGGCAAAGAGTCTCCCATCTCACCTTCAATCTCCGCACGAGGCGTCAATGCCGCCACGGAGTCCACAACCACCAAATCAACTGCACCTGAGCGGACCAAGCTATCCACGATCTCTAGTGCTTGCTCGCCAGTATCCGGTTGACTTATCAAAAGCTCTTGCAAATTAACGCCAAGTTTTTGGGCATATTGCACATCCAATGCATGTTCGGCGTCTACAAACGCGCAGGTCCCAGCTTGGCGCTGCATTTCTGCAATCACTTGCAATGTCAGCGTTGTCTTACCAGATGACTCAGGTCCATATATCTCAATAACACGCCCTCTTGGGAGACCACCGACTCCAAGAGCCACATCAAGACCCAGGGAACCCGTTGAGACGACTTGGATGTCTTCAATTACCTCACCCTCACCCAAGCGCATGATCGTGCCCTTACCGAATTGCTTTTCGATTTGAGCCAATGCGGCTTGCAATGCTTTCCCTTTCTCGCTTGTTGCTGGGGCGCCTTTTGTTGCTGATTCCATGGTTTTTTCCTTTGAGTTGAATGATGATCTGAAAAATGCTATCTGTATATTTAACCAGACTGGATGCCTAGGCAGTACTTTATCTCAATTTATACATCGAAATCAATCTATTTTTAGTCAATTTACTTTACCATATGGCAAATGAACATTCAACCTAACAAACATCAAGACTGGCGCCAAACTCATTTGGGTCGTTTACTGGGCGAGGCGATGCGACGCTTTGATGAAAGAGTTTTGTATTTAATGTCAAATGACCCAGAAGTGCCATTAGCGCTTTCAAATTTAGCCGCACGTGAACAAGTCAGTGCTGCACATATTCATATCACTCGGCATCTCGCCATTGAGGGCTCTCGATTGACGGATCTTGCACAAAGTGCGGGCGTAACAAAACAAGGTATGGGTGAGTTGGTAAACCAATGCGCCGCTTGGGGATTGATTCAAAGAGATGATGACCCAAGGGATGCGCGTGCAAAAATAATTCGTTTCACACCAACAGGCCTAAGTTGGCTATCCGGGTTCGAGCGAGCTGTAAGGGTTGCGGAGCAAGAGTTTCATAGCGAAGTTGGGCACGAAGTCGCAACAGTAACGGAACTGGCTTTAGAGGTTTATACCCAAGAGAGCATCACACAAAGAGAACAAAGGCAGGCTTAACAAATGTTTACTAAGCCTTGTAAAGATTTAGCTGCAACCTCTCTCGCTCAATCGCTCGTTTAACGCCTGGAACCTCACTGACACGTTGAACAAAGTCCCATAAAACAGGGAAATCTGTAGGCGCTATTTGTGCCATAGTCCCCCATCTCATCAATGTCACAGCATACACATCAAGCGGTCCGATGTTTGCACCAGTAAGCCAAACATAGCCAAGTTGTTGACTAATCTGGACTTGCCTTTGAATCTCAACTAAATGGGCGCGGTATTGATCTTTGGCGAAAATCTTAATTTCCGATTGAGCCGCTTCATTATTGGTGAACTTTTTAGGCATAAAGATATGTGTGAATGTGGGATGAACCGTATTGTTCATCCAGGCAAACAACTCAATCGCTTTAGCTCTCTCTTTTGGTTCTTTGGGGAAAAAATTAGCCTCAGGAAATCTAGTCTCGAGGTAGAGTACTATCGCTACTATTTGCGTGATCACGCTATCACCGTCCACCAACACCGGCACTTGAGAGCGTGGATTGATTTGAACAAATGGTTGCTCATATTGCTCACCCTTATGAAGCTTAACCATTTGAGGCTCAAACTCTACTTGAGCAATCTCTAACAATGAGTGGGGTACGAATGAACAAGCTCCTGGACCAAAATAAAGTTTAAGCGGCATCATAATTTTCTGGATTTACTGGCTAGTGGTTTTTAAAAATAACTTTGTTTGAAGAAGTCTCAGCAGGGGCTTATCGCTTTTCGAGCACATTTGGATTAACCGTTTTTAGCAGTGTAGCCGCATCTGGATTAATCTCTTCAAGAACCCTAATGGGTTGCTCTGTTTTTGTTTGATTGAAAAAGTCTCTAAAAAAAATTTGAGATGCCGGCGTTGAAGCGATATAAATCAAAATGTTGATAGATATCCAAAACAACAAAAATGGATATTTCATTAATCTTCTCACGCTATTCTCCAAGATTCACTGATAAATAACTCTAAGCTCTTTGATCCATAAAGCTCAATAAACTCACCTCATCGCTGGAAATGGTAACCAAGCCCTCTTCTGTTTGGATCAACAATTCACCCAATGCGTTAACACCCCTAGCCCGTCCCTGAACTCCATTGGTCATTGAAACAGCTTCACCATTAAGGACATCAAGTTCATTGAATTCTGTAACAAAGCCGGTAAATCCTTGGCTACAAAATTTATTTACATATTTAACCACCTCTGGCACAACCTTGAGAAGTGCCGTTTGCGGGGTCAGCGCTGGGTCTAAATCCTCTAACCCAATTGCAGGCATATTTAAGCTTACATCTTTAGGGGCAATAATGTTGATGCCAATACCAATCACACAGTATCTTCCCTGGTTTTGTTTGTTTGCACGATTAGGAGATCCAATGACATTGGACTCAATCAATATACCGCCTAATTTACGGGCGCCAGTAGCAGGGCCAATCCAAAGATCGTTTGGCCATTTAAGTCCGATTGACATTTTTCTTAAGGGATCTAACCCCCTCAAAATTCCCAAGCCAACAACCAACGACAAACCGGACCACATCATAGGATTCAGATTTAAGCCCAAGGAAAACGTAAGAGATTGACCAGGAACTGAATGCCAAACCTTGCCCCTTCGACCCTTGCCAGCTGTCTGTTCGTTGGCCAATAATAGGATGGGGTCTGTGTTTCCCTTCCTTGCCCTTCGCATCAATTCGTCATTAGTTGAGTCAACCTGAGCAAGAACCTCCACGCTAAAACCTGGGAGATCGGGCTCGACCTCCAACCACAAATCCTCAACAGGCCAGTTCAATCTGACTCACCTTTTAGTTTTAGGTGCCAAAAGTGTGCCTCTGCAAGTCTTAGCACCACACCAACAAGGAAATTCAGACTTAAGTTTTTTTGTATAAGGCTCATCTATTGTTAAACCGTAGTCATATGTCAACTCATCTCCAGATTTAATTTTCTTTAATGCCTTAATGTAAACCTCTTCGCCAATTTCATCTGCCTCGCAATTTGGATTGCATGAGTGATTTATCCAACGAGAAGCATTACCACCCACCCCGCCATCAATGACATGTTTATCATTGATGTGGAAATAAAAGGTGTGATTTGGCTCTTTTGGATTGTGAGGATGTCTTTTCTCGGCCGCTTTCCAGGTAATAATCTCACCCACATACTGAATGATCAATTCACCCTTTGGGATATCTTGAAGTGCGAAAACACCTTTGCCATGAACGCCTGAACGCCTGACTTGAATTCGTCGACCCAATAATTTTTCAGTCGCTTTTTTCATTACATTAAAAAGTAGTTAAGATTAGCCCTGCACAAAATTCGCAATAACAAGTAATAATCTCGGATTGTAGGTTCAACAAAGTACATGCAATCTTGAAAAATAAACTAAATGAGAATTTCAATTTGAGGAACGCATTCTAATGAGTAAGACTTTGGTTATTGCCGAAAAGCCATCCGTAGCTCAAGACATTGTTAAAGCACTAACGCCGCTTGCGGGTAAGTTTGAGAAGCATGATGATCACTTTGAAAACGACCAGTACTTGATCACCAGTGCGGTGGGTCATTTGCTTGAAATTCAAGCTCCAGAGGAGTTTGACGTCAAACGAGGCAAATGGAGTTTCGCAAATTTGCCAGTGATCCCACCCTATTTTGAACTAAAACCTGTTGAAAGAACCAAGCCGCGTTTAAACGCTGTGGTAAAGCTTGCGAAAAGAAAAGACGTAACAGATTTGGTAAATGCATGTGATGCGGGACGAGAGGGTGAGTTGATCTTTCGTTTGATCGAGCAATTTGCTGGGGGTAAGAAGCCACTAGAAAAGCCAGTGAAGCGGCTTTGGCTTCAAAGCATGACGCCCCAGGCGATAAGAGACGGATTTGAAAAACTTCGAACGAATAAACAAATGCAAGGGCTCGCTGATGCTGCTCGCTGTCGCTCTGAAGCCGATTGGTTGGTTGGTATCAACGGTACTCGAGCCTTTACGGCTTTTAATTCTAGAGACGGGGGCTTCTTCCTAACGACGGTTGGACGGGTTCAAACACCAACACTGAGTGTTGTGGTCGAGCGCGAGGAGTTGATTCGAAAATTTATTAGCCGTGACTACTGGGAGATACATGCGAGCTTTAAGGCTCAAGCGGGGAGTTATTCGGGCAAGTGGTTTGAGCCTAATCATAAAAAAAATGATGATGACTCAGAAAAGAAGGCTGACCGTGTTTGGAGTGAAAAAGAAGCTTTAGAAATAGCCAATCACCTCAAAGGCAAAACCGCTACCGTCACCGAAGAAAGTTCCCCCTCAAACAAAGGGAGTCCAGGACTTTTTGATCTTACTTCTCTACAAAGAGAGGCAAATAGCAGATTTGGTTTTTCCGCAAAAACCACTCTTGCGCTTGCACAAAGTTTGTATGAGCGGCATAAAGCATTAACTTATCCAAGAACTGACTCAAGGCATTTGCCTGAGGACTATCTGCCTACAGTTCACTCTACTTTTGAGATGATTGCGAATAGCTCCATGAAGCACCTAGCTCCATTTGCAAAAATCGCAATTGATAAAAAATATATAAAACCCAGTAAAAAGGTTTTTGATAACGCCAAAGTTAGCGATCACTTTGCCATCATTCCTACAGTTGAAGCACCCAGTGGATTATCTGAAGCTGAACAAAAGCTATACGATCTTGTTGTGCGTCGTTTTCTTGGCGTGTTCTATCCACCTGCAGAGTTTTTAATCACAACCCGCATCAGCAAGGTAGAGCATGCTGGACTTACGCATCATTTCAAAACCGAAGGCAAGATCTTGGTTAATCCAGGATGGCAAGCAATTTTTGGTAAGGAAGCGCAAGATGAGGACGACAAGGAAGCGGGACTTGTAGTGCTTCAAAGTGGTGAAAAACCATTGGTAGAAAGTGCTGAACCCAAGGCTCTAAAAACCCGACCCCCGGCTAGATACACCGAAGCCACACTCTTAGGGGCAATGGAGGGCGCGGGCAAACTCGTAGAGGATGAGGATCTTCGAGAGGCAATGATGGAGAAGGGTCTTGGAACACCTGCCACTCGTGCCGCGATTATAGAGGGCTTGCTCAATGAAAAATACATCATTCGTGATCTCAGAGAGCTTATTCCAACTGCTAAGGCCTTTCAATTGATGACTTTGCTACGAGGGCTTGGAGTTGAAGAATTGTCTCATCCAGCCTTAACCGGCGAATGGGAGCATAAATTAGCTCTCATCGAGCAAGGTAAACTTTCTCGCGAAAATTTCATGAAAGAAATTGCTGAGATGACCCAGCATATGGTCAAAAAAGCAAAAGAATATGACAGAGACACGATACCAGGAGACTATTCAACCCTAAGCACACCCTGCCCAAATTGTGGCGGAGTTGTAAAAGAAAATTACCGAAGATACAGCTGCTGCGGAAACACTGGCGATGCCGAGGGTTGCGGTTTTTCTTTTGGAAAAACACCTGGCGGGCGAACATTTGAACAAGACGAGGTTGAACAATTTATTCTTAACAAGAAAATCGGACCATTAGAGGGTTTTAGATCTAAAGCAGGTTGGCCTTTTACAGCGGAAATTGCACTCAAATTCAATGAAGAGGAAAAAAACTGGAAATTAGAGTTTGATTTTGGTGAGGATAAGAACGCAGAGACTGGCGAGATTGTTACCTTCGATGCAGCAGCAACTCTTGGCGCATGCCCCAAATGTAAGGCCCCTGTATTCGAGAGGGGTAGTAATTATGTTTGTTCAAAAAGCGTCCCCACTCTTGAGCAACCGACTCCAAGCTGCGACTTTAAAACTGGCAAAATCGTTCTTCAACAGCCCATTGAGATTGAACAGCTCCAAAAGCTTTTGAATACTGGCAAAACAGATCTTCTCGATAAATTTGTTTCAATGCGCACAAGGAGGCCTTTTAAGGCCTACCTTAGCTGGGACGAAGAAGCGGGCAAAGTCAACTTTGCATTTGAACCGAGAAATAGTAAATATCCACCACGTAAAACCGCCCCTGCAAAAACTGCTAAAGGGACCCCAACCAAAAAAGCCACAATGAAAACAGCAAAAACTCCAAAAACCTCAGCCACTCCTCGTAAACAAAGTACAACGACACCTAGCACAAAACCAAACGAAGCATTGGCTGCAGTCATAGGGCCAGAAGCCGTGGCCAGAACTCAAATCATAAAGAAATTGTGGGATTACATCAAAGAACATAATCTTCAAGACCCGACAAACAAGAGAAACATTTTGGCTGACGCCAAACTAAAAATAGTTTTTGGTAAAGATTCTGTGACGATGTTCGAACTTGCCGGTATTGTGGGTAAAAATTTAGTACCTGTTGCGTAAAATTTCAATATTTTAAGTTTGCCCTTCTGACGCATACAATTGCAGGTTTACTTGAAGAGGTGAATAGGATCCTTGAAATCTTGTTCACCCTTTTGTTTTTTAAATACGGGCTCATTTGCCCATTTAGGAGTTCGATGTGTTGATTTCTTCCGCTTATGCCCAAACTGCACCTGCTGCTACCCCAGCCGGAAATGATTTAAGCTCTTCTTTGATGAGCATGTTGCCACTTTTATTAATGTTTGCAGTGTTGTATTTTGTGATGATTCGCCCACAAATGAAACGACAAAAAGAGCACAAAACTATGTTGGAATCTCTTGCAAAAGGTGACGAAGTTGCTACATCTGGCGGTCTTTTAGGTAAAGTAACTTTACTTGGGGAACAACAAATTGGTCTAGAAATTGCCTCTGGAGTTGTGGTTCATTTACAAAGAAGTGCCGTTGTGCAAGTATTGCCCAAAGGTTCTTTAAAATAACTGTTTTCAATGTCCGATTCAACTCTGGTTTTTGACCCGGACATTGTTTAATGACGCATCTTTTGATCTAATTCAATTGATCATGTTGAGCCATCTTTTAAAGTCTAATCAGCTTTAGCTTGTATCCAGGCCTTGCTTTTGCCCAACTACGCTCTAATAATTATTTAAAAGCCACCACTATCAAAAATTAAAGATATGAACCGCTATCCCATTTGGAAATACATAGTCATCGTTGTCGCCCTTTTGGTGGGGGCTCTGTATACATTACCTAACTTTTTTGGTGAGGCCCCAGCGGTTCAAATTTCTGCAGCTAAGAGTATTTTCACAGTAGACGCCTCAGTCCAGTCCAAAGTTAAAGAGGCCCTTGAGAATGCCTCCCTACCACCAACAAGCATTAATTTGGATGCAGGTCGCTCATTAAAAGTAGGCTTTGACAGCACAGACTCCCAATTAAAAGCAAAAGAGTTGATACAAAAAACACTAAATGCTAATGTCGACAACCCTTCTTACATAGTCGCTTTAAACCTGATCCCAAGATCTCCATCTTGGATCTCAAATTTACATGCAGATCCAATGTATTTAGGTCTTGATTTGAGAGGTGGTGTGCACTTCATGTTGCAAGTCGATATGCAGGCCGCACTGACGAAAAGAGCAGAATCTTTGGCCGGGGATATTCGAGGTCAATTGAGAGAGAGAAATATTAGACACAGTGGAATATCCCGAGATGGTCAAGTCATTGAAATTGTATTTAAGGACAAAGCAACCGCGGATGAAGCCTCTCGCACTATTAAAGATCAATTTTTAGAATTACAAACCACACAAGAACCATCTAACGGTGAAATCAAACTTCGCGCTACCCTTTTACCGCAAGCTGCGAAGAAAATTCAAGAGCAAGCTTTAAAACAAAACATCACAACACTTCACAACAGGATCAATGAGCTTGGTGTATCGGAGCCTGTTATTCAACAACAAGGTCTTGACCGCATTGTGGTTCAATTACCCGGGGTACAAGATACCGCTAAGGCCAAAGATATTCTTGGAAGAACAGCCACTCTTGAGGTGCGCTTAGTTGATGAGAGCGCAGAGGCAAGGAGCGCCGAAACAAACAACGGTCTAGTGCCTTTTGGAAGTGAGCGCTTTCCTGACAGAAACGGCTTAGCCGTTGTAGTAAAAAAACAAGTCATATTGACCGGTGAAAACCTAACTGATGCGCAACCAGGTTTTGATAACCAAACTCAAGAAGCTGCTGTTCACCTCACGCTAGATGCGAAGGGCGCTAGAGTCTTTAGAGACATTACCCGTGAAAACGTGGGCAAACGAATGGCAATTTTGTTATTCGAAAAAGGGAAGGGGGAAGTTGTAACCGCCCCAGTTATTCGTACTGAGATAGGCGGTGGACGAGTTCAAATAACTGGTCATATGAACACAGTTGAAGCCAACGATACCGCTCTATTACTTAGAGCCGGCTCTCTTGCCGCACCCATGGAGATTATTGAAGAAAGAACCATTGGACCTAGCCTTGGTGCGGAAAATATTGCAAAAGGCTTTGACAGCGTAACTTGGGGGTTTGTCGCAGTAGCTACATTTATGTGTATTTACTATCTATTATTTGGAATTTTCTCAAGTATTGCCCTTGCCGTTAACTTAATGTTGCTTGTTGCTATTTTGTCTATGTTACAGGCCACGTTGACACTTCCAGGTATGGCAGCAATGGCCTTAGTCTTAGGAATGGCAATAGATGCAAACGTTTTAATTAATGAAAGAGTCAGAGAGGAGCTCCGCAACGGGGCGGCACCACAAACAGCAATTCTTAATGGATATGAAAGAGCTTGGTCTACGATCTTGGACTCTAACGTTACGACTTTGATTGCGGGTTTATCACTTCTTGCATTCGGCTCAGGACCTGTTCGCGGCTTTGCCGTAGTACATTGCTTGGGTATATTGACTAGTATGTTCTCAGCTGTCTTTTTCTCTAGAGGCTTAGTTAACCTTTGGTATGGTCAAAAACAAAGGTTGCAAACCGTTTCAATTGGTACGGTGTGGCGCCCGAGTGGGTCAGATACCAATTCAATCGCATCAAACGAAAAATCAACCCAGTCAACAAATAAGAATTAATCGAGAAAGTAACATGGAATTTTTTAAGATTCGCCGAGATATCCCTTTTATGCGGCATGCGCTTGCATTCAACGCAGTTTCATTCATAACTTTTTTAGCCGCTATTTTCTTTCTTTTTAGCAAAGGTTTGCACCTCTCTGTTGAATTTACAGGAGGTACTTTAGTAGAGGTTAATTTTGCGCAAAGTGTTAATTTAGATGATTTACGAAACAGAATCAATACCCTTGGTTACAACGATTTACAAATTCAAAACTTCGGCTCTACTCGTGATATTTTGATCCGCATGCCAGTTATTAAAGGTGTGGCGTCTAGTGAGCAAAGCACCAAAGTAATGGAGTTACTTAAAGAAGCTGATCCGAGTGCTGTCCTGAGGAGAAGTGAGTTCGTAGGGCCACAAGTCGGAGATGAGCTTGCTGTTGACGGCTTAAAAGCGTTAGTTTGCGTTATTGTTGGAATAATGATTTATTTGGCCATTCGCTTTGAATGGAAATATGCTGTTGCAGGCATTATTGCGAATCTTCATGACGTGATTATTATCTTGGGCTTTTTTGCGGCATTTCAGTGGGAGTTTTCTTTGCCGGTGTTAGCTGCAGTTCTTGCAGTGCTCGGGTATTCAGTTAATGAGTCAGTAGTTATTTTTGATCGTATTAGAGAAAACTTTAAAAGGCTGCGAAAACTCCAAACTGTTGCGATTATTGACAACGCTATTACTTCGACTATGAGTAGAACCATCATCACTCACGGATGTACTCAGTTAATGGTTTTATCAATGTTACTTTTTGGTGGTGAGACGCTTCATTATTTTGCACTAGCTTTAACTATTGGTATATTGTTTGGAATTTATTCTTCTGTCTTCGTTGCTGCGGCCTTGGCGATGTGGCTTGGCATTAAAAGAGAAGATTTAATTAAAAACAATTCCTCGGGTGGTGATCTGGATCCTAATGACCCTAACTCAGGAGCGGTAGTTTAATTATCTAATTAAGAATTGTGATTGTGGGGGGAGTCAAACTCCTCAAACACAATCACTATACTGTACTAATCAGATTAATGTGAAACTCTATCATCATCGTCACAAAGCTCATCTAGTATGAGAACGTCTGGTTCTATTCCGAAACTCCAGTAAACCATCAAAATAATAATCTTAAAGTCATCTAGGGTAATCTCCTCAACGGGTGACGCCATAGCTCTATCTAATACGATTTCTCGCATTGCACAAGGCATTACGCCCGCATTCTCTAGAAACTTCAAAAATCCAACGCACTCTACGCCAAGTCGATAGAGTTCATTTTGCGAGTAAACACGAAGACTGTCCGGCGATGGATCGATTGACAGGGGTTGTGGTTGTCTAGAGACTGATGTATCTAAATTAGATTTGGGAGCAATATCTATAAAGTCAGTGCTTTTTGATGCTGCATCTAGGCCTTCTAGCCAATGCAGTGCTTGCTCAATTTCATCGCCCTCAAATCCGGCGGCGGTTAATCGTCGCCCCAGAAGAGGGAGCTCTGGACAAGCATCAGCTTCCCAGTAATGTTCATAGACAAAAACAAGAACATCAAACATATGAATCCACTATACCTGGATTTTTGCTATTTTTCAATCCAACCTAAAAAAAATTTAAATTAATGCTTTTTTATTTAGTTCATCTGCTCATATTTAATTGTTAAAGAATTAATCTGGTTAAGATCATTTCCTCAAAATGAATTGAACTATTCTCAAGCTCATATGACACAATTTGTTAAATAGACGAAAATATACCTATGGCTTTATTGAACATTCTTTGCTACCCCGACCCCCGTTTGTATACAGTTGCTCGATCAGTTGCTGAAGTAACGCCTGCGATAGTTACTTTGATTGATGACATGATTGAGACCATGTATGACTCCAACGGCATTGGTTTGGCAGCCACTCAAGTTGATGTACATCAGCGAATAATTGTTATTGATGTCTCTGATAACAGGGACTCCCCCATTGTTTTAATAAATCCTGAAATTCTTTGGGCACATCCTGATCGAGTAAAGGGGGATGAGGGTTGTTTGTCTGTCCCAAATACATATGATTTAATTGAACGCGCTATAGAGGTAAGGGTCGCCGCAATGGATAAAACAGGTCAGACTCGAGAGATTCATGCAAAAGAGTTATTAGCAGTATGCGTACAACATGAAATGGATCACTTAGAGGGAAAGGTTTTCGTAGATTATTTGTCTACATTAAAGCGCAATAGAATCAAAACGAAAATGTTAAAACTACAACGTGAACAAAGCCGTTGAGCCCCGCCATACCCCCACAATCTCTGCCTTGCGCGAATGAGTTACCTCCTTTGAGGGTAATATTTGCAGGTACGCCTGAATTTGCACTGAAGGCACTTGAGCTTTTACACAGCTCAGAACCTCGCCGTGCAATAGTTGTTGGCGTTCTCTCTCAACCCGATCGCCCAGCGGGTAGAGGGATGAAGTTACAAGCATCGGTCGTCAAACAATTCGCAATCGATAGCCAAATTCCTTGTTCTCAACCCAGGAGCCTTCGCTTAGACGGGAAATATCCAGAGGATGCAGTTGCGGCTCAAAAATTCATAATAGATTTAAAGCCAGACGTGATCATCGTTGCTGCTTATGGTCTCATACTGCCCAATTGGGTACTTCAAAGCGCACCCCTGGGATGCTTGAATATTCACGCCTCACTATTACCCCGTTGGCGCGGCGCAGCCCCTATTCATCGCGCTATTGAGGCAGGAGATTTAAAAACCGGAATTTGTATTATGCAAATGGATCAGGGTTTAGATACTGGTCCTATATTAATGTCGCAAGAGTTAGAAATTGAGCCATTTGAGACAACGGCTTCAATGCATGACAAACTCGCAACAAGTGGTGCGTTATTACTTTTAGAAACACTCACCCGTATCAGCAGCTTAAAACCAATAGCCCAATCAACTGACGGGATCATTTATGCGCACAAAATTGAAAAGGCTGAAACCTGGATCGATTGGTCGAAAAGCTCAATACAGATTGAGAGAAAGTTAAGGGCGTTTACACCCGCCCCAGGACTTCAATCCTCTTTGAACGGTGAAACACTTAAGATTTGGTCTGCAATTAGTTTAAACGACGTCATAACGCTAGATACTGACCCAAAGTCGAGGCCTGGTTCAATCGTAAAAATTTCATCAAACTCAATAGATGTTCTAACCGGGGATGGTCTTTTGCGTATTACGGAGTTGCAAAAAGCCGGTGCCAAGCGCTTAGCGGTATCTTCTTTCATCCAGGGGTCTCCGATTCCTCAGGGCTCTTGTTTTGAATCTGGCTCTCGCCAATTTTCTTAAGGCTAATGGGCCAAAGTAATCCATGTTTTTTATAAAAGAAAACTACTCTCACCCAGCATTCAAAGTGGGCATGAGAGATATCAGCAGTGCCGCTCCAGGTGTAGCGGCTTGGGGGATGATGATTGGTGTAAGTATGATTCAATCCGGTATGAGTGTGGTTGACTCAGTTGCGATGACTCTGCTTGTCTTCGCAGGAAGCTCTCAACTTGCTGCAATCCCATTGATCGTTGTGGGTGCGCCTCTTTGGGTAATTTGGGCAACCGCCTTTTGTGTCAACTTGCGCTTTGTCGTATTCAGCGCCCATTTGCGAGGGTATATGATGAGTTGGCCCAGATGGCAAAGACTATGCGCAGCCTACTTGACGGCAGATTTATCTTATGTCCAGTTTGTCAGACGTTTTCAAAGTCCTTCAACGGAACCTGAGGGGCAACGAGTTGAGCAGGCTTATTTGGCAGGAAACTGCTTTGTCAACTGGTCAAGTTGGATGATGGCTAGTCTGTTTGGAATAGCATTAGCTCACTACATACCGATTCAATGGGGGCTTGGATTTGCAGGTGTTTTAGCACTTATTGGAGTCACATGCTCATTGGCCAACTCTTTGCTTAAAGTCATCTCCTGCGTCGCAGGAGGGTGTGTTGCAACAGTTTATTTTTTACTCCCCTTAAAGCTCAATATACTTTTAGCAATAATCTGTTCGGTATGTACTTGCCTTTTACTCGAGGAGATTTACATTCGGAATAAAAAATCGAGCACGGGCGCATCCAATGACTGAAGCTTGGAATATGCTGTGCATTTTTGGGCTTGCCTTGATAACCTTAGTCACGCGCTCATTTTTCTTCATATCAGATAAACATTGGAAATTGCCAGAGGGTGTAGTGCGAGGACTTCAATTTGCACCTATTGCAGCGTTGTCAGCGGTGATATTTCCTGAGATATTTGTCTGGCAAGGTGAGTTTGCCCTTCCATTAACGAATGCGAAAATCTACGGAGCCCTCGCGGGTGCTGTATTTTTTATTATTAAACGAGGGCAAGGGCAAGCAGTCTTTGGTACGATCGTGGTGGGTATGTGCGTATACATTCCACTTCATTTAGGTCTCGGTTGGAATTAATTTGTGAAATTCGAGTAATTTTTTATCTTCAAAATGATTAACAAAATTGTCAACTCAATATCCGAAGCTATTACCAGTATTCAATCTGGTGCTTCTGTCATGGTCGGTGGCTTTGGAACCGCTGGGATACCCAACGAACTCATAGAGGGTTTTATTCAGATATTGAATGACAAGGATATCCGAAACCTAACAATCATCAATAACAATGCTGGAAATGGGGACGCAGGTCTTGCAGCCTTGCTTAAAACAGAGAGAGTTCAGAAAATTATCTGTAGCTATCCTCGCTCGACTGACTCTTATGTCTTTGATTCTCTCTACAAGGCCGGCAAAATTGAGCTGGAGTTGGTGCCTCAAGGTAATTTATCTGAACGCATCCGAGCTGCAGGTGCTGGGATAGGAGCATTTTTTACCCCAACTGGCTACGGTACAGAGTTGGCAAAACACAGCGACGGCACATCCAAAGAGACTCGGGAAATCAATGGTCGAATGTATGTTTTAGAGTATCCCATTCACGCAGATTTTGCGCTCATTAAAGCTTACAAAGGAGACAGATGGGGCAATCTCACTTACAGAAAATCGGCTCGCAACTTTGGACCCTCTATGGCAATGGCAGCCAAGTGCACAGTAGCCTCTGTTTATGAAATACTAGAGCTAGGAGACCTTGATCCTGAGAGTATCGTTACGCCAGGTATTTTTGTGAATAAAATAATTTTAGTCCCAGAGACAAGTCACAAAGTACCATAAACCAAAAGTCTAATTTCATGAATTACAAAACCAGAACAAAAGACGCCATTGCAGCTCTTATCGCTAAAGACATCCCAGCTGGCGCATATGTCAATTTAGGAATTGGAATGCCTGTTATGGTTGCAAACCATATACCTGCTGAGTCTGAGGTTTGCCTTCACAGTGAAAACGGTATCTTGGGCATGGGTCCAACTCCTAAAAAAGGTGAAGAAGATTATGACCTTATCAATGCTGGAAAACAACCAGTAACATTATTAGCAGGCGGCTCATATTTTCATCATACTGATAGTTTTGCAATGATGAGAGCGGGTCACCTTGACATCTGTGTTCTTGGTGCGTTTCAAGTGTCCACCCATGGGGACCTTGCCAACTGGCACACGGGTCTACCTGAGGATATCCCTGCTGTTGGTGGAGCGATGGATTTGGCCATAGGGGCAAAACAAACTTGGGTAATGATGGACTTATTAACCAAATCCGGTCAAAGTAAAATCGTTGCTCAGTGCACTTATCCCCTTACAGGACTTGGCTGTGTTAAAAGAGTTTATACAGATCATGCAACCTTTGAATGTTCCAAAGATGGAATCTCAGTGATCGATACTGTAGAGGGCCTAAGCATTGCAGAGCTTGAAGGCATTACTGGAATTTCGTTGAAAAGCAAAAATTAAAAGTTGGAGACTTTGAATGAACATTATTCGCTTTAAAGATTTATGTGAGGACGGACAAGTTAATGGTAAACGTGTCTTTATAAGAGCCGACATGAACGTCCCAATTGACAAAGACGGTCAAATCACAGAGGACACTCGTATTAAAGCTTCTATACCCTGCATTCAAATGGCTCTCAAAGCAGGTGCGGCTGTAATGGTCACCTCTCATCTAGGTCGTCCAACAGAGGGGGTGCTAAACAAGGAAGACTCTTTAATAAATGTAAGTAAAAGAATGAGTGAGTTGCTCGGCGCTCAAGTGGAGCTTCGAACAGACTGGATTAAAGGCGTCAGTGTTAATCCAGGGCAAGTCGTGCTTTTAGAAAATTGCCGTACCAATGTAGGTGAGAAAAAAAATGATTCAACTCTAGCAAAGCAAATGGCTGCACTTTGCGATATTTATGTAAATGATGCTTTTGGGACTGCGCACCGTGCAGAGGGAACAACCTACGGCATTGCTGAGTATGCGCCTATTGCTTGTGCAGGTCCTTTGCTATCGGCAGAAATTGACGCCATCTCCAAAGCCCTAGCTAATCCGAAAAGACCGCTTGTTGCTATTGTTGCTGGATCAAAGGTTTCTACAAAACTAACCATCTTAGAGTCTCTTGCTGATAAAGTAGATCAACTAATAGTTGGTGGAGGCATAGCCAACACTTTTTTACTAGCAAGCGGACATTCCATTGGAAAAAGCTTAGCGGAACCAGGTTTAGTGAATCAAGCGCTCGCTATTATGAAAACAATGAAGTCAAGAGGCGCTGAGGTACCTCTTCCCACTGATGTAGTAGTTGCTAAAGGATTTGATGCAAATTCTCCTGCAAGCATTAAATCAATACAAAATATTGAAGATGATGATTTGATTCTAGATATTGGACCTAATACCGCAGAGTCTTTAAGCACTCAATTACTTAAAGCGGGGACAATTGTTTGGAATGGGCCTGTAGGTGTTTTTGAGTTTGCTGCTTTTGAAAACGGCACAAAAACCATTGCAAAAGCAATAGCCGCATCTAAGGCTTTTACGCTTGCCGGTGGCGGAGACACATTGGCAGCAATTGCAAAATATGGAATTGAAAAGAATGTCGACTACATCTCCACCGGAGGAGGGGCGTTTTTAGAGGTTCTTGAGGGTAAAACTTTGCCTGCGTTTGAAATTTTACTCAAGCGTGCAGAGCACAAATAAGCGCTAATTTCTGATTAAGGATTGGTTTTAAGAATAAAACCAATTCCCTTATTTTTTAATCTTTTAATTAGACTCAGCCGCGCTAGATGTAAGAGGATGGGGAACGCTAGTAAAGTGCCCCTTGTAATCAGTCCAACATTTGTGTGTGAAGTCATATAACTTACAAGACTTAGCAGTTTCAAAGTACCAAGACCAAGAAAAGGGTTGAATAATAATCCGCTCAGGCAGCAACTCTTCTAGTTTGGATTGGGCTGCTTTGAGCTTGTAAAGAGGGATGCTCATGTCTACGTGGTGTGCAGTGTGCTCCATGATGTGGTGCATCAAGGCGCCAATTCTGAAGGGAAAGGTCAAATGTACTGTGGTGGACACAAAAGGCTGAGCTTTCGACCAAGCACTCCGGTCGTCATGCCAAGAAACTTTGACATGCGTGTGATGAACGTAGACTACGAAACCGATCATTGCGCACCAAAACATAAATGGCACAAAAACCGTGGTGAATAAGACCCACAATACCGACTGATTCGTCAGTAACGCAGCTGTAATACTAAGAGCCAACCAAACTCCAGCAAACCCACAGACCAATAAATTGTCTTGGATAAAAATTGCTCTTTGTGTTGGCATTTGCTCCTTGGTAGGAAAAATCATTTTTTTCCACCAAATCTCGATCATGTAGTAGATCCCTGGGGCCCAGCCGCTTCTGTAAAGACGGTCACGCATACGTGACAAAAAGCCTAGTTGAGAATATTCTTCTTTGGTTAGAGGGGCCCAAACAAAATCAAACCCTTTTAGATTGGTGTAACCGTGATGCACAACATTGTGCCCAATATCCCACAAACTAAAGGGAGTGAGAGAAGGCAAAAATGCAATGCGGCCTAGCCATTTGTTCAGTGTACGGTGGGGGGTAAGACTTTGATGACAGGCGTCATGCCCAATAATAAATAGGCGTCCAATACAAAATCCAGCGGCAATGGAGCATAAAAGCTGCTGCCAAGCTGCATCAAACAAAACAGCACCCGCCATAAAGCCAGCCCAGACAATATAGTCCACTACTAACATTGTTAAAGCATTAAGGGTTGTTTTTGCCGACAATGGAAGTAGCCACTCGCGGATTATCTTCCTGTGCGGTATTGGCTCCCCAGGAGGAATTGGTAATTCAGGTGAATTCATATTGTGGATCTCTCAAATTCGTTTTAGCTTAAACGTGGATGTGCCTTAAGCACACAGCCGTTTAAAATTTATGTCTTATTGTAACCATCATGCTGTAGAAATGGAAGTTTGTGCTTATAGCCTTTTAATTTGTAATTGCATTGCAGTGTTTTGAAGCCCAGATCAGCACTTTGCTAACGTATCACGCCCTTGTAAGCGGTACAAACAAATGATTCAAATACTGAATTAACAGGGCTGTTTACCCGAGTACTTTTTGTCATCATTTCATGTGAAAATCATCATTTTTACTGGCTCTAGGTTATAAAAATGAAGACACGTCGCGCAACCAAAATCGTTGCAACTCTTGGCCCCGCATCAAACGATCCTGCGTTATTAGAAAAAATGATTCTTGCTGGGGTTAATGTAGTTCGCTTGAACTTTAGTCACGGCAAACCGCAAGATCACATTGATATGGCAAAAAGGGTCAGGGACATATCAGCTAAAACCGGTATTGAGGTGGCCATCATGGCGGATCTGCAGGGTCCAAAAATTAGGGTTGGTAAATTTGCCGATGGCTTTGTCATGTTGAAAGGGGGCGAAAGTTTTATCTTAGATGCGTCACGGGAGCCTCTAGGCGATATCGGCGGAGTGGGGCTGGACTATAAAGAGTTGCCACAAGACGTTCGCTCAGAAGACGTTTTACTACTCAATGACGGAATGATTGTTTTAAAAGTTGAGAAAGTAATTGGCGAACAAATTCACACCAAAGTCATTACTGGAGGGAAGCTATCAAACAACAAGGGCATCAATAAACAAGGCGGCGGGCTCAGCGCTGCAGCACTTACATCCAAGGATATGGAGGACATCAAAACCGCGATGAGCTTTCAAGCAGATTACGTTGCTGTTAGTTTTCCCAAAAATGCAACAGATATGGAAATGGCTCGCCAACTCACAACCGTTGCTGCGGCTCCGTTTAAGCACAAACCCGGGTTGATCGCAAAAATTGAACGCGCGGAGGCTATTCCTAACTTAGAAGAGATTTTGAGGGCAAGTGACGGCATCATGGTCGCCAGGGGGGACTTGGCCGTTGAAGTGGGAAATGCGACAGTTCCAGCACTTCAGAAAAGAATGATCAAACTAGCCCGAGAAGCTGATAAATTGGTGATAACTGCAACTCAAATGATGGAGAGCATGATCTCCAACCCCTCCCCAACTAGGGCCGAGGTTAGCGATGTTGCAAATGCTGTTCTGGACGGCACGGACGCGGTGATGTTGAGCGCGGAGACTGCAGCGGGCAGCTTTCCCCTTGAAACGGTCGAGCAGATGGCACAAATCTGTGTCGCAGCTGAAGCGGCTGAAGTCGTCGAGCTTGATAACGACTTTCTCGGTAAAACTTTTACTCGAATAGACCAAACTATTGCCTTAGGTGCATTGTTTACTGCTCACCACCTTGGAGCTAAAGCATTGATTGCGCTGACTGAGTCTGGATCTACGCCTTTGTGGATGAGTAGGCACAAAATTCATATCCCGATCTACGCCCTCACCCATAAATTAAGCACTCAACGCAAAATGGCCTTATTTAGGAATGTAGATGCTTTACTGCTTGATACAAGCCTTGATAGAGACACTGCACTAGCTCAAGCGGAAAAGCACCTTAAAACGCAAAATATTTTTCAAAAAGGTGATGTTTATGCCATTACTTGCGGGGAGCCTATGGGGTCTCCAGGGGGTACAAATATGCTCAAAATTAGTGAAGTTTCTTAACTTTTGAGCTCCAACTCTCCAAGAATTATCTTAATAGGTCTTGTAGAATTAAAATAAGTACACAAAATTCCTAAACCTTTTTCACTTCAAATACTCATATGCCACTCGTCTCTTTACGCGAACTACTCGATCATGCCGCTGAAAATACTTATGGAATTCCAGCCTTCAATGTTAACAATCTTGAACAAGTTCAAGCCATTATGGACGCTGCGAATGAAACAGGAGCTCCGGTGATCATGCAGGCAAGTGCTGGAGCCAGAAAATATGCTGGTGAAGGTTTTTTAAAACACTTAATTCAAGCGGCTGTTGAGACGTATCCTCACATTCCAGTTGTTATGCACCAAGACCATGGGCAAAGTCCAGATATCTGTTCAGGTGCGATTGATTTAGGATTTAGCTCAGTGATGATGGACGGCTCATTAATGGCAGATGGAAAAACCATTGCCTCTTATGAATACAACACTGATGTTACTAAAAAGGTTGTCCAAATGGCCCACAAGCTAGGTGTGAGCGTTGAAGGCGAGCTAGGCTGTCTGGGCAGTCTGGAGACGATGAAGGGCGACAAAGAGGACGGACACGGCACAGATGCCACAATGACCAGGGAACAACTCTTAACAGACCCTGAGCAAGCAGCAGATTTTGTAAAGAACACCCAAGTCGACGCTCTTGCAATTGCAATTGGGACCAGCCACGGAGCTTACAAATTCTCTCGCAAACCTACCGGTGACATCCTAGCAATTGAACGTATTAAAGAAATTAATCGACGTATCCCCAATACCCACTTGGTAATGCACGGGTCATCGTCTGTCCCCCAAGATTTGCTAGCAAAAATTCGCGAGTTTGGTGGGAACATGAAGGAGACCTACGGGGTACCTGTAGAAGAAATTCAGCATGCAATCAAATTCGGCGTAAGAAAGATTAACATTGACACGGACATACGTTTGGCCATGACGGCGGCAGTACGTGAGTTTTTCAATAAAAACCCAGAGAAATTTGATCCTCGAGAGTTTTTGAAGCCCGCCAGAGAGGCCGCAAAAATTTTGTGCAAACAGCGCTACATTGAATTTGGGTGTGAAGGTCAGGGACCTAAAGTCAAAGGTCAATCATTATCAGTCATTGCGTCTAAATATGCGAGCGGCGCACTCGCGCCAGTGGTTCAATAAAATACGTACATATTTAGTGTAGGCGTCACCCAAAAGTGGCGCCTATTTTTATTTAATCATTTATAAATAATTTCTCCCCTATGTCTGTCGCTTTGCACTCCTCAAATCTGAAATCACTGCCCCTTCTTGCTAGAGGAAAGGTTAGGGACAACTACGCAGTTGGAGAAGACAAAATATTAATGGTTGCTAGCGATCGAATTAGTGCATATGATGTAGTAATGGGCGAGGCCATACCAGGCAAAGGGGCACTGTTAACCCAGATGGCTTTATTCTGGTTTGACAAGCTTGGACCTAAAGGTTTGAACATTTGTCCAAATCATCTCACAGGTGAAGATCCAACCCAGTTTGTAAGCCAAGAAGAGACCGAACAAGTACTGGGTCGATCGATGCTCGTAAAGCGTTTAACTCCACTGCCTATTGAGGCTGTTGTGAGGGGGTATTTGGCAGGAAGTGGTTGGAGTGAGTACCAAATAGGACAAAATGTCTGTGGTGTTCCTTTGCCCGCGCATTTACAAAATGCATCTCGGCTCAGTGATCCCATTTTCACTCCTGCTGCTAAAGCGGAGGCGGGCGAACATGACGAGAACATTACTTTTAATCAAGTAGTTGATAAAGTAGGACTAGCTTTAGCGAACAAAGTCAGGGAATACAGTATCAATTTGTATCTTGCTGCCAGTGAGATCGCTGCAAAAGCTGGGATCATAATTGCAGACACCAAATTTGAATTTGGACTTGATCATGACGGAACTCTGGTCTTAATGGATGAGATCCTCACCCCGGACTCCTCAAGGTATTGGCCTGCTGAGGATTACAAAGTTGGCTCAAACCCACCTAGTTTTGACAAGCAGTTTTTAAGAGATTGGCTAAATACCTGCACTGTTAATGGATTGCCTTGGAATAAAACCCCTCCTGCACCACCCCTCCCACAGGACATAATCTTGAAAACAGCAGAAAAATACCAGGAAGCCTGGATACGACTTAGCAAGTAGTCGTGATCTGTTCCTAAATTCTCTTAAAACTCGCTATTTAGTTAAGCGCCATACTGAGTTTTCTACGGTATTTTGAGACCAATTCTGCTTGAGGATCTTTAGTTGCTGTGCTGTTGCCAGTAAGCTCAATGCCCCCTGCAGATTTGTTATTCATCGACTCGGTAGCTTTGGGTTTTGAAGGACTCATTAATTCCAAAATCGCAACGTATGTTTTTCTTGCAATTTCTTTCTCCCAAACCTTGTCTCGCATAATGATCTCCAACAACTCCTCCATTGCTTGAGTCATCTCCCCCGATGCGATTAAAACCCGGGCTTTTGCTAGCCGGGTGTCAAAGTCTCTTTTATTGGCTGAAATTAAAGTGTCAAACTGCTCCATTTTCCAGTCGCCTCTTTTGTCCTTTGTGGCAAAAACCAGAGCTTCTAGCCAATGATTTAGAGCATCAAATCTAAGTTGCAATGGAATTTGAGCCAAGGAAGGAGCCAATGCTCTGCGCGCAGCGTCTAAATCGCCAATAGAAATTAATAATTTAACGTAGTCATAACGGGCTTCGTCATTGGCGGGATTTATTGCTAATGCCTCTTGTAGTTTGGATAAAGCGGCATTAGTGTCGCCTGCCTCAAGAAGCTCTTCTGCTAACTCTAGGTCCTCTTGGACGACCAAATCGGCGTCTGAAGGCAAGTGTTTATCTAAAAACTCTTTGACTTTGGACTCAGGCAACGCGCCCATGAAGCCGTCTAATGGACGGCCATCCTTCATTAAGACACACGTTGGAATACTTCTCACTCCAAAAGCGGCGGCAAGTTGCTGTTGATCATCAGAATTGATTTTGACAAGTTTGAAGCGTCCACCATAATCGACCTCCAGTTTTTCTAAAACTGGGCCCAACGATTTGCAAGGCCCGCACCAAGGAGCCCAAAAGTCAACCAAAACTGGGGTTTTTGAGGATTCTTCAATTACGTCAGACTCAAAATTTTCTTCTGTTACATCTATCATAGGTAATACTCGATCATTGAAACCGTAAAATCAATATTTATTGCCATTTTGTTGGCATAACAAAAATTCTCTTTTAATATGAAAACACCGATTATCGCCGTAGTCATGGGCTCCCAATCAGATTGGGAAACCATGGAACATGCAACGCGTATTCTGCACGAGTTTAGTATTCCTTTTGAGACACAAGTCTTATCTGCTCATAGAATGCCGGATGCAATGTTTGCATTTGCTGAAAAAGCACTAAATCGTGGTTTAAAAGCGATTATTGCTGGCGCTGGAGGGGCTGCACATTTACCGGGAATGTTGGCTGCTAAAACTACAGTTCCCGTACTTGGCGTTCCGGTATCTAGTCGTCACTTAAACGGAGTCGACTCCCTTCACAGCATAGTTCAGATGCCAAAGGGTGTTCCAGTTGCAACTTTTGCAATCGGAACTGCTGGGGCGGCAAACGCTGCTTTGTTTGCCATAGCCATGTTGGCTATTGACGACTCAGCAGTTCAGGCAAAACTTTTGGCTTTTCGCGAACGCCAAACAAAAGAGGCTACGGACTCTAAATTACCGCCCCTTAATTAATTTCACGGGTTCGAATCAAAAGCCGCCTCATTGCAAATTTTTCAAATGAATCTCAAACCTCATGTTAAACCCCTTTTACCTGGTGCCACTTTGGGGGTTTTAGGCGGTGGACAATTGGGCAGGATGTTTGTGCACTGTGCGCAAAAGATGGGCTATAAAACTGCGGTCCTTGACCCTGACCCGCAAAGTCCAGCAGGCTTGGTAAGTCATCATCACATAGTCAATGATTTTACCGACCAAGACGCGCTAGCAAAGTTTGGACACTTATGTGACGCGGTTACTACTGAGTTTGAAAACGTTCCTGCACAAGCTCTGGATACGCTTTCAAAACTGATTGTCGTCAACCCCAGCGGATTAGCCGTTTCAATAGCTCAAGACAGAATAAGGGAAAAGCAACATTTTATAAATTGCAATGTACCAGTAGCGCCTCATGTTTTTATAAATACCGAAGAAGACCTGCGCATGGTAAGAGTCCAACATCTTCCAGGAATTCTCAAAACAGCACGTTTAGGCTATGACGGCAAAGGACAAATTCGCGTGAGGAGCTTAGAAGAGGTTTCTAATGCTTGGCTGAATTTAAAGGAGTATTCAGGCTCACCCATGCCCTGCGTTTTAGAAAAGCTTTTGCCTTTAGAGCTTGAGTGCTCGATTATTTTAGGCAGAAAAAGCAATGGACAGATAGTTCATTTACCGCCTCAAAAAAATATTCACAGAGATGGAATCTTGGCTTTAACTCAAGTGTACGACGGCTGCCTATCCTTAGCTCTTTCTTTGAAAATCATTGAATATGCAAAATCCATTGCAAACGAACTGGATTACGTAGGCGTTTTGTGTGTCGAGTTTTTCGTCCTAAATAACGGCAACGATTCGCAGGACCCATACACGCTCGTTGTTAATGAGATTGCCCCAAGGCCGCATAACAGTGGGCATTACAGTGTAGAAGCCTGCGATGTATCTCAATTTGAACTGCAGGTGCGCTGTTTGACGGATATGCCCTTGATTTCGCCTCGCCAACACAGCCCAGCTTTAATGCTCAACTTACTTGGAGACCTATGGGCTCAAGCAGACCAATCAAATGATTTACAAAATCAGTCGCACTCTTGGAAAGAACCAGACTGGGAAGCTATCTTAAACATCAAAGGTGCACACTTAAACTTATACGGCAAGGCATCTCCTCGTAAGTCTCGCAAAATGGGACATATTACATTTACTGGGGACAGCGTCACAGAACTTTATGATAACTTAGCCCTGGCAATCCAAATTTTAGGCATAGAGCCTTTTGATAAGCCATGATTTTTCCTGGTCAAAACTCAGAGGCTTTAAAAAAGGCGGCCCATTTAATTTGCTCCGGAGAACTCGTTGGATTACCAACAGAGACCGTATACGGCCTATCAGCGGACGCTCTTAGCGATGAAGCAGTCTCAAAAATATACTCCCTTAAAGGTCGTCCAAGCAATCACCCGTTAATTGCACATTTGTTTTCTAAAGAGGAAATTAAATATTTTGCAACCGATGTTCCAGATTACGCAAATAAATTAATTGATCGGCTTTGGCCTGGACCTCTTACGCTGATCCTGAAAAAGATCGATGGAATTGCTATGGGTTGTACTGCAAATGCCAAAAGCATTGCCCTTCGCTGTCCTGCTCACCCTGTTGCTCAGGCCTTATTAGGGGAATGTAGGGATTTGGGTATCCGGGGATTGGCTGCGCCTAGTGCAAATAGGTTTGGTCGTGTTAGTCCAACAACAGCGGAGCATGTACATGAGGAGTTTGGGGAGTCTCTTTTCATTTTAGACGGCGGCCCCTGCGAGGTTGGTATAGAGTCTACGATCGTCGACTGTACGAGAGGCCAACCTATCGTTTTGCGTCCGGGAGTATTAACAATCCAAGAGCTCTCCTTGAGTGCCGGTCAACAAGTCCTAAGTGAAAAGGAATTCTCACGTCTTTTATCCCCTTTAAAGATAAAAGAGGCACGCGCCCCTAGCGCTTCAGGCACCCTAGAATCACACTATGCACCTAAGGCATTAGTTAGACTATTGAGCCGAGAAGATTTGTTACTTAACTTTAGTCCTGCGGTGGCGGTGTCAAGCAGATTAGGGATTTGGAGCCAAGAAAAGGTCACGAGTAAAAGTGAAAGAATTTCACTTTTTTGGCGACAAATGCCCAATGACCCTCACGCTTGTGCAAAAGCGTTATTTGCTCAACTTAGAGAGTTTGATTCGATTGGTGTAGAGGAAATATGGGTTGAAAAACCTCAAAATAGCCCAGAATGGGCTGGAATTAACGATCGTTTACAACGTGCGGCCTATGCGGTTGGTACAGAACCCCGTTAAACTACTAGGATTGTCTGGAGATTTGGGATGCTTTTGAATTTGTTTATTAAAAAATTAAGTAAGTTTGCTTTGTTGCTTCCAGTTACCTGGTTCGCATTTCTTAGCGGATGCGGGGTGGGTACTGTGCTAGATCCATTTGTACCTAATCGAATTATTGCTTTTGGGGATGCGTTCATGGATGTTCGCACACCTCGTTTCACGGTCAATGATGAAATACCTGCAAACGTAGATCCCACTTCTAATTATTTAACTGCAGCCACCTACTCGCCCGCACAATTTCAAAACGGCACAGGCGGTCCTTTGTCGCCGACCAATTTTTACAATTACATTTTCAACTCTTATTTCTCAGTGCATGGTTTCATAACGTCATCCACGAGAATTCCTAGTTATACGCCACTTTTGGCTGGGATCAATGTGTTTGCACCTGCAGTATTTGATTCAACAACATCCGTCATTGATGCGCCCATTAACCCAGAACTCACCGTGATTGAGCGTATGGCTGCTGATTACGGTTTTGGAGCGGTCGTCCCCATGAGCACCATCGCCTCCCATGCGGTGCCCTCAAACTCTGGTGTCTACTCTTTCGCTCAAGCAAATGCCTTAGTACTATCTCCCAACCAAAGTGCAGGAAGTATAGATACGCCTCAAAGCTATACCGCCAATAACGGTACTGTGAGTTATCCCGCCGCCTCAACTCCTGCGCTCTCAATACAAGCTCAAATTGATTTATTTCTTGCAAACAACTCAATTTCTTCGTCTGACATGATTGTGATTAATGCGGGTAGCGCTGATATTATTTACAACGCTTTGTCCTCAGGTGGTGCATCGGGCGTGACCACAGCCGCTCAGAACTTTGTCACCCAAATCATGCGCTTACACAATGCAGGAGCCAAGCACATTGTGGTATTTGGCCCGCCCAACATGGGAAGATCCCCATTTGCCTACAAGTACAACCTAACAAGCGTTTTAAGTAATTACTCTAAAACTCTGTCAAGTGCTAACTGTATTGACTTTAACTGCGCAGTTGAATTTGGTTTGCAACAACAAATTGGTACTATTACTCAAAACCCAGTTTTGTTTGTTGATATTTCAAGTCAAACCAGTTTAATAACTGGTACAACCAATACGGGCAGTGCCAATACATATGCAAGTTTCGCAGATCCTTTATATGGTGTTCCTATTGCGATTCCTGGAGACCCTGCATTTCCAGATGCATCTGCTGCGGCTCCTGCAAATGCTACCGATGCAAACTATTATTGCAACTCGACGAATATTCCTAAGGCTACTAACACGACGTATCCAAATCCTTTTTATATCAACGCACCGACTATTTCGGGTTCATATCCTAGTTTCGCAATTGGGGGCTCTGCGTGTTTTGCCAACCCAGTTTCGCCAACCAGTACCAATGCCGTACTCAACGGCTATGCAACTTTGGGGGCAAACTCTACCCCATATCTCTATAACTACTTAAGTTATGCATACGCGGATCCCATTAATTACACACCATCGGTTCACCGGATGCTTGCAGATTTTATTTTAAGCAAACTCAGTCTTGCAAGTTGGAGATAAGCTGAGGGTAAGCAAAAGTTAGTTTAAAAAAGATGCCCTCTTTAAGACTTTCCTAATGATCACCGACCCAATCTATAAGCGCATCCAAAACAGGCTTTGCAGATTGGGCTTGAGGGTGGTTGATGATTGCAACAATTATTAGTTGTTGATCTTTTTTGTTTTGTAAATAGCCTGCAATAGCCAAAACATCTTTAAGACTTCCTGTTTTTAGGTGTCCGTGCGTTTTGGCTTTGCTTTGTTTTAATGTACCGTCTACCCCAACCAGGGGTAACGATGAGGCAAGCTCTGGGTAGGTAGATTGTGCTAAATCCCAAACTAATAGTTTTGCCAAATCATCTGCACTCATTCGAGTGTCTCGGCTTAGACCAGACCCATTTACAAAGGTTGGCATGGGCCCAGATAGTTTTTCGGTCCACCATTTATTAAGAACTCCCAAAGAGGCCTCAGGAGATCCAGAGTTTTTAAAGGTCATACCCATTGTTAAAAAGAGTTGCTGAGCCATGACGTTGTTACTAAATTTATTGATTTCTCGGATTACTTCTGCCAATTGGGGGGACTCTAAGCTGAAGATTGGTTTTTGATTTCTAGGGGCTTCGCCAAACCTCACCTTGCCCGCCAAACTCCCACCAACCTGTCCCCACATCGCCGCAATTGCTTTATCTGCAAAGCTAGAAGGATCAACGTAAGCAATCGGCCAAAGACGCTCACCGCAACTTTGCGGGTATCCACCCCTAAACGTAATAACGTTTGGGTCTTGAAAACTTGCTCGCAATCCAGCTCTGTAATCTAAACAATCTCCACTAATAAGAGGCGCAGTTTCTTGAGCATTTAACCCTTGAAGGGGGGGCTCCAAATGGATTCTTACCAATTTAGCTTGTAAGTCTGGAACAAAACTAATAAGTAAAGATTTGAAATTTATCAACAAAGCATCTGGACTTGCGTTATAGGGTCTTAAGGGTTCTCCGTCAAAATCTCCAGCGTCTTGTAGGATTGGCTCAAAGGATTTGTGGTCCATTACGATATCGCCCGTAATTGATTTAATACCTAAACCTTTTACTCTTCGCATCAAAAGCCATAACCTCTCTACACCAAAGTGAGGATCCCCTTGTCCCTTGATGTATAAATTCCCCTTCAAAATACCCTCTTCAATGGGACCATCAATATAAACTTGTGTGGTCCACGTAAACGCAGGTCCTAAAAGATCCATTGCAGCACTAGTTGTAACCAATTTCATAAGCGAGGCAGGATTACGAGGTGTACTTGGATTAAAGCTGATTAAAGTCTGCAACCCCTCCTTCTTAAGAACTAAAACACTCAAAGACTCCATGGGTATTTTTAAGCGCCCCATCTCTGCTCGAACTGCCTCAGGTAAGGTGTCTGCGGCAAATGTGACCTGAGAAGAAAGGAGGCCAAAACAAGCTATAAGTATTTGAATCAAATTTAAATACGATAATGCATGTATGAATAACCCAAACAATGTCCCTATTGATCGTTTGCAACCAGACTTAACCCAAACACCGAACTTAATACGCGGAGTTTTTTTTGCACTGGTGACAATTGTTATTTGGGTTGGATTTATTATCATTGCAAAGGCCTCCTCACACGGATCGTTAACTGGACTCGACATTGCTGCACTTCGTATTTTAGGTGCCTCAATTATTTTGTTACCTTTAGGATTTTGGATCAACAAAAATAAAAGTCCGCTCCCCCTTAAGGATAGTGTAAGTAAAGACTCATCTTTTGCTGGATTATCACCACTAAGCTTTAAACTCACCGCTACATTGGGACTAAGCGGGGGGTTGCTCTATGCCCTGTTTGCATATAGTGGATTTTTCTTCGCTCCAGCAGCACACGCTGCTGTTTTACTCCCTGGTAGTCTTCCTCTTTGGACAAGTTTGATAGCATTTTTCATATTAAATGAAAGTATTGCAAAATACCGCCTATTTGGGCTTGCACTTATTTTAGGAGGTGATTTAATCGTCGGTGGTCCCAGCCTAGTAAATTCACTGGGCGAACAAAGTATTTGGCGCGGAGATCTTCTTTTTATTTTAGCTAGTATCGCCTGGTCTTATTATGCGGTGATGGTCCGTTCACGCCAAGTCAAACCAGTGTACGCAACCACTGCAATAACAGTTTTTGTTTTCTTTACTTACTTGCCAAGTTATATTTTTCTTTGCATGACCGGATTATTAAAGACCAACATATGGGAAACTTCATTAGACACTTTATTATTTCAAATGTTTTTTCAGGGTGTTTTATCCGTCGTCGTTTCTGGGATCACTTTTAACCAAATGGTTCGATATTTTGGTCCTGTTCGCACCACGATGATGACCGCCGTTGTGCCGGCTTTAGCGGCATTGGGAGCAAGCATTTTTTTAGAGGAACATTTAAGCACTAATGTGATTATGGGTTTGATATTGGTCACACTTGGTATTTTTTTTGGTATTGGATCAAGATCAGTCAAAGCTCGCACCACATAAAAAAATCAAGTTCTACAAACCTCCTTGCCGGTCGTATTTTCATGAAAATTCTTGCTCTTGAAGCTAGCGCCAACAATGTATCTATAGCTATTCAACATGGTCTAAATAGAGTTCATGATGAAATGCCATCCAATTCAAAGAGCTCATCTTGGTTAATACCTAGGATCATGCAACTTTTAGGCGATTCGAATCTTCACTTAGAGGAGTTAGATAGCATTGCATTTGGGCGAGGCCCAGGCGCCTTTACCGGACTGAGAACCGTTTGTTCGGTCGTGCAGGGGCTCACCTTGGGATTGGGATTAGACTTGCAGCCCCAGATTTTGGGTTTAGACACTTTAATGGAGTTGGCTCAGGACGCTTATAACAAAACACAATTTACTGGCAAAGGCGAGAATAAAACTCAGCGGTTTTTAAGTGTATTGGATGCACGGATGGATCAATGGTATGTAGGAGCCTATGAGCACAGTGACGAAAAGTGGTCAACAAAACTACGACCAGTGGTCTGTAGCCCATTACAGTTAGAGATCCCTGAGAGTTGGGAAGGTTTAGATTTTTTCGTTGCCGGAAATATCAATACCAGTCTTATCACGGAGGTGTTAAAAACCAAAAATGTTACCTCTCAAGCTACTTTTTTTGATTCATCCCCGCACGCTTGTCTTTGTCTTGATTTAGCGATGAGGTATTCACGAATAATTGATTTACAAATCGAGCGTTTAGCGACCCCTTTATACATCAGAGACCGAGTGGCTTTAACCACTGTTGAGCGGGAAACCCTCAAAACAAGCGCATCCAGTTCATAAGTTGTAACTACTCTTCATGGATTACAAATTAGCCTCCTTACATTTCGATGAGAAAAGTCATCTTGAACTACGCAAGTTAACGTCGCAAGATTTGGACTCTTTGATCATGGTTGAATCAGTTTCTTACTCACACCCATGGACTCGTATTAATTTTTTAGACTCCCTTGAGGCTGGCTATTTAATGCAAGGGATTTTTAAAGTTGACCAAAGAAATAAGGTCTCAACCTTGATAGGCTATTTTGTTGCGATGAAAGGGGTTGATGAATATCATCTGTTAAACATTACTGTTGCCCCCTCGTTTCAGCGCAGAGGCTTTGCTAATCACATGCTTGACGTACTCAAGCAATCAAGCATGGAGTTATCTCTGCATTGGATTTGGCTTGAAGTAAGAGCCAGTAACGCAGGGGCAATTGCCCTTTATACTGCTTATGGTTTTAATATAACGGGCGAACGTAAAAATTATTATCCTTATGGCAAACTGGGCTCTAGTCGGCGCGAAAACGCGGTGCTCATGAGTTTTAAAATTTAAATATGCAACTGGACTCTCGTCAAATCAAAATTCTTCAAGAGATGGGCTTACCCACCTCCCTATATGCCATTCGCAGCAATGGCCAAACTCAAGTTGCCCTTGATGTCGCTGAATCATCTCATGAGCCTTCTAAACTTAATTCTCCCACGACAAATCATTTGGCACCGTCAAAGGTTCAAACGGTAGAAATCGGTCTTCACCGTACTAGCTTAGGTATCGTTAAAGAGCCTAATCAAGGTCCAATTACCAACCAAGTGAGTAACCAACATATTTCTCTAGAACCTCGCCAAGTCTCAGCGTTTGGGCCCATAATCGCCCAAAATTACGATCTACTGCAGGTTGCCGACCTCAGCTGGGGGGAGTTAAAAGCCAAAGCAGCTGGCTGTCTTTCTTGTGAAATCTCAAAGACTCGCAAATATGTGTCTTTTGGTTCGCAGATTGATATTCATAGCAATAAAAAACTACCCCCTCTCCCAGCTGATTGTGTCGAGGACTTAGACTGGTTAGTTATAGATTTCATGCCATCTGATGTTGAAGATCAAACCAGGAATCCACTCGCAAGTGAAACTGGCGAATTACTCAGCAGTATGTTAAAAGCCCTCTTGCAAATCGATAAGCTCAAGATTGGTGGCGATACAGATGGGTTTAAGAATTTGAAATCTATGGCTTTGATTAATGCAGTGAAATGCCACGCCCCTGGGGGTCGAAGTGCACATCCTTTTGAGGTGCAACAATGCAGTTCATATTTACAAAGACAGATCGAGCTCTTAAAACCTAAAGCTTTGCTGATTTTAGGAATGCATGCATACAAAGCTGTTTTCATCAATAAAAACAAAAATGATAGTTCTAACTTAACTCAACAAATTCCATTCGCTCAACTCAGGAGTGAAAAACACAATTACGATCACATACCTGCATTTGTAACTTATCACCCAAGTTATTTGCTTACCCACCCCGAGGATAAATCTAAAGTATGGCTAGACCTGTGTAGGGCACATCAAGAGATTTTCGCTCTAAAATTGGATGCATAGTTCCAATGTATTTGCTTAGATTTTTTATTCTCAAGCTTAACTCCAATTACTTTTAAATTAAGAAATATGCTATTTACCGAGATGCTTGAGGATTCATTTATAAAAAATGATTCTATGTTATGTGTAGGGCTTGATCCAGATCCAAAGAAGTTTCCTGCAATATTTCAAGATAAAAAAGATTCAATTTTTGAATTCTGCTCACGCATCGTGGACGCCACGTATGACACAGTCATAGCCTATAAGCCACAGATCGCTTACTTTAGTTCCAACCGCGCAGAGGAGCAACTTGAGCGTTTAATTAATCACATAAAAAAAGTTGCGCCAACAGTGCCCATAATTTTGGATGCAAAAAGAGGAGACATTGGGGCGACCTCTGAACAATACGCATTAGAAGCTTTTGAGAGATACGGCGCTGACGCTGTGACTCTTTCACCGTTTATGGGCTTTGACTCCGTTGAGCCATATCTAAGATACCCCGGTAAAGGAGTGTTCTTATTATGTCGAACCTCTAATCCTGGTGGGGATGATTTTCAAAATCAAAGGCTTAGCCAGCTCGCAGGTTCTCCCTATTTGTATGAGCATATTGCCGAACTTGCTCAAAACAAATGGAATACTAATGGACAACTGGGTTTGGTGGTTGGGGCGACATATCCTAAAGAAATTGAAAATGTCAGACGCGTTGCGCCCGGACTTCCCCTATTAATTCCTGGCATTGGTGCCCAGGGCGGCGACGCAATCGCAACGGTCCGGGCAGCGCGGACTTCTACAAAGGGGGCGCATGCTGTGATTAATTCTTCACGTGCAATTTTGTATGCAAGCTCGGACAAAGATTTTGACAAAGCCGCTCGAGACAAAGCGATAGAGACAAAAAACCTGCTCAATTCAGCTTTAAATCTTGCTTAATTTGCTCGGTAATTGAGGGTGGGGGTTATGCGCGATGATTCATTACTTTTTTCAAATAAGCCCCAGTGAATCCAACTTCTTGATCAGCCACATGCTCTGGCGTACCCGCTGCTACAACTTGCCCTCCGCCGTCCCCGCCCTCGGGGCCCATATCGATAATCCAATCAGCAGTTTTTATGACATCCAAATTGTGCTCAATCACAACTACTGTATTTCCTGCATCAACCAATTGATGCAAAACTTTAAGTAACAAGTCGATATCTGCAAAATGAAGTCCAGTTGTCGGCTCATCCAAAATATAGAGGGTACGACCGGTATCTCTTTTTGACAACTCAAGCGCCAATTTCACCCGTTGAGCCTCGCCCCCTGAAAGCGTGGTTGCAGACTGTCCAAGTTTTAAATAACTTAGGCCAACGTCAACTAAGGTTTGAAGCTTTCTAGCAAGGGTTGGTACTGCTTTAAAAAATGCAAAAGCATCCTCGACAGTTAGGTCTAATATTTGAGCTACATTTTTCCCTTTGTACTGAACCTCTAAAGTTTCACGGTTGTAGCGCTTGCCTTTGCACAGATCACAGGGAACGTAAACGTCAGGTAAAAAATGCATTTCTACTTTAACTACTCCGTCTCCTTGACACGCCTCACACCGCCCCCCAGCCACATTAAATGAAAAACGGCCAGCTTCATAACCCCGCTCTCTTGCTATCGGAACCTCAGCCATCAACTCTCTGATTGGGGTAAAGAGTCCCGTATATGTCGCAGGGTTGCTCCTAGGAGTTCTGCCAATGGGGCTTTGGTCCACATTTATAACTTTGTCGAAATGCTCAAGGCCAAGAATTTCTGTATGAGAGGCAGGCTCTGCATGGGCGTGATGGATTTGAGCGGCGGCTGCTGTGTAAAGCGTATCGTTCACAAGTGTGGACTTACCCGAGCCAGAAACTCCAGTAACGCACGTAAAAAGACCGACGGGGAATTCCACATCTATATTTTTTAGATTATTTCCCTTTGCTCCGATGATTTTAAATGATTGAAGATCAAGTGAGGACTGATTTGAATTGGAAGCAAGTTTTGCAAAAGGATTAACATGATTAACTGGTTTGTTCATTTGCGCTTTTGAGTTTGCTTTCAGCGCGGTCTCTTTTTTCACTTGCGGCAGCCAACTTCTCCGTCTTTTAGGGACTGATATTTGCAGAGTTCCTGACAAATAGCGCCCAGTTAAAGAGTTTTCATTGGCTTTAATTTGAACGGGTGTCCCTTGTGCCATAACTCGTCCACCATGCACTCCAGCCCCTGGCCCCATGTCTATGCAGTAGTCTGAGGCAAGAATCATATCCTCATCATGCTCAACAACTATAACGCTATTACCAATATCTCTTAAATGCGCAAGAGTCCCAATCAATCTATCGTTGTCTCTTTGGTGTAGACCAATGCTTGGCTCATCAAGTACATACATGACACCCGTGAGTCCCGAGCCAATTTGTGAAGCTAACCTTATCCTTTGAGCTTCTCCACCAGATAGTGTCTCCGCACTTCTGGCAAGACTTAAATAGTTAAGCCCAACATCGTTTAAAAATTTAAGTCTTGAAACTATCTCTTTAACGACCTTATCTGCAATTTCAGCCTTCGAGCCAGTGAGCTGAAGGGCCTGAAAATATTGCCACGAGTTTCCTAGGGTCATGTGGTTGATTTCATGAATCGTTCGCATTTGATCCGATTCACCAAGTCTGACAAAGCGCGCCTCTTTGCGAAGTCTGGTTCCTGCACAACCTACACAGGGCCTAAGCCCGCGAAATCGTGACAACTCCTCTTTTACGACAGAAGACTCGCTTTCCTTGTAGCGACGCTCCATATTGGGAATAACGCCTTCAAAAGGATGCCGCTTACTGGTTTTTCTTCCCTGTGGACTTAAATTTGAGGTTGTCCCAGTTTGGGTTGAGTAATTAAATTTAATTTCCTCATCTCCTGAGCCAAATAAGATGATCTTTTGGACAGCCTCACTCAACTCCTCAAACGGTGTGTCAACATCAAAGTTGTAATGAGCAGCAAGGCTTTGTAGCATTGAAAAAAATGACTGATTTCTTCTATCCCAACCTTTGATCGCACCGCTGGCCAAGCTGATGGAGGGAAACGCAACCACCCTGGAAACTTCAAATGTTTCCTCTATCCCTAATCCCTCGCAATCAGGGCATGCACCCTGGGGAGAGTTGAAGGAGAACAATCGCGGTTCAAGCTCTGCTAGAGAGAAATTACAGACTGGACATGCAAACTTTGCGTTAAAGGTCAGCTGCTGCTCGGTATCCATTTCTTTAACTGTAACCCTTCCATCAGCAAGTCTTAGCGCCGTTTCAATGCTCTCTGCAAGTCGTTGTTTAATATCCTCGCGAACTTTCAGTCTATCTATAACTACATCTAAATCGTGTTTTTCATTTTTCTTGAGGGCCTGCAACTCCGAGATCTCAAGAATTTGTCCATCCACGCGAAAGCGCACAAATCCTTGTGCCTGCATGTCTTTGAAGACCTCCTCAAACTCGCCCTTTCTACCCCGAACTATGGGTGCAAGAATCATGATCTTGGTATCTTCCGGCATTTCAAGTACCGCGTCCACCATTTGTGCCACACTAAATGCGCGAAGAGCGGTGCCGTGCTCTGGGCAGTGAGGGGTACCTGCTCTAGCAAACAGCAATCGTAAATAGTCATGAATTTCCGTAACGGTCCCAACCGTAGATCTTGGGTTGTGGCTTGCGGCTTTTTGCTCTATGGCAATCGCAGGAGAGAGTCCTTCGATAACATCCACATCGGGCTTGTCCATGCGTTGTAAAAACTGTCTTGCGTACGCAGAGAGACTCTCCACGTAGCGTCTTTGTCCCTCTGCATATAGGGTGTCAAAAGCAAGACTTGATTTACCTGAACCCGATAAACCAGTAATAACTACCAATTGATTGCGAGGAATATCAAGATCAATATTTTTTAAGTTGTGCGTTCGCACGCCTCTTAAGCTGATTGTTCCTAAATGTTGGGCCAAATATGCGCCGTCTTTGGGTGCGTTCACTTCTTAAATTTCTCTATTTATTCAAACTAAAAATACCCAATCTGGGCAACCTTCAATCATACTTAAGCAATGCACAATTTGATAGACATCGCCCCTACTTAATGAACATTAATTTAAGATTCTCTTAATTTTTCATGCTTTAGTATGATTTTTAAGTGAATTTGAGTCACTGTTGTTGCTCCGTTTTGAAAATTAGATTAACTAAGCCTTATGATTTATGATGTCATTGCATAAATATTACTAAAGTGAAAAAATTAAAAATTTGTATTGTTGGCTGTGGAGCAATTGGGACTTGGTTAGGTGCTCACCTAGCAAATTCTCCTCAAGTTGAACTAAGTTGCATAGTTCGTTCTAACGCCGTAAGTGATATCAAACACTCAGGACTTCGAGTTGACTTTGAGTCGGCCCATGCCACATCCGTTATCGGACATCCCGTTTTTGTAACAAAAGACCCCCAGGATCTTGGCACACAAGATTGGATCATTGTTGCAATCAAAGCAACAGGCCTAGCTTCCCTGATATCTGAATTGCTGCCTCTCATCGGTGAGCATACTAGCATTTGGACTGCCATGAACGGTGTTCCCTGGTGGTTTACCAAAGGATTGACCGGTGCAGTATCCGATCATTCTTTTAAATCAATTGATCCGATGGGTTTTATAGAAAATTCAATCCCTCTCAAACACTGGGTAGGTGGTGTAGTCCATGCAAGTTGCTCGCTGAAAGGGTCAGGACACGCATTGCATCATTTTGGCAAGGGTTTGATTGTTGGAGAGCCTGTTAATAAATTTGGGAATACAGAAAATGCTGAATTGTTAAGCCCTAGATCACAAGAGTTTACAAAATTACTTTGTAGTGTTGGATTTGAAGCGAAGGCAAGCAGCCACATTCAAAAAGACATTTGGTACAAACTTTGGGGAAACATGACCATGAACCCCATCAGTGCATTAACCGGGGCAACCACTGACAAAATTTTAGACGACCCACTTGTGAATGCTTTCATAACTCAAATCATGCTTGAAGCCAAAAGCATTGGACAAGCAATTGGTTTGCCGATTGAACAATCCCCAGAGGACCGACATGCAGTGACTCGCAAGCTTGGAGCCTTTAAAACCTCAATGCTTCAAGACCTAGAAAACCTTCGCCCTGTTGAATTGGATGTTTTGTTAAACGCAGTTTTGGAACTTGCGACTTGCGTAAATGTACCAACTCCTTTTACGAATGCGTTAATGGGATTGTCAAGGGTACAAATGCAAGAACTGGGGCTTTATTGAAATGGTTGCTTACCCAATATCAATGTCCCTTTGAACTCTCACGCGTGGTGCCAGTGCACACATTAACTCATATCCAATTGTCCCAGCGTGAGCGGCAACCTCATCAATTGAAAGCTCTACCCCTTCACTGCTTTTTCCCCATAGGGTCACCTCAGCACCGACATCCACTGGCACGCCCTGCGCCAAACAAGGTGTCAGGTCAACAGTTAACATATCCATGCTGACGCGTCCAAAAATAGAACATCTTATTCGCCCCTGAATCAGTACCTGAGCGGCTGAGCCGACAACTCTTGGAAATCCGTCGGCGTATCCACAGGCAACGACCCCAATCACCATATCTTTAGTTACAACGTGCTCTGCGCCGTACCCAACTCTATCTCCAACATGAACTTGTTGAATTGCAATTAATTGTGATCTAAGACTTTGCGCTGGCAATAATCCCCAATCTTTTGCGCTTTTATGTTGCGCATCTGGACTTGCACCGTATAAAGCAATACCCGGCCTAACCCAATCATCGGGAAAACCCTCTCCAGCCAACAAATCGGAATGGCCCAATACAACACCACTGTTACTCAGCGATCTCTCGCCTGGCAAATCTTGGGTTGCATGTTTAAATACGCTTAGCGTTTGCAATACATCACTTGGTGACTCTGATCTTGCAAAGTGAGTTAACAATGAGATTTCTTCAACTTGGTGCATTGCGTTCAATCTCGTCCAAATAGACTTGTATCTTATAGGGTCAAAACCCAGACGATTCATTCCTGAATTGAGTTTTAAAAAAACTCTGTGCCCCTGCTGAGTTTTGTGGGCAGCTAACATCTGAACTTGTGTCTCGTTGTGCACGGTATGCCATAAGCCGAGTCGAGAACACAACTCCAAATCCCTGGGATCGAAGACGCCTTCTAAAAGCAAAATAGGACCTCTCCATCCTAAATCCCTTAATTTTTCGGCCTCCGCAATGTCTAATAATGCAAATCCATCAGCACCTCGTAATGCATCAAACACATGCTCGATACAATGTCCATAGGCATTTGCTTTTACAACAGCCCAAACCCTAGCGCTTGGGGCTTTGGAATTAATTAATTTCAAATTATGTTGCAAAGCAGCATAATGTATGACGGCATGAATGGGTCTGGACATGTGAAAATATTGTGTAGGTCGTGTTATAACCTGATCTATTGAAATTTTAAAATCTTTATCTGTTAAAAGTTGTTTGCCTTGCTAAATAATTCTTATTCAATGCTTTTCTTGACTTATACCGCTTTTTAAACAAATGAAACGCGGTTTTTATATCATTATGCTGGCGCAGTTTTTCAGCTCACTTGCTGATAATGCTCTTTTCGTGGCCGCAGTGGAACTTCTTAAAGCTGACAACGGGCCTGAATGGACGCGTGCTGCTTTGGTACCCATGTTTGCTCTTTTTTACGTAATCTTGGCTCCTTTTGTTGGTGCGTTGGCAGACTCTAAACCCAAAGGGCAGATCATGTTTGTGAGCAATGGCGTAAAAGTCATCGGATGCTTAATGATGCTTTTTGGAGCATATCCCCTTGCCGCTTACGCAATCGTTGGACTTGGTGCCGCTGCTTACTCACCCGCTAAATATGGGCTCCTAACAGAGTTGCTACCCACCTCGCAACTTGTTAAGGCAAATGGTTGGATCGAAGGACTCACGATTGCTTCTATTATTTTGGGGGTTGTATTAGGCGGTCAATTGGTCGGAGGTCCTGTTTCAACCTATTTGTTATCTTTTGATATCCCATTAATGGACACCGGAATCGATACGCCTGCAGAGGCTGCAATTCTAATTTTGATTTTTGTTTATGGATTAGCGGCTTGGTTTAATCGTCGCATCCCGCTGACCCTTGCCGTGATGAGGCCTTTCAAACAAAATCCAAACCATTCTCATTTGACTAACCTTATTGCTTTAATCCAAGATTTTTGGAATTGCAATTCAAGATTGTGGGCCGATAAATTAGGTCAAATTTCTCTTTCTACCACCACACTTTTTTGGGGCGTTAGTGGAAATCTAAGATACATGGTTTTGGCCTGGAGTGCGGTCGCGTTGAGTTACTCCACAGTGCAGTCCGCCTCATTGGTCGGTGTGGTCGCAATTGGAACTGCTGTAGGTGCGCTGATTGCATCTTTAAAAGTCAGACTAGATCATGCCACACAAGTTATTCCTTTGGGTATTGCAATGGGGTTGTTGGTGTTGGGAATGAACTTTATTACCAACGTTTGGATTGCCATTCCGTTTCTTATTTTCTTGGGGGGACTGGGCGGTTATATGGTTGTACCGATGAATGCATTGCTCCAACACAGAGGCCACCATTTAATGGGAGCCGGTAGGTCCATTGCTGTTCAAAACTTCAATGAACAGGTCTGCATATTGACTCTCGGTGGTTTGTACGCATTCTCAACCAGTATGGGTATGTCAGCATTTGGCGCGATTAGTTGCTTTGGTATTTTAGTAACTATTATGATGTGGCTTATCTATAGATGGCACCTGTACAACCACAAGCACCATCGACACGAATTGGCCACGTTACTGGTTAGCACTAGACATGACGACTAACCTAAACAATCATCGATCAACTCTATCCAATGATTAACTGGAAGTTCTGTTCCACTTTGTAGCTGGGTAATACAACCAATATTGGCACTCAATATTGCTTTTGGCTTTAGACTCTCCAAATGTCCTAATTTCCTAGACTTCAGGTTGTTTGCAATTTCCGGGTTCAAAACAGAATAAGTCCCTGCGGATCCGCAACATAAATGTGCCTCTTGGTTAGTTATCTTCAAATCAAATCCCAAATAACCGATGACATTTTGAACATTGTCTTTTAGTTTTTGGCCATGCTGCAAAGTGCACGGCGGATGATAGGCTTGTAAACCTTGCTGTTTAATTTTTGTTGCGTCTAGCTTTTGCTTTAAAGCTCTAAGTTGCTCTGGTCTAGACTCCATCCACTCAGACAAGTCTAGGGTTGAAGCAGCAACCTTAGAAGCCTTAATTGAGTATTTCGCGTCATGAGCCAGGAGATGTCCATATTCTTTTACGCTCACACCGCATCCCGAAGCGGTCATCACCAAAGCCTCAACACCGCCCTCCAAAAGGGGCCACCATGCATCAATATTTCTACGCATTTGGTCCAAGGCCTCTTCCTGAGCATTTAGGTGATGTGAGAGTGCACCACAACAGCCGGCACCTTGTGCATAAAGCACTTGAACGCCCATGGCGCCTAATACCCTAGCTGTTGCCAAATTTATATTGGGCGCCATTGAGGGTTGAACACAACCTGCCAACAACAACACACGGCCTTCATGTTGATTAAACCCGGACGAGAAACTCTTATTCGACTCAAGTTGACCCAAATCACTCACCAGTGGGATTGTTGTATTGTGATGATTTGCCTTGAGTATTGGAACTTTTACTTTTATAAATTGAGGTAAAAATGGACGAACAAACTGTCCTAGCCGCATGGCCACACCAAACAAAGGGGAGGTCAATGAGACACGAAGAGAGTGTCTTATTATTTTTTGGTGCCAAGGTCTTTTAACTTTGCTCTCTACGATCTCTCTTCCTATGTCCAACAAACGACCATACTGAACCCCACTGGGGCAAGTTGTTTCACAATTTCTACAGGTAAGACAACGATCCAAATGCAATTGGGTCTTCTCTGTGGGTTCTGCGCCCTCCAGTGTTTGTTTGATCAAATAAATTCTTCCCCTTGGTCCATCTAGCTCGTCCCCCAATATTTGATATGTTGGACAGGTCGCGGTACAAAAGCCACAATGAACGCATTTGCGTAATATGCTTTCAGCCTCTTCGCCTTGAGGGGTGTTCAAAAACTCTGGAGCTAAGTTGGTCTGCATAAATATTTATTTGTTATAAAACGCTCTTTCAACCCAGGCGTTGTGTATTAAATAATCCCCAAGGATCAAACTCAATTTGAATTGCCTTTTGTATTCGCTGTTGAGGCGGCGTAAGCTTAGGAAAAACGCCAGAATGTTTTTGGTCAGCGCCCTCGTTTTGACTTGTTCGCCACAATACAGCGGATCCCCCCAGCTCAGCTGCAACAGATTGAATTTTGTCTTTTAGCTCGACTGGAGCCCAAAACCAGCGCTGCGCAGCGTTCCATTCAAAGGCTTGAGGTTTTATTGAAGTGATTCCTGGAATCTTTATTTCTGGTGTGGTCGTGGGAACCGAAAGTCTCCATAAACAATCCTCTTGGCTAGGTGGATTAACAAAAAATTGAGCTGTTTGGTTTTTAAATCCATACCAAAATTTCTGCGCTTGATGCGCGTCGATGTCAGTTGAATGTAAGTTCTCTAATGCACATTGTTTTGCAATCCATTGCCCTCCAGCTTGAACTGCAGCGATAGCACCCCGCAACCGAATGCTCAAACTTGGAACACCTGATTGCATGGCCCGTAACTCCCAAGCACTTGCATTTAAAGGCACAGCAGTTTGGCCCCATTTTGATAAAAGCTGAATGGCTTTATCTTGCTCAACCTCTATTTCAATCGTTCGCTCCGCAAGTGCTTTAGGGAGCACCTTTAATGAAACCTCTGTGATTAAACCCAAGGTTCCCCAAGACCCACATAAAAGTCGAGAAACGTCATAGCCAGCGACGTTTTTCATGACTTGGCCACCAAATACCAACTCTTGAGCTCGACCATTGATCATCTTTAAGCCAAGAACGTAATCTCTTACCCCGCCCACGCTCGCTCTCGCAGGACCGCTGATGCCTGCCGCAACAACGCCGCCGATGGTGCTGGCGCCGTTAAAATTTGGGGATTCAAATGGTAAATATTGGCCTTTTTCCTCTAGTACGGCCTCAATTTCCAGAAGAGGGGTTCCGCTCAGAGCGGTGATATACAACTCACTAGGCTCATAGCTAAGAATTCCTTGATATGCACTGGTGGGCAGCGGAACACCTTTTAAGACTTCACCATAAAAATCTTTGCTGCCGCCCCCAACGACTCTAAACGGGGGATATGGCAAATCTTTTTTCAGTGAATCTGAAGAATTAAGTAGTGAAGCTTTGTGAGCTGCGTCTTTGATTATCTCTACAGTTTCGGTGCGTTTAAGGCTATCACTGCTCATATAGTTTTTAGTAATAAATAGCAATTAAGGCCATGCAATATCTACGAATATATACAACATTTTTGGGGACAAACACAGTGAAACTAAAACTCCTTTATCCACCCAGTGGGTGGATAAAAGATTAGATATTTAAAGTTTGGATTGTCCGTTTACAACCCTAACCATTTCCAGACATTTGTTGGAGTAGCCCCATTCATTGTCGTACCAACTCACTACTTTCACAAATGTTTTATCAAGCGCAATCCCCGCTTCTGCATCAAACACACTTGTACAAGATTCGCCTCTAAAGTCTGTTGCTACTACTTTATCCTCCGTGTAACCGAGCACGCCCTTCAAAGCGCCTTGACTTTGAGACTTCATTTCAGCACATATCTCCTCATAAGAAGCCTCTTTTGTAAGCTCTACTGTCAAGTCGACAACAGACACATCTGACGTTGGGACTCTAAATGACATGCCCGTTAATTTTTTATTAAGCTCTGGGATGACGACCCCAACAGCTTTAGCGGCGCCTGTAGAACTAGGGATGATATTTTCTAATATACCCCTGCCCCCTCTCCAGTCTTTGTTACTTGGACCGTCAACTGTTTTCTGTGTTGCTGTCGCAGCGTGCACGGTCGTCATAAGGCCTCGCTTGATTCCCCACTTATCGTTCAATACCTTTGCCACTGGAGCTAAGCAATTTGTCGTACAAGAGGCATTGGAGATAATGTCTTGGCCTGAGTATGTTTTGTGATTGACCCCGAACACGAACATAGGCGTATCGTCTTTGGAGGGAGCTGAGAGAATCACTTTTTTAGCTCCTGCAGCCAAATGCTTTGCAGCAGTTTCGTGAGTCAAAAATAAACCCGTTGCTTCTAGCACTGTATCTGCACCAATTTCTGCCCACTTTAAAGCTGAAGGATCTCTTTCTGCAGTTAAACGAATTTTTTGACCATTGACAATCAGCGTATTACCGCTCACCGAAATGTCACCTTTAAACCGGCCGTGAACGCTATCGTACTTAAGCATGTATGCTAAGTAATCTGGCTCTAATAGGTCGTTAATTCCAACGATTTCAATTTCATTAAAATTTTCAACGGCGGCGCGAAATACCATTCGTCCAATCCGACCAAATCCATTAATTCCCAATTTAATTGACATTTTTGTCCCTTTTTACTAAGTTCTAAATTCAAGAGTCAAAGCTTTGCTGACTGACTTTTCATTTTTTTAAATGATTATTGAAGTTTTCACACAATTTTCACATCACTATAAGCCTATTTTAGCCCTGGTTAATTTACACTGGCAAATTGATTAAATTTTTTCCACTAATTTGTTGGATAACTCTTTGCAACTTTCTAAGGTGATTTTGTTAGCCGCTGGACGCGGAGAGCGCATGCGTCCACTAACTGATACAACTCCAAAACCGCTCTTAACAGTAAATGGGGTTCCTTTGCTGTCGTACCACATTCGAGCTCTTGCAGACTCTGGGTACGGCAATGCCATTATCAACACCGCCTGGCTAGAAGATCAAATAATTTCTTACTACTCCTTATCTTCTTCAAATTCAACTTCCGAAGTGGCTGAGATTTTGAATAACTTCGAAATAACTTTCTCAAGAGAGGGTTCAGATTTCGGTTATGCGCTAGAAACTGCAGGAGGAATCATCAGGACACTATCAAGACTTGAAAGATGTTTTTGGGCGATAGCAGGGGATATTTATGTTCCTGGATTTGATTTCCACCCCTCTCATATGGTCAAATTTGAGAATTCTCCCTACCTAGCGCATTTGTTTTTAGTTCCAAATCCGGCCCATAATCCGAGGGGAGACTTTGGGATAAGTGCCAATGGCGCTGCATTGAACTTGAACAAAGACTCTAAAGAAGAAATGTTCACTTATTCTTCAATAGGTCTATACAAAAAAACATTCTTCGAGCCGCCAATCAATACAATAGCTGTTGGTAACGCTGAAGGGGTTAAGGTAGCTTTAGCCCCACTTTTAAGAACAGCAATGGATCTCGGCCTAGTTAGTGCAGAGTTATTGTTAAGTCCTTGGACCGATGTCGGTACCCCTTCAAGGTTACATCAGTTAAATACAGTAGATTAAAAAGTGTTAATTAATATCCGTCGTTCAATCTTCAACTCCTTCAAACAAGACATTAGGTTCTGACTATGACCTCCAAATTTGATCATACTGTTTACTCTCTTCGCCGAGCTCGCCTTGCAAGCCAACTTGGCTCGCAAGGAGTTGCAATAATTCCAACAGCTCCAGAACAACAGCGCAATAGGGACAGTAATTTTTTATATAGACACGATAGCTATTTTTATTATTTAACTGGTTTTACTGAACCTAATGCAACATTGATTATTTTTGCAGATGGGCGTACGGTTCTTTTTTGCCAGCCTAAAGATTTGGAGCGCGAAATATGGGATGGGTACCGTCTCGGACCAGAAAGTGCAGTTCAAGTCCTTGGCTTGACTAATGCATATTCCAACGTTTTAATCGACACTGAGATGCCTAAGTTTTTAGAGAATATTCCCACTCTTTGGTATCCTTTTTCCACTCACAAAGGGCTAAGTGAACAAATAGATAACTGGTTAGCAGTTGTTCAATCAAAGGTTAGATCCGGAGTGTCTGCTCCACACCGTCTAAATGATGTGTGTTCTTTAATCGATGAAATGCGGATTATCAAAGATTCACACGAAATTGAACTAATGAAAATAGCAGGTCGTATAAGTGCTAATGCCCATATAAGAGCGATGCAGTTTTGTTCTACGAATATTAGAAACAAAAACCAAATCTTCGAATATCATTTGGATGCTGAACTTCTTTATGAGTTTAGACGTTGTGGATCAGAATTTCCAGCTTATTCCTCTATCGTCGCGTCTGGCTCCAATGCCTGCGTGTTGCATTACCGCGCAGACAAAGCATCTATAAACGACGGCGAACTCGTTTTAATTGACGCGGGCTGTGAATACTCCAGTTATGCAGGTGACATTACTCGAACTTTTCCAGCTAACGGGAAATTTTCCCGCTCACAAAGGGCGCTTTATGAGGTGGTTTTAGAGAGCCAATACGCGGCTGTTTCCTCGACTCGTTCAGGCGCTCTTTTTACAGACCCTCACAATGCAGCGCTGCGAGTGCTTTGCAAGGGACTTCTTGATCTTGGAATCTTAAAAGCAGACAAATGTGGATCCATAGATGATGTTATTGCCAATAAGGATTATTTCCCCTTTTATATGCACCGAACCAGTCATTGGCTCGGAATGGATGTGCACGATTGCGGCGCATATTCTGAGCCCAACTCCCTAGCCCAAAACGGCGCTCCTACACCGCGAGTGCTTCGCACGGGAATGGTTCTAACTATTGAGCCAGGTTTGTATATAAGACCAAGCGCTGATGTTCCAGTTGAGTATCACAACATGGGCATAAGAATTGAAGATGATGCTTTAGTTGGTGATTCTGCTTGTGAGTTGCTAACAAGAGATGTGCCGGTTGACCCAACCGAGATTGAAAATTTAATGAATTAACAGGCAATAAAAACATGACTACCCATTTTAGAACCTATGTCTGTATCGTTTGTGGATTTATGTACGACGAACAAATCGGTCGTCCTGAGGACGGCATTTCTGCAGGCACCGCATGGTCTGATGTGCCAGAGACTTGGGCTTGCCCTGAGTGTGGTGTTTCCAAATCAGATTTTGAAATGGTTGAGTTCTAATCTTATTTAAATTTACAGCTTGACTGCGAGAAATTTTTGCGCCCCACCCCACGTAGTTTGACTTATTTAGAACTAGCACTAGCCAAAGTTTATTCAATTTCAAATCTGGCACATTTGTAAGCCTACAATGAATGCTTGGTATTATTAATTGCCAACACATTGGCAAGGAGAGATCATGGCCACAGAAAACAAAACAACTTCTATCACTCAAAGACCAAATTCAATGACTATTGACCCCCACGAAGCCGCAAAACAAGAATTACGTAGAGCAGCACTTGAGTACCATGAATTTCCTACTCCAGGAAAAATCTCTGTTCAAGCGAGTAAACAACTTGTAAATCAGCACGATTTGGCACTAGCTTATACACCTGGCGTCGCGGCGCCTTGCGAAGAAATAGTTAAAGACCCCAATGCTGCTTATCGTTATACAAGTCGAGGCAATTTAGTAGCCGTTATCACCAACGGAACTGCAGTCTTGGGCCTAGGAGATATAGGCCCATTAGCCTCAAAACCTGTCATGGAGGGTAAAGGAGTTTTATTTAAGAAGTTTGCTGGTATCGATGTTTTTGATATTGAGATCAACGAAAAAAATCTTGATAAGTTAGTTGATACGATTGCATCACTTGAGCCTACTTTTGGGGGTATTAATCTTGAAGACATCAAAGCCCCAGATTGCTTTTATGTAGAGCGCAAACTTCGTGAGAGAATGAAAATACCAGTCTTTCATGATGACCAACACGGCACGGCGATCGTAGTTGGGGCCGCAATTATTAGTGGCCTTAGAGTTGTCGGTAAAGACATTAAAAAAGTTAAATTCGTCACCTCTGGAGCCGGTGCGGCTGCGCTAGCTTGTCTGAACCTACTCTTAAAGTTAGGGCTGGCTCGAGAGAATATTTTTGTTACAGATTTAGCTGGTGTAGTCTACAAGGGCAGAACAGAGCTCATGGATGAGGACAAAATCCAGTTTGCACAGGAAACAAATTGCCGATCATTATCAGATGTGATTGATGGCGCTGATGTTTTCTTGGGTCTATCTGCTGGAGGTGTTCTAAAGCCTGAAATGGTTGCAAAGATGGCAGCAAAGCCCCTTATTCTTGCGCTTGCAAATCCAACCCCAGAGATTTTGCCTGACGAGGTTGCCGCAGTGCGCTCAGATGCAGTCATGGCAACAGGTCGCTCTGATTATCCCAATCAGGTTAATAATGTTCTTTGTTTTCCCTACATATTTAGAGGTGCATTAGACGCAGGCGCATCTACTATAACAACGGAGATGGAGATAGCTGCTGTTTATGCCATTGCTGAATTGGCACAAGCTGAGCAAAGCGAAGTTGTTGCCGCTGCCTACTCGGGGGAGGTTTTGGCGTTTGGTCCAGACTACTTAATCCCAAAACCATTTGATCCTCGTTTAATGATCAAAATTGCACCCGCAGTAGCTAAAGCAGCATATGACAGCGGTGTTGCTCAGCGACCCATTCAGGATTTTGAAGCTTACAAAGAAAAGTTACAAAGCTTTGTCTATGCTTCAGGCTCTGCAATGAAGCCAATTTATGAGGCGGCCAAAAAAGGATCAAAAAAGCGCGTAGCTTTTGCAGAGGGCGAAGATGAAAGGGTGCTTAGGGCCGCCCAAATTGTTTTTGATGAAGGTCTTGCAACTCCAACGTTAATTGGACGCCCAGCGATCATTGCGCAACGTATAGAGCGATTTGGCTTACGCTTGAAGGAAGGAGTGAACTACCAGGTGGTTAACGTTGAGCAAGATCCTAGGTACAAAGATTTTTGGCAAACCTACCTAAGCTTGACTGAGAGAAAAGGTGTAAATATGCAACTAGCCAAAATTGAGATGCGTAGAAGACTATCTCTTATCGGAGCAATGCTTTTACATAAAAACGAGGTTGACGGCCTAATCTGCGGAACTTGGAATACCCCGACCGTTCATCTTAACTATATCGATGAAGTGATTGGTCATAAACCAGGGGTGAGTACCTATGCTTGTATGAATCTATTATTACTCCCCGAACGACAAGTTTTTCTCGTAGACACACACATCAATGTCAACCCAACAGCCGAGCAACTTTGTGAAATAACCATTATGGCTGCCCAAGAAATGCTGCGTTTTGGAATACAACCAAAAGCAGCACTCTTATCACATTCCAACTTTGGCTCAAGCAACGATGAGTCTGCATTGAAGATGCGTCAAACTCTTGGATTATTAAATGAGCGTGCGCCTTGGTTGGAAGTCGATGGTGAAATGCACGGCGACATGGCACTCGATACGCACGCCAGAAAATCTTATATGCCTAGTTCGACACTCCACTCTGATGCAAATTTGCTAGTGATGCCAAATCTTGACTCTGCAAATATTTCATATAACCTGTTAAAAGTGGCAGCTGGAGGTAATATTGCAGTAGGACCAATTCTTCTTGGTGCCGCAAAACCTGTTCATATTCTCACAGCAAGCGCCACCGTACGACGCATAGTCAACATGACAGCGCTAACGGTTGCGGATGCAAGCGCAGTTAGATAGCCAATAAAATGTAATTATTTTGGTTGCTTTTTAATCCATAAGACCCCACTCATTACATATCTACTTGCCTTTTTGCATTATTTCAGTCACACTATGCATTCGCTGGGTTCGCTTAGCTAGGTTATTAATACCAATGTTTTCACATTTGTATTAGTTTTTAATTAACTTTTTCGGTACTTTGTGCTATTTTTTAGGAAGTAGAACGGAGATGGAAATGCCACTTCGTAATGTAAAAACCAATATCGTCCAGTCCATCCGCGCTTTTAGAGTCGCAGATTTGCAAAACGCTGCTCAACAAATGGGTCACCATTTTTTGTATGCGAATATTGCTGCTGCGCAAAGTAAGCAAGATGTTCTCGACATGATCGCCCATCAGTTCACTTTTCCAATGCATACCAGCAAGAGTTTTGACTCCTTGTATGATTGCATGACAGATCCGCTTTATAAATCGGGTCCCCAACCAGGCTTTGTAGTTGTGCTTGAACATATTCCTGCCCATTCAAAGTTTGATAAGGAAGCAAGAGAGCAATTGATTGATATTTTCCGGGAGGCCGCAGATTATTGGTCAGATCGTAAAATCTCTTTCAGATGCTTCTATTCTTTCTCAGTTGCCATTGCGCCCGTTATGGCCGGTGATCGACTCACAAATACTCCAGATCCTGAAGGTATTAGCTTACCTGAAGAGGGCGAAAAGATGCCCACCGATAAATTAGTGGATGTATCTCCACTAGCTTTGAGAATGAGCAGCCCATTTAATGCAGGCTATTGGTTATCAGTAGCTTAAAACCCTGCCTGTAAATCATTTTGATCATTGAAAAAGCCCGCAAATAGCGGGCTTTTTTTGAAATAGAAGGAATTTATACCTGAGACGAAGCGCGCTGAATTTCAGCCATAACTCTAGGATCTTGAAGTGCTACTTCCCACATTTTTTGGTCGTTCAAGCGCTCACGTCTATCCAACTTCCATTGTGTAAAAGCCGGCCCGAACGCTGCAACAGTTTTTCTAATCGGTGTCGCCAATAAAGCAATTGCTGAAAAGGCAACAATCCACATTAAAATCCATGCTGCAAGCATGTGACCATCTGTGTATGTATCGATAACCTGATTTACGATTACCAACAGGGTCGAGACGATAGCAGATAATAAAACGATTGCTAAGTTGCGAGCTCCATCAAAATTGTAGGCAAAGTTTTTTGCGCTTAAGAGGACACGTGAAATCCGTGCAACGCCAGGATGGACACTGGGGTATGATGTATGAGCAAATGCAGTCATTTGGTTTTCCTTACGTTGTGATTTGAATTCGATGTTGTTATTATAGGGTTAACACTAGTGTTGTTCGGCTTTATATTGATGATAAGATACATTCACAAAAATGATACCCGATCAGATCTCTAAAAAAATCAACTTCAGAACTCTTGACTTGAACCTTCTTCGGGTTTTCGACGAGGTCATGGTTGAGCGAAGTCTGACCCGTGCAGCCCAAAAACTCTCCCTTACACAACCTGCTATCAGCAACGCCATGCGACGGCTTAGGGAGGCCATAGGGGATGACTTACTAAAAAGAAATGGTCAAGCTCTTGAACCAACTGCTAGAGCTCAGTCCTTATGGCCTGTTGTAAGGGAGTCATTAAAACAACTTCAAGACTCCCTAGATCCGGATGAGTTCAATCCATTAACTGCAGTTTCTACTTTTATTATTGCCATGGCAGATGCCACCGCAGCTGAAGTCGTTCCCGCACTTCTGGAGATTTTGGAGCAAGAGGCTCCTGGAGTTTCTTTAAGAATCGTCCCCTTAACTACTAGAGATCCAAGAGAACTGTTAAGACAGGAGTTAGCAGATTTGGCTGTTGGTTATTTCCCCGCTGCGATTACCGATCTCACTAGCCGTGCACAGTCAGGGGATATTGTTAGTTTTGAGCACTCCCGTCTCTTTGATGGTGAGTATGTGTGTGTCATGAGAAAAGACCATCCGCTCGCCCAAGACGAACTGACTCTTGATTTGTTTTGTTCATGCCGCCACTTATTAGTGAGCTTCTCAGGAAGACCTTTTGGTTTTATAGATGAGTCGCTAGCGGCATTGGGGAAAAAAAGAAGAGTCGTTGGAACCGTTAATCAGTTCGCAACAGCTGGGCGAGTTGTGTTGCAAACCAATTTATTGACCGTCTTACCAAGACACTTCGTAAGCGTTGCGGGTATTGAGAGTCAACTTGTCTTAAAAAAGCTCCCCTTTGATTCTCCGATTGTTCACGTTGATATGCTCTGGCATCATCATTCATTCACACCAAAAGCACAGCGCTGGCTAAGATCCAGTGTTGAGCGAGCTGCAGCGTTGTCTATGAAGTCGCATTTAAGTCCAAACGAGAACTTGAATTGATCTATGGTTTATGTTTGCCTTATCCGCTCATCTCACTCATTTAACAGCAGATACAGGCACAACACCTGCTCTACCTGACTCTACAAAGTATTGTCCCTGCTTCCTAAATGACCCATCTACTTTAGCTGGGTGAGTGGTTGTTCTAAATTCACAGCTCAGTTCCTGCGGCGTAACACTGATTAGTGCATAACCTCGCTCCTGTGCTTGTAAATGTAATATATCTGGATTATTTGCTTTTATTAAGCCCGTTGCGCCCTTTCCCAGGCCAGAAGAGGTAACAGAGGTTGTTACAAATTCACTCGCAACAATTGGCGAGCTCTTGTCGTTGGGCTGAACCCTTAGATTAGCGGCCACATTCATATGAACATCTCCCCCCAGAGTAACAACGTTGGTTATCTTATTTTGATGAATGTCTTCTAAAAATCTTTTGCGCGCCTGAGGATATCCATCCCATGCATCGGTGTAGGTAAGTGTCCCAACAGGAGTTGAAATTGTTGCCGAGCTCATTTGTGTTGCCTGAGCAATCAATTTCCACGTCTTTTGAGAGGCCTTTAACCCACCTGAAAGCCATAGCTCCTGATCCAATCCAAACATTGTTCGCGTCTTATCCTCTAGCTCGTCGCACTTCATAATCACTCTTCCACCACCATTTTTAGGAGTTGAACATGCGTGATAGCTCCTAAATTGTCGGCAATCTAGAGTCCAAAGTTCGGCAAGCTGTCCCCAAGAATAAGAGTCATTCAAAATCATCGTAGCTTCAAATGAACTTTTAATCTGAGGACCTATCTCAATAGGCTGATGTTCAAAATAGGCTCGATATGCGGCGGCGCGGCGTTTTAAAAAATCTTGTGGATTTGTATATGAAGGATCTAAATCATTTGCGTAATCATTAGCAACCTCATGGTCATCCCACATCAATATCCATGGATACCTAGCGTGCGCAGCCTGCAAAAGAGGGTCTTCCTTATACTGTGCATATCGATCTCGGTATTGCTCAAGCGTTTTTGGCTCTACACCTCTGTGCATTCTTAAAGACTTTGATTCGGCGATATTTGTTTCATAAATATAGTCACCCACAAATAAAACAAAATCTAAGTCTTGCTCCAACATATCTTTATAAGCAGCATACTCACCGGCTTGAAAGTTCTGACATGATGCTAAAGCAAATCGCATTGTTTGCACTGCTTCCCATTGCTCAGGTGCTGTTTTGGTTCTTCCCACGCCACTAACTGCTTCACCAACAATGAACCTATACCAGTATATTGTGCTTGCTGTTAAACCTTGTACTTTCACTCTGACAGAGTGTCCTCTAGAGTGATCCGTTAACTCCTCTCCCGATCTGATGGGTGTTTGAAGGTTTTCATCGCCATACACCTCCCATCGCACGATGATTGGTTCATCCGTATCAACTGAACTTTGATAATCACTTGGATCTATTATTAGACGTGTCCACAGCACTACAGAATTAGATCGAGGTACTCCACTTGCGACACCAAGTTTAAAAGGCTGTACTTTCCAAGTTCGAACACCGAAACTTGAAAAAGAGGGGGTATGTGCAAAAACTTTTTTTTCACTAAACGGCATCAATGCCAAACTTATCGCTGCATTCTTGATTGTCAAATTGAGTTTTCTGCGTAACTCAAATTTTGATTTATGAAGATCATTTAGTACCATGTGTATTAAATGATCTATTCGATTTCGGTCCGCTCAATAACTGCCCCACCTAAACAGACCTCTCCATCATACAGAACGACAGATTGTCCCGGAGTAACTGCCCACTGAGGTTGCTCAAAATGTATTTTGACCTCCCCCGGAGTTGGGTTAGCTTTTAATATACATTTTGCATCTTCTTGCCTATAACGAGTTTTAGCGGCTAAAGATGAGCCCTCAATGGCAGCCAACCCAACTGGGTCTACCCAACTCGCGTCAAGAGCATAAAGGGTTTGAGAAAGCAACCAAGGATGATCGTGCCCACGAACAACGTATAGAGTTTGTGTCTGGGTATCTTTTTTAGCTACAAACCAAGGCTCATGGGCTCCCCCCCCTCTTTGTGCGCCGGGCTCTTTTAGGCCACCTATTTTCAACCCTTGACGCTGTCCTAAGGTATAAAAACTAAGCCCCATGTGTTCACCAATCACGCGGCCAGTATCGTCTTTAATGGGTCCTGGTCGAGAGTCAATGTATTTATTTAAAAACTCACGAAAGGGTCTTTCTCCGATAAAACATATCCCAGTTGAATCTTTCTTTTTTGCATTAGGAAGACCAATTTCTAATGCCATTTTTCTAATCTCTGACTTGTGAATTTCTCCGATCGGAAAAATTGTTTTAAAGAGCTGCTCTTGAGTCAATCGATGCAAAAAATAACTTTGATCTTTAGAAGGGTCGATGCCCTTTAGCAACTGAACGCCTTTGTCTTGAAGTCTCGTACGGGCGTAGTGCCCAGTAGCAATTTTCTCAGCCCCCAAACGAATCGCATGGTCTAAGAAAGCTTTAAATTTAATTTCGGCGTTGCAAAGCACATCTGGGTTGGGTGTACGACCAGCTTTATATTCACGTAAAAATTCAGAGAAAACTCTATCTTTATAGTCTTTTGCAAAATTCACATGTTCTATCTCTATTCCTATGACATCTGCAACAGCAGCGGCATCAATAAAATCTTGGTTGGATGAGCAATATTCATCATTATCGTCATCCTCCCAATTTTTCATAAAAATACCTACGACCTCATGACCCTGCTTCTTAAGCAGCCATGCACTGACTGCTGAGTCAACACCTCCGCTCAGCCCAACCACTATTCTTTGTTTTGAGCTCAATATGAAGTCTTTATAGGTTGAAAAGTATCAGTTTGCAAACGCCGCGATACCGGTCTGTGCCCTACCTAAAATCAACGCATGAATATCGTGCGTGCCTTCGTAGGTATTTACAACTTCTAGATTTACCAAATGTCTGGCAACACCATATTCATCACTGATTCCGTTACCACCCATCATATCTCTAGCCATTCGTGCAATATCCAAAGCTTTACCGCAAGAGTTTCTTTTTAATATTGAGGTAATTTCAACGCTGTCGATACCCTCCTCTTTCATTCTGCCCAATCGCAAACAGCCCTGAAGACCTAAAGTAATTTCTGTTTGCATATCCACCAACTTCTTTTGAATGAGTTGATTTGCGGCCAATGGTCTACCAAATTGCTTTCGCTGCATGGTGTACTCATGGGCCCTAAACCAACAGTCCTCTGCAGCGCCAAGAGTTCCCCATGCGATTCCGTATCTTGCACTGTTTAAGCACGTAAATGGGCCCTTCAGTCCTCTCACCTCAGGTAGCGCATTTTCCTCAGGAACAAACACCGCGTCCATTACGATCTCTCCCGTAATAGAGGCACGTAAACCAACTTTCCCGTGAATTGCAGGAGCACTTAACCCCTTCATTCCTTTTTCAAGAATAAAGCCGCGAATAGGGCCCACCTCTCCTGAAGGGCTAACTTCTTTGGCCCAAACTACAAATACATCTGCGATCGGACTGTTTGAGATCCACATTTTGGAGCCTGTTAGGCTGTATCCACCGTCTACCACTTTTGCTCGGGTAATCATCCCCGCTGGATCAGATCCATGGTCTGGCTCTGTTAAGCCAAAGCATCCAATCCACTCTCCGCTTGCAAGCTTAGGCAGGTACTTTTCTCTTTGTGCTTCTGTACCGAATTCGTAAATTGGCACCATCACCAAGGAGGACTGTACGCTCATCATAGAACGATATCCTGAGTCAACTCGTTCAACCTCGCGCGCGATCAATCCATATGAAACATAGTCTAAACCAGGCCCACCGTACTGCGTTGGGATGGTTGGGCCAAGCATTCCGAGAGAACCCATCTCTTTAAAAATAGCGGGGTCTGTTTTCTCATTTCTAAAAGATTCCAAAACTCGACTTTTTAAGCTTTGTTGACAATAATCTCTCACCGCCTCACAGACCATGCGCTCATCATCTGTTAATTGGCGCTCAAGTAAAAATGGATCTTTCCACTGAAAACTTACCTTCGTCATTAAGTACTCCGTTTAATTTTGGTATTTCCACATTATCTCAAATCTATTCTTTTATACTGGAAATAAGCTTACTTTTCTGAAGCCCTAGATCGATTTGAATCCCAATAAATATCTTTCTTATTTCCCTGTCGGTTAAATATCCGGGCTAATATGAATAAAAAATCTGAAAGCCTATTTAAATAAAGACGCGGGGCATCATTTATTTTTTCTTGTGCACCTAGAGCGACTATTGATCTCTCAGCACGCCTTGCAATTGTCCTGCACACATGTGCCAAAGCCGCAGCACGTGAACCGCCTGGCAAAATAAACTCTTCTAGCTTAGGCAAATCGGCATTGTATTTTTGTATGGCTACATCGAGCTCTTCAACTGCACTTAGCTTTAATAGCTCGTATCCAGGAATGGAGATTTCGCCACCCAAGTTAAAAAGTTCATGTTGTACTTTTTTAAGGAAATCCAGTTCTTGTTTTTCAATAACATCGCACATCAGCAGTCCGATGTTTGAATTCAATTCATCAACATCTCCCATCGTTTGTACTCTCAAGCTACTCTTTAATACGCGTTCATTATTTCCCAGTCCAGTGGTGCCATCATCCCCAGTGCGGGTTACGATTTGAGTCAGTCTATTGCCCATCTTCTTTTGCCTTTTTTACTTGTTAAGTTTTAGCTTATTCACATTAGACTACAAATCAAAATAACAGGGATTTTCCCTTGAAATCAACATTTCTTGATCATGCCTACTTCCCCTTAGCTACTCACCCGTCGTACACTCGGGGGGATTAAATACACTAACGAGTTTTGAGGTTGTTTTAATGAATGCTCCAATCCCTGCAAGCCATCTTGCCCCTGAGATTAAACCACGCCATATTCCTGCTGAGTTTATTGATGAGCTTAAAACTCGCTTTGGTGATCAATGCTCTACAGCATTGGTAGTTAGAGAACAGCACGGACGTGACGAATCTGCATTTGTTAGCATCCCCCCGCCCGCGGTCGTGGTATTTGCTAAAAATACCCAAGACATTTCAGACGCTGTAAGGATCGCTGAAAGATTCTCGGTTCCAATCATTCCTTTCGGCGTGGGCTCCTCTTTGGAGGGTCATTTACTTGCTGTACAAGGCGGTATGAGTCTGGATGTTAGCCAAATGAATAAAGTCTTGTCCATCAATGCAGAGGACCTCACTGTAACGGTTCAGCCAGGTACAACACGCATGCAGCTCAACAATGAGCTCAAAAGTACGGGATTATTTTTCCCTATCGATCCAGGTGCCGATGCCTCCATAGGCGGTATGTGCGCAACGCGAGCAAGCGGGACCAACGCCGTCAGATACGGCACGATGCGTGAAAATGTTTTGGCTCTTGAGGTAGTAAATGCCAAGGGTGAGATTATCAAAACCGGTACAAGAGCAAAGAAATCAAGTGCGGGTTATGACCTAACTCGTCTTTTTGTGGGTAGCGAAGGTACTCTTGGCGTCATCAGTGAAATTACTCTTAAGATTTATCCGCTGCCTGAAGCAATTTCTGCTGCCATTTGCTCTTTTCCCTCTATAGAATCCGCAGTCCTGACGACGATTCAAATTATTCAAATGGGTATTCCAATCGCTCGCGTTGAACTCATTGACAAAAATACTGTTCGCATGGTGAATGCTCATACAAAACTAACTTTAACTGAGCAACCCCTTTTGCTAATGGAGTTTCATGGTTCCCCAGCAGGTGTTAAAGAACAAGCCCAAAGTGTTCAAGAGATTGCGCACGAACACGGGGGTGAGGATTTTGAATGGGCAAGCACTCCAGAGGAAAGAACAAGGCTTTGGAGCGCAAGACACAATGCATATTTCTCGGCCCTTCAATCTCGTCCCGGGTGCAGAGCAATCTCAACGGACACTTGTGTGCCCATCAGCAGACTCGCTGACTGTTTGCTAAAGTCAGTTGAAGAAACAGAAGCGTCTTTGATACCTTTCTTTTTAGTCGGTCACGTTGGTGATGGTAATTTTCACTTCGGCTATTTGATTGATCCCAACAACCCTTCAGAGAGAGAGACCGCAGAACAACTTAACGATAAGTTAGTTGCAAGAGCCATCAGCATGGGAGGAACATGCTCTGGAGAGCACGGTATTGGACTTCACAAAATGGGGTTTTTAATAGACGAAGCAGGAGAGGCCGCTGTAGATATGATGCGAACAATTAAAGTCGCGCTTGACCCTAAAAATATTATGAATCCTGGAAAGATTTTTTCGTTTACGACCAAGTAAAAACTTACGAAACAATCGCACGCAATTTGTCAATCAATCCATTGAGTTCATCTAATGAGCCGAATTGAATGGTCAGTTCGCCCATTTCTTGAGTTTTCCCGTGTCGTTTTATTTTTTTCTTAACAGACACCTCCACGGTAGCCGTCAATAAGTCTGATAGTTCTTCCTCTATTCTTAGAATATCACCAGATTTGACCTTGGATTTGCTATTTTTAAACTTGTTTTCCGAGGTGCTAGATTTAATTCTTTTTATAAGTTGCTCAGCATCTCGGACTGACATTTTTTTTGCTGTCATTTGATGCGCCGCAGATATTTGCTCTGCCTGCTCGAGGCCTAGCAATGCCCGCGCATGTCCCATGTCCAGATCGCCGGCCATTAACAAGTCTTGCACAGGTTTGGTAAGGTTCAAAAGTCGCAATAGATTGGACGCCGCGCTCCTTGATCGACCAACGGCCTGCGCTGCTTGCTCATGGCTGAGGCCAAACTCTTTAACCAATCGTTCTAAACCGTGTGCCTCCTCAAGTGGATTCAAATCCTCGCGTTGAATATTCTCTATCAAAGCCATTGCTGCCGCTGCCTCATTCGGCACATCACGAACCAATACAGGAACTGACTGAAGACCAGCTAATTTTGCGGCTCTAAATCGTCTCTCTCCAGCAATAATCTCATATTTTTCCTTATTAGGTCCATCCTTTAAAAGTCGAACCAAGATAGGTTGCATGATTCCTTGAGCTTTAATACTTTCAGCTAGCTCATACAAAGCGCCCTCATCCATCCGAGTGCGAGGCTGATACATACCAGCAACCATTTCTGTAAGCTTTAAAACGGAGGGCCCCCCTGATGCATCTTGATCCCCTACGTCAGTTGTATCTTTAACGGCGGGTCCGAGCAGCGACTCTAGCCCTCGTCCTAATCCTTTTGGTTTTTTAGTTACCATGTTAATACTTTCTTATTTGTTTTGATCAGGATTGAGTCTATCTACTATTTCCTGTGCAAATTCAAGGAAGGCTTGACTGCCTTTTGCCAAAGGATCAAATACCACGCCAGGCAAACCATAACTCGGTGCCTCTGCCAAGCGCACATTTCTGGGAATCACCGCATTAAAAACTTTATCTTTAAAATGATCTTTTAGTTGATCACTCACTTGTTGCTGCAATGTAACCCTTGGATCAAACATAACCCTTAGCAATCCTATTATTTTCAGATCTTTATTCAAATTTGCATGAACTTGTTTGATGGTGTTCACAAGATCTGTTAAACCCTCCAGTGCAAAGTACTCACATTGCATCGGCACAACCACACCTTGAGCAGCACACAAACCATTAAGGGTCAACATGGACAATGAGGGCGGGCAATCAATCACAACGAAATCATAATCTTTATCAACAGCAGCCAAGGCGCGCTTAAGTCTCATCTCCCTATGTTCTAGACTGACCAACTCAACCTCAGCGCCAGACAGATCGCGATTGGCCCCTAAAACATCATACTTGGGAAAATGCTTTTTACCGCCTTCTTCACCCCAACTACTTGAACAAATAGCCTCTCTGGCGGTTACCTCCTCAAGTAAAACATCGTACACGGAAAGCTCTAAATTCCTCTTGTCCACTCCAGATCCCATCGTTGCATTTCCCTGCGGATCGAGATCTACAAGCAATACCCGTTGTCCAATTGCAGCCAAACCAGCCGCCAAGTTTACGGAAGTTGTCGTCTTACCGACCCCACCCTTTTGGTTTGCCACACAAAATATTTTTGACATCTAGATCTTCTTTTCAAAAAACAGGCTTGAGTTTACAACCGAGAATAACAAAAGAGCGCAAAAGCTCTCTTTATTTAGTAACAAATTAGAACTGTTTCACGTGAAACATAAAACCTTCCCGCCTAAACCCTCAAAACTACCCCTCTCGCATCCATACCAAACAACGCTCCGCATTCATCATAGGTACAGTTAGCTGAGTTACCTCAATTAAATCAATACCATCTGGCAATTCCTTGATTTCTTCCTCTGGCATCTTTCCCTTCATTGCCATCCAAACTCCCCCTTCGAGCAACCGACCCTGGGTTCCTTCTATGAAGTCTTTCAAGCTAGAGAATGCACGAGAAACAATTAGTTCATACTTAGGACCCGTATCTTTTTCTACGCGACCATGTTTTGCAATAGCATTCGGCAAACCCAGTTGCAAAGCCGCCTGCTTAATAAAAGCAACTTTTTTTGCAACCGCATCAATTGCAACAACATTTAAATCAGGGCGGGCAATTGCGATCATCAAAGCCGGCAACCCCGCACCTGATCCTACATCTAGTATTGTGGAACCAGCAACCACACGCTCAGAAATTGGCTTGATTACGCTTAGACAATCTAAAACATGTTGAACAAGGATATCTTTTGAGTCTTTGATTGCGGTAAGGTTGTAAACCGTACCCCATTTATTCAAAAGAGTAATGTATGCAAGAATCTTCTCCCTTTGGCCAGCCTCCAGCTCCAACCCTAACTGGGCAAGACCAGATAAAAGTGCCGCCTCTAAGGACAATTGCTCTAAAACGTCTCCCCGTTGCGAAGTTAATTTCATAAAATTCGTCTAGGCCAATCAGCCGCCCTGGATCATTCAGAATCGAACTCAGCCGACACGCCCTCTGCGAAGACAGCATCTTCTCCTACAGAAGCTGTATCTCTTTTGGCCTTCATTCTCTTTAAATGAATCAACAATAGAGAAATAGCCGCTGGTGTGATACCAGAAATCCGCGAAGCCAAGCCAACCGTCTCGGGACGGAACTTGGTCAACTTTTGGCGAACCTCAAAGCTTAAAGCATCTATTGAGAGGTAGTCTAAATCCTTGGGCAAATGAAGATTTTCAAAGCCAGCCGCCCTTTCAACCTCCTCCTTTTGCTTTTCAATATAACCGGAATACTTCGCACTTATTTCAACTTGCTCTAATATTGTTTCACGTGAAACATCATCAAGGGATTCGATTTCAGCGCTTTTGAACTCGCCGTTTTCCATGCTCATTAGCGACTGATAAGTAATGTCAGGACGGCGAAGTAAGTCGCCTAGGTTGTATTCGTGATCTATCTTTTTACCCAACACCCTGACCATTTCTGACTCTGAAAGATTGCGAGGATTAACCCAGATACTTTTTAACCTCTGCGTTTCTTGGCGAATTAGCTTTTGCTTAATCTCAAAGGCCTGCCACTGAAGGGAGCCAATCAAACCGAAACCATTCGCAATGCCTGACAAACGTTGATCCGCATTGTCCTCTCTTAGTTGCAATCGATATTCTGCTCTGCTGGTAAACATTCGGTAAGGCTCTGATACACCCTTGGTAACAAGGTCATCGACCAAAACGCCAATATAGGCTTGGTCCCTCGCGGGCGTCCATGAGGGTTCGCCTTTGCAATAGAGCGCGGCATTTATGCCTGCATAAAGCCCCTGTGCGGCAGCCTCTTCGTAACCCGTTGTCCCATTTATTTGTCCCGCAAAAAACAAACCTTCAATGGCTTTTGTTTCAAAACTTCTTTTAAGTTCACGAGGGTCAAAATAATCATATTCAATAGCATATCCAGGCCTGAGAATATGTGCGTTTTCTAAACCCTTCATTGATCTGACGAGTTCATATTGAATATCAAAAGGAAGACTGGTGCTTATACCATTTGGATAGTATTCGTTTGTTGTTAATCCCTCAGGCTCAAGGAATATTTGGTGACTTTCTTTGTCGGCAAATCTGTTAATTTTGTCTTCAACACTTGGACAATAACGCGGACCAACACCTTCTATCTTGCCAGTAAACATGGGGCTTCGATTAAAACCCGAGCGAATGATTTCGTGCGTTTTTTCGTTGGTATGAGTAATCCAACACGCCATTTGCTGAGGATGATGTTCAACCCTTCCCATGTAACTAAATACAGGTATAGGGCCCTCTGATCCGCCTAGCATGCCGTCTCCTGGCTGCTCAGTGCAAGAGGCAAAGTCAATAGAGCGCCCGTCAATTCTAGGAGGGGTTCCCGTTTTAAGGCGCCCCTGAGGGAGTTTTAGTTCTTTAAGACGATCGCTTAGTCTTATTGAGGGAGGATCGCCCGCTCTCCCTCCTGAATAGTTATCGAGTCCAATGTGGATACGTCCATTGAGAAAGGTTCCAGCAGTCAAAATAACTGCTCTTGATCTGAACTCTATCCCCGCTTGAACTATGGCACCAACTACTTTATTTCCCTCAATACATAAATCTTCTACAGATTGTTGAAATAAAGACAAGTTAGGTTGATTCTCTAGTTCAAACCTAACAGCGGCTTTATATAAGATTCTGTCTGCTTGTGCTCTCGTAGCCCGCACAGCTGGGCCTTTTGATTTATTCAATATTCGGAACTGGATGCCTGCCCTATCAGTTGCTCTGGCCATTACACCGCCCATGGCATCTATCTCTTTAACCAGATGGCCTTTGCCGATACCGCCAATAGAAGGGTTGCAACTCATTTGCCCGAGAGTTTCAATGTTGTGGGTTAACAAAAGGGTACTAAGTCCCATCCTTGCGCTAGCCAAGGCAGCCTCAGTACCTGCGTGTCCGCCGCCAACAACTATGACATCAAACTCACGAGGATATTTCATTAAAAATCGAATCCAAAACAGGCTATAGAAAAGCACTTGCTATCTTTACTAATAATAAAGAAAAAGCAAGTATCAAAGAGTTAGCAAAAACAATAAAATTAGCAGTTTTGCAATACTCTCTATTTTACGACTTGAGTCGCTTGCTCGACAAGTTAAACCCTTACTTTAAGTACAGAAGAAATGAAAACATACAGAAATGTAGAACGAATCATTACCGGTCAAGCAACAAGCGACGGTGCGGGAGTTAAGTTAACACGTCTTTTAACTCAGGATTTACAACAACGTTTAGATCCCTTTTTGATGCTTGATGCGTTTGGCAGTGATGAGGCAAACGACTACATTGGAGGCTTTCCAGACCACCCCCATCGTGGCTTTGAAACGATAACATACATGTTACAAGGAAGAATGCGTCACTCCGATAGTGCTGGTAATTCTGGATTGTTAAAGGATGGTGGCGTGCAGTGGATGACAGCCGGAAGAGGAGTCATTCACAGTGAAATGCCCGAACAAAGGGAGGGAAGAATGAGCGGTTTTCAATTGTGGTTGAATTTACCTTCCCATGAAAAAATGTGCGCACCCTGGTATCAAGATTTTCAAAATGAATCAATACCCGAAACGACACTATCTAATGGAGTCAAGTTAAGAGTTATCGCGGGTGAATCACACGGCATAGCTGGAGCAGTTCAAAAACAAGCAACCACGCCAATGTACTTAGATGTACATTTTCCGGAAAATGAAGATTTAACTTTTGAACAGTTTATCCCCCACCAAAACAATGCTTTTCTTTATGTTTACGAAGGAGAGGTAACTATTAAAGGATCTTCTAAGAACCTAATCGTTCATAGTAAAGAAATGGCGATATTAACCAATGAGGGAGATTTTGTTTTAATGAATTCGGACAAACTGACGAAACTGATCTTGATCAGCGGAGCTCCTTTGAGGGAGAGCATTGTTCAGTATGGTCCTTTTGTAATGAACACAAAAGAACAAATTATTAAAGCTGTTGAAGACTTTAGATCAGGACAATTGGCTTAAACTAAATTAACCAGATCACAATAATCAAACGTCCAAATTAGCAGCTCTCAATGCATTTTTCTCAATAAAGACTCTTCTGGGCTCTACTTCATCGCCCATTAGCATTGTGAAAACACGATCCGCTTCAATAGCATCGTCTATTTGAACACGAAGCAGCCTTCTAACTTGAGGATCCATTGTTGTTTCCCAAAGTTGTGCTGGATTCATTTCACCAAGACCTTTATAACGCTGGCGAGCCGTCGAGTGTTCAGCTTGTTGAATTAACCATTTCATTGCCTGCCTAAAATCACTAACGGTTTCTTCTTTCATCCGTTCACCCTCGCCTCTTTGAACTTTTCCATCTTCGTAAATCAATCCTTTAAAGGTTAATGCCGCTTCCGCTAAAGCAGCATAGTCAGCACCATGAACGAAATCTTGTGTTATCACACTACTTTTGACATTTCCATGATGGTGTCTACTTATCCTGAGGATAGGTTTATCTGTTCTTACGTCAAATTCGGCGTTAACTGTTGAACCACTTCCAAGTTCTAAAAGTTTCGTTTGCAGAGTTTGAGCACACTCATTAGCGAGTTCTAAGGTATCCAAATTCAAAGAAACACCGTCTGCCATTGCACGTAATGCTTCAGCATCCATTGTTCCTAGAAGTCTTGCAATGACGGATTCTGCAACCTGGTGTTTACGGGCTAACTCTTCTAAAGTATCACCTTTTATAGTTTGAGATTGTGAACCTCCCGTTTGTATTGCCGCTTCTTTTAAAGCCACTTTTAACAAAAAGGAGTCTAAAGCTGGAGCATCTTTTAAATATTGTTCTTCTTTTCCTACTTTAACTTTATATAAAGGTGGTTGTGCAATATAAATATGTCCACGCTCGACAAGCTCAGGCATTTGTCTATAGAAAAAAGTTAAAAGTAGCGTTCTAATGTGAGCCCCGTCAACGTCGGCGTCTGTCATGATGATAATTCTATGATAACGAAGCTTATCTACATTGAAATCATCAGTACCAGATTTTCCAGATTCAGCGCTTACCTTTCCAATACCAGTGCCTAATGCAGTAATTAAAGTCAATATTTCATTGCTTGTTAAAAGCTTTTCGTATCTTGCCTTTTCAACATTCAATATTTTCCCTCTAAGAGGGAGAATTGCTTGAAATTTACGATCTCTACCCTGTTTAGCTGAACCACCTGCTGAGTCTCCCTCAACAATATATATTTCACATAACGATGGGTCTTTTTCTTGACAGTCAGCCAACTTACCAGGAAGTCCCATACCATCAAGAACACCTTTACGACGGGTCATCTCTCTGGCTTTACGTGCAGCCTCTCTGGCTCGAGCAGCATCAACAATCTTTCCGCAAATAATTTTTGCATCGTTTGGTTTTTCTTGTAGAAAATCACCAAGAGCTTTTGCAACAATATCTTCTACTGGAGCTCTTACCTCACTAGAGACTAATTTATCTTTAGTCTGACTACTGAATTTTGGTTCGGGTACTTTTACTGATAAAACGCAAGTTAAACCCTCGCGCATATCATCACCGGTAACTTCTACTTTAGCTTTTTTTGCAAATTCGTTTTCATCAATATACTTGTTTATTACGCGGGTCATAGCAGCTCTAAGACCCGTTAAATGAGTACCACCGTCGCGCTGTGGAATATTATTGGTAAAACATAAAACGCTTTCGTTATAGCCATCATTCCACTGCATAGCTACTTCAACCCCTATTTGGGTGCCTGGGATACCACCATAACTTTCTGAAGGACGATCACCCATAGAATGGAAAACATTTGGATGAAGTATTTTTTTTCCAACATTAATAAAATCAACGAAACCTTTGACACCACCAGCACCAGAAAAATCATCCGATTTTCCTGATCTTTCATCTATTAACCGTATACGAACTCCATTATTTAAAAAACTAAGTTCTCTGAGTCGTTTACTGAGAATCTCATAATGAAAATCATGATTTGAAGTAAAAATATCTGTATCTGGTAGAAAATGAACTTCAGTTCCTTTCTTTTCAGTATCTCCCATTACTTTCATTGGAGAAATCTCAACACCATTTGCTAATTCAATTATTCTATTTTGAACAAAGCCTTTTGCAAATTCTAAATTATGAACTTTACCTTCACGACGAACAGTTAATCGTAACCATTTTGATAAGGCGTTAACACAAGATACACCAACACCGTGAAGACCGCCAGAAACTTTATATGAGTTTTGATTAAATTTTCCTCCTGCATGGAGCTCCGTAAGAGCAATTTCAGCAGCACTTCGTTTAGGTTCGTGCTTGTCATCCATTTTTACACCAGTAGGTATTCCTCTACCATTATCAACAACGCTAATTGAGTTGTCTGAATGTATAGTCACAACGATATCATCACAATGACCTGCTAGAGCTTCGTCAATAGAATTATCTACAACTTCGAAAACTAAATGATGCAAGCCTGTTCCGTCTGAAGTATCTCCAATATACATTCCAGGACGCTTTCTGACTGCTTCTAAACCCTCCAAGATTTGAATAGAACTTTCACCATATGAATCAATGGGGGGATTACTTGAGGAATCAATATTTTCTGTCATATAAGAATTTAAAAATTAAAAAAAATAGGCAAGTTAAATATTAAATTCTCATCGGCATGACAACATACTTAAAAGAGTCTGACTCTGGCATTGTTATTAATGCAGAACTGTTTGAATCAGGTAAATCAAATCTAACCATTTCTTGATTCATGTTGTTCAAAACATCTATCAAATATGTAACATTGAAACCAATTTCAATTGGATTTCCTGAATAATTTATATCTAATTCATCAACCGCTTCTTCTTGTTCTGAATTATTTGATGCGACTCTTAATACACCAGGCTCAATATTTAACTTAACTCCCTTGAATTTATCACTAGTCAAAATAGCAGTTCTTTGCAAACAATGTAAAAGAGCTTCTCTTCCAAGGATAATTTCATTTTTATTCCCTTTAGGAATAACTCTGTTGTAGTCTGGAAACTTACCTTCAACTAATTTTGTAACAAATACTAAATTTCCAAATGTAAATTTTGCTTGATTAGAAGCAAATTGCATTTCAATTGATCCTTCAGAATCACTTAAAAGCCTTAATAATTCCAAAACTGTTTTACGTGGAAGTATGACTTCTTGCTTGGGAACTTCATGTTCAAGAACAGAGGATGCGAAAGCAAGTCTATGTCCGTCAGTTGCTACCAAACTCAAACTTTTATTTTCAGCAACAAAAAGTATTCCATTTAAATAATAACGAATATCATGAACTGCCATTGAAAAAGAAACTTGTTGAAGCAGACTTTTTAATGTCTTTTGAGGGATCTTAAAAGTTGTACCTAAACTAGATGATTCTTTAATTAAAGGATAGTCCTCTGCAGGCATTGTTTGAAGTGTAAATTTACTTTTTCCACCTTTTAGAATTATTTTATTTTGATTAGATTCAAGAGTGACTAATTGATCAGATGGTAATGATCTCAATATATCAATTAACTTTCTTGCTCCAACAGTAATAGAAAAAGTAGATGCATCACCATCAAATTGTGTTTTAGCTTTGATTTGAATTTCCATATCACTAGCTAAAAGTTCAATTTGATTAGCTTCTTTTTTTATAAATAAATTTGCTAATATGGGTTGAGTGTGTCTTTTTTCAACAATTCCTGAAACTGATTGAATTGCATTGATTAAAGTCTCTTGTGTGGCTTTTAGGATAATCATTAAAACCTCTTTATTTATATATATTAAATTAGTAGTAGTAGTAGAGTGTATTGTTTTTTGTTGAAAAGGTTTTTTTTCTTATTATTTTCAATAACTTACGATCTTTAAAACTATGTTTGTAACTGTTGTTTGGATAGTCTGTAAATTATGAATAACTTATTACAAACTGGGCCTTCTGTGGATAACCATAGAGTTATTCAAATTTAATCCACAGACTTTATCTAACATTTTATTTTCCAATTGTTTACCCTTTTAAAGTTTGCTCTAAAACGTGAAGTTGTTGGTTAAGTTCATTTAGTTGAAGTCGTTCAGATGAGATTTTCCGAACGGCATGTAAAACAGTAGTATGGTCTCTTCCACCAAAAAGTTCACCAATTTCTGGTAAGCTTTTTTGAGTTAGTTCTTTTGCTAAGTACATAGCTATTTGCCTTGGTCTGGCAATAGAAACAGGTCTTTTCTTTGAATACATATCAGCAACTTTGATTTTATAAAAATCAGCAACTGTTTTTTGAATATTTTCAACTGATATTTGTCTATTTTGAATTGAAAGAAGATCCCTAAGGGCATCTCGAGCCAATTGAATAGAAATGTCTTTTTGATTAAATCGTGAATAGGCAAGTATTTTGCGTAAAGCGCCTTCTAATTCTCTAACATTTGAGCGAACATTTTTTGCTACGAAAAATGCAACTTCTTCAGGCATTTCAGAGCCTTCAAGACGTGATTTAGTCATCAAAATAGCAACTCTCATTTCTAATTCTGGAGGCTCAATGGCAACAGTTAGACCAGAATCGAACCTAGAAACCAAACGTTCATGGATATCAGCTAAGCCTTTTGGATAAGTATCACTGGTCATCACAATATGTGATTTTTTCGCTAAAAGTGCTTCGAAAGCATTAAAAAACTCTTCTTGAGTACGATCTTTATTAGCAAAAAATTGTACATCGTCAATTAAAAGTAAGTCTAAAGAATGATATCTAAGTTTAAATTCATCAAAAGTTTTTCTTTGATAGGCTTTTACAACATCAGATACGAATTGTTCTGCATGTATATATAGAATTTTGGAATCGGGTTTATCTTTAAGTAACTGATTTCCAACGGCATGAACTAGATGCGTTTTACCAAGGCCAACACCGCCATATATAAATAGAGGGTTATAAAGATGTCCCGGAATAGAGGCAACATGCATTGCAGCTGCTCGAGCCATTCTATTTGCCGATCCTTCAACAAACGATTCAAAAGTAAGTGAAGGATTTAATCTGTTTTTAAAAGGTTCTTCCGCTTGTTCCTCAGCCAAAATCGGTGCTGAGTAAGAAAACTCAACATCCGGAACATTTGAGGATGAGGAACTTTTTAAGACAGTTTCTTTTGGCGAAAGAGCTAGTTCAACAGCAATAGTTTGTCCATGAAGATTAGTTAGGATATTTGATAATTTTTTCGAATATTGCGTTCGAATCCAATCTAATTTAAAACGGTTACCCACCAAAATAGTGATTTTTGAATAATCATTGGAAAAGGTCGCTTGTAAAGGTTTAATCCAGGTATTAAATTGCTGCTCTGGAAGCTCTTGAGCAAGTTGTTCTACGCAGTTTTGCCAGAGATCTTGCATATTTAAAGGTAGAAAGGAAAATTAAAATAAAGAGAGAAAAATATTGTGGATAGTATGGCAGTTTAAACACCAGAAAACCTATCTTATCAAAAAATTATCCACAGATTAAGTTAGACCTCGGGGGACTAGGGACAAAATTAAATAGAAACTAATGCCAGCATGTATATTATAACAGTGCAACAATAAAGTAACAAAAGAAGTCTTTTTATATGTCCAAAAGCGTTTTGAGTCGAATATATTGCAAGCTGTAAATTTTTTTGCGATAATAACAGGCTCTGCTAATTAATGGTTATAAATTATGAAACGTACATATCAACCCTCGAAAACACGTCGAGCAAGAACACACGGGTTTTTAGTCCGCATGAAAACACGCGGCGGTCGTGCAGTTATAAACGCACGTCGTGCCAAAGGCCGTAAGCGCTTAGCAGTCTAAAAGCGATAAATTAAGAGGGATATTTTTGTTTTTGCAAAAATACCCTTTAATAATCTTTTTAAGTCAATGATAGATCATATTGTTGATAAAGAGGTTTTTAGGGAAGTACTTGAAACGGGCATATTTGCAAGATCTGAGCATTTCGCATTGCATAAATTAAAGGCCGGCGAAGGGGAAAACCAGCGTAATTTAAAAGTAGGCGTAGTTGTTCCAAAAAGATGGGCAAAACGAGCTGTAACTAGAAATGCAATAAAAAGACAAATTTATAACGTTGCAGCCGAATTAGCATACAAACATCAGTTGGAAAAACATGTTGTGAGACTGAGCAGAGCATTTGACAAGAAACTTTTTCTAAGTCCAACATCAAAGGACTTTAAAAAAGCAGTTAGGAAAGAAATATTATTTTTATATGGTTCCGTTGGTGTAACCAATGCTTTCTAAATTGCTCATCTCACTTTTAAAAATTTATAAGCTATTACTTAGTCCAGTGGTGGGGTTAAACTGCAGATTTACACCGACGTGTTCAACATATGCAATAAAAGCAATACAAGTACACGGTGCTGTTGTAGGTTCTTACTTGATGCTCAAAAGAGTTTGTCGGTGCAATCCTTTGTTTAATGGTGGCGAGGACCCTGTGCCCTGTAAGCCATTAAAATTATTTTAAATGCAAATAAGATATAAAAATTTATGAATGATATTCGTCGATCAGTGTTGTGGGTGATTTTTGGTTTTTGCATGGTAATGCTATGGGATAAATGGCAGGTGTATAACGGCCATAAAGCATTATTTTTTCCATCTGGAGATAAAGTAGAAGCTCAAACGCCGATGTCAAGTACACAGTCAGGAGTAACTGAAATTCCGCAGTCAACAACTGCCCTGTCTTCCTCCCAAGTGATAGCAGGATTAGATAATAAAACAAAACCCGTACCTTCAAGAAAACTTATAGAGATAGAAACGAATGTTTTGAAATTAAGTTTTGACTCTGCAGGAGGCAACTTAGTAAGAGCGGAACTGCTTGCACATAAAGACATTAATCATCCAGGAGACAACGTTGTACTGTTTAATAATTCAGCCGAGAGAGTTTACGAGGCGCAGTCGGGGTTGATATCCAAGGACGGTATTACTGAATACCCAACACATAAAACAGTGATGCTCCAAACAGGGCAGACAAAATTTGTTGACGGAGAAGAAAAACTAACCTTGAAATTTGAATCGCCAGAAATCAATGGAATTCAATTGTTTAAAACGTATGAAATTAATAAAAACAAATATGACATCATCGTAAATCAGTCTGTAGTTAACAAAACTGATAAAGAAGTTGCTCCACTTTTGTATGTGCAATTAATGAGAGACGGTAATAAGCCAGAGGGAGAATCATCTTTTTATTCAACATTTACCGGGCCAGCTATATATACTGAAGAAAAAAAGTATCAAAAAATTGAGTTTAAAGATATAGATAAAGATAAAACAAGTTTTGAGAAACAATCTAATGAAGGATATGTTGCGATGGTTCAACATTACTTTGTCAGTGCTTGGTTGTTGCCAAGCAATATGTCGAGAAACTATTTTGCTAAGAAAATAGATACAAACTTATATTCAGTTGGAATGATCGGACAGTTTCCAAAGGTTGCTCCAAGATCAAGCGAGTCTTTATCGGCGCATCTATATGTAGGACCAGAGGAAGAAAAAACACTTGAAGCAATATATCCAGGATTGGAGTTGGTAAAGGATTATGGTTGGCTTACGATATTGGCGAAACCACTTTATTGGCTAGTAGACAAACTATATGGATTTCTAGGAAATTGGGGATGGTCGATTGTTGCCTTGGTGGTGTTGCTTAAAGCAGCATTTTTCTGGCTAAATGCACAGGCTTACAAGAGCATGGCCAAAATGAAGGCAATAAACCCTAAGATCATGGAAATGAGGGAGCGGCTTAAAGACAATCCACAGCAAATTCAAACAGAAATGATGAGGATTTATAGAGAAGAAAAAGTTAATCCAATGGGAGGTTGTTTGCCAATTGTGATTCAAATCCCAGTTTTTATCGCTTTGTATTGGGTTTTGTTATCCACAGTAGAAATGCGAAATGCTCCTTGGCTTGGATGGATCCACGATTTATCAGCGCCGGATCCATACTTTATTTTGCCATTTATTATGACAGGAACCTCTTTGTTGCAAACTTGGTTGAATCCAACACCACCAGACCCTGTTCAGGCCAAAATGATGTGGATCATGCCACTTGCGTTTAGCGTTATGTTCTTTTTCTTTCCATCAGGTTTGGTTTTATACTGGTTGACCAACAACATTTTGTCAATTACGCAGCAGTGGATAATCAATAAAAAACTAGGTGTGTTAAATAAGTAAAAATAATAGGGTTTGGTAGAAATTCACTTATGATTGAAAAAAACCAGCCCATTATTGCAATTGCTACAGCCTCCGGTGTAGGTGCTGTTGGTATAGTTAGGATCAGCGGCCCTAAATTAAGTAAATTTACTGAAATCCTTTTTAACAAAAAATTAAGGCCACGAGTAGCAACGCTTTGTGAGATAAAGGATGCCAGTCATTCGGTTATCGATCAGTTAGTTGCTATTTTTTTTGAAGCTCCTAATAGTTATACAGGTGAGGATGTCTTAGAGCTGCAAGGACATGGAGGGCCAGTTTTATTAAACATGATCCAAGAGCGGTGTATTGAATTAGGTCGACAAATAGGTGCAGATGGAACTGCTTTGTTGGACGGAATAAGGATAGCGCAAGCTGGAGAGTTTACGGAGAGAGCGTTCCTTAACTCTAAAATGGATCTAACGCAGGCAGAGGCTGTAATGGATTTAATCTCTGCTAGTACTAGACTAGCAGCCAAAAGCGCAATAAGGTCTTTGCAGGGTGAGTTTTCAAAAGATATAAACTTATTTAAAGCCAGGCTTATACATTTGAGAGTGTTGGTCGAGGCAAGTATTGATTTTCCTGAAGAAGAAATAGATTTTATTAAATCAGACCATGCGAATAGTCTTGTTCAAGAAATAGAACAAAATTTAATAAGTATCTTAAAAAAAACCGAACAAGGAAAAGTCTTACGTCAGGGAGTCAATGTTGTTATAGCAGGTCAACCCAACGCAGGAAAAAGCTCGCTTATGAATGCATTATCTGGTGACGAAATTGCAATTGTAACCAGCATTGAGGGAACAACTAGAGATGTATTGAACGAGACTATTGCAATAGAAGGAGTGCCATTTCACTTATCAGATACGGCAGGACTTCGCGAAAATACGGAAGATGAAGTTGAAAAAATTGGTATAGAAAGAGCTTGGAAGAGAATAGATGAAGCGGACGTTTTATTGCATGTACACGATTTAACTCGAAAAAATGATACGACTTACTTAGAAAAAGATGAATGGATAATCAACGCGATAAAGGAAAGAGGAGTTTCAGAAAAAATAATAATTCATGTTTATAACAAATCTGATCTGATTAATAAAGAGACATCTAAAGAGGCGATGAAAAACGAACCTGAAGGTATATTTATTTCGGCAAAAGAGGGGTCGGGTTTAAAAGAATTAACGTCTAAGTTATTAAGTCTAGCGGGCTGGAGACAAGAGTCTTTGGAAAACATATATTTAGCTAGGCAAAGACATATAAGTTCTTTGAAGCAGATAGATCAGAACATTAAAAAAATTATGTTGTGTTTCGTAAGTCAATCACCTGCTCTAGAGTTAATTGCTGAAGAGTTAAGGCTTGCTCAAAATAGTTTAAGTGAAATAACGGGTGAGTTTTCGAGTGATGATTTGTTGGGCGAGATATTTTCGAGCTTTTGTATTGGTAAGTAAAACAATTTTTTGATGCTGTAAACTAAGATCAAATAAGAAGATGAATTTAACTATGACCAGAGAACAAATACTAAGATTAGGGATTGAAACTCTTCAGATTGAGGCTACAGCTGTAATGGCATTACAACAAAAATTGGGTGAGAGTTTTGTGAATGCCGTTGAGATAATCTTAAATATTAAGGGTCGCGTTGTTGTAATGGGTATGGGCAAGAGTGGTCACATAGGCTCAAAGATAGCGGCTACTTTAGCATCAACCGGAACTCCTGCAATGTTCGTACATCCAGCGGAAGCAAGTCATGGAGATATGGGGATGATTACGGCTCAAGATGTCGTGCTTGCTTTATCTAACAGCGGTGAAACAGAAGAAATTACTAAATTAATTCCACTTGTTAAAAGGCTAGGTGTTGCGTTGATAGCTATCACTGGCAATTTAAACTCAACACTAGGCAAAGAATCAAATTATTCAATTGATTGCAGCGTTGAGAAAGAGGCTTGTCCGTTAAATTTAGCCCCAACTGCAAGTACAACTGCCCAATTGGCGATAGGGGATGCATTGGCAGTAGCCCTATTGGATGCGCGAGGTTTTAAATCCGAAGACTTCGCTCAGTCTCATCCTGCTGGAGCATTGGGACGTCGACTTTTGACTCATGTAAGTGACATTATGAGAAAAAATGAAATGGTTCCAAAAGTATCTTTGACGGCAACTATGAATGAGCTGTTAAGGGAGATGAGTAGCAAAGGTCTTGGTGCTACAGCTGTTGTAGATGAAGATGGACATCCATGTGGTATCTTTACTGACGGTGATCTACGACGCTTAATAGAAAAAGGAGTCTCATTAAAAGAACTATTTGCAAAAGATGTTATTAAAAAAGAGCCGCAAACTATTTCTCAAAATGCATTGGCAGTCGACGTTGTAGGAATGATGGAACAATTGAGAATAAATACTTTACTTGTCGTGGACTCAAATAATATGTTGATAGGTGCATTGAATACGAACGATTTGATGCGTGCTAAAGTAATATAGAACTATTGATATGTACAGTCCAGAAAACCTTTTAAGAGCCCTAGATATTCGATTGATGTTTTTGGATATTGACGGAGTGTTTACCGATGGCCGATTGATTTTCTCAGAAACCCATGAATCTTTGAAACAGTTTAATGTTTTAGATGGTCAGGGGATTAAATGGCTACAAATGATTGGTATAACACCAGTGGTTATTTCAGGACGTAGTGGTTTACATGTTCAAAAAAGGCTCAAAGACTTAGGTGTTGAGCACGTCCATATGGGTGTTGATAAAAAAATTGTAATTGCTGAAAATGTCTTAAAACACTTTAATGTAGCTTGGCATGAGGTTGCTAGTATGGGAGATGATTGGCCCGATTTGCAAGTCATTATAAAAAGCAGGTTTTCTAGTGCGCCTATCAATGCGCATAAAGAAGTACTTACACGAGTGAATTACATCAGTCCCAAAAGGGGCGGAGATGGTGCGCTGAGAGATGTTTGTGATTTACTGTTGACTGCAAAAGGGAAATACAACGCGTTTCTTGATGCTGCCCTCGGTATCGATTAGTTAGTAATAAGTTTAAATGAAAGCAATTCAAACGTTAAAGAGATTTTGGGATACGGTAAGTAGTTATCTTCCGGTACTTTTGATGTTGATATTTGCAATGTTTACATATTGGTTATTACAGGTAACGCCAAAAGCAATCAAAAAAGAAGTTGTATTACCGCGTGCCCATATAGAAGATTATTTTATGAAGGGATTTGCCGTTACAACTTATGAACCGGATGGTGATATCAAGGCCCATATATTGGGAAGATACGCAAGACATTTTGCAGATACAGACAACTTAGAGATTGAGGGCCCCCATCTTTATGGACAGTCTATGTCAAATACAAAGAGCTTACAAAAGTCTGAGGCTGTTGCAAATGTAGCGATTAGTAACGCAGACGCAACACAGATCGAGTTGAAAGGAAATGTAGAACTGGTAAAACAGGACTGGTCTACAACAAAGTCTTCACCAATTACACTTAGAATAAAAAGTGAGTACTTACAAATAAATTCAGACCTCGAGAGAGTCTATTCAAATTTGCCGGTAGAAATAACTAGAGGTTTACAAACCATATCCGCAGACTCTATGGAATACGACAATTTAGAGAGGCATATGCATTTGTCAGGAAATGTAAAAGTTGTATTTGGCAAAAAGTGAAAAAAAAGGATACTGTAAAAACAGCATCCTCTATTGTCTAGTTTATTTAATAAACTAAATGAAACGCGGTTATTAGCCGCTCATTATTTAATTAACGGAAATCGCCGCCGCCGCCATCACGACGACCACCGCCATAACCGCCACCGCCTTCACGTCGGCCACCACCGCCGCCGCCGTAACCGCCGCCACCACCACCACCACCGTAACCGCCACCACCACCAGTGCGAGGTGGGCGGGCTTCCATTGGACGAGCTTCGTTTACAACTAAGCTACGACCGCCGAGTGACTGACCATTCATTCCAGCAATTGCTGCTTGAGCTTCGGCATCACTGCCCATTTCGACAAAGCCAAATCCTTTAGATCTGCCAGTATCTCTTTCCATCATTACTTTAGCGCTTGTAACGCCGCCGTATTGACCAAAAGCTTGCTCTAAATCGTTGTCGCGCACAGAATAAGGCAAATTGCCTACGTATAATTTATTGCCCATGAAAGGGACTCCTTGAAACACAGAAAGAAAAGCGATGGAGTCCCGAATGCACCACAAAAAACGAAGCGAAGCGCGAAACTAACCGATCACCAGAAACCACG
>DAITOS010000002.1:0-5589 GCA_036834025.1 Limnohabitans sp.
CCACGCAAATCGAGTGGAGCGGAAATGTGATTGAGGCCCAAAGCCCAGACTGCCATCCTTGCATTATAAAATTATGTGGATGGACATGCCTACATTGACCCTTTATATTGTTAATTTACTTTCACCTGCCCTATTAATTGGCTTGTTTGTTTCATTTTTTAAATTCAACTCAACCCTACAAAAACCATTACTGGGACTTTTTGGTCGTTTTTTGATCAATTTTTTGGTCGGCAGTCTTGTTTTAGTGGGAGGCATCATATTGACTGGGGAAGACGGAAAAATGTACACCTATGCAACATTGATTGCCTTTGTTGCTGGCACTCAATGGGTTTTGGTCAAGGGTTGGAGTAAATCAGACTAAATTACCTAATGTGTGGTTTTTAGGTGAATTTAGTAGTCGCATAAGAAATGATCCTCTAAGCCAAATACCTTTGTTGCCATCAAAATCTTTAAAATTAAGGCTTCAGATATCACTGATTTATAAGGGAATTGTGCATTGCGGTAACATCTAGCTATACCTATGAATGCACCAATTTTCCTCCAACAATTAGCTTCTGAAATGAAGAGTGGGCCTCGCCTGCGTGAGATACCTTATAACTACACATCCTTTTCTGATCGTGAGATCGTTATTCGCCTGCTTGGACCAAGGGCTTGGAGCCTACTGGAGTCTTTGCAGGGAGAGCGAAAAACGGGGCGTTCAGCACGAATGCTGTACGAGGTATTAGGAGATATTTGGGTTGTCCAAAGAAATCCTTACTTAGAAGATGATTTGCTAGACAACCCAAAGCGGCGTGCTCTTTTAATTGATGCCCTCAACCATAGGCTTCATGCCATTGAGTTACGACGTACTCCAGAGCAGGATTTAGGGCGTGATGAGTCTGTCATTGAGCTTTTGGGGCTGGCTCGTCAGGCGGTTATTGATTTTGCTAGCCGCTTTCGAGATGTGCAAGCCCTAAGACGTGCAACATTTAAAAATTTAAAAAAATACACTCAAACAGACAACATCAAGTTTGATGCCATGAGTCGTGTTTCTCATGTCACCGATGCTACGGATTGGCGTGTTGAGTATCCGTTTGTTGTGCTTACCCCTGACTCTGAAGCTGAAATGGCAGGCTTAGTCAAGGGCTGTATAGATCTGGGATTAACTATCGTACCAAGAGGCGGGGGCACCGGATATACGGGAGGGGCAATTCCGCTCAAGTGGAATAGTGCCGTAATAAACACAGAAAAATTAGAGTCCATGTCTGACGTTCAGATGGTCAAACTGCCTGGGCTCACACACGAGGTGCCTACCATTTGGTGCGAAGCCGGGGTCGTCACCCAAAGAGTTGCAGATTGCGCAGAGAAAAATGGTTTTGTTTTTGCGGTAGATCCGACCTCCGCTGAGGCTTCTTGCATAGGTGGCAATGTGGCCATGAATGCGGGCGGAAAAAAAGCAGTCTTATGGGGCACTGCCCTTGATAACTTAGCATCTTGGAGGATGGTGACTCCGGATGCGTTGTGGTTAGAGGTGGTTAGAGTTGATCACAATCTGGGCAAAATTCACGACGCTGAATTAGCAAGCTTTGATTTGAATTACTTCCAAGCAGACGGCGTAACTCCAGTTCGCACCGAGCGTCTTGACATCAAGGGGTCAACCTTTAGGAAATCCGGACTTGGTAAGGACGTCACGGATAAATTTCTGAGTGGACTCCCCGGCATCCAAAAAGAAGGTTGCGATGGACTGATCACAAGCGCGAGATTTATTGTTCACCGTATGCCAAGTTTTACTAGGACAGCTTGTCTAGAATTTTTTGGACACCCAAGAGATGCGGTTCCAAGCATTGTTGAGATTAGGGATTTCATGTTTGCTCAAAGCAAAGAAGGTAAATCAGTTCTCGCAGGGTTGGAGCATTTGGATGATCGATACTTAAAAGCGGTCGGCTACACAACGAAATCTAAACGGGGTGGATTACCCAAGATGGTTTTGCTGGCAGATATTGCTGGGGATGATGCGGATAAGGTTGCTGCTGCTACTTCTGAGGTCGTGAGGCTTGCTAACTTACGAAGTGGTGAAGGGTTCGTTGCTGTTAGTGCAGAGGCTAGAAAAAAATTCTGGCAAGACAGGAAACGAACTGCAGCAATCAGTCGTCATACCAATGCATTCAAAATTAATGAAGATGTGGTGATACCTTTACCAAGGATGGCGGAGTACACGGACGGTATTGAGCGTATTAATATAGAGCTCTCACTAAAAAATAAAATTGCATTGTGCGACGCATTGAACGACTTTTTAAACAACGGGAATTTGCCCTTAGGCAAAGCCGTGGGTTCGGATGAGGTTGCATCTGCTGAGTTACTTGAGGAAAAGCTCGAGCAGGCTCGCGCTTTGATTGCGACTGTAAGCACGCGCTGGAGTGATTGGCTTGCGCAGATATCGACACTTTTCCCCCAGTTGCAAGATCACACACTTAGAGCCAGTTGGAAGACAGAGCTAAAAGAGCCATTGCAAAATATTTTTGGTGGTGTCGCATTCGAGCCTATTTTTGAAAAGTGCGTTGAAATCCATAAAACCATTTTGAAATCAAGAGTCTGGGCGGCGCTACATATGCACGCCGGAGATGGAAACGTTCACACAAACATTCCAGTCAATAGTGACGACTATGACATGCTTCAAACTGCGCATACGGCAGTGTCTCGCATTATGCTGTTGGCTAGATCTTTGGATGGCGTGATTTCTGGTGAGCACGGGATCGGAATCACAAAGTTAGAGTATCTGAGTGATGCTGAGCTTGCGCCTTTTGCGCAGTACAAGGCTAGGATCGACCCTCACGGTCGCTTTAATGCGGGCAAACTTATACGAACACCTGCTACCTTGCAGGGCGACAACTCAGAGTTAAGGGCGGCTGATTTGACTCAGGCCTATACACCGAGTTTTGGGCTCATGGGGCATGAGTCATTGATCATGCAGCAATCCGATATTGGTGCTATCTCTGACAGCATCAAGGACTGTTTAAGGTGTGGTAAGTGCAAACCTGTTTGCTCCACCCACGTGCCCAGAGCTAATTTGCTTTACAGCCCCAGAAATAAAATCCTTGCAACCTCTTTGCTAATTGAAGCATTTTTGTATGAAGAGCAAACGCGAAGAGGGGTATCCATCAGGCATTGGCAAGAGTTTGAGGACGTGGCAGACCACTGTACGATTTGCCATAAATGTGAATCTCCATGTCCCGTTAAGATTGACTTTGGTGATGTAACGATGAACATGCGCAACTTGTTGCGCAAAATGGGTAAAAAGAGTTTCAGACCCGGTAACGCAGTTGCAATGTTATTTTTAAATGCGACTCAGCCTCAAACTATTAAGTTGATGCGCACTCTGATGGTTGATGTAGGTTTTAGGGTGCAGCGATGGGCTAACGATTTACTAAAGATCGTTGCAAAAAAGCAAACAGCTAAGCCAAAGTCCACGGTTGGATTGCCTGCGATTAAAGAGCAGGTGATTCATTTCGTAAATAAAAAGATGCCCTCTGGCTTACCCAAGCGCTCTGCTCGTGCTTTGCTTGATATCGAGGATAGAAACTATGTTCCAATCATTCGCAATCCAAAAGTAACACAGTCTGACAGTGATGCTGTCTTTTATTTCCCGGGATGTGGCTCAGAGCGGCTCTTCTCTCAGGTCGGTCTTGCCACTCAAGCAATGCTTTGGCATACAGGTGTTCAAACAGTTTTGCCACCTGGCTACCTTTGCTGTGGTTATCCCCAGCGCGGCTCTGGCCAACAAGACAAAGCAGAGAAGATTACAACCGATAACAGAGTGTTATTTCACAGAGTAGCAAATACACTTAATTACCTTGATATTAAAACAGTTGTCGTTAGTTGTGGTACTTGTTTTGATCAGCTGCAGGCCTATGAATTTGGACAAATATTTCCTGGTTGTCGAATACTCGATATCCACGAGTATTTAATGGAAAAGGGTATTTCTCTGAATGATACTCAACAAGGATCCTACCTGTATCACGATCCTTGTCACTCACCCATGAAGCAACAAGATGCGATGAAGACCGTTAAAAGCTTGCTTGGCACACAAGTTCTTAAGTCTGACAGATGCTGCGGAGAGTCTGGCACATTAGGGGTGACCAGGCCGGATATCGCAACCCAAATTAGATTTAGAAAAGAAGAGGAATTAAAGGCGGATGAGAATAAGCTTAGAACCATGATGACGAAGGGCGAAGGTTCAAAGGGCCCACAAGAAAATATCAAAATTCTAACGAGTTGCCCAAGTTGTTTGCAGGGGTTAAGCCGCTACAAAGAGGATCTTCAAAATGGACTCTTAGAGGCTGATTACATTGTGGTTGAGATGGCCAGAAAAATATTAGGCGAAAACTGGATGTCTGAATATGTTCAAAACGCCAACACAGGTGGCATTGAGCGTGTGCTTCTTTAATATTTTGAATGGATTCAAATCATGGCTGGCTTGACCCATAAAACGCCTGTTCCTGTTGATATCACAGTCCATGAGACCTCTAGAAATCTGCAACTTGATTACGCTGACGGCAAGTCCTACAAAATCACTTTTGAGTTGATGAGGGTTTATAGTCCCTCTGCAGAGGTTCAGGGCCACGGGCCAGGTCAAGAGGTGCTTCAAACGGGGAAAGCTTTGGTTCAAATTGTTGGACTAGAGCCAGTTGGCAATTACGCAGTACAACCCACTTTTAGCGATGGGCACAGCAGTGGTATATTTTCCTGGGAATATTTGCATTACCTTGCAACGGAGCAGACAAGTTTGTGGGCGCAGTACGAGGAGAAGCTAAAAAAAGCTGGAGTCTCAAGAGATGCCCCCATGAAAAATGACGCTGGTAAGGCGTGCGGCAATCACTAATAATAATTGACTATGGCTGATACTCATTTTGGTTTTAAAACAGTAGACGAGCAAGAAAAATCCCGGTTTGTAAAGGGCGTTTTTGACTCAGTTGCTAAGCGCTACGATGTGATGAATGACCTAATGTCAGTCGGTCTTCACAGAGCGTGGAAGGCTTACACACTGCTTGTGGCAAATCCGAAACTTGGAGACAAGGTTTTGGACATTGCTGGGGGTACTGGGGATATGGCCAAAGCCTTTGCAAAAAAAGTAGGCTCACTAGGTCAGGTCGTTCATACGGATATTAATTTTTCAATGTTGAAGGTCGGTCGTGATCGGTTGACTGATTCGGGCTTCTTACTTTCCACGGTTGTTTGTGATGCTGAAGGCTTACCTTTTGCTGATAATTATTTTGATCACGTTTGTGTGGCGTTTGGATTGAGAAATATGACCCATAAAGACCTGGCTCTTAAAGAGATGGCCAGAGTGCTTAAACCTGGGGGGCAATTGCTAGTGCTTGAATTTTCAAAAGTTGCTAAACCTCTGTCCAAAGCTTATGACTGGTATTCGTTCAAAGTGCTTCCAAAACTTGGTCAATGGGTTGCAGGGGACTCACAAAGCTATCAATATTTAGCTGAGTCAATTCGCATGCATCCTGATCAAGAGAGCTTAAAGTCCTTGATGAAGGGGTGCGGGTTTGGGCACGTCGACTTTCATAATTTATCCGCTGGAGTGGTTGCACTTCATGTGGG
>DAITOS010000002.1:5689-45211 GCA_036834025.1 Limnohabitans sp.
ATTCACAATCAACTGGGCCATAAAAAAATGAATTACAACGTAATCTGGCTCTGGAGAAGTGCACTTTGATATGAATAATAAAAATATCCTGGCTCGCAAGACGCTCCTAATTGTGTTGATTTTGTTTACTCTAAGTGCACAAGGTGGTAGAAGATTTGGAATGGGGCGCTCTATTGGGCAGTCCTCCCCTCATGCCCCTATCTCCGTACCCAATGCGCCACCTGCTAGTGCTCCCCTAAAACAAGGAAATACAGCAGCATCTACACCTGTGTCACCCATTACTCCTGTATCGCCCATATCGCCCATTACCCCAGTTGCACCTGTGGGTCCCTCATCGCCAAATAAACCTGTGGGGCCCTCTAGTCCTGCAACTCTACCGAGCTCTCCCCAGCAAGCCCAACAGGCTCTGCCCGCCCGGCCGCCCAACTCAACTCCTCCCGTGCAAGCCCCGCTTGCTGCTCCTCAAAGGAGTGTATTGGGTGGCGTCTTGGGTGGGATTGCTACGGGGATAGGGATATCCTGGCTAATGCATTCAATGGGTTGGGGCATAGGTGAGGGAATGGAGTCTTGGTTTGGTGGAATTTTTTTGATGATATTGGCAATACCTATTTTGCTGTTTATGATTCGTAGACTCAGCTCGGTTGGGGCTTCGCAGGTTAGGCAATCCATGTTTGGATATGGTAATTCAGCTCAATCTACTTCGATTGGCTCTCCAAATAATCCAATTCAGTTCACCCAGTACAAACCCAAAAATGTTGGCAATGACGCCTCTGCCAGGCCTTGGGAAGGTGTAGCTAGCGAACCTGACTTGGTAAGTAGCAGCTCGCAAAATACTTACAAATCAAATTACGTTCGAGTTCCTGAAGGTTTTGATGTGGACGGATTTGTTGGAACAGCAAAGCAGGTGTTTCTTGCCCTTCAAGTTGCTTGGGACACCTCTGATATGGCGACTCTGCATTCAATGCTTACGGATCAAATGCTTTCTGAGATCAAATCGCAACTTGGTGAGCGTTCACAACATTCAAATAGTCAAGACAATAAAACTGAAGTGATTACGTTGCATGCAGAGCTTCTCGGTGTTCAAGAGTTAGATAATGTGTATATGGCAAGTGTGGAGTTTTCAGGACTCATCCGCGAGGATCAAACCCAGGGGCCTAACTCCTTTAGAGAGGTCTGGAGCATGTCTAAACAAAAAGACGGATCCTCGGGGTGGTTGGTCTGCGGCGTGCAGGCACTTCAGTAAGATTTGTAAGAGATGCGCAAGCATTAAAAAGGACATTTTATGGATCCATTTCAGACATTAAAAGAGCTTGCCCTGCGGGTAGAGCGAGTTGTTTTAGGGCTTACCCCTCCAACTTGGTTGATGGATGAGGGGCAACAAAAAATTGTTTTATTTCTAAATCATGTATTAAAGCAAGAATCAGTTGCCGTAGAAAGACTTAAAAGACAAAGAGGTAAAACGGTTGAGTTCAGATGGAACCAACTTGAAATGCGTTTGTCTTTTACGCCTGCTGGTCTTGTTGAGCGGGTCAGCACGATGCACGGCTTAGCAGATTTGGTTTTAAATATCAATGAGAGTTCACCGTTGACCATTCTTGAAACGCTCTCTCAAGGCGATAAACCACCTATTCGTATTGAGGGTGATGTGCAACTCGCTGCAGAGGTGAATTGGCTTATCGATCATGTGAGATGGGATGTCGAGTCTGATCTATCAAGACTTTTTGGAGATGAGATAGCAAGATTTCTTGTGTTAGCAGGTAAACAATGCTCAAGCGCTTTGAAGGATTTTGTAAACACAGTGAAGATGGGTCTCCAATCCTTAAGACCTAATTCTGCAGGTAGCTCTGGTTCTTTTAATACACCGGGTAATAAGTTTTAAAAATGAGCAGAATTTACCGAACTGTTTTTATATTATGGATCGTTTTTCGATTCGGCTTAGATGAACTTGTTCTCTCGAGTTTTAAAAGGCCAGGGCTTAGAGTTATTATTAAAGTTTTGACTTTGGGTAGGAATTTAAGCTCACCCCGAGCGGTCAGACTTAGGCAAGCTTTAGAACACCTTGGCCCTATATTTGTGAAGTTCGGACAAGTCTTGTCTACTCGAAGGGATCTTTTGCCGGAGGATATATCAAATGAACTGGCTAAGTTGCAAGACCGTGTGCCGCCCTTTGATTCTGATATTGCGGTGGCAACGATTGAGAAATCGTTTGGACGCAAGATTGAAAATATCTTTCTCCAGTTTGATAGGACTCCTATTGCGAGCGCCTCTATTGCACAAGTACATTTTGCAACCATAGCACTCAAAGATGGTGGAACCAGAGAGGTGGCCGTCAAAGTACTTCGACCAGGTATGCTGAGTGTGATTGAAAAAGATCTAGACCTCATGAGGATGATGGCTGGGTGGTTGGAGGTACTGTTTGAAGACGGCAAACGACTCAAGCCAAAAGAAGTTGTAAAAGAGTTTGACAATCACTTGCATGATGAACTTGATTTGGTCCGTGAGGCCTCAAACGCAGCTCAGCTTAGAAGAAATATGGAAGGTCTTAATTTGGTACTTATTCCAGAGATGATTTGGGATTATTGCCACACCGATGTGATTGTGATGCAAAGGATGAAGGGTGTACCCATTAACCAAGTGGACCGACTTGTAAAGGCCGGCGTAGACATCGCTCAACTGGCAAAAGACGGGGTGACGATTTTCTTTACACAAGTGTTTAGGGACGGATTTTTTCATGCCGATATGCACCCGGGTAACATCCAGGTCAGCTTAGAGCCTGAGACTTTGGGGCGCTATATCTCTCTTGATTTTGGGATTGTTGGGACTTTGACTGAATTTGACAAGGAGTACCTTGCTCAAAACTTTACAGCTTTTTTTAGAAGAGACTACAAAAGAGTGGCCGAGTTGCACATTGAGTCTGGTTGGGTACCTGCACAGACCAAAGTTAACGAACTTGAAACGGCGATTCGAGCGGTATGTGAGCCTTATTTTGATCGTCCCTTGAAAGAGATATCACTGGGATTGGTATTAATGAGACTCTTTCAAACCTCAAGGCGCTTTCATGTTGAAATACAACCCCAACTCGTTTTATTGCAAAAAACCTTGTTAAATATTGAAGGTTTGGGTCGACAACTTGACCCCGAGCTGGATTTATGGAGCACTGCAAAACCATTTTTAGAAAAATGGATGTCCGATCAAATAGGGCCACATAAACTGTGGGAGCAAATTAAAGCAGAAGCACCTCTTTACGCAAAGATACTTCCAGCTTTGCCAAGACTGTTTCATGATTTCCTTAAAAGCCCGCCTCAGCAACTTAGATCTGATCTAAACCGATTGATTGAGGAACAACGCAAAACTAACTCACTCATGCAAAGATTTATGTGGGCTGTGATTGGATTTGTTGGGGGAATACTTTTGATGCAGTATTGGATTCAGTCTACTTAAAATTTACTATTCATTAATTTTTCTGGACAAAATGAAGGTTTATTAAAATGCTACTCACCCTGGTCATTATTTATTTGCTGATCACAATTGCTATTGGCCTCATAGCTGCTAAAAGGGTTAAAAACTCTGCAGATTTCGCCATTGCAGGAAGGCATCTGCCAATCGCTATGATCATAACCACAACATTTGCTACCTGGTTTGGATCTGAAACTGTTTTGGGCATACCGGCGAGATTTGTAAATACCGGACTTGGAGGGGTTATAGAGGATCCGTTTGGAGCTGGTATTTGTTTGATTCTAGTTGGAGCGTTTTTTGCGTCCAAGCTCTACAAAATGTCTCTCTTAACTATTAGTGACTATTTTAGAGAGCGCTTTGGCCGTGAGGTAGAGATTTTTTGTTCAGTCATCATCATGTTAAGTTACCTTGGCTGGGTCTCTGCGCAGGTGACTGCTCTGGGATTGGTTTTTAATGTACTCTCAGCAGAATTAATCAGCTTACCCCTTGGTATGACCATCGGAGTGATCTCCATTTTGGCTTACACACTGTTTGGTGGGATGTGGTCTGTTGCGATCACAGACTTCATACAAATGATTATTTTGGTGCTGGGACTTGCTATTTTGGCGGTCTTTGCGGGAGAGCAGGCTGGAGGGGCGTCTGCAGTGTTAAATCTGGCCAGTTCAAGGGATATGTTTCATCTATTACCCGAGCCAGACTTTAAGTCTTACATGTTCTTTTTTGCGTCTGCCTTAACCATGATGCTGGGCTCCATTCCCCAGCAAGATGTGTTTCAAAGGGTGATGTCGGCAGATAGCGAGTACTCTGCAACAAGGGGACCAATCATTGGAGGCATTTTCTACATTATTTTTGCATTTGTGCCCATGTTTTTGGTAGTTAGTGCTCTCATCATCATGCCCGAGCAAGCAGAGCTTTTAATCGCTCAAGATCCCCAAAAAGTGTTGCCTACTTTGGTGATGGAGAAAATGCCATTTGTTATGCAAGTGCTATTCTTTGGTGCGCTTTTATCTGCAATCAAATCTTGCGCTTCCGCAACCCTTTTGGCACCTAGCGTAACTTTTACTGAGAATATTTGGAGAAATATTTACCCCTACTCGGGCGATAAAAGTGAATTGCGAGCTATGAGAATAACAGTCCTGGTTTTTAGTGTTTTGGTATTGGCTTACTCAATTGTTATGCAAGGCACGCCCATCTACGAGTTAGTCTCAGGTGCTTATCAAATCCCATTAGTAGGAGCGTTCACACCGCTCTTATTTGGTTTGTACTGGAAGCGAGCGACCACACAAGGAGCCCTCTTTGCTATTGTCTTCGGGGTTGTGAGTTGGCTCCTGTTTATCTTGACACCCGCAGGCGATAATTTCCCGGCTCAATTGGTTGGATTGTTAGCATCTATTTTTGGTATGGTTGTCGGCTCCCTAGGTCCACAGGCGATTAAAAACTCACACGCCTCGCATCACCGTCTTGTCGTGGCAGGGGATTAAGTTACCTTTTTTGGCAATTATGCATACTAGAGCCCTAGTACATATTGAATTCTGAAAAAGAGTCCCGATTTAAATGCTGCCCCTTATAATAGGGGGCTTGAGCTAAATCAAGTTCATTTAGCTTTTTAGAACAAAGTGATCAGGCGATTATTGCTTTTGCAGTTAATTCCTTCATTTTGGGTCGTTTTTAAACATCAATACTATCGCAAATCATGCCCATTTACGCCTATAAATGTGGGTCCTGTGGCCATGCCAAGGACGTATTACAGAAAATTTCAGACAGTCCACAAACACAGTGTCCTGCTTGTGGACTGCAAACATGGAGCAAACAACTTAGCGCACCAGGGTTCCAATTAAAGGGTACGGGTTGGTATGCAACAGATTTTAAAAATGGCGGGAACAACTCTGCTCCTGCAGCGCCTGCAGCAGAAAACGTTGGCTCGACAGCGCCCACCGAAGGTGCTACTCCTGCAACTAATGCAGGCAGTGCAACTTCCGCGGATCAAGGCGTGTCTTCTAGCGCCAGTCAAACGAACTCAGCCCCAAGCCCGAGTTCGAGTTCGAGTTCGAGTTCGAGTGTCACTACATCTGTTGCATCCTCTTCTTCTGCAGCAAGTTGTAGTCCTGGTTGCGCATGTCATTGATCAAATATTTATTTTGTCCATTACTAAGACTGCTCTTTCAATCAAAATTTTGATTCATCCAACTGTAAATAGTCACAATGTCATTTAAAAAATATTTATTAGCCGGCTTACTTGTTTGGTTACCTTTGACCATTACGGTTTGGCTGCTGAGTTGGTTGGTCGGATCTCTTGATGCCTTACTTGGTAGTGTTTTAGGAGGCCTATCAAAAATGGCCTCAGACCAAAGTAATGCAAACGAGTTCATTAATGATCTCTCCAAGATACACGGCCTTGGTGTAATTGCGGTAGTGTTAACACTCTTAGTGTCTGGTGCTTTCGCCTCCAACGTAGTTGGTAAATGGTGGCTTAATCAATGGGGCAAAATATTCGCAAGAATTCCAATTTTTAAAACAATATATGTCAGTGTTAAAAGAGTATCTGACACACTTTTCTCCAGCAACGGTAACGCGTTCAGAAAGGCTTTACTAGTGCAATATCCAAGAGAGGGCTCTTGGACTGTAGCCTTTCAAACTGGAGAGCCCTCGGGAGAGATTGAGTCAAAATTGGGGCAAGGGTTTGTGAGCGTGTATGTGCCTACAACACCAAATCCAACAAGCGGATTTTTCTTGATTGTGGCCAAATCCGAAATCATAGAGCTTGATATCAGCGTTGATCAAGCCTTGACCTACATCATATCCATGGGCTCTGTGGCCCCTGATGGTGTTGAAGCGGTCAATTCAGAAACATCCCTCAAATTTTGAGGCGTTCAATTTTTTAAGATTAGCAAAGAGAATATTAAATGGCGATGCGAACACACTACTGCGGACTCGTAACACAAGAATTCATTGGTCAGGAGGTGACCCTTTGTGGCTGGGTAAATAGACGTCGGGATCACGGAGGAGTAATCTTTGTGGATCTTCGCGATAGGGAGGGGTATGTGCAGATTGTTTGCGACCCAGACCGCGCTGACACCTTCGCGGTCGCTGAAGATTTGAGAAATGAATTCTGTGTTCAAGTCGTCGGTCTTGTTCGTGCTAGACCAGAGGGCACAGTAAATGAGCAAATGAAGAGCGGACACATTGAAGTCCTCGCCCATGCCGTTACAGTTTTGAACCCTTCTGTAACACCTCCTTTTCAGTTGGATGATGACAATCTCTCAGAGACCACTCGTCTGACCCATCGAGTATTGGACTTGCGAAGGCCTTATATGCAACGCAACTTAATGCTGCGCTATAAAGTTGCTATGCAAATTAGACAATTTTTGGATAGCAACGGTTTTGTCGATATTGAAACACCGATGCTTACCAAAAGTACTCCTGAGGGCGCTAGAGATTACCTTGTGCCCAGTCGCGTTCATGATGGACAGTTTTTTGCACTGCCACAGTCTCCACAATTATTTAAGCAACTTTTGATGGTGGCTGGCTTTGATCGCTACTATCAAATTACGAAATGTTTTAGAGATGAAGACTTAAGAGCTGATAGGCAACCAGAGTTCACTCAGATTGATATAGAAACTTCTTTTATGACAGAGGAGGAGATTCGCGAATTATTCCAAAAGATGATCGACTCTGTCTTTAAGAAGGCATTGAATGTAGATTTAGGTGAATTCCCCGTTATGACCTACGCTGATGGCATGCGACTATACGGCTCAGATAAACCAGATTTAAGAGTGAAGATGGAGTTCACCGAACTCACAGATGTCATGGCAGATGTTGATTTCAAAGTCTTCTCAACTCCTGCAAATGCTAAGGGAGGACGTGTCGTTGGTTTGTGCGTAAAGGGGGGGGGCGAACTCTCCCGAGGCGAGATAGATGGATATACAGACTTCGTAAAAATTTACGGCGCCAAAGGACTCGCCTGGATCAAAGTTGTGGATATCAGTAAAGGAAAAGAGGGCTTGCAATCCCCCATTGTTAAGAACCTACACGACCAAGCCATTCAAGCTATTTTGGAACGAACTGGGGCAAAAGACGGAGACCTGATTTTCTTCGGTGCTGACAAGGCTAAGATTGTGAACGACTCAATCGGAGCACTTCGTCTAAAAATTGGACACAGCGATCTGGGTAAGAAAAATGGATTATTTGAAGACCGATGGGCTCCACTTTGGGTGGTTGATTTCCCAATGTTTGAGTTTGATGATGAAGCTCAAAGATTTACCGCAGTTCATCACCCGTTTACAGCCCCTAAAGATGGTCATGAGGACTGGATGGTAACTGCCCCTGAAAAATGTCTAGCTAAAGGCTACGACATGGTCTTAAATGGATGGGAGATTGGCGGTGGATCGGTTCGTATTCATAGAGCCGATGTACAGCAAAAGGTTTTTGATGCCTTAAAAATCACACCCGAAGAAGCTCAACTGAAGTTTGGGTTCTTGTTGGATGCGCTCCAGTATGGAGCACCTCCACACGGCGGCTTGGCCTTTGGCTTGGACCGAGTTGTTACTTTAATGACGGGTGCAGAGTCTATAAGAGATGTGATTGCATTCCCCAAAACTCAAAGAGCACAATGTTTGTTAACACAAGCGCCAAGCCCAGTTGATGAAAAGCAGTTGCGAGAGTTACATATTCGCTTAAGAACAGTTCAAGCAACTCAAGTAAATTGATAAGCATTGGTGAACTGGAGTGATGAAACTTGTAAAGCCTATAACTAGCTTGGGACTTTAATGTCTAAAGAATCGTTACTCTTGCTTCCGGGTCTTATGTGCGATGAGACAGTTTGGATTCCTCTTTTGGAAGATTTATCCAAAACACATGATTGCACAGTGGTGGACCATGGTCGAGCAGACTCTTTGTCGGTTATGGCGAAAAATATTCTTAGACAAGCACCTAACAAGTTCGCATTGGCAGGACACTCCATGGGGGGCCGTATCGCGATTGAAGTTATTAGGCAAGCCCCAGAAAGAGTAAGCCGCGTTGCACTGATGAATACCGGTTATCTGCCTCGACCTGACTCAGAGGTGGGCGCAAAAGAAATGCAAACCAGGTATGAATTACTCAAAATTGCAATCGATCAGGGTGTAGAGGCAATGGCTAGAACTTGGGTAAAGGGGATGGTTGCGCCAGCTCGCTTGAGCGATGAGCCCTTTATTCAAAGGATTATTGATATGTTCAAACTAAAGAGCGTTGATATATTCAAACACCAAATCGCCGCACTTTTGAACCGTCCTGATGGCACACCAGTCTTGAAGACCTTGAGCGTACCTACCTTGGTGCTTTGTACAGAGTTTGATTCATGGTCTCCCGTTAAACAACATCGCGATATGGCTGATTTGATGTCTAAGCAGCCCACTTGGTGTGAAATATCGGGTGCAGGTCACATGTGTACCATGGAGGCTCCTCAGGCAGTGGCTAAGGCCATGACGGACTGGCTCAATTCACCCAACGCTTAATCTTCTATCAAATTAGATTAAATTTAAATAGGTCCCAAGGTCTAGCCTCTCATCAGGGCAAATAATTGACCTGTAAAGCGATCATGTCGATGCTGTTAAGATCGTCAAATGATATTAAGACTAAGTCCAGTTCCTCATTTGCCTGGATCGCATCTACGTTTGGTAACTTATAACATCCACAAGGGTGTGCAAGGCCTAGGGCCAGCAAAACGCTTGGAAATTCACAATCTTAGAACTGCAATCGCGAATTTAAATGCTGATATCGTTTGTTTGCAAGAGGTCAGGGCATTCAACAATAAACATGCAAAGAGTTTTAAGAATTGGCCAAATACAAATCAAACTGAATACTTGGCTCCACCTGGATATTTCTCTGTATATAAAACCAACGCAACGACCAAGCACGGCGAACACGGCAACGCATTGCTCTCAAAATGGCCTATCGTTTCGCATCATCACCTAGACATGTCTGATCATGCTCTTGAACAAAGGGGTTTACTGCATGTGGTGATTGATATAAATAAAGTGTGGGTTAATGTCATTGTCCTGCATTTAGGGCTATTTGCAAATAGCAGAAAAAGGCAGATTCAGCGACTAGGAGATTATTTAGATATGAAAATTTCTCCAGGTGAACCGGTGTTGGTGGCGGGGGATTTCAATGATTGGAGTAATGCACTAATTCCGTTGATGAATAAAATTGGATTGAACTTGATATCGCGCTCAACGACGAGTAAAGCCACAGTTAATGGGCTTCAAATAAATAAGCGAATGTTGACATTTCCCTCCACACTTCCTTTACTAGAACTTGATTATGTTTATGCAAAAGGATTGGTTTCAACAAGTGCCTATGTTCTCAGTGGCGGTCATTGGGGACGATTGTCAGACCATTTACCGTTGGTCGTTGAATTTGCAAAAAATGGGCTCAGTGACTCTGGGTTAAGAGCGTGAGAGATTCCCAATTGAACTTGCTGCAAGGCTCGGATGAATACTTTCCAGCATTGGTAGATGCAATCAAGCAAGCAAAACTGGAGATCAGACTAGAGACATATATTTTTGACTTTAACGAAGGATCGTTATCCGTTGCAAAAGCTCTAGAAAATGCAGCTAAGAAAGGCGTTTCTGTTTACGTATTAGTTGACGGCGTTGGCACGCCCAATATTCCTTTGGAGTGGCAAATTAGGTGGCAAACCTCAGGTGTGAAATTCAAAGTATTTGATCCCGTTGGCCCAGGTGCGCTTTGGTTTCCGAGTCGTTGGCGAAGACTGCATAGGAAACTGTGTGTAATTGATCAAATTATTGGCTTTTGTGGCGGCATAAATATTCTTGATGATCACTATAACCCTCATACCCAAAGTTTAATGCGGGAGTCAAGACTAGACTTTACCGTTCAGATCGTAGGGTATTGTGTTATCGATATTTTGAAAGAGATGCAACGAACTTGGTACAGGTTAGATTTAGTCCAAGAGTTCAGGCAAACTGGGTTGGTGGGTACTGTTAAAGGAATAATTGCAAAAAATGATTTTGCGTTGAACTTTCAAAACATTAAACACAAACTCAGTAATAAGAGACATAAGCGACGAAGTTTCTCTAGGCACTGTAGTTTGGTGCTTCGAGATAATCTTTCGCAGCGTAATAGCATAGCAAACGCATATATCAAAGCAATCGATCGTTCGCGATTTGATATATGTATTGCAAGTGCATTTTTTTTACCTCAAGACAGAATGCTTGACTCCCTCATCAAGGCTGCGAAACGAGGTGTCTCAGTTACTTTGTTGTTACAGGGACATTATGAATTTGTATTGCCTTATAGAGCGGCTAGACAAATATACGGAAAACTACTTGATGCTGGAGTTCAAATTGTAGAGTATCAGTTAAGTTACTTACATGCAAAGGTTGCATGTGTTGATAGTATTTGGTCCACAGTGGGGTCTTCAAATTTAGATCCCTTAAGTTTATTATTGGCTAGGGAAGCTAATTTAGTGATTAAAGACGCTGTCTTTAATCGGCAGTTAAAAGATCAACTAAGTAAGGCCATTTTAAATGGAGGCGTTTTTGTTGATAAAACCAAGTATTGCAACCGAAGTGTCGGTGATAGATTTTTGGATAAAATGTCTTTTTGGTTAATGAAGTTAGCAATTTTTATATCAGGAAAACATTATCAAATTTATTAAAATAATTAAACGCTTAGATCTTAGATAAATTCATGGCAGAATTTAAGATTTAAATGTAATAAATTTTATGTAATGGGAAATTCCCAATAATCATCGCAACTAAACAAGCAAAGGCTTTGAATTGCTCTTAGCCCCTGAATTGTTGTGGAAATCAACTACTGGTAAGATTAAGGTAATTAATTAAAGTAGACAAAAAATGAGTGATGTAGATAACCAAAGTGGCGTTCCAGTATCTGTCAAGATTAGAGAAAAGCTCAAGGCTTCAAATAAACGTTTCCACGCCAATGACAACATCGCTGAGTTCTTGGATCCTGGAGATCTTGAGAAAATGCTTGACGAGGTCGAAACTAAATTTAAAACTGTACTTGATAGTTTAGTCATTGATACTGAGAACGATCACAACACAAGCAAAACGGCGAGGCGAGTGGCCAAAATGTTTTTGACCGAGGTCTTCAAAGGTCGCTACGTTGCTCCTCCTTTAATTACAGAATTCCCTAATGCTGAGAATTTAAATGAGCTTTTGATTGTTGGCCCCATTAGTGTTCGAAGTGCTTGTAGTCATCATTTTTGTCCAGTTATTGGTAAGATTTGGATTGGTGTTTTGCCGAATAAAAAAACCAATGTGATTGGGTTATCAAAATATGCACGCCTGACCGATTGGGTCATGTCTCGTCCTCAAATTCAGGAAGAAGCGATTATTCAACTCGCTGACTTGATCCAATCTAAAACCAAACCAGATGGACTCGCCATTGTGATGGAAGCAAGTCATTTTTGTATGTCTTGGAGGGGTGTTAAAGAGAACGATAGCAAGATGCTTAATTCTGTGATGCGCGGCGCATTCTTAAATGATGCTAGTTTGCGTAGGGAGTTTTTATCTCTGATTCCAGGAAGAAATTAAAGCGGTTCTTAAGCGTTAGAAAAAATCTTGCATTCATGAGCCGAGGTGTATGACAACGATAATTGGATGCGATTTTACGAGTCGACCTACTCGATCTAAGCCAATCACACTTGCAGTAGCTAGTGTTAATGATGATTTAGCTATCTCAGGTTTAAAGATCAACAGGTTACTTAAAATTGAATCTTTAAATGAGTTTGAAAAATTACTTACAGAGGATTCAAGCTCTTTGTCTGCCCCATGGGTTGGCGGGTTTGATATGCCATTTGGTTTGCCAAGAGAACTAGTCGTTGAGCTTAATTGGCCAACAAACTGGCTTGAATGTATAAACCATTTCACTTCTTTGGAGAGAAGTGAGATTAGAGAAATATTTAAGGACTTTTGTTCTAAAAGGCCTGTGGGGTCAAAATTCGCTCATAGGTCAACGGATTTGATTGCAAAATCTAGCCCATCTATGAAATGGGTTAATCCACCTGTGGCCTATATGCTTCACGCTGGGTTACCTATTTTGATTAACGCCCAAGTCACCTTACCTGGCCTTTTTAAGGGCGAGAAAACTAAAGTGGGCTTAGAGGCCTATCCTGGACAATTGGCCAGGGAGATCGTTGGTCATCAAAGTTACAAAAGCGATGACAAGAGGAAACAAAATCAGGACCGTCTAAAGGCCAGGGAGAAAATCATTAAGGTATTAAAACTTGGTGAACATTCGCTGGAGATCAAGGTCACGCTCTCCAAGACTTTTGAGCTGGAGATGATGGACGACGCAAGTGGAGATTCATTGGACGCGGTATTGTGCACTGTTCAAGCCGCTTGGGGCCTAAAACAAAAGCAGCTAGGGCATAAACTTTTTGGACTTAGCCACAAAATGGATAATTTAGAGGGATGGATTGTTACCTGTTAAGGCATTTTTTGCAGCGAGCAGACCACGCAGGTGGGATTTTTTTTATATCCAATTTCAGTCCATTTAAAGTGAGTTGAATTAAAAAGTGCAAGCCGACCAACCATGGGCTCTCCCATGTGCATAAGGATTTTTAAAGCCTCTGTAGCCTGGGCTGAGCCAATGACACCGACCAAAGGTGCAAATACTCCCATAGTTGAGCAGTTTTCCTCAGTGGGAGCTTCATCTGCCGGGAATAAACAGGCGTAACAAGGTGAGTGAGCTAAGCGTGTGTCAAAGCTGGTAAGTTGTCCGTCCATCCTGAGTGCTGAACCACTGACAAGTGGGATTTTATTTTGCGTGCAAGCCGCATTGATTTCGTGTCTAGTTTTAAAGTTGTCGGTACAGTCTAAAACGATATTGATTGATATGCGCGCATTTAATAAATTTTGAAGTAAATCTGGCGTGCATTTTTCTGAATATACTTCGACCGATACATTTGGGTTGATGCAGAGCAATGACTCTTTCAAAGATGACACTTTAGCCTGCCCAACCCGTTGTGTTGTATGAGCAATTTGGCGTTGAAGGTTGGTGAGATCAACTAGATCGTCATCAACAAGCGAGATATGACCAACACCAGAGGAGGCTAGGAACATTGCGGTAGTGCAACCTAGACCACCTGCGCCAATGACTAGAGCTCGACTGTTCAGTAACTGTTCTTGCCCCTCTATCCCAATCTCATTGAGTAAGATGTGGCGCGAATAGCGCAACAGCTCATCATCTTTCAACTGGGGTTACTCCTTTTTCTCAGCAGGACGCTCAGTTTGAGTCTTGCTAACCACAACATTTAAGCCTTTGAGTTTATTGAGGGCTTGTTGCAGTTGGAAATCTTTCTCTGAGCCGTACTCAGGGGGGCGGCGATCGGCAACTGGCTTTTTCGACTCTTCTTCGAGTTTTTGGATTGCCAACTCTCTTGCTTTCTCGCGCTCTGGGTCTTTTATCTCGGAGCCTTGCCCACTGTTTAAGTGCTTGTCTAAATCAGCCTCTCGAGTACGTAGAACTGCATATGGGCTTCCCTCTAAGGTGTCGTCAACTAACACATCAGGCACGATTCCCTTGGCTTGTATTGAACGACCACTAGGAGTGTAATACCTAGCAGTTGTTATCTTAAGCGCAGTATCAGGGCCAAGTGGACGAACCGTCTGAACAGAGCCTTTACCAAATGTTTGACTGCCCATAATGATTGCACGCTTGTGGTCTTGTAAAGCTCCGGCAACGATCTCACTTGCTGAGGCAGATCCTTCATTAACAAGCACAATCATTTTTATTTTCTTAAACGTGCCTTGTGTTGCTGTGCTCAAGCGGTTGATTGGATCGTCGTTAGATCTGCGTTGATAGTATTCTGGGGACGCTTTAAAGGTGAACTTACTGTCGGCCATTTGACCGTTGGTAGATACTACAGTTACGTTATCAGGTAAAAAAGCTGTGGAAATAGCAACGGCAGCGTCCAATAACCCACCTGGATCATTCCTTAAGTCCAATACAACACCCTTAAGATTGGGATCTTCTTTGTAGATTGCTATAAGTTTTTGTGAGAAATCATCCACGGTACGTTCTTGAAATTGGCTAAGTCTTACCCAAACATAGCCAGGCTCAACTTCTTTTGCTTTGACGCTAATGGTTTTGATCTCTTCACGAACAATGGTGACAGGGAAGGAGCGGTTTTCATCTTTTCTAAAAATATTTAAAACCACTTTAGTCTTGGGTTCTCCTCGCATGCGAGATACAGCTTCATTAAGTGTTAAGCCCTTAACTGCCGTGTCATCGATTTTAGTGATCAGGTCATTGGTCTTCATTCCTGCGCGATCAGCAGGTGAGCCCTCAATGGGAGTGACAACTTTAACAAGACCGTCCTCCATTGTGATTTCAATACCTACACCAACAAATTTACCTGTCGTGCCTTCTCTGAATTCTTTATAGGTCTTTTTGTCGAAATACTGGGAGTGAGGGTCTAAGCTTGAGACCATTCCGGAGATTGCATCCGTAATCAATTTCTTTTCATCAATAGGCTCGACATAATCAGACTTGATCATGCTAAATACGGCAGCCAATTGTTGTAACTCCTCCAGTGGCAATGGCGTCATGTTGGCACGTGCAACGGTTTGCAAAGAGATCGTTGTCAGTGCTCCCGCAACAATTCCAATACTTAACCAACCTAATATTTTGATTTTTTGACCCATGATGCCTCTAATGGAAGTACTGGAAAAGAAAAATTACCAGTCCTGACATTTTAACTCAGCCCACAGATTCGTCCCCGATCTTCATTAGGAATAGCTTGAAATAATGAGGTTTATAGGGTTTTTTTGCCGAGCCCTACCGAAAGCCTTGAATATTTAGAATTGAAGCGATTGGGTTTAGTTTTCAAGAAAATAATGTTTGATGGGCTTTAGTTCGGCATCAAGTTCATATACAAGTGGCACGCCATTTGGTATGTTCAGGCCAACAATATCCTTCTCAGACACATTGTCCAAGTATTTGATTAAAGCGCGTATAGAGTTGCCGTGTGCCACGATCATTGGCCTTTTGCCCGCTTTTAGTGCAGGAGCAATAGATTCATTCCAAAGTGGCAATACTCTTGCAACGGTGTCTTTAAGGCATTCAGTGAGTGGAAACTCATCTGATTTTAGGCGAGCGTAGCGAGGATCAGATCTCTCTTGTTGAGCATTCTCCTCAGCCATTGGAGGGGGTGGAATATCGTAACTACGTCTCCAGGCCAAGACTTGATCGTCTCCGTACTTTTGCGCCGTTTCCGCCTTGTTGAGTCCTTGAAGTCCGCCGTAGTGGCGCTCATTTAATCGCCAAGAGTTAACCACGGGTAACCAAGGCCGCTCAATCCCGTCCAGGACTTTCCATAGAGTGTGAATGGCCCGAGTCAGCACACTTGTATACGTGATGTCAAAGGTAAACCCATGGGATTTAAGAATTTGACCTGCTGACAGTGCCTGAGTCACGCCCTTTTCGGTCAAATCAACATCTACCCATCCAGTGAAACGATTTTCAAGATTCCAAGTTGATTCACCGTGACGGATCAGTACCAGCTTATGCATATTTTTATTGAATTAATTGATAATGGTTGAGGAAATATTCGAGGTATTTAAACCCTATTGTAAAATTTTTATGACAATGATTTTAAAATAACCGAGAATAGAGTAGTTTTATTAAAGGACTTGTAGTGCAATTTATTTTAGACAACTGGATGCTTTTTAGTATCGCCATTCTCACAGGCTCCTTGCTTTTAATGCCCATCATCCAATCCGGAATGGCCCCAGGAATCTCGACCTCCGAGGCCGTTTTGATGATGAACCGTGAAAAAGCAATAGTTATTGACCTCAGTGAACCTGCAGAGTTTGCGACAGGGCACCCCTCTGGAGCTGTTAATTTATCTCTGGACAGTTTGGAATCTGGCCTAACAAGGCACGTCTCTGATAAGTCCAGACCTCTTATTTTCTTTTGCCAAAACGGCAATACTTCGGCTAAGGGCGTATTGGTGGCTCAAAAGCTTGGGTTCTCAAAAGTCTTTCTACTTGGTGGTGGAATAAAGTCTTGGCGCGAAGCAAACTTACCATTGCAAAAGGTGTAACCCTAACTGTTCAAAGGGTTTCTTGAATCTATTCATGAGTCCTTATCCCGTCTAACATAACCTCACTTTACAAATCAGAAAAATGTCAATGCCAAATGTAAAAATGTACACAACTGCTGTTTGCCCCTACTGCGTTCGAGCCAAGCAGTTTTTAAAGTCCAAAGGTGTAGAGGTGATTGAGGAGGTCCGAATCGACCTTGATCCTCAGCAAAGGGATCATATGATGCAAACAACGGGAAGAAGAACGGTCCCGCAAATCTTTATTGGAGACCATCACGTCGGGGGTTGTGATGATCTTATTGCACTAGACGGCCAAGGGGGATTGGCTCCACTCCTTAATTCCTAACAAATCCCTACAGGTTGGGTACTATTAGTATATGAATTTGTCTTAAATTTGATCATTTGTTCTGAGATAATCTAATTTTGCTAGACGTTTAAGCGTCATAAGTCATGACCCGCTTTGGAGCAAATCTAAAGCGGGTTTTTATTGAACCATTAGGAAAATTTCATGTCTGAATCTGACCAACAAGCTCCTGTATTTTCTATCCAACGTGTCTACTTAAAAGATTTATCTTTAGAGCAACCCAACGCACCCTCCATATTTACGGTTCAAGATGCACCGGAAATAGATATCAAGTTAGGTTTGGGAGCTGAGCATGTTGTACCTGGAATTATGGAAATTACGGTTACTGCAACAATTACAGCAAAAGTTCAAGATAAGACTCTATATTTGGTAGAGGGCAAACAAGCTGCAATTTTTGAGATACGGAATATTCCTGAGGAGCATTTAGATCCAATCGTTGGTATTCAATGTCCACAAATTATTTATCCATATCTTCGCTCTAACATTGCAGACGTTATCCAAAGAGCTGGTTTTCCGCCTTTGCATTTGGCAGAGATTAACTTTCAAAGCATGTATGAGCAACAAAGAGCTCAGTCTGCCTCTGCAACCACGCAGTAAATAATCCAACTGCATGAAGATCGTTGTATTGGGCGCCGGTGCATGGGGTACCGCTTTGGCCATTGAAGCCTGCACAACTCATTCCACTACGCTTTGGGGTCGCGATCATCAACAGATTGCTCAAATGCATTCTGAGCGTGCCAATACAAAATATTTAAAAGATATTAAATTACCTGATCATCTGACTTTATCAAGTATCGCATTGGCAGAGTGGTTGACCGATTTTGATCTCATCATCATTGCAACTCCAATGTCTGCGCTTCGTGAAGTCCTTACGAAACTGGGAAGCTTAAACATCACTGCCCCAGTGGTTTGGTTATGCAAAGGATTTGAGGCTCCTAGGGACACAAGTAACTCAGGAGCGGGCGGGACAGCCAGTAATGGACTCTTAGGGCATGAAGTGCTTGAAAAAGTTGCGCCCAATCTCATTGCTGGTGTTCTGAGTGGACCAAGTTTTGCACAGGAGGTCGCTTTGTTGCAGCCTACCGCACTAGTCGTTGCGAGTGAGCATGAAAGGGTGCGTGAGACCTTGGTTCAAGCGTTGCATACAGACAAGTTAAGAATTTATGCAACCTCTGATGTTGTGGGTGTTGAGGTGGGTGGGGCGGTGAAAAATGTAATGGCTATCGCCACGGGTCTTTGCGATGGACTTGAGCTAGGTTTAAACGCTCGAGCAGCACTGATAACTCGTGGCTTGTCTGAGATGACGCTTTTGGGGGTCGCTTTAGGAGCTAGGGCCCAAACCTTTATGGGTCTCAGTGGTCTTGGAGACCTGGTCTTAACCACTACAGGGGACTTATCTCGCAATAGAAAGGTTGGTCTTTGTTTGGCAAAAGGACTCACTCTAAAAGAGATCATGGACACTTTGGGGCACGTAGCTGAGGGAGTTTATTCTGCCAAAACAGTTTCCCTTAGAGCAGCAGAACTTGGTGTTGATATGCCAATTACGAATGCCGTCGTTGCGTTATTGGAGGGAAGCTTACACCTCAAAGATACCGTTCCTTTATTGATGGGTCGATCCGCCAAAGATGAAGCTTTGCACTTTGTCAAAGATTGAAAATTTGTTTCGTTTTTGAAATAGTTGTTTTTAAAATATGTCCCTAAAAGTAATCATTAGCCTTAATTGGTAATTTCTATATTGGGGTAGCTATGGGGGGAGGGGTTGGTTCAAAACAATGATAATGAACGAACGTTAATCTTGAAAAATAAATATCTCTAACCCCTAACTAAAGGATTGAAAATGAGATTCCTATCTGGCATCGTATCGGCTATTGGATTGGCTTCACTCTTGTTGACTTTCCCTGCAAGTGCTCAGCAAGAGGGCTCCTACACCATTCCTCACTATAAGTTCGAGGATGGTAAGGAGTTGGACAACGTCAAAATTGCTTACGTAACTTACGGCAAATTAAATGAGAGCAAATCCAATGCTGTACTTTTGGTCCCTGGTACCAGTAGTGGAAGACACTGGGCAGATGATTATGTAGGTTCTGGAAAGATGTACGACACTGATAAATATTTTTTTATCGGGGTAGACGTAATTGGTGGAGGACTCTCGACTCAGCCAAAAGATGGTTTAGGGATGGACTTTCCAAGGTACACAGTTAGGGATATGGTTCATACAGAGTACCTAATGGTGCATGACGGTCTTAAACTAAATAGTTTATTAGCGGTGTCAGGTCCCTCGATGGGCTCGTTTCAGGGGGTTGAGTGGGGAATTAATTATCCAAACTTTATGAAGGGACTGATCCTTATCGTGCCAGCAGCAAGGAGTGATCAACATTTTCACTCAATCGCTGACGCAACGATTGGAATGATCACTCTAGATCCAGCATACAAAGGGGGTAAATACACTGAAAACCCAGTTGAGGGTATAAAGAGGTCAGGCATGGTTTATTTTCCTTGGCTCTTTAGTGATGAGTACCTTCTTACGCTGAAAGAGCCAGAACCCTACCAAACTGCCTTAATGGCATTTGGCACCGGTTGGGCTAAAAATTGGGATGCAAATTCTCTGATCATTCGGTACTCAGCTTCAAGGAACTTTGATGCCTCTGCACCTTACGCAGGTAATATGAAAGTTGCATTGGGCAAGATTGTTGCGAAGTCGTTACTTCTCCCCAGTCAAACCGATAGAACAATACCGGCCTACCTATCCAGAGAGCTTTTAGCTGGGATCAAGGATGCAAAATATGTGGAGATTCCAACCATCAGGGGTCATTTAGGTGGCGCTGCCCCAATCAAAGGCTCAGCAGAGGAGGCTTATATTGCGGACCAAATCCGAGGGTTCTTGGACGGTTTAAATAAGTAAGAATTAAAATTATCAAATTATATTAATTTGATATTAGATTTTCTTGTAATCTAATTGTTATTGAAGTGTGAAAATTAAAAATGAAAATAATTAAGTTTTTTGGGTGGTTGGTTTTTTCTATCATGTTGATAATCAGCCTCTCGTTAGCGCAGATTTGGTACTTTAAGCCTTTGAAAATCTCTTGGTTTTACGATAGGGCATTTTTTCAGGAATTAATTCAGTCACCAATTACGCTCTCAAGTCTTCAGCTCTTAGACAAGACCCCATTTGCTTGGTATGCAGACAAATTAGATGATTTTTCAGAAGCTCAGCATAAAAAACAATTTACTCTAACCCAAGAGAATTACAGTACCTTCAAATCCTATCCAAGTGACTCTTTGCACGGACAAGATAAGATTAATTGGCTAGTTGCTGACTATGCATACAAGCAAAAATTAGATGATGAAAAATGGCATTGGTATGGCTACCCCTTCAATCCTTTGTTTGGGATGCAGTCTCAACTACCTGATTTCTTAATTAATATTCATCCGATCACAAATCAACGCGATATAGATAACTATTTCAAAAGGCTGCAGGCACTGCCTGCTGCATTTGATCAAGTCTTGGAAGATGCTTCAATCAGAGATGAAAAAGGGTTATTGCCCAATTTGTTTGCAGTTGACAAAACAATTGCTCAGATGAGATCTTTTATTGCTTCAGACGCAAAAGAAAATGCCCTAGCTAAAAATTTGGCATCAAAAATGGCGGCTATTCCCGCAAGTGAGATGAGTGCTGAGCAAAAAGAAAACAATTTAGTGAAGGCCAATAATATTATTGCCCAGCAAGTGTACCCAGCCTATACAAAAGTTATTGCACATATGGAGGGTCTTAAAAAATTACCTCTTAATAATGACGGAGTATGGAGTTTGCCTGGGGGAAAAGAATATTATGAATATGCTATTAAAACTCACACCACTACTAGCCTTACGGCTGATCAACTCCACGAATTGGGGCTGAGTGAGGTGCAAAGGATTGGCGAGCAAATTGATGAAATATTAAAAGACCAAAAAATTCCTGGTAAAAATAGAGCAGAAAAAATCTTTAATCTTGCGCACTCTAAGGATCAACTCTATCCAGATACCGAACAGGGTCGGGCAGCCTCACTGGCTGATTATCAGAAAATCATTGATGAGGCTGGAGATGAGTCGAAAAAGTATTTTGGAGTCCTGCCCTCCACAGGTGTAGTGGTCAAAAGGGTACCTGAGTTCTCTCAGCAGACAGCACCTGTGGGATATTATCAACCGCCCTCACTGGATGGGGACCGTCCAGGTATGTTCTTTACGAATTTAGGCAAGATTGAATACTCTCCAAAATTCACAATGCATTCGCTCGCTTACCATGAAGCAATACCCGGTCATCACCTTCAAATTGCAATCCAGATGAAGCAAGAGTCAATTCCTTTCTTTAGAAGGGCTACGGGATTTACTTCATACGTTGAGGGTTGGGCTTTGTATGCAGAGCAGTTGGCTTTTGAGATGAATTTGGAGAAAAATCCTCTTGATAACCTAGGAAGACTCCAGGCGGAGATGTTTCGTGCTGTAAGGTTGGTTGTTGATACTGGAATGCACTCAAAGCATTGGAGCAGGGAACATGCGATTAGCTATATGATTAGTCAAACTGGCATGGGTGAGGACGAAGTGACGATTGAGATCGAGCGTTACCTTGTTATGCCTGGCCAAGCTTTGGCCTATAAAGTTGGAATGATAAAGATTTTGAGTCTTCGTGAGACGGCAAAAAAAGAGCTAGGCGAGAAATTCAAATTATCGGAATTTCACGATGTCGTACTCTCAAACGGCAGTGTGCCACTTGATGTATTGGAAGTAATCGTTAAAGATTGGATAAAAGACAAGCAAAGTCATTGAAGACTCAATAGACTCAATCGACTAAATAGAGACTCAAGACGGAGAATAACTTAAGCGCACGTAAATGGGCGCGTACACTTCGGCTTGAGTGATTTCAATCAAAGTCTCTTTGGCAAGCTCTAGTAAAGCAACAAAGGTTACGACCAAAATTGAGACCCCTTTGCTGGGGTCAAAAAGGTCCTCAAACTGAACGAATCTCTTACCTTGAAGTTTCTTGATCACCAAGCTCATATGTTCTCGAACGGATAACTCTTCACGGTCAATTTTGTGATGCTGAATTAACTTTGCGCGTTTGAGGATATCGGCCCATGCTTGCTGTAGTTCCGTAATATCAACATCTGGGAACCTGGGTTGCAGGGATTGTTCAATATATATTTGGGCTTTAAGGAAGTCACGCCCATACTGAGGAATTTCCTGAAGCTGGGCGGCTCCGAGTTTGATTTGTTCATACTCAAGCAGTCTTCTAACCAACTCTGCTCTTGGGTCTTCTGCTTCTTCCCCGTCGGCCTGTTTCTTGGGGGGGAGCAACATGCGAGATTTGATCTCAATGATCATCGCCGCCATTAACAAATACTCTGCTGCCAACTCAAGATTTGAATTCCTAATCTCTTCAATATAACTAAGATATTGGCGCGTTAAAGCTGCCATGGGGATATCTAGGATATTGAAGTTTTGTTTGCGAATGAGATACAACAAAAGGTCAAGTGGACCTTGAAACGCTTCAAGAAATACTTCCAGCGCGTCTGGGGGAATATATAAATCGTGGGGAAGGGAGAAAAGCGGCTCTCCGTAAAGGCGAGCCACTGCGACATGATCGATTACTTCGACCATTCCTGAGGGGCTAGCTGCCTCCTCAGCAGGGGATTCAATTGGGCCAGAGTTCACGAACCGTTTTGATAAACGTAAGCTTTTTGCGCAACTCGGGCTTTTGAGAACTCATTTAAGATTTCACGATCGAGTTTCTTGTCCCAAAGTAAAGACCTGCCCAAGCGCTGCTCAGCTTCGAGCTCTGGGCGCGAAGCTTTTAGTTTTTGGATGAACTCAGTCGCGTCTGAGTAGTAGTCTGGGCGTCTAAAAAAGGACATAGTCAATTGCTCTAAAAACAGTACTCTATTCTACAGGCTAATGATCTTAAAGTGGCTAATCAAACAGCGCAGGTTTTAACCACCTTCACCGTATTCTAGATGGCGTTACTTTTCCGGCGAGTACCGAGCTAGTGGCTAGGTCAATTTTTCTATTTTTGGTAGCTGATGAACTGTAGTTGATCCCTACGGTGTAACCTCTGAGGTCTGTGGGTTTATTCGTTGAAGACCCTAAGCAGTGAAACAAAGACGACGTGAAGACTTTTGTATTATAAATTATGTATCTCTAAACGCATAGCCGTCGCAACATCTTCGTAGAAATGTTGAGGCGATAAAAGCGCTTTCAAACCAGCGCGTTCCATCATCTCCAGGGGTTGGTGAATTAATCCAGAGAATACGCATCTTATTTCTTTTTTGTGACATGTTTTAATTAAATGTCTAAGCGCGTCTGTTCCTGAAGAGTCGAGGTAAATAAGATTTTTAAAATCCAAAATGATTGTTTGCTCTGGTAACAACTGTTCCAATTCCTCCACCATTTTGACTGCTCCAAAAAACAGAGATCCATAAAGACGGTGAACCCTAATTTCATTTGAGTCGTATATAACTTCGAAACGAGTAAGACTTGAAATTCTATATATGAAAGTTAGGCAAGCGCCGATGAGTCCAAGTTCAACTGCACTTGCAAGGTCAACCAATATGGTGACTAAAAAAACTGTAATTAGAATTACCCGGTAGGGTATTCGAAACTCTTTTAGATGAATAAACTCTCTCCACTCCCCCATATTCCAAGCAACAAAGACCAAAATAGCAGACAAAGCGGGTAGAGGTATGAAATATGCAAGTGGGGCTGCAACTAACACTATAAAGAGCAATGTAAATGCGTGCACAATGCCCGCAATAGGACTAATTGCCCCATTTTTTACATTGGTCACCGTACGAGCGATGGTTCCAGTCGCGGGCATGCCTGAGAAAAGCGGGGCGATGAAATTGGCTATCCCTTGCGCCATCAGTTCTTGATTAGGATTGTGTTGGTCATCGATTAAATTATCTGCAATCCGTGCACATAACAAAGACTCAATGGCTCCAAGGATTGCTAATGTAAAAGCTGGTCGAACCAGGTCTTGAAGAGTGCTGATGTCAAATGACGGAAATGCGAATGTGGGTAAAGAGCTCGGTATGCCTCCAAACCTTGAGCCAATGGTTTGCACTTGCAGATCGCTCAGGTAAACAATAAGAGTTGAAAACACTAAAACCAAAATTGATCCAGGGAGCTTTTGGAGCTTTAAAAGTAATTGATGTAAATACGTGTTGAAATGACTTCGCCGATTAGATTTTTCAAGCCACCTAGGAATGAGTAACTGCCAGGTGAATAAGAAGATCAATGAAAAAAGGGCTAGGATGCAAGCACTTAAGTTTAAAGTGTTGATAGAGCCCGCCAGGACTGACATGATTCCCCAAAAATCAGCCGGCATATTTGCAACGCTCAGACCTAGAAAATCTTTAATCTGAGACAACATAATCAACACAGCAATTGCATTTGTGAAACCAATGACTACGGCAACTGGGATAAAACGAATAAGGGTACCTAAGCCTAGTAAGCCCATCACAAAGAGAATGGCCCCTGACATAAGTGTTGCGATTACCAGCCCGCCTAAACCGTTTTGTTGGATGATGCTGTAGACGATGACGATGAAGGCTCCAGCTGGCCCGCCTATCTGCACTTTACTTCCCCCCAAAAGAGAGATTAGAAAACCTGCTGTTATGGACGTAAATAAACCTGCTTGAGGCGGGAGACCCGATGCTATAGCAAAAGCCATTGCAAGGGGAAGTGCAACAACTCCAACGGTCAGTCCCGCACCTATGTCACGGATCAAGCTATCAATCGAGTAATCTCTTAAGGTTTCTATTAATTTGGGTCTAAACAAAAGAGTTTGCATAATGATTTGGACCCTTTAACTAGAACTAATGAATTCTCATGCCAGGCACTGCGCCTGGCCATGGGTTTAAGATATAAATTCCTGGGCTGGTTTTTTCGTCCGCATGACTAGCGGCTAGAACCATGCCCTCACTGATTCCAAATTTCATTTTACGCGGTGCTAAATTTGCAACCACAACAGTTAATTTTCCCACTAAATCTTCAGGCTTGTACACGCTAGCGATGCCACTAAATACTTGCCTGTGTCGACCCTCTCCCACGTCCAGCATCAGTCGAAGTAATTTAGTAGATCCTTCAACGCTTTCACAAGATACGATTTGAGCAACACGCAGGTCTACTTTTGCAAACTCATCGATATTAATAATCTGTGCAATCTCCTCGCCCCCAGGTTTGACAAGACTTGCGTGATTATCATCTTCCGTTTTGATTTCTTCAGAAATTGAGGGAGTTACGCCATTCACATTCGAGATAGTTTCGCTGGGTAAGTCAAAAAGTGAGTCAAGCATTTTTTCATCCACCCTTTGAATAAGATGCTTGTAAGGGTTGACTGTGTGACCAGCCCCAAGCCTTGTTTTGGCATCTGAAAAGGTGAGTGATTGACATTTAAGGAAGGACTCAACTTGCTCACTTAATGCGGGTAAGACTGGCTTTAGGTAAATGCTCAAGTACCTAAATGCCTCAAGACATGTCGTACAAACTGCGTGAAGCTCAAGTTGTGAGTTTTCTTTTTTAGCCAATTCCCAAGGTTTGTTTTGATCTACGTATTCATTGACTTTGTCCGCAAGGGCCATAATCTCCCTGAGCACTTTTGCAAACTCGCGTTCCTCATAAAGATTGCTGATTGAATTGGCACTGGATTGAAGACTTATAAGTAAGCTCTCACCGTTAGGAAGGATTTCTCCCAGTTTGGAGTTGAATTGTTTATGAATGAAACCGGCCGAGCGTGCTGCAATGTTTATGTATTTGCCTACCAAGTCAGAGTTCACCCTGAGCATGAAATCATCTGGATTAAAGTCGACGTCCTCAACTTTTGAGCTAAGTTTGGCAGCTAAATAGTATCTTAGCCATTCGGGATTCATGCCAAGTGATAGGTATTTAAGGGGATCGATTCCAGTTCCCCTGCTCTTGCTCATTTTCTCACCACTTACCGTTATAAAGCCGTGCACAAATATGCTGGAGGGTGTTTTACGCCCGCTAAAGTGCAGCATTGCAGGCCAAAAAAGTGTGTGAAAGTAGGTAATGTCTTTGCCAATAAAATGGTACTGTTCTACAGATGGGTCAGATAAGAATTGATCAAAAGGGAGGGCTCCGGCAATGGTTTTTTGAGTATTGTCTTGATCCAAGTAATTTTTAAGAGATGCCAAATAACCGATTGGCGCGTCTAGCCAAACATAAAAATATTTGCCCGCAGCCTCTGGTATCTCAATGCCAAAGTAGGGCGCGTCTCTGCTGATATCCCAATCACCAAGTCCGGATTTACCGCTTTCGTCGGCAATGAACCATTCCTTGATCTTGTTTAGAACCTCGGGTTGCAGGCGAGCTCGTCCTTGAGGGTTGGGAGTATGAATCCAGTTTTGCAAGAATTGCACACATGAAGGGTCAGAGAGTTTGAAGAAATAATGATCTGACTTTTTAAGAATGGGGCTCGATCCTGAGAGTGTTGAGTAGGGATTTTTAACTTCTGTTGGGCTGTACACAGCTCCGCAAGATTCACAACTGTCCCCGTACTGATCTTTGGCACCACATTTAGGGCATTCGCCTTTGATAAACCGATCGGGCAGAAACATTCCCTTCTCAGGATCGAAAAACTGCTCAATCTCACGAACCTCAATCAAACCCTTATTTTTGAGCTGCAGGTAAATCTCTTTTGCAAGTTGGTGATTTTCCTCCCCGTCGGTAGAGTGCCAATTGTCAAAAGCAATGTGAAAACCTTCAAGATAGGGCTTTCGACCACTGGAGATGCCGGCTACGAATTCTTGTGGAGTGATGCCTGCCTTTTCTGCGGCAATCATGATGGGTGCGCCGTGCGCATCATCAGCGCAAACGAAATGAACCAAATTACCCTGCATCCTTTGAAAGCGAACCCAGATATCTGCTTGGATATATTCCATGATGTGGCCAATGTGGAATTTTCCATTGGCATAAGGCAGGGCAGTGGTAACAAATAGGCGACGCTTGGACATAACTTCACTTTCAAGTAAGAGATAGATTTTATTCCCTTGTTGAAGCAATTTCTATTTTTAGCCCTTTAGTTGTGCAAGGTAGGTGGGATTTGGTTAGACTGTGTGGGTTTTGATAGTAATTTAAGTAAATTAAAAGCGATTAAGGAAGTTTTGAGATGGTACCGACACAAGAGCAGGTTTTGGAGGCATTAGGTGCAGTTCGCGATCCATACCTAAACACAGATTTTGTACAAAATAAATCGATAAAAAACTTGGCGATTTTTGAACAAACAGTTAGTTTCGATCTTGAAATGGGTTATCCAGCACAAAGCATTTGGAGCAGTCTGCAAGAGAGATTTGAAAAAGAGGTTAGAACACTTCCCAACGCGCAAGATACGCAAGTGCGAGTAAATTTTAAAACGAACGTGGTTGCCCACACTGCTCAAGGCGGTGTGCAGTTGCTCCCTCAAGTCAAAAACATCATCGGTGTTGCGTCTGGTAAAGGAGGGGTCGGTAAAAGTACGACTGCAGCTAATCTAGCTCTGGCCCTTAAAGCAGAGGGTGCAACAGTTGGACTCTTAGATGCTGATATTTATGGACCCAGCCAACCCATGATGATGGGACTTAGCGCTAGGCCCGAGAGTGCGGATGGTAAGACGATGAACCCCTTGTTGGGGCACGGCGTACAAGTTATGTCAATTGGTTTTTTGGTCAGCCCAAATGAGGCTATGGTCTGGCGTGGCCCTATGGCGACACAAGCTCTTGAACAATTGCTTAGACAGACAAACTGGAACTCGCTTGATTATTTAATTATTGATTTGCCACCAGGTACAGGAGATATTCAACTGACACTCAGTCAAAGAGTGCCCATGACTGGTTCAGTTATAGTGACAACGCCGCAAGATATCGCCTTAATTGATGCGCGCAAAGGTATTCGTATGTTTGAGAAAGTTGGAGTCCCGATCCTTGGTGTTTTAGAGAACATGGCAGTTCATACATGTACAAACTGCGGGCATACAGAGCATATTTTTGGTGAAGGAGGGGGAAAGTCTATGGCCGCTGAATTGAAGGTTGACTATTTGGGGGCGTTACCTTTGGATATTCAAATTCGTTTGCAAGCTGACGGCGGTACCCCAACAGTAGCCGCAGACCCTGACGGTGCAGTGGCAGCCATTTACAAGGATGTAGCCAGACGCGTTGCTGCTAAGGTTTCAGCAAAGACAAAAGATTTTTCATCAAAGTTTCCATCCATAAAAATATCAAAAACGACCTGAGAAGTTAATCAATGGAGCGATTAACGGAAGGCTATTCAAAACAGTAATAAGCAAGGCCGCCCCCACGATAAAAGGTCCAAAGGGTATAAGGCCGCTTTGTTCTAATTTTTTTTGAATTCTTAAAATCACTGCAGCCGTTATTCCTCCCAGTGATGCCACTAGCAACAGCCAAATGAGAGGTAAAGGACCAGTCCATGCCCCAATTGCAGCCACAAGTTTTAGATCTCCGTCCCCAAGGCCAACTTGACCCCGAACCGCAAAGTACGCTCTACTTATGACCCAAAGGGACATATAGCCAATAACGGCACCCCATACTGATCCAATCAGGGGCAATTGAGTGATGTTTAATGAGCTCGAAATAAGTCCACCCCAAAGCACAGGATATGTGATGATGTCTGGAAGTATCGTAGTTTGCCAGTCGATAAATCCGAGGCAAATTAGTGCTGACCCGTAAAGGCAATAGGCCAGGGCTGACCAAGTTAGACCGTACTGGTAAGCGCAAAACATCCACCACAATGCGCACAATAATTCAATCCAAAAATGCCAAGTGGGAATTGATTTTTCACAAAATGCACAACGACCTTTTAGTAACAAGTAGGAGAGGATGGGAATGTTATGGCGAGCTGATAATGGTTTTTCACATTCCATGCAGTGTGAGCCGGGGTATGCTAAGTAACGAAAACCAAGCGGCGTTTGTAACTTATGACTTAAGTGAGAGTGAGACGTGTTGTCTAGATTATCTTCGTGACCACTATCAAGGCCGCTCTCTAGTTTGCTTTCAGCCCCCAGTTGATCACTGAGGTCCGAGGCTTGTGAGAAAAGAATTTTTGGAAGTCTGGGAACAACAACCCCTAGAAAGCTTCCGACAATGGAGCCTAAAACAAAAGCTAAAGCAGTAACGGAGATGATAAATGGTGCTGACTCATTTTGTAATATTAAGCCACTCATTGTTGATGGTTAACTCTGTGAGCGGGAAAGATTGAATTGTAATTTTGCCAAGCCCGCGTAAAGTCCATTTCGCTGCACGAGTTCCGTGTGCGTGCCTTGCTCAACCAGTTCACCCTTATCCAAAACCCAAATGCAATCGGCTTGTTGGACGGTTGAGAGGCGGTGAGCAATGACAAAGGTCGTTCTGTTTTTCATGGCATGAGTGAGGGCTTCTTGTACCACTCTTTCACTGTGCGCGTCGAGCGCACTGGTGGCCTCATCTAACAAAAGCAGAGGTGGATTTTTTAGAATAGCTCTAGCAATGGCGATACGTTGACGTTGGCCACCAGACAGCCTAACCCCTCTCTCCCCAAGGAAGGTGTCGTATCCGTTAGGCAAGTCCTTAATGAATTCGTCAGCGAATGCGGCCTTTGCAGCAGCAATCACTTCGGCTTCGCTTGCATCTACACGTCCGTATCTAATGTTCTCCATTGCAGAGCCAGAGAATACAACTGGCTCTTGGGGGACCAGTCCAATTCTGTTTCTAAGCGAGTTAAGGCTCATCTCATTGATCTTCACCCCGTCCATCTCGATATATCCAGACTCGGGGTCATGAAATCTGAGCAATAAACTAAAAAGCGTAGTTTTTCCTGCTCCACTTGGACCGACAATTGCGATCGTTTGACCGGGGAGAGCTGTACCTGTTAAGGAATTGAGTGCCAATACGGTGGGTCTTGAGGGGTATTTAAAGGTCAGTTGTTGTATTTTAATAATTGATCCATTGAGGGGCAGTTTTGGCTCTGCGGAGGACTCATTTGCATTGATACTTGAGTTGGTTTGGAGAAGCTCCATGAGCCGCTCTGTAGCGCCTGCTGCCCTGAGCATGTCACCATAGACCTCGCCAAGGACGGCTGCTGAACCGGCCAACAAAATAACATAAACAATGGTTTGACCTAGTTCCCCAGCGCTTAAAGTACCCGCTTGGACGGCGAGTGTCCCTTCATAAAGACCCCAAAGCAGAGCAGCGCTTGTGGCCATGATAATGAAACCCACTAAAACTGCGCGAGCTTTGGTTCTGTTGACGGCGGTCTGAAAAGCATACTCTGTCGAATCGTTAAATCTTTTAGATTCGCGTGCCTCTGCGGTGTAACTTTGAACAACCGGAATTGAATTTAGAACTTCGCCAGCAATAGCGCTTGCATCTGCAACCCTGTCTTGGCTAGCTCTTGAAAGTTTGCGAACTTTTTTGCCCATCCGCATGCTTGGCCAAACCACTAATATGAGCAATCCAAGAACTTGTAACATCAAGAGTGGGTTGGTCCATATCAACATGATAAGTGCCCCCGAGCCCATGACTAAATTTCTAAGCCCCATGGATAGGGAGGAGCCAACTACGGTTTGAACCAAAGTGGTGTCATTGGTAAGTCTGGACAATATTTCGCCTGTTTGGGTGGTCTCAAAAAACTCCGCACTTTGCTTTAGAACGTGCCCATACACAGCATTTCTGACGTCCGCAGTGATTCGCTCTCCCAGCCAACTAACGGTATAAAAACGAGCTGCTGAGAAAACTGCAAGTGCTGCGGCAACGCCAAAAAGGGCTAGAAAATGTTCAGCCAAATGCAATCGCCCCTCAGGGTGAGCCAGTCCCTGGTCAATTAGGACCTTGAGTGCCCAGGGAAAAGCCAAGGTTGAGGCCGCTGCAAGGACCAAAAACAAGCTTGCAGATCCCAAAGCGAATTTGTATTTACCCAAAAACGGCCAGAGCTGTTTGAGAGCGTTCGGAGTGGATGCGGCTTGTCTTTGCGCGGGTTTTACCTCATGTTCAGAGGATGTGCTTAAGTTGTTTTTTGTATCTATGCTGGACATAAAAATCTAAAGTTTTGATGCCACAATGGCACCATGGAAATTCAAAATGATCTTATAACAAGTGCACCTGTTGATGCAGCCACTCTTTTGATACTCAGAGACTCGGACAAGGGTCAGGGAATCGAAGTTTTCATGATCCGTAGACACACTAAATCCTCAGTATTGGGTGGAGTGTATGTGTTTCCTGGCGGAAAAGTTGATAAAAAAGACTCAAATATAAATCTCTTTGACCGAATTGATGCAGATATGGAGATTTTAAAGCACAGTTTAAACGAGCCTGAGTTGGATCCGAAGTCTGCAGCCTCCATTTATATCGCAACAATTCGGGAAACATTTGAGGAGTGCGGAGTTTTATTTGCCAAGCCCATTAACAAGTCTTTTACTAAATTCACTGACACAGAATTACTAGACAACCCCTTACTTAAACATCTTAATGACAATGACTTGGGCCTTAGTTTGGACCAGTTGGTGCCTTTCAGTAGATGGATTACCCCTCAATTGGCTTCAGTGATGTCCAAGAGATTTGATACTCGGTTTTTTTTGGCTAAAAATCCTGATCTGCAAATTGCAAAACATGATAATTTCGAGGCTATCGACAGTGCCTGGTTTTCTCCTAAGCTAGCGCTTCAGAAGTATTGGGACCTAGAAATAGAGATGGCGCCTCCACAAATAATGAGCCTGGCTAACTTATCCTTTTTTGACGATGTAGACTCTGCGCTTGAATACTTTCGAGGAAAAGCTCCTGCCTGCATTAGACCCCAACCCTTTGATCTCGAGGGGATTAGGCATCTTTGTTATCCTGGGCATGAAAAACACCCAGAGCGAGAAAAAGTGATGAGGGGTCCAAAAATATTAAGATTTATGAACCAAAGGTTTGAGCCTGAGGGCGGGTTTGATGCGTTCTTTGTGGACTGAGAAGCCGAAGTATTTACAATAAGGGAGTGAGAATAATGAGACAATTTTTGAGTAAATCAATAACTCTATGCAGCGTTTTATTAGCGACAAGTTTGTATAGTGTAAGTGCAAGCAGTGCAGATGCCTATCCAAGCAAACCCATCAAGTTGGTGTGTCCTTTCCTTGCCGGAGGGGCCACCGATATGGCGGCTCGAGCAATTGCATTAGAGTTGTCAAAGAGTCTAGGTCAACCTGTGACCGTTGACAATCGCCCTGGGGCCGGTGGAAATATAGGGGGTTCAGAAGTCGCCCACGCAGCACCAGATGGCTACACAATCATGTTGACCACGAGCGGCATTCAAGCTATCAATCCAGCGCTTTATTCAAAGATGCCTTTTAATCCCAGTAAGGACTTTGCACCGATTGGTACATTTGTTTCTATGAACAATGTTTTGGTGGTTCCGCCCAGTTCAAAATTTAAGACTGTTCAAGAGATTATCAATGCAGCTAAGGCTAGTCCAGGGGAGCTAAATTACGCCTCAAGTGGAAGTGGAACAAGTATTCATATGTCGGGTGAGTTGTTCAAGAGCTTGGCTAAGGTGGATATATCTCATATTCCTTACAAAGGCAGTTCGGGAGCTTTGGTCGATTTAATGGGCGGTCAAGTGATGATGATGTTTGACAATCTCCCAAGTTCAATGACGTATATCAAATCAGGAAAATTAAGAGCAATTGCAACCTCTGGAACCAAAAGAGACCCCTCTTTGCCTGATTTGCCCACGATCGCTGAGGCCGGTGTTGCGGGCTATGAGTCTGGAGTTTGGTTTGGATTGGTTGCGCCAAGTAACACGCCAAAAGAGATTATCACCAGATTAAATACTGAAATGGTGAAGGGTACCAAGTCCCCAGAATTTGTTAAAAGAATGAGCGAGTCAGGTTTCATTATGATCCCCTCAACACCAGAGCAAATGGCTGAGTTGGATAAGACTGAAGTTGTTCGTTGGGGCGCGATAGTTAAGGCCTCTGGGGCAAAAGCAGACTGAGCACGCCTGAGAAGGCTTTTTAAAAGTAGTATTGTTTTACTGGTACTGATCGTTTAGTTTTCTCTAAGCAAAGCATTCCTATTACGTGTACCCTCCTCAAACGTTAGAAGTGAATAATATAACGCTCTCAAGGGGAGGGAAGAAACTTTTGCGAGATATAAGTTTTGCTTTAACTCCTGGGCACTGGATCCATGTTCAAGGCGATAACGGTATTGGTAAGACGACTTTACTTAGAGCCGTCACCTCCCTTGTCCCCTTAGATTCGGGGGAGGTAAGCTGGGGCAAAAAAAACACCCTAGATGACATGCCTTCTTTTTTGAAGGACGTATTTTTCATGGGGCATAAATTGGCTTTGAAAGAGGAGTTGAGCCCCTTTGAGAATTTAAATATCGAAACACAGTTGATGCAAGCTGAATCAACAAGTGCAGATATCCTTTCTGCGTTAGATTATTTTGGATTAAGGGGGCGCGAACAAGTTCCCCTTGCAATTTTGTCTCAAGGTCAAAAAAGAAGAGTATCCTTAGCCAAACTTAAACTTACGCACGCGCCTTTGTGGGTGTTGGATGAGCCTTTTGTTGCTTTAGATACTCACTCAGTTCGTCTTCTTACGGATTTGATTGAAGACCATTTAGTGCAGGGTGGGTCTGTTCTTTTAACGAGCCATCAAAATGTTGACTTTGAATGCCCAGGGGAAATAATGAGGCTGAGCAGATGAATGCATTTTTGGCTATTTTGCGCAGAGATTTGCGAGTTGCGATGAAGCGTAAAGTCGAGGTGCTTAGTGGATTGTTTTTTTATTTGGTCGTTGCTACTTTATTTCCATTAGCGATTGGCTCAGACTTGGATATTTTGAGAAAAATAGCACCAGGAATTCTTTGGGTCGGCGCACTTTTATCCTCTATGCTCACCTTAGGACGTTTGTTTGAGGCCGATTGGCAAGACGGTACGCTTGAGCAATTGGTTTTGACCCCACATAACTTGTCTTTATTGGTATTAGCGAAAATACTCGCTCATTGGCTTCTTTGTAGTCTCCCATTGGTACTGATGTCTAGTATTTTGGGTTTGATGTTTGATTTGCCACTCGATTACGCTTGGGTAATGATGGCTACACTTTTGCTGGGCACCCCAATCCTGTCTTGTTTAGGTGCAATCGCATCTGCTCTTACTCTTGGACTTAGGGGAGGGGGAGTGCTGATTTCGTTGCTCGTGTTGCCACTATATGTTCCCGTTCTGGTGTTTGGTACGGGTGCGGTTGAGTCACTTGCGGCTGGACTTGGAGTTCAGGCATATTTCTCAATTTTATTGGCCATCTTATTACCGGCACTATTTTTTAGTCCATGGGCATGTGCTCAAGCGCTTAGAGTCGCCCTTGAGTGATAGGGTTCATTTCTAATTAGGTTAAGCTAGAAGTTTTCAGGAATAAAACAAGATGATGGGTTTTTTATTTAGATTTGCCTCACCTCAAGCTTTTTATCGCTTGGCTGGTCAAATCATCCCTTGGTTAGTGGGTATCGGTACCTTGCTGACACTTGCAGGTTTATGGATTGGTTTTTTTATAGCCCCTACTGATGCGCAACAAGGAGAGGGTTACAGAATTATCTTTTTGCATGTGCCCGCATCATGGATGTCAATGATTATCTTTATGGCAATGGCTTTGTGGAGTTTTTTGGGCCTAACCTTTAAAACCCGTTTATCAGGCATGATGACTTCTGCACTTGCACCCACGGGGGCCATTTTTGCATTTCTTTCCCTGTGGACTGGCGCCATGTGGGGTAAGCCGATGTGGGGAGCCTGGTGGGTTTGGGATGCAAGGCTGACGTCAGAATTGATTTTATTTTTTCTATATTTAGGCTATATAGCTTTGACATCTGCAATTGAAAATCCTGCCAGAAGAGATAAGGCAGGCTCAATATGGAGTTTGGTGGGATCCATTAATGTCCCTATTATTTATTTCTCAGTTATTTGGTGGAATACTTTACACCAAGGCGCTTCAGTTTCAGTAACAAAAGCGCCCTCCATGGCGCACCAAATGTTGATCGCTATGTTGCTGATGTCATTGGCGTTTTGGGCCTATTCCATAGCAATTGCTTTTTATAGGGTAAGAACTATCATATTGCAGCGAGAATATGACGCCCATTGGGTGCAATCCTTGCCAGAGGCTCAGTAATGTCCAATCAAATGTACATTTAACTCAAAAGGCATCTTTTTCGCAGAAAATATCATTAATTTATTCAAATTTTGAACTAAGGATTTTTTGATGAACTGGAACAGTTGGTCTGAATTTTTTCTGATGGGCGGCTATGCATTCTATGTATGGGGTAGCGTGATCGTTACATTTGCCCTTTTGGCGATCGAAGTCCTGTGGGTATTAAATGCCAGGGGCTCAGCGCTTGAATGGGTAAAAGCGCAGAGATCAATATCCGAGTAACTCGCACAATTATTCAATGACTCCCAGACAAAAAAGATTTTGGTTTATAAGTTGCGGCATCGTGGTGCTATGCTTAGCCGCTGCATTTGTTTTGAATGCATTTCAAAGTAATTTGGTTTTTTTCTTTACCCCTTCCCAAGTCGCGCGAGGTGAGGCTCCAAAGAACCGACTCTTTAGAATCGGCGGCATGGTTAAGGAGGGAACCTTAAAGAGGGGTAAAGATGATATTGAATTTGTAGTTACTGATTTTTCTAATGAAGTGGTAGTTCACTACACTGGATTGTTGCCAGATCTATTCAAAGAGGGTAAGGGTGTTGTAGCCCAGGGTCGTTTGAGCGATGATAATGTCTTAACTGCAACAGAGGTTTTAGCAAAGCATGATGAAAACTATATGCCGCCTGCAGCTAAAGATGCAATTGACAAGGCAGCGATTGAGCGGGCTTCTAAATCTCTTAAAACCAGCCCATAAAAGAAATCCACACTATAAATTTTTGTAAAAATATAAAGCGATTGAATAAAACCATCATATAAAGCGAACTCCAAAATTTATGCTTGATAACTTAAAAATAATTTCTCTAGATTTGAAGGTGTTCCAATGATTGCTGAGCTAGGCCAATTCGCTTTGATATTGGCGTTGATTGTTGCGTTTATTCAGTTTGCGTTGCCCATGGCGGGCTCACTTACCAAGCAACACGCTTGGCAGTACTTGGGCAGACCGACTGCTTGGTTGCAGTGCGCATTGGTTGCCACTGCATATGCCTGTTTGTTGACTGGATTTTTAAGTGATGATTTCTCAATTACTTATGTTGCGGATCATTCCAATCATCTTTTGCCGACTCCGTATAAATTTGCGGCTGTGTGGGGAGGTCATGAGGGCTCTTTGATGCTTTGGGTCTTGTTCCTGGCCATTTGGACCTCTTTAGTGGCATATTTCTCCAAAAGTCTTCCTATTGGGATCATCTCAAGAGTGCTTAGCGTTCTGGGTTTTATTTCAGTTGGATTTTTACTTTTTATCTTATTCACGTCCAATCCATTTCTTAGGTCTTTGCCCGCCCCTTTAGATGGTCACGACTTGAATCCCTTGCTTCAAGACCCTGGCCTTGTCATCCATCCCCCAATGCTTTACATGGGGTACGTAGGGATGTCCGTTGCATTTGCATTTGCAATTGCTGCTCTCATCACGGGAAGGTTGGACTCAGCTTGGTCAAGGTGGTCAAGACCTTGGACTGTGATTGCGTGGTCTTTTTTAACGCTCGGTATAGGACTGGGCTCATGGTGGGCTTACTATGAGTTGGGTTGGGGCGGGTGGTGGTTTTGGGACCCCGTTGAGAATGCTTCGCTGATGCCTTGGTTGGTATCAACAGCGCTAATTCACTCTTTGATGGTGACGGAGAAGCGGGGTGGTTTTAAAGCCTGGACGGTCTTGTTGGCAATTGCCGCATTCTCGCTATCTTTGCTTGGAACGTTTTTAGTACGCTCTGGTGTTTTGACGTCAGTGCACGCATTTGCCTCAGACCCGACCCGGGGGGTTTTTGTGCTGTGTTTTCTAGCTGTAGTCGTAGGCTCCTCACTCACCCTCTTTGCTTGGCGTGCGCCACAAGTGACTTTGGGTGGGTCTATGGGGTTATTGTCAAGAGAAACGTTTCTTTTATTAAATAGTGTTCTCTTATCAGTTGCGACGGCAGCGGTTTTATTAGGCACACTTTACCCACTTGTCATAGACGCTTTGAATCTTGGAAAGTTATCTGTTGGTCCTCCTTACTTTAACCTCGTTTTTGCGCCACTAATGGTGCCCTTGTTATTCATTTTGATCCCAGGAACAGTTGCAAAATGGAGAAGCGCTAGTTTGCCTGACATGGTGAACCACCTGAAATGGATTGCAATTTTCAGTGTGGTCCTAGGGGCTTGCTTACCGTTCTTACTGGGCGAGTGGTCTATTGGGGCATTTATTGGTTGGACTCTGGGTCTTTGGGTAGGTCTTGGAACTTTGCAACACATATTCGAGCGCGCGCTCAAACCAGGGCGTATAGGTGGATCTTTTTGGGGTATGCAATTTGCTCACCTCGGGTTAGCTATAGTTGTGATGGGCGTAACGGGTGTGAAGTCATTCGAGGTTGAGAAAGATGTAAAAATGTCAGTAGGCGACGAGGTGACGATTGCCCCTTATGTCTTTAAGTTGAATGACATTACAGAGGTCACTGGCCCTAACTACAAAGCGTTTCAGGCTCAAATAGATGTTGTCAAATCGGGTGAAATCATTGAGCAACTCAAACCTGAGAAAAGACGTTACCTATCCTCTGCGATGCCTATGACAGAGGCCGCAATTAGCACTAACCTGTGGCGGGACCTTTATGTTTCACTGGGAGACCCATTGCCTGGTGATTTACATCAGTGGAGTATGCGCGTGTATTACAAACCCTTTGTTCCTTGGTTGTGGGTTGGGGTTTTGATTATGGTTTTGGGCGGTGTTTTAGCAGCATTTGATCGACGGTATCGAAGAGTTAGCTCATCTGGCCCTCTTCAAACCGCTGCCCAAGCCGTTTCCTCTCTTAACGCTCAAGCCCCAAGTTTGAAGGATCAGTTCTTTTCTGATCAAGTAGGAAATTCAGCGCATAACTTAAGCACAGTGCAAGATCAAAACCCGGATATAACTTCTGAACACAACTCAAGCCTTAACGAGAACTCTAGTCCAAATTTAAACTCGAGTGGTGCCCACTGAAAAATGAAGAAATTTCTCATCCCCTTAGTGCTTTTTGGTGTGTTGGTGCTTTTTTTGGCAGTTGGACTTAAAAGAGACCCACACGAAATTCCCTCTCCGCTGATTAATAAGGCCGCTCCTGATTTTTCTCTGCAAACTTTAACTGGAACGGCGCCTTTTAGTCCCCAGGACTTGAAGGGTAAGGTTTGGATGTTAAACGTTTGGGCAACATGGTGCGTGAGTTGTAGGGAAGAGCATCCTGTGCTGGTTGCTTTCTCTAAACAAATAGGTGTTCCGATTGTTGGACTGAGTTATAAAGAAATTCAACCCCAGGACGATCCCGAAAAGAAATTAAGTCCTGAGGCATTGCTGAAACTTGCCCGCTCTAGGGGGAGCGTTTGGCTTGAGAGGCACGGAAATCCATATACTTTGTCTGTTATGGATTTGGATGGACGAGTAGGCATTGATTACGGAGTTTACGGCGTACCAGAGACTTACATCATCGATAAAAACGGCGTGATAAGGTATAAGCAAATCGGTCCTGTAACGCCGCAAACATTATCAGAAACGATAATCCCCATCATCAAAGGTTTAGAGAATTCATGAGCCCCCTCTTTTTGATTCAAAAACTGAAGATAAATGGAGTTCAAAACTTCTTGTGGGCATCTGTGTTGTTGCTGCTCGCACTCGGCACATGTAGCACGAGTTCTTTGGCTAAAGAGGCTGAGCCATTGGCCAGCGATGAAGTAGTTGAGGCACGCTTAGTGCACATCGCTGAGGAGTTACGATGTTTGGTTTGTCAAAACGAGTCTCTTTCTTCATCACGAGCCGACTTAGCAGAGGATTTAAGAGCGCAGGTTCGCGAACAAATTATCAAAGGCAAGACTGACCAAGAGATTAAGGATTATTTGGTAGAGCGTTACGGAGACTTCGTTCTTTACCGTCCTGCTGTTAAACCCATGACCTGGTTATTATGGTTTGGTCCTTTCGCTTGTTTACTTATTGCACTTGGGGTTTTGCTTATTGCGATCAAGCGACGCAATGAGAAAATTCAAGTAAAAGAGTTCACCTCAGATCAGTCTCATGACGTTGGCCAATGGGTTCATATGCAAGAACAAAAGGCCGATCAATTTATAAACGCTACTGAAACACATACAAAAAAGCTTAAGGATTGATGTGAACGAGTCTTTGATATTTATTGTTGTTGCCGCATTACTGCTTGTATTGGTGATTGTTTATTTCTGGGCGGCGCTAAAGTCAGCTGTCTTCAAAGCGCGCCTACAGCCCCTTGATGCAAGGGAGGTTATGATTTCAAACGTAGCTGTTTACCGTGAACAGTTAACTGAATTGGCCGCTGAGTTTGAGTTGGGGCGCTTAAATGAGAATGAGTTCGAAGCGGCTAGAGAAGAATTAGCCCAAAGACTCATGGAGGATTCGCAGCAACAAACCTTGACTTCGCAAACTGTGCAAGCTCTTAGGGGTGAGACCCCGTTTGAGTCCTCAGATACCTTCGGGCT
>DAITOS010000002.1:45311-107665 GCA_036834025.1 Limnohabitans sp.
ATTATTCAAAAGGTACTTAAAGCAAATCCAGATCAAGGCAATGCCTTACTCTTGGCGGGAAGTGCAGCCTTTACCGAAAATCGTTATACAGATGCTTTGAAATATTGGCAAAAAGTGCAACGTTTGGTTGCTCCCTCTTCTGCGGATGCTGCTGCTTTGGCTGAGGCTATTGCAAAAGCACAGGAGAGAGCTGGTATAAAGACCTCAGCTGCCCCAAGCTCATTGAAATCTGAATCGCCTGTGATCTCAAACAATTCAGCAAGCCCACCTAATGTTCAAAGTAGTGAGGGAGCGCAGACGAGTTTAGATAAGGGTAAGGATAAACAAAAGTCAGCTTCGCATGCTGCTCAGTTGGTAGGGCGAGTTTTGGTGTCTAGTGCATTGGCAAGTAAAACTCATCCTACCGATATTGTCTTTATTTATGCTGTCCCGGTTTCAGGCTCCAGGATGCCTTTGGCGATGATCAAGACAACCGTTGATAAACTGCCCTATTATTTTGAACTCAACGATACCAATGCAATGAATCCAGCTGCTACTTTGTCATCTGTTGATGAGGTGATGGTTAAAGCTAGGATCTCTGTGTCTGGTAATGCCATGCCACAACCTGGAGACTTTGGTGTAACGATTGGGCCAGTCAAGGTGGGTGCTCAAAATTTAAACCTAACCATCTCTGAGGCTTTGAAATAGATAGGGCATATTTCTTTAAAAATATGCCCTATTTGAGCTGAGATACAAACGACTGAGTGATCTTTGGCTATTTAGTCAACGTGTTAGCTCAAGTGTCTTAACTCATCAGCAAACCATGTGATCTTGCAAAATGAAGAGTCTGTGTTCGACTCTTTACGCCTAGTCTTCTAAAGAGTCTCCATAAATGAACTTTAACAGTATGTTCACTGATGTTGAGTTCGGCTGCTATGTCCCTGTTGCTCAGACCTCTGTCAAGCATGAGTATCAATTGTTTTTGACGCTTAGAGAGCTTTGTATCTCCTGTTGCCGTTGGGAGTGCCTCATCTGCGCCTTCTTCCTCAACGTTAAGAAGATCTTGAATTGCATTGGAAACGTCATTAGAGCTGGATGTTTTCTCCAAATAAAGGTCAGCTCCAGCCTCTAGACAAGCCTCCTTGGCTTCTCCTGAGGGCATTGCAGAGAAGACAACCAATGGAATACTGGGATACATTCCTTTGATTTCGCTAATTGCACTTGCCCCTTTGATGCCTGGGAGTAATAAATCAAGTACAAAGAGCTCAGGCTCGCCATTTTTAATTAAAGCTGCCTGTAGTTCGCTGTACCTATCGAGTTCAACTACTTTAGATGCAGGGTGAATTCTTCTTAGTAACATGCCAATGGCTTGTCTTACAAGGGGGTGGTCATCAATTATGTATAAACTCATTTTTGTATCTCCCTGATCATTAATAATTTAAACCCATTGCAGAGCGCACATCTTGCATGGTTGCCTGTGCTACTCGGCGGGCCTTCTCAGTGCCCATTTGAACTATCTCTCTAACAATTTTAGGATTTGACATATAGGGTTCAGCCCGCTCTAACATCGGCTGTTGTTCACTCAGTATGCCATTTATAACCGGTTCTTTGCATTCTAAGCAACCGATTCCTGCAGATTTACACCCCTCTTTAACCCATGCACGGGTGTTCTCAGTGGAGTACAAAAGGTGAAACTGCCAAACGGGACATTTTTCTGGATCTCCAACATCTGTCCTTTTGACCCGAGCTGGGTCGGTTGGCATACGCCGAACTTTTTGCTCAAGACTAGATTTTTCCTCTCTAATGGCTATAGAGTTGTTGTAGCTTTTGCTCATTTTTGCGCCGTCCAAACCAGGAACCCGGCTAGCTTCGGTTAAAAGGGCAAGAGGCTCAAGCAGAATTTCTTGTCCAGTTCCTTTTAAATATCCTGTCAAACGCTCTCTGTCGTGAATGTTTAAGTGAGATTGCTCATTTACAAACCCTAGAGCTCCTTCAAGAGCACCAGCGTCCCCGAGTTCTTGAAACTTCTTTCGTGATTTTTCAAGCCTTTTAACGCTATCCGCGGGTAAGGTTGATAAGACGCGTTTTATTTGGTCCTCATAGTCAAATTCTCGACCATATAGATGGTTAAAGCGTCTTGCAACCTCCCTTGTTAATTCCACATGTGAGGCCTGATCCTCACCCACGGGGACATATTTAGCCTTGTATATCAATATATCTGCCGCTTGAAGCAGCGGGTAACCTAGAAATCCGTAGGTGGACAGATCTCGGTCTTTTAGTTTTTCTTGTTGGTCTTTGTAAGTCGGTACCCTCTCAAGCCACCCAATGGGGGTGCCCATAGAGAGAAGCGTAAAGAGCTCTGCATGTTCAGGAATCTTACTTTGCAGAAATATAGTGCATTGGTTTGGATCAAGACCGGCAGCCAACCAATCGATCACCATTTCATAAACGTTTTTCTCAATAATTTCACGATTTTCGTAGTGAGTGGTCAGCGCATGCCAATCAGCAACAAAATAATAGCACTCCATCTCAGACTGAAGGCGCACCCAATTTTTTAATGCCCCATGATAATGGCCTAAATGAAGTGCTCCTGTTGGGCGCATGCCGGATAAAACGCGTTCTTTCATGGATCAGCGGAAAAAAAGTTCGATCGGGCGCAAAGCCAAATCGAGAGTTGAGAATGTCAGTCCCATGATAGGGGACATCCAAATAGGGTTGATAACGTTGAGAAAAACCATCGCCATAACAATATAAAAACCGTAAGGCTCAATTCGTGCAAACTCCATGGCCATTTTTTTGGGCAACAGACCCACCACTACCCGTCCACCGTCAAGAGGAGGTACAGGAAAGAGATTGAATGCAAACATCACGATATTGACCAGCACTCCAGCTTTGCACATTTCTAAGAAAAAAGTTTCACTGAAATTGATTCCAAGAAGAATGTAAAGAGCAATACCCCACAAAAAAGCTTGTAATAAGTTCATCAACGGACCTGCAAGAGCCACCCAAATCATGTCTCTTTTGGGGTTGTGCAAATTACCAAACTTGACCGGTACTGGTTTGGCAAAACCAAATAAGAAACTTCCCCCGGTCACAAAATAGATCAAAAGAGGCATCAACAATGTCCCAATTGGATCAATATGCGCAGCAGGATTAAGCGTTACTCGTCCGAGCAACCAAGCCGTGTTGTCACCAAAATACTTAGCAGCAAACCCATGAGCAGCTTCATGAAGCGTAATAGCAAACAACACGGGTAAGGCGTTGATTGTGACAATTTGAATGAGATGAGAAATATCCACACTGTTATTTTCTCACCTGAATGACTAAAAATGGTTAAAAATATTTACAAAGTGATTATTTTTTACCACAAATGGGTGAATATGCTTAATACCTTAATACTCATTAATTGGATTAAGGGTTACTTTCAAGGTATTGGCTATTTCTAATTCTTTCTAATTCATTAAAAAACTTTTCGCTTACAGTCCCAATGCTTCAAGTTGACCACGACCTGCGCGAATCAGTGTTGGTGAGCCTCCATCTCCCATCGGGGTGAGATCCACAACAGTGGTTGGATCTAAGTGACAAGCACCGCTTGAGAGGATGGCGTCAATGGCATTTTTAAATTTATCGTGAATTTCATCTGGATCGTTAATAGGGAGCGTCTCATTTTGGGGAATGAGTGTGGTTGCTAGCAGTGGCGCTCCGTGCACGCTCAGCAATTCAATCAAGACAGTATGGTCTGGTACTCGAAGTCCAATTGTTTTACGTTGGGGATGGCACACCCGTCTAGGAACTTCTTTTGTGGCCTCTAATATGAAAGTGTAAGGGCCAGGAGTCGCTGATTTAATCAGCCTGAATTGCCGGTTGTCTACTTTTGCATATTGTGACAATTCGGATAAGTCTTTGCATAAAAGAGTTAAATGGTGTTTTTCATCAACGCCCCTTATACGCCGGATTTTGTCTACAGCTGCTTTATCCTCTAGATGACAAACTAGCGCGTAACTAGAATCCGTGGGTACGGCGCAGATTCCCCCACCGGTCAAAATTAATGCAGCTTGTTTAAGTAGTCTAATTTGTGGATTATCTGGATGCAGGGTAAGGATTTGGGTCATTAGATTGGAAATTAAGTCGTGAGTTCTGATTTCGGCTTAGGTTTGCCCCACCAGGCAGAAGCTACTCCAAATAGACAGATTAATAAGATTCCGATTAAATCCATTCCCTGAGGGTTATACCCAAAGACAACCCAACCGGTGAACCAAGAGAATGCGACTTGCAGATATAAGTAAGGGGCAAGTCGATTTGCAGGTGCTTTGGAAAACCCCACGATGAGCAAATAGTGGCCTAATGTTCCTGATATGCCCGACAAACACATCAAGAGCCAAAAAGTGGTGCTCATATCTGAATCCCAGAAGGAGGCAACAAATAAGCTACTTATTAAAAAACCAACCCATCCAGTAAATAGATGCATGCTCATCGTATCTTCTGTGCGAGATAGGTAGCTGGTGAGGACTTGGTAAAGTGAGTTGGCTACGGACATGGCCAATGGAAACGCTGCATCCCACCCATGTAAATTACCACCCGGCCTAATCAAAATTAGGGCGCCTATTAGGGCGCCTCCTACACACATATTTCCAATCCAAGAAACGGGTTCTTTTAAAAAGAAATGAGACAGAAGCATTACAAAAAGAGGAGTCAACATTCCAATTGCAGCAAATTCAGCCACTGGCATCCTTTGCAGGCTCAGGAAAGCTAGAATACTACTAACTAGCAACAAGAAACCCCGAAAGATTTGCAAATAAATTCTTTGGGTTCTAAAAAGTGCGCGTCCCCTTTTAGGGAGTAAAAATGAAGTGCTTAAAAATGCGTGTGATGCGTATCTGAACCAAAGTACCATTACAAGAGGTACAGATGTCATTAGGTACTTGTTTGTTGCGTCCAGAACTGAAAAACAAAATAATGAGCTGATTAGGCACAAGGCCCCTATGACAAACGAGTTATTTCGCATTGATTGCTTTTATGAAGCTTTTAACAAGCTGTTGAGGGACTTTTTTAAATTACCTAGCAAGCAGCTGAGTTACGTGATGGGTAGAAAATTAAACAAAAGTGTAAAGAGAACTGGAACAAGATCAGTGAATATTGTTGGCAAGTAAGGACCAAACTGGAGTCAAATCGGCTGGGAGTTGGGGGAGTGTTCCTAAATCAATGCGACTCTCTGTTGGGCTATGAAAGTCACTACCCCTAGACGCACAAAGTCCAAACTCTCTTGCTACATCCGCATACCTAACAGCCTCTTCACTGGTGTGACTCCCCGTGATGACTTCAACGCCCTTTCCACCATGCTCTTTGAACTCGCTAAAAAGTGCATATTCCTCATTGGGCGTAAAACCGTAGCGGGCTGGATGAGCTATGACGGCAACCCCCTTTGCTTTTGTAATCCAAGTTACCGCATTTGCAAGTGTGGCCCACTTGTGTTCAACAAAACCTGGTTTGCCGTCTGTTAGGTATTTACGAAAAACCTCAGATGTATCTGAGCAAACTCCGGTGTCAACAAGGAAGCGCGCGAAGTGTGTACGGGATATAAGTTCAGGGTTGCCGGCGTATTTCAAAGCGCCTGAATAGGCTCCTTTTATGCCAACTCTCTCTAACTGCTGTGACATCTCGAGGGCGCGCTCATCGCGTCCTCCTCTGGTCGATTGAAGGCCCGCAACTAGGTTAGTTTGTAGGTGATCAAAACCAATACCAACAATATGGACCGTTTTCCCAGCAAAGCTTACAGATATCTCAGTCCCAGTTAGGTAGGACAAGCCAACCGATCGAGCGGCTTTGATAGCTCTTTCTTGTCCACCAATTTCATCGTGATCTGTGAGGGACCAAAGATCCACGCCATTAGATTTTGCGCGAAGCGCTAACTCCTCTGGGGAGAGCGTTCCGTCAGATATGACAGAGTGGCAGTGGAGATCGACGTTAATATAGTTCACCGAAGTATTTTAATCCCAAGTTCGATTTTCCGCATGTGGCAATATTGATAAAAATATGAAAGATTGTGCAAGTAGGCTATCAAATAACAGTAATGTCTAGATCGCGCACTCCACCATTAACTTGAGCTTGGCTGCACCTGACCAAGTATCTACATCCAATTTATAGACCAATTGGACATTGGGACTCAGGGACTCGGTGCGGTTAAACCAAATCGCGTCCAATTCCTGGTTGTGAATTGATATTCGCATGGATAGATGTTTTTCGCCAACAATTCGCTGCCTCAGGATTTTGGCAGGATCACAAAATAAGGGTGCTTCAAAACCTTGCCCCCAAACTTGTAATTGCAATAAATTAGCGGTGTTTAGGCTCAAATTTTCTGGCCCCAGCGGGCCATCTGTAAATATTTGTTTAATTCCTGGATTTAGACTGAGGGTCTCTCTCGCGACATTTGAAAAAGCGGACTCAAAGACTTTAATATCCTTAGCCAAAATTGAGCATCCAGCTGCCATGGCATGACCCCCAAATTTAACAAGTAAATGAGGATGTCTTTTAGAGATTAAGTCTAACGCATCTCTGAGATGAAAGCCGGGTATAGATCTCCCCGACCCTTTGAGGATTTCCTCATCCTGGCTCGTAGCTTCTTGCTTACTTGGAGCGAAAGCAAATGTAGGACATTGATAACGGTCTTTAATTCTGGAAGCAACGATACCGACCACGCCTTCATGAAAACTTTCATCAAAAACACATAGCGCTTCGTTGTTTTCGGCTTGTGAGGAGGATTTCTTGCTTGCGATTTCCCATGCTTCTTCAAGCATTTGCGCCTCTACACTGCGGCGAAGAATATTGATCTGATGTAGCTGAGAGGCCAAAACAGTTGCTTTTTCTAAATTATCACTGAGTAAACACTCAATACCAATGGTCATATCAGATAACCTTCCCGCTGCGTTAATGCGAGGACCGATTGAGAATCCCAAGTCCTGAGTTGTTGCCTTTCTTGGGTCTTTAGAGCAGACTTCAAAAAGACATTGCATACCCAGCGGCATTTGCAAACTACGAATGCGCTTTAGACCTTGCTCGACCAGAAGACGATTGTTTGAGTCCAGGCAGACCACATCTGCTACGCTGCCCAATGCAACAAGGGGTAAAAGTGAATCAAGTTTGGGTTGAAGAGTTGTTGACGCTCTGTCATCCATAGAGCCATCAGAGGTATCAGTTTGTCTATGCGAAGAATCGGAAGGGGCAGCAGAACTGGCTTTAAAAGCTCCTTGCTCTCGCATCCAACTGCGAAGACCCATCAAAACGTAGAACATAACGCCAACGCCTGATAAATTTTTACTCTCAAATAAGCAACCTGGTTGATTTGGGTTCACGATAGCATCGGCATTTGGGATTTCTAAGCCGGGTAGGTGATGGTCCGTAATGAGCACTTGCATGCCAAGCTCTTTTGCTACTTTAACCCCGTCTACGCTTGCAATACCGTTATCCACAGTAATTAAAATATCAGCACCCAAATCAAATACTCTTTTGGAGATTTCAGGCGTCAGTCCATATCCATCTACGACCCTGTCTGGAACTATATAAGTAACACGGCTTGCACCCAGCAAACGCAATCCACTGATGGCTACCGCACAAGCAGTTGCCCCGTCGCAGTCGTAGTCTGCAACGATACAGATTGATTTGTTTTCTTTTATTCCGCTGGCTAAGAGTGAACACGCTTTGTCCATTCCAAGAAGTGTTTGGGGTAGCAAGAGAGCACTCAAGTTGGTGTCTAATTCTTGGACTTTATTAACCCCCCTGTTGGCAAACAAGCGAGCCAATAGTGGGGGTACTTGTGCCTGTTCTAACGCCCAAACAGAACGAGGATTCGCATTTCGAGTCTTGATTTGAGTTTCGGAGGTCATACATGTAACAAAGAAGATAACTTCGTGGAACTGAAGGCTTGCCTAATTTGATGGCCCCAACCTTGTTTGGCACCCACAAAGGTAATAGATTTGCTGTCATTACAAAGTGATATGCTGGTGTTGTTGTCAGCAAGTTTAAATGAATCTAAATAATCGATCAGCAGGTGAGAGTCTAAATGCTCCCAAGACTGAGTCCAAAACTCTTTTAGTTCTGATGCGGATGTGAGAGTCTTACCCTGCTCAGTCTCAAAACTCAAAATATCTTGGACCAAGATGTTCTTGCTGAGTTCATAAATATGCGTCGCATTATGCAATTGATCTTTGGGAATCTCGCCGCATCCACTGATCCAAAATGAATTTATATGAACCGATCTTGCGTCATTTATCGGATGGTTATACAAGAGCATTTGCATTTCATTTTGTAGTCTCCTCAGTTTATTTGAGCTGGGGTGAGAGTTGCTTGGGCCTTTTCCAATTAAATAATCATCGATTGCTAACCCTTTAACTTTATCCACACTCGCACAACTCAAGGACTTGAAATGAGGACTAAATGCTAACCATTGACCCTCTTTTAAATTTGAGTCAAAAAAGAGCTCAATTGAATCCTCTTTGAAATAAGGCTGCATGTCGTTGAGTATTTGGGCTGACTCAGCATGAGTTATTCCAAGCGACTGAGCATCTGCAGTAAAACTGACTTGCCCTTGATGGACGTTCCAGTTGCAAAGTGTGATCAGCGCCCATTCACCGTCTGAGTTAGCGGTCTTGTTAATTAATGCTCGCTCCAAAGCCCTCATCTGTGCAAAGGGCAAACGACCCTCTTCGATTGGCCACGCCATTAGGCGTGCAAAAATATTCTCAAATGGAGTGTTATAGGCATCGGGAGTTAATTTTTCAGACCATTTTATTTGAGATGTTTTTAACAACTTTCTCAAGTTTGGCACTTTAAGACTATTTAACTCAATATTTGTGGGCCCTAGTGACTGCCAATCCTCTTTTGGGTGGGTATCATTAGGGGGTAGTGAGTTGAGTAATATCAAATTTTTAGGAATCGTTGAGAATTGCATAGTGTGATTGTGCAAGATTATTTTGAGAGACTTTTATTTTGTTTGAACTATTAATTGGCTGGCGCTACACGCGCGCTGGTAAATCCACAAGAAAAAACGGATTTATCTCTTTTATTTCTGCAGTCTCAATGACGGGTATTGCTTTAGGTGTTGCAGCGCTCATTATTGTATTGAGCGTTATGAACGGATTTCAAAAAGAGGTCAGAGACCGGATGATAGCTGTACTATCGCATGTAGAGATTTTGTCGGCAACTGGGGATGGTATCGAGGAGTACGAAAAAGTAAAAGAAATTGTGCTTTCTAGAAATGACGTTTTAGCAACCGCGCCTTTCGTATATGCACAGGTTTTGATTGCAAGAGGGGATGAGATGAGGGGTGCCTTGGTGCGCGGGATAGACCCAGGGCAAGAGGACAACGTCACAGATGTGGTCTCCAAGTTAAAGCCCTCTATCCAAGCTCAACTAAGCACGGGATCTTATAACGTAGTGCTTGGCGTTGAGCTTGCCCGGGCATTGGGCGTTGAGATTGGAGACTCAGTTACTTTAGTAGCCCCAGAGGGGCAAGTAACTCCAGCAGGAGTTGTTCCTAGATTAAAACAACTCCATGTAATTTCTTTACTTGACACCGGACACTACGATTTTGATTCCAGCCTGGCCTTAATCGCAATTGGGGATGCACAAAAAATATTCAGACTTGCAAGTCCCATGGGCATGCGCTTAAAAGTCAAAGACCCTCAGCAGGCTAGACAAATTGCGGACGAATTGCTTCAAGTCATTCCTGCTCAATTATTTGTTAGGGACTGGACTCGCCAAAATAAGACCTGGTTTAGTGCAGTTCAAATTGAAAAACGAATGATGTTCATTATCCTGACTTTAATAGTAGCTGTAGCAGCATTCAATTTAGTCAGCACTTTAGTGATGACGGTGACTGATAAACGTGCTGATATAGCCATACTCAGAACAATGGGTGCAAGTTCTCGCTCCATACTTTTGATTTTTATGGTTCAAGGTGCCTTAATTGGAGTTGGGGGGACATTAATCGGGGCGGTGCTGGGTCTTGGAATTGCATTCAATTTAGATGTGATTGTTCCTGCTATAGAGCACTTACTTGGAATGAGTTTCTTGCCAAAAGATATTTATCTCATTAGCAAAATGCCAAGTGATCCTCAATCGGCTGACATTGTCCCAATCCTATTAATTTCCCTTTTTATGTCGCTTTGTGCAACTCTTTATCCAAGTTGGCGAGCCAGTAAAGTTCAACCTGCACAGGCCTTGCGTTATGAGTAAAACAATCCTTAAGGCCATTTCCCTTTCCAGAAAATTTGCAGAAGCACCTAATGAAATTACAGTGCTTGAAGATGTTAATTTAAACGTTCAAGAGGGCGACTCTATCGCCATTATGGGAGCATCTGGATCAGGAAAGAGCACTTTACTCCATTTGCTGGGAGGTTTGGATTCACCAACTTCAGGTGCGGTCGAGTTACTTGACAAAGACTTCTCTGCTATGGGTGAGCGTGACCGTGACCGAGCACGCAATCAATCACTAGGCTTTGTGTATCAGTTCCATCACCTCTTACAAGAGTTTGATGCACTAGACAACGTTGCTATGCCCCTTTTAATCTCTAGAATGCAGCCTTCGCAAGCAAAGGCTCAGGCGATAGAAATACTCAACAAAGTAGGGCTCGGACCTAGAGCATTACATTCCCCTAGTGAGCTATCTGGGGGTGAGAGACAAAGAGTGGCAATCGCTAGAGCCTTAGTTATTAAGCCCAAGTGCTTGCTAGCAGATGAGCCTACGGGTAATTTAGACCGTGAAGCGGCAAGCGCGGTATTTGATCTGATGATAAATTTGACTGATCAAGAAGGTATGTCCTTTGTCGTTGTAACTCACGATGAGAATTTGGCAATGCGTTGTAAAAGGCGACTAAAACTCATCAGTGGACAGTTGCATGAGGTAAGTTAATTTAGATATCAAAAACAAATAGCGCACGATTGAATTACAGATGTCTGAGATAAATCATAATTTATTTAGATTTGTTGATTCGCATTGCCATTTGGACGCTCTGGAGTTTGAACAAGACTTGGAAGCCGTCAGGCTGCGGGCCAAAGATGCAGGCGTGGACCTTTGTTTGTTACCGGCAGTTGACAAAATGTCTTTCGAAAAAGTCTCCCGATTGGCTCATCAATTTAAAGATGTCTACGCACTTGGAATTCACCCTCTTTACACAACGAACGCAAATGAGTCTGATTTAGATTTTTTAGTTGAGTCTGTCTCCTCTGCGCAAGAAGCGAATGATCCAAGATTGATTGCAATAGGTGAGATAGGATTAGATAAATCAGTGCCTGATTTAGATTGGGACAAGCAAGTGTTTTTTTATGAAACGCAGTTGAGGACTGCATCTGAATTTAATTTGCCGGTTGTTTTACATGTCAGGCAAAGTGTTGACTTTATTTTGAAAGGACTTCGAAAAATTAGGGTCAACGGAGGTATTGCGCATGCTTTCAACGGCAGTTTGCAACAGGCTCATCAGCTCATCGATTTAGGCTTCAAGTTAGGTCTAGGGGGGGCCCTTACCTACCCCAGGGCGCTGCATTTGAGAAAATTGGCAAAAGAGTTACCTATTGATTGCATTGTTTTGGAAACAGATTCACCCGATATTGTTCCCTCTTGGCTTTATGTCAATTCACAGCTTAGGTCCGAGGGCGCTGTGCAGGGGAGAAATGAGCCAATTGAAATTCTCAAGATTGCAGCTGAATTGGCTTCATTAAGAGGGATTACCAAAGAAGAGTTGATGTATGCTACGAGTCAGAATTTTTTTAGTCTTTTTAATTTAAATGATTTATAGTTTTAAATCATTTTTACCCTTTCATGGCCACAAAAACACCCCAACTCCCTGACGTTAACTTATCTGAGCACGATGGGATTCGTTACCTTCATTTTGGAACCCCTTGGGTACAAGGTTCAATGGAGATTGCTAGACCATTTGACATTGAACTTGAGTACGCTCAACGAATGATGGGGTGGTTGCTGTTTATAGACCCGCTAAGTGAGAGGCATCTGAAATCATTGCATTCAATGCACTTTGGGCTAGGAGCTTCAACTTTGACGAAGTTTTGTTATAAAAAACTTCAAATGAAAACGACCACTATTGAATTGAATCCCAAAGTCATTGCCGCTTGCAGACTTTGGTTCAAGTTACCCAATGACAATGATCGACTATCAGTGATACTGGGGGACGCAGGGGATGTTGCTGGTCATGCTCACTGGGCTGGCCAAGTAGATGCACTTCATGTAGATTTGTATGATGAGGAGGCAGCAGCCCCAGTGATTGAGGGTGTTGATTTTTATAAAGGGTGTCGCTCCCTATTGACTGATCAGGGTGCTATGGTTGTTAATCTGTTTGGCAGAAGTGTAAAGTTTGATGAAAGTTATGCCAAAATTGTGGACGCATTTGGTCCCAATGCGGTTTGTGCCTTCAGACCTACTAGGGAGGGTAACACTGTTGTTATAGCTCTTAGAACACCAGGAATACCCAGCAAGGAGATACTATCTAGGCGTGCAGAATTGATTGAGGAACTTTGGCAGTTGCCAGCTAAAAAATGGCTTAAGGTTTTGGCTTTGTAGTTATATCTTCTTAGTTTAAAAATTAAACTCTAAACTAAAACCCCTGAGGGTAGAAACTTATTTATTTGTACTCTAGTGGGTCTATTTTTAATTCTCATGTCCAGTGATTTTTTTATAGAAAATTAGAGTTATAAATTTCCAAGAATTCTTTCGACTATGAAATTAAATTTACAAAATAAAACTAGGGTTTTTACTAGGAACTCAAATTGCGCTTATCATAAGCGGTTTTCTAGGGTAGTTCCTTGGAATGATAGTGTGCATTTCGCAAATTAATTAATCAAAAATTCTTCTAGGAGAAGACCTGTGAATATAAAGAGTCAAAAAGACTTTTTCTCTGGCGTCATGTTCATGATCGTTGGGGGAGCATTTGGATGGGGTTCATACTCCTCTTACTCAGTTGGTACTGGAGCTCGTATGGGTCCCGGGTATTTCCCCCTTTTGCTTGGCGTGTTGCTGGCGGTATTGGGTGTTGCAGTTTTGTTGACATCCATTCTTGCAAGAGAAGAGCAGGCAGATCACGAGATAGGTTCGTTTGCATGGCGTCCTCTATTTTTCATTTTGTTAGCCAACTTATCATTTGGCGTATGTTTAGGCGGACTTCCAGCGATTGGAATTCAACCACTAGGTTTAATAATTGGAATTTTTGCATTGACAATTATTTCAAGTTATGCAGATATGCATGAATTCAGTTTCAAAGGAAACTTAATTTTGGCTTTGATATTGTCCGTTGGAAGTTACTTAGCTTTCATCGTTCTTTTGCAGTTGCAAATCCCGGTGTGGCCCACCTTTATAACCGGTTAAGGAGAAAAGAAAAATGGATTTATTTCATAACCTTGCGCTAGGTTTTGGCGTAGCGGTCACACCCATTAATTTGGTCTATGCTTTTGTGGGTTGCATACTTGGAACTCTTATTGGTGTTTTGCCTGGAATTGGTCCAGTTGCAACGATTGCCATGCTTTTGCCTGCAACTTATGCTTTGCCCCCCGTATCAGCCTTGATCATGTTGGCAGGTATTTACTACGGTGCACAGTACGGTGGATCAACTACTGCTATTTTGGTTAACTTACCTGGTGAGTCATCTTCAGTTGTAACGACTATCGATGGCTACCAAATGGCTAGAAAAGGAAGAGCTGGACCTGCCCTCGCAGCGGCTGGTTTAGGTTCATTTTTTGCTGGCTGTGTAGGTACTTTGATACTTGCTGCCTTTGCTCCTCCACTTACTGAGTTGGCATTTAAATTTGGACCGGCAGAGTACTTCTCTTTGATGGTTCTTGGTTTGATTGGTGCAGTAGTTCTTGCCTCAGGCTCTTTACTCAAAGCGATTGCAATGATTGTGCTTGGCTTGTTGCTTGGTCTTGTGGGTACAGATGTCAATTCTGGCGTTGCTCGTTTTAGCTTTGACATTCCTGAGCTGACAGACGGAATTGGTTTCGTTGTGGTTGCGATGGGTGTTTTTGGATATGGTGAGATTATTAGTAATCTATCTGTAGATCCTGAGGATAGAGAAGTTTTCACTGCAAAAGTGCAGGGTCTATTTCCTACCAAAGATGATTTCAAGCTAATGCTGCCAGCCGTCATGCGCGGTACTGCACTTGGATCTGTGCTCGGAGTGCTACCAGGTGGTGGTGCATTATTGGCCGCCTTTGCAGCTTACACCCTCGAGAAGAAAACCAAACTTCGCCCAGGTGAAGTTCCTTTTGGCCAAGGAAACATTCGTGGTGTTGCCGCTCCTGAATCTGCAAATAACGCGGGCGCTCAGACCTCATTTATTCCACTTTTGACACTAGGTATTCCTCCCAACGCCGTTATGGCCTTGATGGTTGGTGCAATGACTATTCATAACATTCAACCAGGTCCACAGGTGATGACTAGCAATCCTGAGCTCTTTTGGGGATTGATTGCCTCTATGTGGATTGGAAACCTTATGCTTGTGATTTTGAACTTGCCGTTGATCGGCATGTGGATTAAGTTATTGTCTGTTCCATATCGCTACCTGTTCCCAGCAATTGTTTTATTCTGTGCGATTGGTGTTTATTCAACCAATAACAATACGTTCGATGTTTGGATGGTCGCATTGTTCGGATTCATCGGATACCTATTTGTAAAGCTTGGATGTGAGCCAGCTCCTTTGTTGCTTGGATTTATCTTAGGCCCAATGATGGAGGAAAATCTCAGACGCGCCTTGCTGTTATCAAGAGGCGACTGGTCTGTGCTTGTGACAAGACCTTTATCTGGAGGCTTGCTTGCTGCTTCACTTTTGTTACTCGTGATCGTGCTTTTGCCAGCGGTTAAATCCAAGCGTGAAGAGGCGTTCGTCGAGGAATGATCTTTCAGCACTAAACTACCTTAGGGTAATTAAACTGCTACAAATGGCACCCTTGTGGTGCCATTTTCATTTTAAGTCCCCGAAAAGCATGAGTCGATGTTATCTTGCACGTATCTTTTGATCTGGGCTTAGAATGCATTTCTTATTTTGAAAGACTCCCCCTTAATTAGGAATTTGGCCGTGAACTTTAACTTTGATAATCCATACCCAACTACTCGTTTACCGGTCTTCGCGCGAAATGTGGTTTCAACGTCTCACCCTTTGGCTGCCCAGGCAGGCCTGAAAATATTGCAAGCGGGTGGTAACGCAGTAGACGCCGCGATTGCAGCAGCAGCGGTGATAACTATTACCGAGCCAGTCAGCAATGGACTAGGATCTGATGCATTTTGTATTTTGTGGGACGGCAAATCCATGCACGGACTTAACGCTTCGGGCTGCGCCGCTAAGGGATGGACACCAGAGTATTTTCAAAAGAAATACGGTGCCAATCAGACGACCCCACCTAAACGCGGAATGGATTCCGTCACTATACCCGGTGCAGTATCAAGTTGGATGGCATTATCCGAGAAGTTTGGAAAATTACCCTTTGAGGATTTGCTTGCTCCAGCCATTGAAACTGCTGAAAGAGGTTATTTGCTCCCAGTTGTCGTGCAACAAAAATGGGCAGCAGGTGCGGCAGAGCTCGGTTCATTACCCGGTTTTGCACAGGCTTTTATGCCCAAAGGTCGTGCTCCAAATGTTGGAGAACTCTTTCAGTTCAAAGCTGCAGCTAAAGGTCTTAAACTCATCGCTAAAACCAAAGGCGAAGCCTTTTACGGCGGTGAGATTGCTCAAGCTATAGAGAAGTTCTCAAACGAAAATGGCGGTTGTCTTAAGGCATCCGACTTTAGAGACTTCAAGCCAGAATGGGTTACTCCTATTCAAAAAAATTACAGAGATTACACAGTTCATGAGATTCCTCCCAACGGCCAAGGTATTGCGGCGCTAATAGCTTTAGGGATATTGGAGAACTTTGACCTGTCCAGTTTGCCCGTAGATGGAATAGCTTCGCAACATTTACAAATCGAGGCAATGAAATTGGCTTTTGCTGATGTTTACAGGTTTGTTGCAGAACGCTCCAGTATGGAGGTCAGCGTTGATCAAATGCTTGACTCCAAATATCTTGCTAATCGAGCGAAATTGATAGATATGAAGAGGGCTCAGGAGTTTGGTGCAGGAAACCCTGTAAAGGGCGGAACCATCTATTTAAGCGCAGCAGATGAAAGTGGCATGATGGTTAGCTTTATTCAAAGTAACTATATGGGCTTTGGCTCTGGTTGTGTTGAACCAGAATTTGGAATCAGTTTACAAAATAGAGGGCACGGATTCAGCACTGTTGCGAATGGTCTCAATCCTGCCAATTTAGTAGCACCTGGTAAGAGACCCTTCCACACGATCATTCCTGCATTCTTGACACAAAATGGTCAGCCTGTTATGAGTTTTGGCGTCATGGGAGGGAATATGCAACCCCAAGGACATATGCAAACACTGATTCGAATGTTAGATTACAAACAAAATCCACAGGCTGCTTGTGACGCCCCAAGGTGGAGGTTCAACTCAGGTAAAGAAATCAACGTAGAGTCTGCAATGAACGCGCAAACTGTTCAAGGTCTTAAAGATATGGGCCATGTGGTTGAGGTGATCAACGACAGTTATCAAGATTTTGGATCTGGTCAATTTATTTGGCTCGCAGGTGATCCAAAAGTTGAGGGATACGTCATTGCAAGTGATTCAAGAAGAGACGGCCTGGCAGCGGGTTACTGATAAATTGTTAAAAATTAAAAACTTGAATTCAACCTTGGCCTAAACAAGATGGAGAACGTTAAAGTCTCAAAAAGTTTTGGCTCAGGTTTGTTGCTTGCAGGACTTGGTGCAATTGCCTTCAGTGGTAAAGCCATCATTGTCAAACTGTCCTACAGATACCATATCGATGCGGTAACCGTCATCATGTACCGTATGCTATTTGCGTTACCTTTGTTTATGATCATGGTGGCCTGGGCCTCTAGATCTGATCATGCCAAGCAAAATCCTTTGACAATGAGGGATATGCTCTCCATTATGGGATTGGGATTTATTGGATATTATTTATCTAGTTTTTTAGATTTTCTTGGTCTCCAGTACATCTCTGCTGGACTTGAGCGGCTTATTTTGTATCTGAGCCCAACCTTTGTTATGTTGATTGGGCGTATTCTTTACAAGAAAAAAGTTGAGCCCATCAGAATTTTTGCGATGTGCATAAGTTACGCCGGTATTTGTTTGGTGTTTTGGCAAGAGGTTAGTTTATCTGGCCCTGCAGTTGCTTTAGGATCATTTTGGGTGTTGGCTAGCGCATTTACATACTCCTTATATTTGATCTTTAGTGGAGAATTGGTTCATAAAATAGGCTCGCTACGATTGGTTGGATGGGCGTCAAGTATGGCCTGCATATGTTGTATTTTGCAGTTCTTATTTGTTGAGCCTTTGAGCGCGGCTAATGTACCTATTGAGGTTGTCGAGTTATCGATCATTAATGCAGTAGCGTGCACTGCGACACCGGTCTTATTGGTCATGTTAGCCATTGAGAGAATCGGTGCTTCAATGGCTTCGCAAGTTGGGATGATTGGACCTTTGTCTACGCTCTTTTTAAGTGTTTTGATCTTGGACGAGTCGATCAACTTGTCATTGTGTATGGGTACAGTCTTGGTCGTAGGCGGTATCTTTTTAGTTTCCAAGTTTGGCTCAAAGTAATTCAGTAAAGAAGTTTTAAAGATATTAAGGGAGATAAAAATGGATTTAAAAATAAAAGGTAAATGGGCTTTGGTTTGCGGTGCAAGCAAGGGACTTGGACTGGGTTGCGCGACTTCACTATATAAAGAGGGGGTCAATGTGGTCATCGTTGCAAGAGGAGAGGAAGCTTTGCAACAGGCGAAAGCGTCATTAGAAAAAATAGGTGGAGCAAAAGTAATTACGGTTGCTGCGGATATCACGACTACAACGGGAAGAGATGCGGTTTGGAGTGCACCTGGCGCGCCAGGCAAAGACTACGATATCGTGATCACGAACGCGGGTGGTCCACCACCAGGTGACTTTAAAGATTGGGATAGAGAGGTTTGGATCAAGGCACTAGATGCAAATATGCTTACTCCAATTGAGTTAATAAAAGCCACCATTGACGGTATGGCGGCTAGGGGTTTTGGACGCATTGTAAATATCACCTCTGGTGCAGTAAAAGCACCGATAGATATTCTGGGTTTATCTAACGGTGCCCGCAGTGGCTTGACCGGTTTTGTGGCCGGGGTTGCCCGAGCATCAAAGTACGTCTCTAACAATGTCACCATAAATAACTTATTGCCAGGTGCATACGATACAGATCGTTTGAAAACAACGATGGGGGGTGCGGCTAAAAAAACTGGACAAACAATTGAGGCTATTGCTGAGGCAAGAAAGAAAACAATTCCAGCTCAACGTTTTGGGCACCCCGATGAATTTGGGGATACATGTGCTTTTATGTGTAGCGAGCAAGCTGGGTACCTAACAGGACAAAACATCTTGACTGATGGTGGCTCTTACCCTGGTACTTATTAAGTTTCATTAAACTTATTTCGGTGCTGATTTTGAAATTAATGGGGGGTACATCCCAAAGCACAACCCGAGCTAATTCATCACCCTGTTGTGTTCTATTTTGATACAAAGATTTTGCAAAACTACTATTCCTTTGGATTGTGCCTTTAGTGTTGACTCAGCCTCTTCAATACCGAGTTGCATCCAAATTGTTTTGGCTCCAATTTGAATACATTCATCGACCAGTGCAGGGATGTATTGAGTTGCTCGAAAGCAATCGACTATGTCTATGGGATATGGAATTTCTTTTAGGCTAGCAAAGCAATGCATTCCTTGCCACTCTGTTAGTACAGGGTTTACAGGTACCACTTTGTAACCCACTTTCATTAAGTAATGAGCGACCATGTAGCTGGGCTGAGTTTCACGAGCTGAGAGACCCACAACAGCTATGGTCTTTGAGGTTTGAAAAATATCCTTAAGTAAAGAGTCTGAGTAGACTTGCATTTAAACTAACCTTTGATGGTTGAGGGGATTTTGTGTTGGTTTAAGTATTTAGTTCAATAATATACATTAGTATTTTTATTAAATGGTCTGACATCCAAATTGGAACTTAATGCGTTAATGTGTTGGTGCAGTTCAGGGTTTTCTTATCGGTCTAAACATTGAGTAATAACGTTAGCCCAACTCTTGTATTTTCAGAAATCTTCCCCATTTGTTAATTTTGCAGACTAGTTGTTGTAAAAAAAGCTACTTCGATCGGAGTTTTATAGATGAAAAGTTTTACAAAATGTCGCCCAGCTGTTTGGCTATTTAGCGGCGCAGCGATTGCCGTTTTTTCAATGGTCTGCGCTCAGCAGTGGGGCTCCTTTGGTTTGCATGCCCAGGCCCAGTCATCTCTCAAAGAATCTAGCGTGGGTAGGTCTTTGCCCGATTTCACTGATTTAGTAGATCAGGTTGGCCCTTCAGTTGTCAATATCCGAACTCTTGAGAAAGTTCAAAAGCAAGCGACCGGGGGAGGGGATGCTGATGAGCAGATGCAAGAGCTTTTCCGAAGATTCTTTGGTGTGCCAATTCCTAACATGCCACCTGGCCAAGGCTCACCCATACCTGGAGCGCCAAGAGCTCCTAAATCCAAGCCCTCACCTCAATCCGAGGAAGAGCAGACCAAGGGAGTTGGCTCTGGATTCATATTGAGTACCGATGGTTACATCATGACCAACGCACACGTTGTTGAGGATGCAACCAAGGTCATCGTAACTTTGCCTGACAAGAGAGAATTTAAAGCCAAAATTATTGGTGTAGATAAACGCTCTGATGTCGCGGTTGTTAAGGTCGAGGCGGCTAATTTACCCGCTGTAAAGATAGGGGATGTATCTAAGCTTCGCGTTGGGGAATGGGTGATGGCGATTGGTTCACCCTTTGGTTTAGAGAACAGTGTGACCGCTGGGATCGTTAGTGCCAAACAACGAGACACAGGAGAGTATTTACCACTTATACAAACAGATGTTGCGATCAACCCCGGAAATTCTGGTGGTCCACTCATCAACATGAGAGGCGAGGTTGTTGGTATCAATAGTCAAATCTACTCTAGATCTGGGGGATATATGGGGATTTCATTCTCTATTCCAATTGATGAGGCTATTCGTGTCAGTGATCAATTAAGAACCAGCGGACGGGTGCAACGCGGACGACTCGGCGTTCAAATTGATCAGGTCAGCAAAGAGGTTGCTGAAAATTTAGGTCTTGGCAAATCCCAAGGTGCGCTGGTCAGAGGAGTTGAAACCGGATCTCCTGCGGAGAAGGCAGGTATAGAGGCGGGTGACATCATCATCTCTTTTGACGGTAAAAATATAGATAAATTTGCAGACTTGCCCCGAATCGTTGGCAATACCAAACCTGGAACAAAGAGCGTAATGAAGGTGTTTAGGAGGGGGGCTTACAAAGAGTTGTACGTTGTGGTGGGTGAGTTTGAAAAAGAGGTGGTTGCAGAGGAGAAGGACTCCACACCAGAGAAAAAAGTTTCCTCCGTCTCTTTCCCTACTCTTGGTTTAACTTTGAGTGATCTAACAGAAGCACAAAAGAAGGAGACCAAAGTTTTATCAGGTGTAAGAGTTGAGAGTGCAACCGACGGCGCGGCGCAGGGCGGTATTCGAGAGGGCGATATCATCACCGCATTTGCCAACGTAGAGATCTTAAATTTGAAGTCCTTTGAAGCTGTCGCCAAACAAGTTGATAACTCTAAACTTGTCAGTGTGCTTATTAGGAGAGGCGTTTGGGCTCAGTATGTCTTGATAAGACCTGTTGTTAAGCAGTGAGTTAAAAGTTTGCTCTCGCTGGTTGCCAGGATATATTGAACTAACTTTAAACTGGGGAAACGGCTCAAAAGCGGTTTTGAGCGTCCCAATTAACCCCTTAATCAAATGGGTTTTAGCAAAAAAACAAAAGACCAAAAATAAAATTTGAAGTGATTGCTAACTTACTTAAGGGCTTTCAGTTATATCAATTTCTAGGTAGAATGAGAACTTATTTAGGATTTAAATACTTTTTATTGCGATGTTTCATCGCAATTTGAATTAAAAATAATCGCTAAATAACATAATTCAAAATGCTCCACAATGTTCCCACATCTTGTCCAAAGGCCACGCAATTAAAATGTGAATAAGCTGTTAATAAATTCCGCGTTGCGGGACGACAACGAGCACTAGTAACTGGTACTGGGGCTATACATAAGGCTGAATTTGCCTACAATGAAGCTTCCAGCTATCGCAGTTGCCATAGATTGTTGGTTCCGGGCGCGTCAAAACCTGACGCGCCCTTTTTTATGTCTCTCTCTTTTAAATTCATATACTTAAACCTATCCCTTGATGAACCACATCAGAAATTTTTCGATCATTGCCCACATAGATCATGGTAAATCGACCCTTGCTGATCGTTTAATACAACGTTGTGGGGGGTTAAGTGAACGAGATATGGAGGCTCAGGTTTTAGACTCCATGGATATTGAAAAAGAACGTGGGATAACTATCAAAGCCCAGACGGCATCACTTAAATACAAGGCCTTAGATGGCAAGCTTTATTCCTTTAATTTGATTGATACACCAGGACATGTGGACTTCTCATATGAAGTTTCTAGGTCTCTTAGTGCATGTGAAGGAGCGCTTTTGGTGGTAGATGCGAGTCAAGGAGTAGAGGCTCAAACAGTTGCCAACTGCTATACCGCTTTAGATCTGGGCGTAGAGGTTGTGCCAGTTCTTAACAAGATGGACCTCCCCCAAGCGGATCCCGATAATGCCAAATCTGAAATCGAGGATGTGATTGGAATAGACGCAACAGATGCTATCCCTTGCTCTGCAAAAACAGGTATGGGCATAGAGGAGATATTGGAGGCCATCGTACATAAAATACCGCCGCCAAGGGGCAACCCAGATGGACCTTTGCGAGCGATGATTATCGACAGTTGGTTTGACTCGTATGTAGGTGTAGTCATGTTGGTTCGAGTTGTCGATGGACGGGTTGCAAAGGGCGAGCGTATCAAACTCATGGCAACTGGCGCAACCTATAACGCTGATAGTTTGGGTGTTTTTACACCTGCCAATCAACCCCGTGAATCTTTAGAGGCTGGGGATGTGGGTTATATCATTGCTGGAATTAAAGAACTTCAGGCTGCAAAAGTTGGGGATACCGTTACTCTCATAAAAACGGGTACTGGGGGCGCCAGCGCCACCGCAACCCAGGCCTTACCAGGGTTTAAAGAAATACAGCCCCAAGTGTTTGCGGGCCTATACCCTACAGAGGCCAATCAATACGATTCGCTGAGGGATGCATTAGAAAAACTGGAGCTTAACGATTCCTCATTGCGCTATGAGCCAGAGGTTTCACAAGCCTTAGGGTTCGGATTTAGATGTGGTTTCTTAGGTTTATTGCACATGGAAATTGTGCAGGAAAGACTGGAGCGAGAATTTGATCAAGATTTGATAACGACTGCTCCAAGCGTTGTTTACCAGGTCGTAACTGGGGATGGTGATGTGGTAATGGTTGAGAATCCCTCAAAAATGCCGGACCAAGGAAAGTTACAAGAAATTAGAGAACCTATAGTGACTGTGCATCTTTATATGCCGCAAGATTACGTGGGCGCAGTTATGACTTTGGCGAACCAAAAACGCGGTGTTCAAATGAACATGGCCTATCACGGACGTCAAGTGATGTTGACTTATGAGATGCCACTTGGAGAAATTGTTTTAGATTTCTTTGATAAATTAAAATCTGTCAGCAGAGGCTACGCATCAATGGACTACGAGTTCAAGGAATACCGGGCATCTGATGTGGTGAAAGTTGATATCCTGTTGAACGGAGAGAAAGTGGATGCACTCTCAATTATTGTTCACCGCACACAGTCTCAGTACAGGGGTCGCGCGGTTGTTGCCAAGATGCGGGAGATTATTAGTAGGCAAATGTTTGATGTGGCAATTCAGGCCGCTATTGGTGCAAACATCATTGCCAGAGAAACCATCAAGGCACTGCGCAAAAATGTTTTGGCAAAGTGTTATGGAGGCGATATCAGTCGCAAGAGAAAACTGTTAGAGAAACAAAAAGCAGGTAAGAAGCGCATGAAGCAAATCGGATCTGTTGAAGTCCCCCAAGAGGCATTCTTGGCTATTTTGCAAGTTGAGGATTGATTGAGCATGCAAGTTATTACTGCGATTGTTTTGGGTTCATTTGCCAGCTACATTGGTTGTTGGTATGTTGGTTATATTGAAGGCAATTTTGCTCTTTTATTATTTGTTGCTAGTGTGGTAACTGGAATTTATTGGCTTGCTGAGAAATATTATTTTTTACCGCAAAGAATGTTGAGCGTTCAATCGATTCAAGATCAAACTCAAGCCAGAGATACTCAACTCAGGGCCCTGGGCATCACGCCTCAAGAAGTAGATCTGAGCCACCAGATGCAAGAGGTCGCCCGACAGCCATGGTGGCTGGATTGGACGGCTGGTTTATTTCCAGTAATTGTGGTTGTTTTTTTACTGAGATCTTTTTTGTTCGAGCCATTTAAGATTCCTTCCGGCTCCATGATTCCAACTTTATTGGTTGGAGATTTAATCTTAGTTAATAAATTTCATTACGGGGTTAGACTGCCCGTCATTAACGTCAAAATCACAGACGGTACCCCAGTTGAACGAGGGGATGTGATGGTATTTAGATTTCCACCCAAGCCTAGTTTAGATTACATCAAGCGTGTGATCGGTGTGCCTGGGGATGAGGTCGCATATTTAAACAAGCAATTAACGATCAACGGAGTGCCTGTAGAGAAAAAAGCATTGCCCGAGTTTTTTGAAGAAGAGAGTCTTCGCTACATCAAACAATTTGAAGAGGATCTGCCTCTTGGCCACGATCAACAAAATAATGCAACTACGCCTCATAAAACACATCCACTTTTGAATGAAGATGAACGGCCTGCTTTTGTGGCTGGAGCAGATAATTTTAAATTCAAAGATCAATGCACTTATAGTGTAGAAGGCTTTGTGTGCAAGGTCCCACAAGGGCATTACTTCATGATGGGTGATAACCGTGATAATTCTCTGGATTCAAGGTACTGGGGTTTCGTTCCAGATGAAAATATAGTTGGTAAAGCTATTTTTGTTTGGATGAACTTTGGTAGTTTAAAGCGAATTGGTAGTATCAATTAATGCAAGTTAAATCTCAGGCGCATTTTTATGCTGCACTAGAGCAGCGCCTTGAGCACACATTTGCACAACCAGAGTTGATTGTTCAGGCTTTAACGCACCGTAGTTTCGCATCTAATCATAACGAACGTCTTGAGTTTTTAGGCGATTCAGTCTTGAACCTAGCCGTATCTAAGATGCTGTTCAAAGGCCTGGCAAATCTACCAGAGGGGGATTTGTCACGAGTACGAGCAAACTTGGTCAAACAAGAAACTTTGCACCAATTGGCTATAAACCTAGAGCTAGGACAGTTGATTAAACTAGGCGAAGGTGAGATCAAATCGGGTGGTAAAAATCGACCCTCTATATTGGCTGATGCGTTGGAGGCGGTCATAGGGGCTGTCTTCTTGGATGCGGGTTACGTAGCGGCTGAGACGTTGGTGTTCAGACTCTTTGATCGTGTAGACATTACACCCACCATGTCTGCAGCCTCCAAGGATCCAAAGACTGAGTTACAAGAGTGGCTACAAGCCAAGAGACTCAAGTTGCCTACTTACCGAGTGGTGAGTACCAAAGGTGCAGCTCATCAACAAACTTTTGAAGTTGAGTGCGAGATTGCTGAATTAAACGTGAGCCGACGAGGGGAGGGTGAGTCAAAGAGATCGGGTGAACAGTCTGCTGCTAAGGCGATGCTCGAGTGGCTAAACAAGCAACCGTAGTAATTGACAAGACTAATTGATCAGTAGCCTTCTGCCCCTATCTAATATAAGATCTACTTGAATTAATAACAAAATTGAATTAAATGACAGAAAAAGTCTCCCCCTCTTCAGACGAAACAGCTTCAGCTAAAAGAAAAAAAGTAGCAAAGCCCTCAAGTGCATCGAACAAAGTAATTGCACCCATGGATATGGGAACTTTGTCTGTTAAAGGAGTCTCTGCACCTCAAACTGTTAAGGAAGAAGACATAGAAATTCGTGATGTCGACAAAGACACCTTAACTCAGATGTTGAATGCTGCGATTGGGCCGTCTAATCCCCTGCACCGTTGTGGGACGGTGGCAATCGTAGGAAAACCCAATGTCGGTAAATCAACTCTATTAAATGCCTTGGTGGGGCAAAAAATTAGTATTACTTCAAGAAAAGCTCAAACCACGCGTCACCGTATCACTGGAATTAAAACGATGGGGGACTCACAGTTTGTATTTGTAGATACTCCGGGATTTCAAACGAGGCATTCAAATGCGCTGAACCGGTCTTTGAATAAAACCGTGGCCGGTGCGGTTAGCGGTGTTGATTTAATATTATTTGTGGTGCAGTCCGGCGCGTTCTCTTTAGCAGATGCAAAGGTTCTAGACCTTTTAGGTGCTCATACACCAATAATTTTGATATCTAACAAATTAGATATGATTCACAGAAGGGGGGACCTTGCCCCATGGTTGCAAGATATGCAAAAAAGAGGGACATTCATAGAGACTGTCCCCATGTCTGCTAAGAATTCAAAGGACGTTGAACGCTTGTTAACCGTATGCTCAAAGTATCTACCCCAGCAGGCCTGGTGGTACGCACCTGATGAGTTAACAGACAGAAGTGAAAGGTTCTTAGCAAGTGAGATTATTCGTGAAAAGCTCTTTAGACTGACGGGAGACGAGCTTCCCTACACCTCTACGGTGATTATTGACACATTTACAGAAGAGCCCGGAAGAACCGTTGCGCGCATGGTGAGGATTGCTGCAACCATAGTGGTGGAGCGCGATGGCCATAAATCGATGGTGATTGGCGAGAATGGGGATAGATTAAAGAGAATAGGCTCAGAGGCCCGCCAAGAGTTGGAGAATTTAATGGGCGCCAAAGTATTCCTAGAGATTTGGGTCAAAGTTCGCTCGGGTTGGGCGGATGATGAAGCGCGGGTGCGCAGTTTTGGCTACGAATAAGAGCTCTGCTCTCAGCCGGGTAGTAGATGAACCTGCCTATGTACTCCAAACATTTGATTGGAGCGAGACAAGTTTGATTGTTGAGGCGTTGACCCAACATTTTGGCCGCATCACTTTGGTTGCCAAAGGTGCCAAGCGACCAAGCTCTAGTTTTCGCCCCATCCTCTTGCCCCTTCAGATTTTAAAATTAACCTATAGCGGGGACGCAGACATTAAGACTTTAAAGTCTGCAACTTGGGGAGGGGGGAGTGTGATGCCCAAGGGGGAAGCATTGTTATCTGGTTTTTATCTTAATGAGCTTGTCTTAAGAATGCTTGCACGAGATGATCCTCACCCGACACTGTTTGAGACTTATGCTCAAGTTGTAGATATATTGTCGGTTCAAGATGATAGCGTCAAAGCGCCTGCTCTTCGAGCGTTTGAGTTGCTGTTGCTAAAAGACCTTGGGTGGTTGCCAGACTTTGCCAGGCAATCTTTAACCCTACAACCGCTTAAAGGCGGGGAGGTTTACTCTTGGATTGCAGAGGTTGGACTGCGTGAACAAGAGGGCACACAATTGATGGGTTTACCGGGCACGTGTTGGAGTCAATTGCATCATGCCTTAAATGACTCTCATCCGCTTAGTGCACTGGTAAGAGTTTGCGCAGAGTTTGCACAGCAAAACAGACAGTCTTTGCAAACCCAAGTCAGAGCTGTTTTACACTACCACTGTGGTGTTAGCAAACTCAGAACTCGTCAATTTATGATGGATGTTCAATCTCTACAAGCTTAATAACAAATGACTGCACTATCTGTTAATTTAAATAAAGTTGCAACGATACGCAATACCAGGATGCTTGGTATTCCAAGCGTTACTAAAGCGGCGAACATATGCATTAAGGCGGGTGCCAACGGCATCACAGTTCACCCCAGACCAGACGCTCGGCACATCCGAGCTCAAGACGTGTACGAGCTATCTGAAATCGTCAAAGCTCAACCTGGGGTTGAGTTCAATATTGAAGGTAATCCGTTTCATAACTTAATGGGTTTTGTTAGGGACGTTCGCCCAGATCAGGTCACATTTGTGCCAGACTCCGAGGGGCAATTGACAAGTGACCATGGGTGGCAGTTTCCCGCGGACTTAGAACGATTAAAACCAATGGTAGATGAAGCATTGGGTTTAGGTGTACGAGTGAGTCTGTTTATGGATGCACAGGCAGATCAAATGCATTTTGTTAAAACGCTTGGAGCACAAAGGGTTGAGTTGTACACAGAGCCTTATGCGGCAACGTTTGCAACCCCAAATAACCAAGTTGTGCTGCAAAATTTTATAAATGCAGCACAAAAAGCGATGGAGTTAGGAATCGAGTTGAACGCTGGACACGATTTGAATTTATCAAACTTGCCCACTTTGTTGAGTGCAATCCCACAGATCAGGGAAGTCTCCATCGGACACGCTTTAATTGCGGATGCACTTGAGATGGGTTATGAGCACACGGTTAAAGCCTATTTGGCTTGTATTAAACAAAGTACAAGGACATAGTAATTGATATACGGAATTGGAACTGATGTTTGTGATATTCGCAGAATTTCGGGTGCGCTTGAGCGTCACGGTGAGAGATTTGCTTTAAAGATTTTGTCAGACGCGGAAATGAAAACCTTTAGAGCTCGAAGCGGGAGACTGCCTGAGCGAGGGGTTCGTTATTTGGCCACTAGATTTTCAGCTAAGGAAGCATTTAGTAAAGCAATTGGTCTTGGCATGAGGCTTCCAATGTGGTGGACTCGCTGTGAGATTGCAAATCTCCCTAGTGGGCAACCCACACTCAAACTGCACGGTGACTTACTAGATTGGTTCAATCAGCAAGACCTGGTAGCTCATGTGTCTTTGAGTGATGAATCCGATTATGCAACTAGTTTTGTGATTGTTGAGAAAAAAAGATGAGCACCTATAAATGATGAACAACTCTGTAACCCAATCCAACCACAGTCCGATCATTATTGATATAGCAGGACTCACGCTCACCAAACTAGATGTTGAGCGGTTAATGCATCCTCTAACAGGCGGTATTATTTTGTTTTCTAGAAACTGGCAATCAAGAGAACAACTTAGCTTGTTGTGTGCTTCAATTAAAAAATTGAGATCTGATTTGTTGATCTGTGTGGATCACGAGGGAGGGCGCGTGCAGCGCTTTAAAACGGATGGGTTCACACATTTGCCTCCTATGGGCAAGCTCGGCGAGATGTGGCACCAAGATACACACGGGCGTGAGGGCAGTGGGGCGCTTAAAGCAATTAACGCAGCAACAGCGTGCGGGTATGTGCTTGCTGCAGAGCTTAGGGCTTGCGGTGTTGATTTGAGTTTTACGCCAGTTCTTGATTTGGACTGGGGCACAAGCGGTGTGATTGGTGATAGAGCCTTTCATGCTGACCCCAGAGTCGTTACTGTTTTGTCAAAGAGTTTAATGCACGGTCTTTTAAAGGCTGGCATGGCCAATTGCGGTAAACATTTTCCAGGGCATGGCTACGTGAGAGCGGACTCACACGTTGATATACCAATTGATGAGAGGGCTTTAGAGGAAATTATTTTAAAAGATGCTTGGCCTTATGAGGAGCTCAATACTGTTCTTAGTAGCGTCATGCCTGCTCACATTGTCTACAACAAAGTAGACAGTCGTCCTGCAGGTTTTTCAAAGACTTGGTTGGAAGATATTCTTCGCTCAAAAATGGGATTTCAAGGGGCCATATTTAGTGATGATCTTTCTATGGCGGGTGCGCGTCAATTGGACGGAGAACAATTAACTTTTGTCCAAGCCGCTATTCATGCGATACATGCAGGATGCGATATGGTGCTACTTTGTAATCAAAGTATTGAAGGTCCGCGTGGTGTTGGTGAGCCCATAGATGAATTCTTAGAAGGACTTGAGAACGCCTTGGCTCAACAGTTGTGGAGTCTTCGTGGAGTAAGTGAAGACAGAAGATTATCTTTACTAGGTCGTGGTAATTCGCAGTGTTGGTCTGATCTGATGCGAGATCCTGAATATATTCATGCACTTACGTTATTGCCTTGATCTATAGTGTGAACTGATTGAATTTATTTGTTCTTTTTTTATTAATAAAATTTTGATCAGTAATTTTTTTAAATCAACATACTCACTATTCTTTTCAATTCATAAGAGTTAAAATAAGTTCATACCAAAAAAAACGAGTCATTAAACTCGTAGTTCATCCAAAAAAGAACAAGGGAATTTGAATGGCGACAAAAACTGGAAAAAACGCAGTTGCAGAAAGCGGTTTGCGTTTCACGAGTCGTGAGAACGGCTCACCATTTGCTGGTATGGGAAAGATTGGTGAGACGATGTCTTGCATGATGTGCGGACATCACAAGCCAAGAAGTCAAGGCAGTCAAAGAAGATTTGCGGGTAGTTTGGCTTTCTTTTGTTACGACTGCAAGCCGGCCGTAAACTTAGAAAAGCCAATCAAAGTCGCAGCTTAAAATATAAATCTCTAAATTACAAAATTCACCAAAGTCCTTAACCGGATTTGGTGAATGTATTTAGGAATGTTCTTTTCTTAGCGCTGGGAACAATATAACGTCCCTGATGCTTGCGCTGTCAGTCAGCAACATCATTAGTCTGTCTATACCTATGCCGCAACCCCCAGTGGGAGGCATACCGTATTCCAACGCTTTAACAAAATCGTGATCAAAGAACATGGCCTCGTCATCGCCGTTTTCTTTTGCGTCAACCTGTGCTTGAAACCGATTGGCTTGGTCCTCAGCGTCATTGAGCTCTGAGAATCCGTTTCCAAATTCGCGCCCTGTGATGTAGAGCTCAAAACGCTCTGTAACATCTGGATTTTTATCGTTGGCTCTTGCAAGCGGAGAGATCTCTACCGGATGTTCACAAATAAATGTGGGCTGCCAAAGTAACTCTTCAATCACTTCTTCAAAGTACAGAACTTGGAGTGAGGCGAGTGAGCGTTTTGAGAGATGGTGTTTGTGTTCACTCAATCCAATCTGTGTCAACGTCTTGATCATGCCTTCAACTGAGGAGGTAGGTATTTGAGTGGGTGCGTATTTCTCAATTGCCTGCAAAATGGTTAAACGCTGGAAGTCTGAACTCAGATCAACCTCTTTGCCAGCATAGCTCAGCTTTGTAGTCCCAGTTGTTTGTAAAGCAACGTGCCTGATCAAAGACTGTGTAAAGTCCATTAAATCAAGGTAGTTCCAGTAAGCCGCATAAAACTCCATCATCGTAAACTCAGGGTTGTGTCTGACCGAGATACCCTCATTTCTGAAATTGCGGTTGATCTCAAATACCCTCTCAAACCCGCCCACAATCAGCCTCTTTAAGTAGAGCTCGGGCGCAATACGCAAAAACATTTCTTGATCTAATGCGTTGTGATGTGTTGTGAAGGGCCTTGCATTTGCACCACCTGCAATAGGGTGAAGCATAGGGGTCTCAACCTCCAAGAACTCGTTTTTAACCATAAATTCACGCATGCAATTGATGGCTTTTGATCTGGCGATAAAACGATTTTTGGTACTCTCATCCGTGATGAGGTCAATGTGGCGTTGACGGTATTTGATTTCTTGATCATTGATACCGTGGAATTTATCTGGGAGGGGCCTCAAACTTTTTGTGAGAAGCCGGACCTCGGTGACGTTGATTGAGAGTTCACCTGTTTTCGTAATAAAGAGAGTGCCCTGAGCTCCAAGAATATCTCCCAAGTCCCAGTGTTTAAATGCGTTGTAATGATCTTCACCGATATTGTCCCGGACGATATAAATTTGTATACGAGCGGATGCGTCTTGGAGCGTCGCAAAACTGGCTTTGCCCATGACACGTTTGAGCATCATACGACCAGCTACTTTGACTTGTATGTTGGTCTTTTGAAGTTCCTCCCCTTGCATGGCTGCATAGGTCGAATGTAGGCTCTGTGCATGGTGTGTTGGTTTGAAATCATTTGGAAAAACTGCAACTCCCGATGCAGCACTGCTTTTTCTCAACTCGGTAAGTTTTTCTCTGCGCTCGGCAATTAATTTGTTCTCATCAACTGGCACCCCCCCGTGTTGAGCATCTGTCGATGTTTGGGCTGTGCTTGCACTGGATTGGGGTTCTGATGTTGAATTCAATTTAATGTCTTTTGAAAATTTAAGTGTGTACTAAGTGTAGATTATCTTCAAATGCTAACCGCATCTGCAGGCTGTCTAAGTAGCATTGCACAGGTGTCAGCAATTGTTTTCTTAAGCTCTCTTCTGTCGCATATGAAGTCTACCGCTCCCTTTAGCTGTAAAAACTCTGAGCGTTGGAAACCCTCCGGCAAAGTGACTCTCACAGTGCTCTCAATGACTCGAGGACCTGCAAAGCCAATCAACGCTTTGGGCTCTGCGATAACTACATCTCCCATAAAGGCAAATCCTGCAGAGACGCCCCCCATGGTGGGGTCTGTTAATACGCTAATGAAGGGCAAGCCTTTTTTTGCAAGTCTGGTAAGCGAAGCATTGGTCTTTGCCATTTGCATGAGGGAGAGGAGACCCTCTTGCATGCGTGCACCGCCCGTCGCCGTAAAACAAATGAAGGGTACCTTTTGGTCTATTGCTGTGTGTACGCCACGTACGAATCGTTCACCAACAACTGAGCCCATACTGCCACCCATGAAATCAAATTCAAAGCAAGCTGCAACCACATTGATGCTGTGTATAGCGCCTCCCATCACTACCAGTGCATCGGTCTCGCCTGTGTTGACCATGGCCTCTTTGATACGCTCTGGATATTTTCTGGAGTCTTTGAATTTAAGGGGATCAACGGGTACGACTTCTTGACCAATTTCGTAGCGACCTTCTGGGTCAAGAAAGAAGTTTAATCGTGTTCGAGCAGAGACTCTGTGATGGTGTGAGCATTTTGGACAAACGTTTTGGTTTTGCTCTAGGTCAGCGTTATAAAGCACGCTCTCACAACTAGGACATTTGACCCATAATCCCTCAGGAACAGTTCGTCTCTCAGTTGGATCGGTTTGTTGAATTTTGGGAGGAAGAAGTTTTTCAAGCCAACTCATATAAGTTTTCCTTTAATATTTTTCGTCCATAGCAACGCGAACACTTGTCATAAATGTTTTAGCTATTTCTGGACCCGTACTTAAGGTGGAGTCTTTGATCAACTCAATCAATTTAGAGCCGATCACTACAGCATCAGCAACTCGACTAACCACTTGGGCAGTTTGTGCGTCCCTTATTCCAAAACCAACCCCAACAGGGATTTTGACATGTTTCCTGATTTTAGGAAGCATCGCTTGCACCTCATCCGTGTTGAGGTTACCAGCGCCCGTCACACCTTTTAAAGATACGTAGTAAACGTACCCGGATGCAACTTGTGCAACTTCTTGTATTCTAGTTTCGGTGCTGGTTGGCGCAAGTAAAAAGATCAAGTCCATTTCGTGAGCCCGAAGTTGCTGTGCGAACTCTGTGCATTCGTTGGGAGGATAGTCCACGATCAAAACACCATCTACGCCGCACGAATTGGCATTTTTGACAAAAGCATTCAATCCGTGCTGCAGGTCATACTGTTCAACTGGGTTTGCATAACCCATCAGTACGACCGGAGTATGCTGATTTTCTTTTCTAAAAGATTTAACAACTTCAAGAACCTCTGTGAGACCGACGTTGTTGATGATGGCCTGCTCTGCGGCCTTTTGAATTACTGGGCCATCAGCCATGGGGTCACTAAAAGGAATACCCAACTCAATGATGTCTGCTCCCCCGCTAACCAAGCCTTGCATGAGTCCTAGCGTAGATTCAAGGGACGGAAAGCCTGCCATTAGGTATGGGATGAGGGCCTTTTTGCCCTCTATTTCTAAGTTTTTAAACGTATTTTTTATGCGGCTCATGATGGTTTAGTTCTTCTGGAAATGGATTGTTGCAGTGTTGTCCTTTACTGTATTGCCGCCCTTAACCCCTTGTCCTTGACAACTGGGTCGACAGTAAAAGTCTGCATTGCTCAGATCAGCGACAGTGCCAATATCTTTGTCCCCACGTCCAGATAAATTCACCAAGATAGACTGTGTGGGCTTCATTGTTCGAGCAAGTTTCATTGCGTAAGCGACAGCATGGCTTGACTCAAGCGCAGGGATGATACCTTCAGTTCTGCAAAGGTAGTGAAACGCTTGGAGGGCCTCTTCATCAGTTGCGCCCACATACTGTGCACGACCACTATCTTTTAAATAAGCATGTTCAGGACCCACACCCGGATAGTCCAGTCCAGCACTGATGCTATGGGTCTCTGTGATTTGTCCTTTAGAGTCTTGAAGCACATAGGTACGGTTGCCGTGTAGCACGCCTGGACTACCCATTTGAAGGGATGCCGAATGCTTTCCGCTATCCAGGCCTTCCCCAGTTGCTTCGACACCGATGAGTTGGGTGTTTTCATACGGAATGTAGGGATGGAAAATTCCCATTGCATTGCTTCCGCCCCCAACGCAGGCGATCACTGCGTCTGGTTGCGCCCCGTTGTGCATCAAGGGCATTTGTTCAATGCATTCTTGACCAATCACACTTTGAAAATCTCTCACCATCATTGGGTAAGGGTGGGGCCCAGCAACAGTTCCAATAATATAAAAAGTATTTTCAACATTGGTCACCCAGTCACGAAGTGCCTCGTTGAGCGCATCTTTTAATGTTCTGCTTCCGCTATTGACGGGAACAACTGTGGCGCCTAATAATTTCATACGGTAAACATTTGGACTTTGTCTCTTGACGTCCTCACTGCCCATATAGACGACACACTCAAGTCCATACCTTGCACAAATAGTTGCTGTTGCTACGCCGTGTTGACCAGCCCCAGTCTCTGCAATTACCCTTGGTTTACCCATTCGTTTGGCTAGCATGGCTTGGCCGATGGTATTGTTAATTTTGTGGGCGCCGGTGTGGTTTAGGTCCTCGCGCTTTAAATAAATTTGCGCACCTCCGCATTCCTTACTCATTCTTGCCGCGTGGTAGATGGGTGAGGGACGACCAACGAAGTGATTTAATTCGTAGTGAAATTCTTTTAAGAACTCAGGCTCATTGTGATACTTTTCGTAAGCAATTTTAAGCTCTTCAATTGCATGCGTGAGAGTTTCGCTTACAAAACTACCTCCGTATTTGCCAAAGTGTCCGCTTGCGTCAGGTTGTTGGTATGTATACATGATTGAATTCCTTTTGCGTAACTTTCGTCGCTTCTTGTAACTTTTCTGATCGGTGATACGCATTAAGCATTTATAGACCGCATCGCCGCTTCACTTTTTTATATTCACTTTGTGAGTTAGACCGTTTTTAGATGCAAATTTATGGATTAACTTGCACATAAAACTGCGTTCACAAAGGCTTTGATTTTTTCAGGATCTTTGATTCCCTTATCTTGCTCAACCCCTGAGCTTACATCTACGCCAAGAGAGAGGCCAAGAGACTTAAAGTGAGCGATGCCACTTCCCACGTTTGCAGGTGTGAGTCCACCAGACAAGACGAGGTGAGAGTTTACGTTTTGAGTAATGTGTGACCAATTGAAGGTTTTCCCGCCGCCGCCGTAGCCCTGTACATGCGCATCAAGTAACAAAGCTTGAGCCGATTTATATTCATGTGCATATTTTACGAGGTCAAAGGGGGCACTTTGATCTCCCCCCTCAATTCTTACAGCACGAATCCACCTAGAATTCAACCTTTGAGCTGTTTCACTGCAAAATTCAGCACTTTCATCGCCATGAAACTGAAGGCAAGCTCCTGGTACATGGTCAAGGGATTGGGCTATTGTCTGTGCACTTGCATTGACAAAAAGTAGTACAGGGCACACAAACGCCGGCAATCTACGGGCCAATTCCCCCGCTCTTTGTGGGCTTATAAAACGTGGACTCTTAGGATAAAGCACAAATCCTATTGCATTTGCGCCATGCTCCACAGCAGAGTCAATGTCTTGTTCTCTCGTTAGGCCACAAATTTTTATGCTTGTGCTTAAATTCATCATACCAACCAATCCATCAACGGAGTACCCTCGGGCAGTCCCCAGTTCGAATCGTACTGAGGACCGGCAAAATAAAGACCCTCAGGTGCAAATGTTGGGGCAGCCGCGTCTCTATTTTTAGCCTCCAAAACTTGCTCCATCCATTCGGGTGTTTTTCTCCCCTGGCCGACATAAACCAGGCATCCCATGATATTGCGAATCATGTGATGGAGAAATGCATTTCCAACAAACTCAAAACGCCAATACGATGATTCACCCCTTAAGGGGTGTGAGGTTTGGTGGTGTCTGCGTTCTATTTTAATTGAATACAGTGTTTTCACAGGGGTAAGAGACTGACAAGCAGCTGCTCTAAATGAGCTGTAATCATGGGTTCCTATTAAACACTTTGCACTTGATTGCATCGCGTCCCCGTCTAGGGGTTTGAAACACCAACCTACACGTCCAAACTCCAGACTTGGTTTGACCGGGGACTCTAGAAGCAAATAAATATACTTTCGAGCAACAGCACATCGTCTTGCATCAAAGGAGTCACTTACTGGAGTTGCCCAGTGAACGCTTATGTCTTCAGGTAAAAAACTGTTTAAACCTCTTACCCAAGAAGCCTGATCGCGTTCGACTGGGCTCTCAAAATGCACGACCTGCATGAGCGCGTGAACCTTTGAGTCCGTCCTACCTGCGCAGTGCACTCGAATAGGGTGTTTGGTAAATTCAAGTAAAGCTTTTTCAAGTTGATCTTGAATAGTCCGCCCACTGAGTTGACTTTGCCAGCCTTCATAATTAAGACCCAAATAACTTAGGCCCAAAGCAATACGCATTTGCGTTTAAGTATGCTCTGAGAGCCACTGCTTGGCTCGTTCTTGCATTTTAGGACTGGCCTGTTCGGCTACTTCTTGAGCCAGTGCTCGCCCAGTGTGTTTTTGACCTAATTTCCAAAGTTCTTCTGCAAGATCTAACCTTACTTTGAAAGGGTCTTCAGTTTCATTAGAAGAATCGAACTCGTGGGAATCTGAATAGGTATCTGAGGAGTGGCTATTTGCGGGTCTTTCTGAAGGCTGATTGAGGGTATCGTTTAAGGCATGAACTGGGGCAGGCATTAGCACTGGCGTAGACGAAGACTTTAGGTAAGGACCATCGTTGGATGAGGAGTCAGTAGAGACTTTACTTTCGCCATATTTACTGAATTCAGAATTTGTGAGCTGATTTGATTGCAAATCCAAATCGAAGTTGAATTGCATTTTGTTTGGGTCTTCGCCTTCATGGGCATGATCTGGCGAAATCATTGAAGGCGCACCCTCAAGCAGGGTCAGCTCCTCAATATTTAGGGGACGGTTCGACTCCTCTGTGTGTTCACCATTGGAGGCGATGTTGGCGTTCTTTAAGATAGCCGAATCAACGAACTCAGGGGGTGTATGGGACTGTGCTTCTGGGTCAACTACTTCAACAGGTTTTCTCGCTCTTTTGATTGTGATCCAAATCAAAGCAAGAATTACCATAACCAAAACAAAAGCGATGCAAGTAAGCACTACATTGGTTTTACCCCATGCAATCAAATCATTAAGGTTATTTATTTTTTGAAGCGCCGGCAAGCCTGAGAAAAGTCCTCCAGGATTAAAGTCCAGACTCATACTCTTGGCTAATTGGTTAAGATCATCGATGTTTTTAGTGACATCACTGTTGCGCTCTTTATTTTCTTCGACTTGTTTTTGTTGAGCGATTTTCTCCTCAGCAGTTGGCTCTTTGGAGGTTGATTTAACCTCAGGGGTACTTAGCTTGAGTTGATCCTTAGCCGGTGCTTTTCCTTGCCTAACTACGCCATTTATTCGTCCACCCACCTTTTTGTCATTAAGTTTGTTTTGGCTTAAAGGCAACTGGTTTGCAAGTTGGGCTTTGTAATTTGCAAATTCTTCGGCTTGCAATAAAACGGTTTGTTTGGCTTGGTCTTTATCAACAGCCAATGCGTCTTTGGTGGTGGGAATATTTAATTTTGCACCAGCCTTCACTAAATTGACGTTGTTTTTTATAAAAGCATTTGGATTGCTTTGAAGTAACGCAACAAGCATCTGATCTAAAGACAACTGAGAGTGATCCATAGTTTGCAAAGCAATTTTGCTTGCTGTATCTCCCTCATTGACTTGCAATTCAGAGCCTGAGAGAACGGGATTAGACTGGGTTTGTGGCTTGTCCAAATTCGGGTTCTTTAAAAAGAAACCGAAATCTCTCAAAATACTTCCTGTTGCCCACTTAAGGTTGATAAGTATTTCAATAAAAGACTCCGTAACGGGCTCTACCCCTTCGATACGTATGTAGGAGGTCCCGTCGGGTCGTGTCAGCAAACCAAGTTTGGCTTGATCCAGGGCTGGATTGATATTTACGTTCCAAGTCTTGTAGCTATCGGGATCTGCAAAAGTTGCCTGCAGATCAACAGACTCTTCTGGTGAGATATTTCCAAGATCAATAGATACCTTAAGGGGTTGTCCAAGTTGTGACTCAATAACAGGACGGCTAAGGGTGACGGCTTGAGCCTGGTTCAATCCACTGAAAATGGGAATACACAACAAACCTCCCATCAGTGTGCGAACAGCCCAGTCACGCATAAACAGCGCTGAACGGGGAAGGAATAGATGAGAATCCATAGATGCCCTTAATACCGTGGTGAAATAAGTCAGTCGACACCGCATGATAATCGACCTCTTCGCCAATTTCATCTAAATCATTGATTTAACGACGAAAATAGACTAATTTTGGTAAAAAATTCTAACAAGCATTTAGGCCTGTTCGAGTAATATTCTGAGCATTCTTCTGAGTGGCTCAGCTGCCCCCCAAAGTAGCTGATCGCCTACGGTAAAAGCACCAAGGAAATCATCCCCCATCGCCAACTTGTGTAGACGACCTACTGGAACAGATAAAGTGCCAGTTACTGCGGCTGGAGTAAGTTCTTTTTCAGTAATTTCCCGCTGGTTAGGAATAACTTTCACCCATTCATTACCAGCGGCAATGGTGTCTTCAATGTCTTGCAATGGAATATTCTTTTTAAGTTTGATTGTGAGCCCCTGAGAGTGGCAACGCATGGCTCCGACTCGTACACACAATCCGTCAATGGGGACGCTACCGCTTGTTCTAAAGGGTGGTAGCCCTAGAATTTTGTTGCATTCAGCCCCGCCTTTCCATTCTTCTTTACTTTGTCCGTTTTCTACGGCAACATCGATCCAAGGAATCAAGCTTCCCGCAAGTGCTGTATTTCTGAAGTTCTCTTTAGGAAAACTTGAGTCCCTTAGAGTTTGAGTGACCTTTCTGTCAATATCCAAAATCGCAGAGGCAGGATTGCTGAGTTCATCTTTCACACTGGAATGAAGTGCGCCCATTTGCTCTAAGAGTTCACGCATATTTTGAGCACCAGCTCCAGATGCGGCCTGGTAAGTCATTGCGCTGACCCACTCAATCCAACCCTTGTTCATCAGCGAGCCCATCGCCATGAGCATTAAGCTTACTGTGCAATTACCACCGATCCAGTTCTTGCCACCGGCATATAAGGACTTTTCGATAACTGATTTATTTACTGGATCAAGAATAATGACCGTGTCGTCTTTCATTCTCAAACTTGAAGCTGCATCAATCCAGTGACCATTCCAATTAGCGGCGCGTAGTTTAGGGAATACTTCGTTCGTGTAATCGCCTCCTTGAGCGGTGATGATGATGTCGCATTTGCTTAGAGCAGAAATATCTTTTGCATCTAGCAATTGGGTCTCATTTTTAGCAAACTGTGGAGCCTTACCCCCCACATTTGATGTTGTAAAGAAAATGGGCTCAATCAATTCGAAGTCCCCTTGGGACTGCATACGCTCCATTAAAACGGAGCCGACCATTCCTCTCCAGCCCACCAATCCAACTAATTTAACGGCCCTAGACATGACATTCTTCCTTTTTTTATTATCTTAAAACTATGGGTTGAGGATTCACTTTTTATTTAATTGCTGCAACCACAGCGTTACCCATCTCCACTGTACCGACCCGTTTAGTCCCATCAGAGTAGATATCAGGGGTGCGAAGCCCACTTGCAAGAACGGCTTGAACTGCTTTCTCTATTCTTAACGCTGCACTCTCCATGTTGAGAGAGAACCTAAGCATCATGGCTGCTGACAATATAGTTGCCAATGGGTTGGCAAGGCCTTTGCCTGCAATGTCTGGGGCACTACCGTGACTGGGCTCATACAGACCCTGGTTTTTTGAGTTCAATGATGCAGAAGGCAACATACCAATTGAGCCTGTGAGCATTGCGGCCTCATCTGATAAGATGTCTCCAAACATATTGCCTGTGACGAGCACGTCAAACTTCTTGGGCTCTTTTACAAGCTGCATAGCTGCATTATCAACATACATGTGATCAAGCTCTATGTGCGGATACGTTTTGCCGACCTCAGTTGCAACATCACGCCAAAGTTGTGAGGTCTCCAGAACATTTGATTTGTCCACGCTTGTCACTCTTTTGGATCTTTTCTCTGCCGCTTTGAAAGCGGTGTGCATGATGCGTTCTATTTCACTGCGCGTGTAGCGCATCGTATCAAATCCCTCATCATCTCCGACAAATGGACCATCAACGGCTTTACGTCTACCTTTGGGTTGTCCAAAATAAATATCACCCGTCAACTCTCTGATGATCAAGATATCCAAGCCATTAATAAGCTCAGGCTTTAGGCTTGACGCGTGGGTGAGCTCTGCATAACAAATTGCGGGTCTAAAGTTGGCGTAAAGCCCCAAATGTTTTCGCAGTCCAAGAATGGCCTGTTCAGGCCTTAGAGCACGTTCAAGTTTGTCGTATTTCCAGTCTCCAACTGCACCAAATAACACTGCATCAGATGCTAAAGCTAGGTTCGTGGTTGAGTCGGGGAGGGGGTGTCCACTGGACTCGTAAGCTGCGCCGCCGACATCTGCGTGTTCGAATTCAATTTTTAAATCCAGTACCTTAAGTACTTTTAAAGCTTCAGCAATGATTTCCGGACCTATTCCATCTCCAGGTAAGACAGCTACTTTCAATTTATTGCTCCTTCAATCATAGTTTGTGCAAGCCAAGGTTTCTTGGATAAACGCTCCGCTTCAAAGGCTCGAATTTTGTCCGAGTGTCTAAGGGTCAATCCAATATCGTCAAAACCGTTCAGTAAACAGTAACGCCTGAAAGGTTCAACGGTAAATTTAATAGATTCACCGGGTCCTTTAATGATGACTTCCTGCTCTAAATCCACGGTCAGTTGAAAGCCAGGGAAGGCAGCCGCCTCATGAAAGAGTTGATCTATAACTTGTTCGGGTAATATGATTGGGAGTAAGCCATTTTTGAAGCTATTGTTAAAGAAGATATCTGCATAGCTTGGCGCCAAAATACATCTAAATCCGTATTGATCCAAAGCCCAAGGGGCGTGTTCTCTGGAGGACCCACATCCAAAATTTTTACGTGCTAACAAAATGGAAGCCCCCTTATATCTGGGTAGATTGAGTACGAAATCAGGGTTGGGTTTGCGACTGGAGGGGTCTTGACCAGGGTACCCAGGGTCCAAGTATCGCCATTCATCAAAGAGGTTCTCTCCAAAGCCGGTTTTACGAATTGACTTTAAGAATTGCTTAGGAATGATTGCGTCGGTGTCCACATTTTCTCTGTCCATTGGGGCAACTAGACCTTTATGTACCGTAAATTTTTGCATGATGTGTGTCTTTAAATGTTGGGTGTATTTAGGATGGTTTGAGTTTGCTAAGTCAGGCAAATTGTCTGATATCAACAAAATGACCATGTATTGCAGCTGCAGCTGCCATCGCTGGACTTACCAAATGGGTACGTCCACCTGCACCTTGTCTGCCCTCAAAGTTACGATTGCTTGTCGATGCGCACCTCTCACCTGGCTCCAACCTGTCTGCATTCATTGCCAAGCACATAGAGCAACCTGGTTGTCGCCACTCAAACCCAGCAGCTTTAAAGATCTTGTCTAAACCTTCCTTCTCCGCTTGTTCTTTCACTAGACCAGAACCAGGCACGATCATGGCTACTTTGACATTTTTGGAAACTTTTTGTCCAATTTTTTTAATAACTTGGGCTGCCTCTCTCATGTCCTCAATTCTGCTGTTGGTGCATGAACCGATAAATACCTTATCAATTGTGATGTCCGATATTTTCTTTCCAGGATGGAGTCCCATATAGTTTAGAGCGCGCTCAATAGCCCCTCGCTTGGTTTCGTCTTTTTCTTTATCAGGGTCTGGCACAGTATCGTTTATCGATAAAACCATCTCAGGCGATGTACCCCAGGTGACTTGAGGAAGGATCTGCGAAGCATCTAGTGTGACTACTTTATCAAATTTTGCATCAACATCAGAGTGAAGCGTTTTCCAAAAGCTAACAGCTTGATCCCAAGCAACTCCCTGAGGTGCTAGGGGTCTGCCTTTGACGTAATCGATCGTTTTCTCATCAACCGCAACAAGACCTGCTCTCGCACCGGCTTCGATTGCCATATTGCAAACAGTCATGCGTCCCTCCATACTAAGCGAACGGATCGCAGAGCCAGCAAACTCAATGGTGTAGCCAGTACCTCCTGCTGTACCAATTTTTCCAATCACCGCTAAAACAATATCCTTAGCAGTACAACCTTTGGGTAGTTGTCCATCCACTTGAATTAATAAATTCTTTGCTTTCTTGGTGAGCAGTGTTTGTGTAGCAAGGACATGTTCAACCTCACTCGTTCCAATACCGTGTGCCAAAGCGGCAAATGCACCGTGAGTGGATGTGTGAGAGTCTCCGCACACCACCGTCATACCCGGTAGGGTCGCTCCGTTCTCAGGCCCAATTACGTGGATGATACCCTGACGTTTTGATAGGAAAGGAAAATAAGCCGCAGCACCGTACTCACGCATGTTTTTGTCAAGCGTCGTAACCTGCTCTTTACTAATGGGGTCTGTAATTCCGTCGTAACCGTGCTCCCAACCGGTGGTGGGCGTGTTGTGATCTGCAGTTGCAACAATAGACGACAGGCGCCAGACCTTTCGATTGGCTACACGCAGGCCTTCAAATGCTTGGGGACTTGTTACCTCATGGACAAGATGACGGTCAATATACAAAACCGCTGTGCCGTCCTCCTCTGAATGGATAACGTGATCGTCCCAAATTTTGTCGTATAGAGTGCGTCCCATATTTAACTGATCCCTAAGAAGAAGGTGAAGCCCTTGTAGATAGTTTGAGGAGATGGTCCCCAAACCAGACATTTTTATATAAAGAGGACCATTTTACCAATACTGAGGGTGCCGTGCAGTAATAAAGATTTCAGTAAAAACCTTATTAAAAGTAAACGAGGTAAGGGACTCTTTAAAAGGACTCTTTAAAAAAGCAAATTTGGGGATCATTTTAATCAGAAATCACTTGCTCAGATCTCACTCTTCGTACCCGGTGATCTATGTAGTAACCACCGTATTCTGTATATCTTAAAACACCCTGATGGCAGAGTGTGCACGCAAAAACATCGCATCTGTTGTACGGGAAGTGAGCAATTGAGATGAGTGCATTTGAATCATCCATGCGCACACCGTTTGGCTGTAACTCCTCAAACGTTGGTTCATTATTGTTTGGATCCCTAAGGGTTGCAAGGTGGCTTAAATGATCTTTTGGCCAATTGCTCTCGTTCAAAGGTTCCCAGCCTGTACATGGTCGCAAACTGCATTTGCAATTTGATGAGTTTTGTAAGCCACTGTCTTCAGTTTTCTTTAATAAGCTAACTAAATCAGCGGGGTTTTTAATCAGTGCAATTTCTTTTGACATTTTTAATTAGCCTACTCACTTTGATAGGGAGAGATGAAAAAAAGAGCTCAACGGTAAAACCAATGAGCTCTTTAAAGTCCGAGCATTAGATATTCTCTAATGCGTTGGCTACATGTTAAAAAAACTATCTTTTGTCAACTGCAGGCACATCGCGACGCACAGAGCCAGTAAACAGTTGACGTGGACGGCCAATTTTGTACTCTGGGTCAGCAATCATCTCATTAAGTTGGGCAATCCAACCTACTGTTCTTGCCATTGCAAAGATACCTGTAAATAGATTTACTGGGATACCAATTGCACGTTGAACGATTCCTGAGTAGAAGTCAACGTTAGGGTAGAGCTTACGTGATACGAAGTAGTCATCTTCCAAAGCAATTTTCTCAAGAGCCTTAGCAAGTTTGAACAGTGGGTCATTTTCCAGACCAAGTTCAGCCAACACTTCGTTGCAAGTCTCTTGCATCAATTTTGCTCTTGGGTCGTAGTTTTTATAAACACGGTGACCAAAACCCATCAGTTTTACGCCTGAGTTTTTGTCTTTTACCTGAGTGATAAATTCGCCTACTTTTTCAACACCGCCGTTTCTTTGAATCTCCCCAAGCATGTTTAAGCATGCTTCATTTGCACCGCCGTGAGCTGGGCCCCACAAACAGGCAACACCCGCAGCAATTGCGGCAAACGGGTTTGTACCTGATGAGCCGCAAAGTCTTACGGTTGATGTTGAAGCATTTTGTTCGTGATCGGCATGGAGAATAAAGATCCGGTCTAATGCTTTCTCTAAAACTGGGTTCACAACGTACTCCTCGCAAGGGGTACCAAACATCATTCTAAGGAAGTTGCCTGCGTAGCTTAGGTCGTTTTTGGGATATACATAGGGTTGGCCAATGCCGTACTTGTAGGCCATTGCAACCATAGTTGGCATTTTTGCAATCAAACGGATTGCTGATATGTCTCTGTGCTCTGCATTGTTGATATCGGTGCTGTCATGATAAAACGCTGATAAACCGCCAACCAGTCCAGTTAAGACAGCCATTGGGTGGGCGTCTCTTCTAAAACCACGCATAAAGAACTGCATTTGCTCGTTCACCATTGTGTGATGGGTGACGATATGTGTGAATTCTTTTTTCTTTTGTACGCTTGGTAAATCTCCGTACATCAAAAGATGACATGTGTCCATGAAGTCACAATTGGTTGCCAACTGCTCAATAGGATATCCTCTATAAAGGAGTTCGCCTTTATCGCCATCAATGTATGTGATGGCAGATTGACAAGATGCAGTTGATAAAAACCCAGGATCGTACGTAAACATGCCTGTTTGTCCGTATAACTTACGGATATCAATGACATCAGGACCAATAGATCCTTTGTAAACTGGCATCTCAAAACTGGGATCGCCGTTGCTGAATGAAATCGTGGCCTTGTTATCAGAGATTTTCATGAGTGTTTCCTATTACTTTTTCAATGGTGTTTTTTAACTTCTATCAACTCTTATTTTTAAATAAACTTGGGTTTCACGCCTTAAGCATGGACAGCACTTCCAAAATTTCAGGTTTCTCTTTTGTCAGTTCTTTGTCAAAATCTTTTTGGTTGTGTATCAATGCTTCAATAGGCGTGTTGACTCTACTCAATAATATATCTAACAAATCATTGTCAGTTAGTCTCATAATTTCGTACAAAGCCCTAGCATGTCCTACAGTTAAGACACTACCGTGAAATTTGAAAAATTTTTCAATGATCAGATCATTTTCAAGGAGTCCTCGTCTACACCTCCAACGCAACCTATTCAAGCCCGCCTCTCCAAGAGGCTCATTTCCAGGCAATCCGACCAGTTTAGGGTCGGTTGGGTGATCGAGCAAAATCTCTTGCATAGGAGGAATTGAAATATTGGACAAACTCTTATACAGCTCTGCTGACCATCAACTCTTTAATTTTGCCAATTGCTTTTGTTGGGTTTAGTCCTTTTGGACAAACGTCAACACAGTTCATGATCGTGTGACATCTAAACAAACGGTAAGGATCTTCCAAGTTGTCTAGCCTCTCTGCAGTAGCTTGATCCCTGCTGTCTGCAATGAATCGATAGGCCTGAAGGAGCCCTGCTGGACCTACAAACTTGTCTGGATTCCACCAAAAAGAGGGGCAACTTGTTGAGCAACTTGCGCACAAAATACACTCGTAAAGACCATTTAGCTCCTCTCTTTCCTCTGGCGACTGGAGACGCTCTTTTTCTGGAGGCCGTGTGTCGTTAACCAAGTAAGGTTTGATGGAGTTGTATTGTTTGAAAAACTGAGTCATATCCACAATTAAATCGCGAATGACTGGGAGACCAGGTAATGGCTTTAAAACAATAGTCTCAGGCAGTGTTAGTAAGTTTGTTAAACAAGCGAGGCCGTTCTTTCCGTTGATGTTCATAGCATCTGAGCCACAAACTCCTTCTCTGCATGATCTTCTGTAAGAGATAGAGGGATCAAGCGCTTTCAGTTTGATGAGTGCATCCAATAACATGCGCTCATTACCTTCGAGTTCGATCTCAATGGTCTGCATGTAAGGCTTCTCGTCTTTCTCAGGGTCATAACGATAGATTTTGAAGGTACGTTTTTGCATGAATTTTCTCCGTTTAATTCAGAGTGTTTAGATGAGATTGATAGTTTGAATTTGGTTCAGAACGTTCTAACTTTTGGTGGAACGCTGTCAACTGTAAGAGGTTTGAGTTGCACAGGTTTATAACTCAATGAGTTGTCCTGTGAATGCCATAAAGTGTGTTTCATCCAGTTTGCATCGTCTCTTCCCAGAGGGTGAACTGGATCATCTGCAGCACGTTCATAATCCTCAACCGTGTGGGCTCCTCTGCATTCATGCCTTGCTGCGGCCGACTCCATTGTGGCCTGTGCGCACTCGATCAGGTTATCCACTTCAAGTGCTTCAATTCTGGCTGTATTAAAGACTTTGGATGTGTCTTTGAGACCAATTCGGCCCACACGCTCACGAAGTTCGGCAATCTTTTTAACACCTTCGTCCATACTCACCTGAGTTCTGAACACGCCAGCATGCATTTGCATTGCCGCTCTGAGATCATTGGCAACGTCCTGCGAATACTCGCCGTCTTTTGCACTGTCTAGTCTCGCTAGTCTCGCCAGTGTTTTGTCTGCAGCATCAGCGGGTAGGGGCTTGTGAGATTTATTTTTCAAAGCACTTTCGACTACGTGGTTGCCAGCAGCGCGACCAAAGACAAGTAAATCTAACAATGAGTTTGTTCCTAGTCTATTAGCTCCGTGAACGCTCACACATGAGCACTCACCCACTGCATATAGACCACCAACGACTTCATTAAATGAGTTGCCTTTAGGGATAACAACCTGTCCGTGGACATTGGTTGGGATGCCGCCCATTTGGTAATGGATAGTTGGAACAACAGGGATGGGTTCCTTTGTAATGTCGACGTTAGCAAAGTTAACACCAATTTCATAAACAGAGGGTAATCTCTTGTGAATGGTATCAGCACCCAAATGATCTAGTTTCAAAAGAACATGATCTTTATTTGGTCCACAGCCTCGACCCTCTTTAATCTCTTGATCCATTGAGCGTGATACAAAGTCACGAGGCGCAAGATCTTTAAGAGTTGGGGCATAACGTTCCATAAAACGTTCACCGTTGCTGTTAAGTAAGATGGCTCCTTCGCCCCTACATCCTTCAGTTAGTAAAACACCTGCTCCGTGTACACCTGTCGGGTGAAACTGCCAAAACTCCATATCCTCTAAAGGAATACCCGCTCTTGCGGCCATTCCCATACCGTCACCGGTGTTGATAAAGGCGTTTGTGGAGGCCGCAAAAATGCGTCCTGCGCCCCCAGTAGCGAGCATGACTGTTTTAGCTTCAAGTATGAAGAGTTCGCCAGTTTCCATCTCTAAAGCGGTCACACCGACAACATCGCCTTCTGCATCACGAATTAAATCGAGAGCCATCCATTCCACAAAGAAGTTTGTTTTGGACTCTACGTTTTGTTGATACAAAGTATGAAGCATTGCGTGACCGGTTCTATCAGCAGCTGCGCAAGCTCTTTGAACCGCTTTTTCACCGTAATTTGCAGTGTGTCCGCCAAACGGTCTTTGATAAATTGTTCCATCAGGATTTCTGTCAAATGGCATTCCCATGTGCTCAAGCTCGTAGACCACCTTGGGTGCTTCGCGACACATAAATTCGATTGCGTCTTGATCTCCCAACCAATCGGAACCTTTGATGGTGTCATAGAAATGGTAATGCCAATTGTCCTCTGACATGTTACCAAGTGAGGCTCCAATTCCGCCTTGAGCAGCTACCGTATGTGAGCGTGTTGGGAAAACTTTAGAGAGGACGGCAACGTTAAGACCTGCACGCGAGAGTTGTAGAGAAGCTCTCATTCCAGAGCCGCCCGCACCCACGATTACGACATCAAATCGGCGACGGGGAATGGTTGAGGATTTTGTCATTTTTCAAAGTCTCCAAAGAACTTGGATAGCCCAGCCTGCACAGGCGAGCAACCACACAATAGTAAAAATTTGTAGAAGCAAACGAGTTCCAGTTGGCTTTACATAGTCCATCCAAATATCTCTCATTCCAACCCAAACGTGGTAAATAAGAGCAATAATTGTTGCGAAGGTCAGTGCTTTCATCCACTGTGAGCTAAAAATGGAAGCCCATTTGTCGTAACCAATTTCACCAGAAGTGAAAATGATTTGAACCAGTATTAAAGCTGTAAGTAAGGCGATTAGAGCGGCAGTTACTCTTTGCGCTAACCAATCGCGCAAGCCGTAATGTGCTCCAACAACAATCCGCTTAGAACCAAAATTGACGGACATTTGTGGTACTCCTTTTAATAAAGACCAAATAACTTAGCCCCAAGCACAAGCGTAAGCCCGATGCTGAGGAATAAAACAAAAACCGCAGATGACCTTCCAAACTCCTTGGTCACGGAGTGCGTTGCATCCATGTATAAGTGGCGAAGACCTGCAATTAGATGATGTAGAAAGGCCCATATTAGTCCCAAACTAATTAGCTTAATTATGAACCCGGGAATAAACCCAATTCCAATATTGAATGCAGAGACGAACTTATAGAACGAAATCTCGGACGATACGGATGTGTCGAATAGCCAAATAATGAATGGCAATAATAAGAACATAAACGCACCGCTTACTCTATGCAAAATTGAAACCCAACCCGCTGGGGGCAATCTGTAAGTGGGCAAATCAACGAACGCATTAATGTTGCGAAACTCAGGTTTGTTGTTGCGTAATTCGCTCATGAGTGACTCTTTCTTTGTTGTTGCACTGTGTGGAGTGTTGAGATTAGTTGTTTAAACCAAAGCAGATGCAGCATTTTATTGCAATGCAACACAGATTGGAAAATTGGGGCCAAGAAAACATTAATTTAATTCATTCCTGTAATGACAGTCCAAGGTTAAATAAAGTCCTTTTCTAAACTCCATGGGATTATTGTTATAGGTGAGAGCTATTCTTTCGACGCTTAAAACTGGAGTTGAGGTGGAAACTGCTAACAATTGAGCTTGTACTGGATCAGGCAAGATGGCTTTAATCTTTTCTTGGGCGCGAACCATTTTGACACCAAATGCTGTTTCAAAGAAAGCGTACATCGGGCCTTGATAGGCACTAAGTCGGTCAGATGTCAACCCTTTGAATGAATGACCGGGGAGCCAAATATCCTCCAAAATGGTCGCTATTCCAGAAAAAGACAAAACACGCCTGAGGTACAAAACCTCATCTTTTTTGTTGACTCCTAGGGCGTTAGCAACTTCCTCGTTAGCTAGTGTTTGTTTGCATGAAATGATTTGACGCTCTGAGGAGCCTTTGGTCAAGGTGTCTTTGGAGTCAGGCATTAATTTTAAAAATCTGTACTGCACTCTTTCTTCACTATGAGTAGCTACAAATGTACCAACTCCTTGTCTTCTCATAAGGAGATTCTCATTTGCCAATTCGTCAATAGCCTTTCTGACCGTGCCCTGACTCACTTGAAAGCGCTCCGCTAGCTCTATTTCGCTTGGAATGACCTCTCCTGGCTGCCATTCGCCTTGTTGCAAACTTTTTAATAGCAACTCTTTAATTTGCTGATAAAGCGGGCTGAATGAGGGAATGTTCACTGAGGGTTGAGAAGATTGGCTAGTTACTGGTGCAACATTGTTTGAGAAATCGGAAATATTTTCAATAGTCGATTTTTTGTTTAGTGAGTGCTTACTATCAATTTCATTTAGACCAGACTTATGCTTTATTGTTTCGTCATATGTTCTTGGTTTAATTTGAGCAGACATTGCAATTCAATTGATTTTTGAACAAGAAATAAATAGTAGGGTATGAAATGATATCTTCTATAAGACATAAGATAATAGTGATTTTAAGGGTAATCGATAGTAAACTGCACAAATTGAATTTATATTTAACTTTTTAAATTTTCTGGAGTTATTGATGAGTAAAAAACCTGTTCGCGTTGCAATCACTGGAGCTGCTGGTCAAATTGGGTATGCCTTATTGTTTAGGATTGCCTCAGGCGAGATGTTAGGTAAAGATCAGCCCGTGATACTTCAGATGTTAGAAATTCCAGACGAAAAAGCTCAAAAGGCCTTAAAGGGTGTGATGATGGAGTTGGAGGATTGTGCTTTCCCGTTGCTAGCAGGTATGGAGGCACATTCAGACCCCGTCCAAGCATTTAAAGATACCGATTACGCATTATTAGTAGGTGCAAGACCAAGGGGCCCTGGTATGGAGCGGGCTGATTTGCTTGCTGCAAACGCTCAAATCTTTACCGCTCAAGGTCGCGCGCTTAACGCATCTGCAAGCAGAGATGTAAAGGTGCTAGTTGTTGGAAATCCTGCAAACACAAATGCCTATATCGCGATGAAGAGTGCGCCGGATTTAAAGCGTTCAAATTTCACTGCAATGCTCCGCTTAGACCACAACCGTGCCGCTAGTCAAATTGCTGCTAAAACAGGCAAAGCAGTAGCGGATATTGAAAAATTGTGCGTTTGGGGAAATCACTCACCAACCATGTACGCTGACTACAGGTTTGCAACAATTGGTGGCCAAGCAGTTAAAGATATGATCAATGATCAGGAGTGGAATGCTAATGTCTTTTTACCAACAGTTGGTAAAAGAGGCGCTGCAATTATTGAAGCCAGGGGTTTGTCATCTGCGGCGTCTGCTGCCAATGCTGCGATTGACCACATGCACGATTGGGCATTAGGCACAAATGGCAAATGGGTAACTATGGGTATCCCATCAGACGGATGGTACGGTATCCCCAAGGATACGATGTTTGGTTTTCCAGTGACTTGTGAGGCTGGCATATACAAAGTTGTTGAAGGGCTGGCGATAGATGATTTCAGCCAGGTCTGTATCAATAAAACTTTAAAAGAGTTGCAAGACGAACAAGCTGGCGTTAGCCACTTACTTTAAGGAAATATGAGTCTTCACCACCCTAGGGATGTATTGGAACCTGCGCAGGCGGGACAAATTCAGTTGCCCGTCTGTGATCATTACTGCGGGGTGGAGGCAAGGATGCTTAAAAGCATTCAACTCCAAGAGCAGATGACGAAGGAGTTCGGCATCTGCGTTTTCGATGTGACTCTCGATTGCGAGGACGGCGCTCCAGTTGGTGGTGAACTCGATCATGCACAAATGGTCGCTGAGTTGGCTTTGTCTGCTAAACCAAATGCTAGGCTAGGGGTAAGAGTTCATCCTATACATCATCAAAGTTTCGAGTCAGATGTTCAAACTATTTTAAAAAAAGCAGGCAAGAAGATATCCCATTTGATGCTCCCCAAGGTAGATACATACGAGGAGCTTACAAGGGCTTTGCATGATGTAAACGAAGCGGGCGGAATTCATACGCCAATTCATGTGCTAATTGAATCACCTAGGGGGGTTGCTAACGTTAACGAAATAGCCGCTCATCCAAGAGTCCAATCCATTAGCTTTGGCGTGATGGATTTTGTTTCAACTCATGCAGGCGCCATACCCTCAAGTGCTATGGATTTGGAGGGCCAGTTCTCTCACCCACTGGTATTAAGAGCAAAGATCGAGATATCGGAGGCCTGCCATGCAAATGGGAAAGTACCCTCACACTGTGTCGTTACTGAGTTTAAGGATACTAAAGCTTTGTTGAAAGCGGCTCGGGTAGCGGCACAGCAATACGGTTTTACAAGGATGTGGAGTATTCATCCTGATCAGATACGCCCTATTTTGGAGGCTTTCTCTCCCAATGCAGATGAAATAGCGAGAGCCAGTGAGATTATTTTGGAAGCTCAAAAGGCTGAATGGGCTCCTATTTCATTCCAACAGCAATTGCACGACCGTGCAAGCTATAGATATTTCTGGCATCTTCTAGAAAAAGCTCATGTTACGGGGCGGGTATTGCCCAATGAAATACGCTCACTATTCAGTCAGAATCTTTGAAACATAGATTTACGGAGTAATTGTTTGAACAAATCAATTGTATTTTTGTTGACCTTTATCTGTTGCAACTTTACCGTGCATTCGCAAACTACAACCAACAACGCAATGACATTAACTGAAGTTGAAATGCAAACTTTGGTTGGTCAGGTCCACACTGGCAAAATTAAATGTGAGCTGGGTCAGTGGGTTGAGATAGTTGCAGATAAAAAGTCACCAACACAGTTTTATTTAGAACATAAAAAAGAGCGTTATCACTTGATCCCTGTTAAGACCTCAACTGGAGCCCTTCGTTTGGAGGACTCTGCGCGAGGAGCTTTTTGGATTCAATTGGCTAATAAATCGATGTTGATGAGCAGTAAATTTGGACAGCGTCTGGCAGATGAATGCAAGAGCCCGCAACAAGTAGCCGTATCTGAGGCTATGAAGTTTGCTCCGCCCGTAAATATTTTAGAACCCACTTCAGATATCGCAAAGAAGTAAGTTTTGAATTTCGAATGTTTTTATTTTTTCGTTTTAATCGTTATTAGATAGGAGAAGTTTTATGTTGTCAGCTTACCGTGATCATGTTAAGGAACGTGCAGCCTTGGGTATTCCACCGCTGCCATTGAGTGCACATCAAACGGCTGACTTAATTGAACTACTCAAGTCCCCTCCAAAGGGTGAGGAGCAGGAGTTGGTCGAGTTGATAACGCACCGAGTGCCTGCAGGTGTAGATGATGCAGCCAAAGTAAAAGCATCTTTCTTGGCCGCTGTAGCCAAGGGTACATTGGCTTGTGCCCTCATTTCAAGATCAAAAGCTACACAATTACTTGGCACCATGCTTGGTGGTTATAACCTAACTCCGCTTATCGAATTGTTGGAAGACGGCGAAGTAGGTGAGATCGCTGCAGAAGCTTTGAAGAAAACTCTTTTGATGTTCGACCAATTCCACGACGTTAAAGAAAAAGCCGATAAGGGCAATAAATTTGCCAAGAGCGTTTTGCAAAGCTGGGCTGATGCCGAGTGGTTTACATCCAGACCAGAACTTTCCAAGAGCATCAAGCTAACCGTTTTAAAAATAACAGGTGAAACCAACACCGACGATCTTTCTCCGGCGCCAGATGCTTGGAGCAGACCTGATATTCCATTACATGCCTTAGCTATGCTCAAAAACAAACGCGACGGTATCACCCCAGAAGAAGACGGCAAGAGAGGTCCAGTTAAGTTTATTGAAGACCTGCGCGCTAAGGGAAACTTAGTGGCTTATGTGGGTGATGTGGTTGGTACTGGTTCATCACGTAAATCTGCTACCAACAGTGTTTTATGGTTCACGGGTGAGGACATTCCTTTTGTTCCAAATAAGCGTTTTGGCGGTGTTTGCCTGGGCAACAAAATCGCACCGATTTTCTACAACACGATGGAAGATGCAGGAGCGTTACCTATTGAATTAGACGTAAGTCAGATGAATATGGGTGATGAAATAGAACTTAGACCCTATGAGGGAAAGGCTCTTAAAGACGGTAAAGTTATTGCTGAGTTCCAAGTCAAGAGCGATGTGTTATTCGATGAGGTTCGTGCAGGGGGGAGAATTCCTCTCATCATCGGTAGGGGTCTAACAGCAAAGGCCCGCGAGGCTTTGGGTTTGCCTGTCTCCACTCTGTTTAGACTTCCCAAAGTCCCTGCTAAAACAAATCACGGCTTCACACTTGCGCAAAAGATGGTGGGAAGAGCTTGCGGACTGCCGGAGGGTCAAGGCGTACTTCCAGGGACATACTGTGAGCCGAAAATGACCTCCGTTGGATCTCAGGACACAACGGGTCCAATGACCCGTGACGAATTGAAAGATCTAGCCTGTCTAGGTTTCTCATCTGATCTTGTTATGCAATCTTTTTGTCACACAGCGGCTTACCCTAAGCCCGTTGATGTGAAGATGCATCATGAATTACCAGATTTCATCAGCACTAGAGGCGGCATCTCTTTAAAGCCTGGTGACGGAATCATTCACTCATGGTTAAACAGGATGTTACTCCCGGACACCGTTGGTACAGGAGGCGATAGCCATACTCGTTTCCCAATTGGAATCAGTTTCCCTGCTGGCTCTGGATTGGTGGCATTTGCTGCTGCGACAGGAGTCATGCCTCTTGATATGCCTGAGTCTGTATTGGTCCGCTTTAAAGGGAAAATGCAACCTGGAGTAACTTTAAGAGACTTAGTGCACGCGATTCCTTTATATGCGATCAAACAAGGATTGTTAACGGTTGAGAAAAAGGGTAAGAAAAACATCTTCTCAGGACGCATATTGGAAATTGAAGGGCTCTCTGACTTAAAAGTAGAGCAAGCCTTTGAGTTATCAGATGCCTCTGCAGAACGCTCCGCTGCTGGCTGTACAGTTCATTTAGACAAAGAGCCGATCATTGAATACATCCACAGCAACATCGTGTTACTCAAAAACATGATTGCACAAGGTTACAGCGATGTCAGAACTATTACACGCCGTATTCAAGCTATGGAGGCTTGGCTTAAGAAGCCTGATTTGTTGCAGCCTGACAAAGATGCTCAGTACGCGGCTGTCATTGAGATTGATTTGACGGAAATTAACGAGCCGATTGTTTGTTGTCCTAACGATCCAGATGATGCTAAAACATTGTCAGACGTCGCAGGTCAAAAGATTGATGAGGTGTTTATTGGCTCATGTATGACAAATATTGGACATTTCCGCGCCGCCTCCAAACTCTTAGAGGGTAAGAGAGACATACCTGTCAAATTATGGATGGCTCCTCCAACCAAAATGGATGCTCAGCAACTCACCCTAGAGGGACACTACGGCGTCTTTGGCGCTGCAGGCGCTCGTATGGAGATGCCTGGATGCTCTTTGTGCATGGGTAACCAAGCTCAGGTTAAAGAGGGCGCAACAGTGATGTCAACCAGTACTCGTAACTTCCCAAATAGACTTGGTAAGAACACGAATGTCTATTTAGGTTCAGCTGAGTTGTCCGCTGTAGCGTCCAAACTTGGAAGAATTCCTACAAAAGCTGAATACTTGGCCGACATGGGCGTTCTTAGTGCAAACGGAGCCTCAATTTATAAGTACATGAATTTTGACCAAATGCAGGATTACAAGGAAGTCGCAGATCACGTAGCTTCTTAATCAAACCCGCTTCTGGGAAAATTCTTTAAAAAATGAGTGAGGGCTTCAAAGCGTTAACCTTGAAGCCCTCAGTTATTCGAATGCGTGATTGCTAGCAGATTACATTAGTAAATGCTCTCCTGCGTTATCCCCACCTAATGTCACATAGTTAACGCGTCTGATATCCATCAATTTGGTGCCCCCTGCATAAGAGATTGAGCTTTGAATGTCTTCTTGCATCTCTGTAAGCGTATTCTCTAATTTCCCCTTGATCGGCTCGAGAATTCTCTTGCCCTCAACGTGTTTGTATTCACCTTTGTTAAAGTCGCTTGCGCTTCCGTAATATTCCTTGAATCGCTTGCCGTCGACTTCAACCGTTTGCCCAGGGCTCTCCTCATGCCCAGCAAGCATAGATCCAATCATCACCATGGTTGCGCCAAAGCGAATACTCTTTGCTATGTCTCCGTGCTCTCTAATTCCGCCGTCTGCGATGATGGGCTTAGTAGCAACCCTGGCGCACCATTTAACAGCAGAGAGTTGCCAACCCCCAGTGCCAAAACCGGTTTTGATTTTTGTAATACAAACCTTACCAGGTCCTATACCAACCTTAGTTGCATCTGCGCCCCAGTTTTCTAAATCAATTACTGCCTCAGGAGTTCCCACATTTCCAGCTATAACAAATGAGCTCGGTAATTTAGTTTTTAAATAGCCAATCATCTTTTGGACAGTGTCGGAGTGGCCATGAGCGATGTCGATGGTGATAAATTCCGGAGTAAGTCCCATGCTCACCAGTTGATCAACTGTATCGTAGTCAGCCTTTTTAACGCCAAGTGATATGGATGCAAAAAGCCCTTTATCTTTCATTGACTTAACAAATTTAATATTATCAAGATCAAATCTGTGCATCACGTAGAAATAGTTGTGAGAAGCCAACCATTCACAAATTGATTCGTCTACAACCGTTTTCATATTAGCGGGGACGATGGGTAATTTAAATTTGTGACCACCTAGTGTGACAGATGCATCGCACTCTGATCGACTCTCAACTCTACATTTGCGAGGGAGAAGAAGAATATTTTCGTAATCGAATATTTCCATGGACCAAGCTCCAAAAATGAGGGTTTAAACAAAGGGCGCTTGGTTGGTCGGATTTTTTTAAAAACCGGACGCAATATCTTGGGCCCGGTGTTTGATTCTACTGGCTATCTAAGAACTAATTTGACAATCACGCCAATACTTGAGCATTAATTGAGGACGTAGCTAGTACTTAAACATACAATTGAAGAATGCATGAAATAACAAATTTACAAGACTCGACCTCAGGACCATCTGTGCTAAGTTCCAGCCAAGACTTTGAGGGCTTGCACCCCCTGGCCTCCTTAACCCAAGGACTAAATGAAGAGCAACGCCGTGCGGTAGAACTACCTGCAGAACATGCACTAATTTTGGCTGGAGCGGGCTCCGGTAAGACAAGAGTATTAACGACCCGAATAGCCTGGCTTCTTCAAACTGGACAAGTCTCCCCAGCTGAGATTTTGGGTGTGACTTTCACAAACAAGGCCGCAAAAGAAATGCTGACAAGACTGTCCGGCATGCTCCCCATTCACGCAAGAGGCATGTGGATTGGAACCTTTCATGGACTTTGTAATCGATTTTTAAGAGCACACTGGAAGTTAGCAAACTTGCCACAAGCTTTTCAAATACTAGATACGCAGGATCAACTTTCTTGCATAAAACGCTTGTATAAAGAGTTTAAGGTGGATGAGGAGCGCTATCCAGCAAAACAAACGATGTGGTTTATTGCCGGCTCAAAAGAGGAGGGTTTAAGACCTGAGCAAGTAGTCGTTAAAGACTCTGACTCTAGAAAACTTGTTGAGTTGTACCAACTGTACGAAGCTCAGTGTCAAAAAGAAGGCGTTGTTGATTTTGCTGAATTAATGCTTCGCTCGTATGAACTTCTCAGAGACCATGAAGCTCTGAGGGTGCACTATCAAACACGGTTCAAGCACCTTTTGGTGGATGAGTTTCAAGATACTAATAAATTGCAATACGCATGGCTTAAGTTACTTTGTGGGCCCAATTCAAGTATTTTTGCAGTTGGGGATGATGATCAAAGCATCTATGCATTTAGGGGGGCCAGGGTAGGTAATATGGCTGACTTTGTGGAACAGTTTAAAGTTAAGCATCATATAAAACTAGAACAAAACTACCGTTCCCACAGTAATATATTAGATACTGCTAATCATTTGATTAGCCATAATAAAACTAGGTTGGGCAAGAACTTGCGAACCGACCAAGGTGCAGGAGAGCCAGTTAGACTCATTGAAACGCCCACGGATTTTTTAGAGGCTCAGTGGTTGGTAGAGGAGCTCAAGCAGGTATTGCGAGACACGGAGAACGGAGCTTCTGAATCTGGCGTAACTAATAAGAGTGAAATAGCGATTTTGTATCGAAGCAACGCACAAAGTCGAATTATTGAGACTACACTTTTTAACAACGCAGTACCTTACCGGGTATACGGTGGCCTTAGGTTTTTCGAGCGCGCAGAGATAAAAAACGCTTTGGCCTATTTAAGACTTCTTGAGAATAATAGCGATGACACTAGCTTTTTAAGGGTGGTTAATTTTCCGGCAAGAGGTATAGGAGCAAGAACACTTGAACAATTGACTGATGTTGCCAGAGAAAAAGGAATATCTTTGTTCGATGCTGTTACTTTGATGAGTGGCAAGGCGGGGGTAAATCTAATGGGATTTACTGCTTTAATTCAAAAATTAAAAGACCAGTCTATAAACTGCACACTTAAAGACATAGTTGAGCTGGTATTGGATGAAGCAAAATTAATTGAGCATTATCAAAACGAGAAGGAGGGAGCGGACCGTGTTGAGAACTTACTGGAGTTGGTGAATGCTGCTCAAAGCTTTGTGACTATTGAAGGATTCGGACGCGACGCAGTAGCGGTCTCACAAAGGAAGAGTTCTAATCAAGAAGATGAAACTGACGAGGTGGGTGCGATAAATGAAATTATTTCATTTACGAATGAAGATACAGGCGAAACGCAGTCACCATTGATCGCATTTCTAACACACGCAGCTCTTGAGGCAGGAGATAACCAGGCGCAGGCTGGGAAAGAGGCTGTTCAGTTAATGACTGTTCACGCAGCTAAGGGGCTTGAATTCGATTGTGTATTTATTACGGGTCTGGAGGAAGGGCTCTTTCCACATGAAAATTCTATGAATGATCATAACGGGCTAGAAGAGGAGCGTCGCTTGATGTATGTAGCGATTACTAGGGCTAGAAAACGTTTGTATATCAGCCATTCACAAACTCGTATGTTGCACGGGCAAACTCGTTACAACATAAGATCTAGATTTATAGATGAGTTTCCATTGCATGCTATCAAGTCCCTAACACCACCGAAGAGCGCTGCTCCGCTGCCAACGTGGGGCGCATGGGAATCAAGTGGGACAAAGAGTAATAACTATTCGAACTTCAGTCCATATAAAAGAGCCAATGCAAGCGCTCCGCCAGAGCCAGTTGTTCAGCGTCCAAAAGAAGGACCTAACCAGTGGATTCAGGTTAATGTACAAGTCTTTCACACTAAGTTTGGTGAAGGTAAGGTAATATCTTTAGAGGGTACGGGAGAAAACGCAAGGGCTCAGGTTAATTTCCCCAGGCACGGAATCAAATGGCTTGCACTATCAGTTGCAAAGCTTACACAGGTTGATGCTTAAATAGAATAGAGTAATTGGATAACTATATTTTTTATTTTTTAGGAGTTTTTAAATGTTTCATTCGGTTTTAATTAAATTTGTCAGATTAACTTTTTTGATAAGCTTAGGCTTTATAACTGTTCCCTTTTCCGCAAGCTTTGCTGAGGCTCCTTTTGCAAGCGTGCAGGCGCCTGGTTTTTACCGTTTTAAACTAGGAGCATTTGAAATTACTGCATTGTCAGATGGTACTATTGCATTGCCTGTTGATCAATTGTTGGACTATCCAAAAGAGAAAATCCAAGCCGATTTAGAAAAATCTTATTTAAAAGCACCAGTTGACACTTCTGTTAATGGATACTTGGTGAACACCGGTGCTAAGTTGGTTCTTATAGACACAGGTGCTGGGCGCTTCTTTGGTCCTAGTGTGGGTAAGTTAGTTGCAAATCTAAAAGCTTCTGGATATCAACCCGAGCAAGTTGATGAGATTTACATCACCCATCTGCACGCAGATCATATTGGTGGACTAGTCGATGGTGAGCGTTTGGTTTTTCCAAATGCGGTGGTTAGAGTCGACCAATCTGAAGCAGATTATTGGCTTTCTCAATCTAATTTAGAGAAGGCTAGTGAGGCAAACAAAGATTTCTTTAAGAATGCTCAAGCAGCGCTGATCCCTTACATCAAAAAAGGACATTTCAAAAATTTCAGTGGCGAAGTTGAATTTGCGGAGGGCATTAAATCTTTACCCTTTCCTGGTCACACACCTGGACATACTGTTTACTCGATTCAAAGTTCTAGTCTAAGACTGGATATCGTAGGTGATCTGATTCATGTCGGTTCAGTTCAATTTGCAAATCCTGATGTGACAGTTCATTTTGATGTTGACACTAAGAACGCTAGAAAAGCGCGCATGCAAGAATTTAACCAGGCCTCAAAAACGGGTTATATGATTGCTGCCGCGCACATTGCCTTTCCAGGAGTTGGACACTTACGCAACGCTGGCAAGGGCTTTACATGGATACCTATTAATTACGTTGCAAATCCCTGAAATTACTCACCTCTGCTCGTAGAACCGAGGTAATTTGAATAAGTTCATTGCAACAATCACTCGCCTACCGTTGGTAGGCGGTACGTGATGTTCTAATATTCCTGGAAATAGAACAAGAGAATTGTGAACAGGTTGAACAAGAATTGAATTTGCAAAAACAATGGGTGCGCAATTGGGCTCAGCTTCCAAATATACTACTGCAGAAAAATCAGATGGAAAATGGTTATGAGGGATAGTTTCATCTGATTGCTCATAAATTGAGCACCAGCAATCTGCAACAAAGAGATCTACATTTATTTTCTCAAGATCGCAGGTTAAATATTGCTTCGATGCTTCTTTTGCGGCATTTAAAACCAATCCTGTTAATGGAGTTAGTTTTGCGTTGATTAGATGACTTTTATATGGACTTGAGTAAGTTGCCTTGACATTTGACGCGGTCGATTCAGGGTGTGAGATTCGAAGCTCTTCAATCGCTTCTTTTGCAAGTAATATCTCTTCTGTATACGAACTTATATCGCAACAAAATACTGGTAAATTCACCGGAACAGAGATTTTTTTCACATTAAGTGAATGCTCGGAATTCATAAATTCACACTGAAAAAGCCAAAAACTGTTTTGGATTTTAGTACAACACTTCTGAATAATATTAATACTTTATAAGTATTATTTTGCGTTTGCCCTATATTATGAGAAAGTTTGAGGGGACTTAAAGTAATGACTTTTGAAGTCGATTTACATGTACCAGCATTAAAAATAAGCTTCTTAAGCAAATCATGCCATCAGTATTTAATCACACCATCAATTGCAAGTTAGTGCCAGAAGCGCCAAGTTTAGCTAGCATGGCTATGGGTGTCTGTTTGCTGATGGTTGGAGTGGCAACAAATGTGATTGCTGCAACTGCTGACCCTAGAGATGGTTGGATACAGTTTCCGCCAAGGGCCGCAGTTAAGTTCACTGAGCAGTTGCAAAAATTTAATGAAATAGAGGCCGATAAAAAAGAGACCTCATCAAAAGGGTTAAACATTAAGGAGTCAATTTCGAAAGAGCCTTTAGCAAAGGGTAACTCCAACCCTGATAAAAAGTCAGCAGAGGGCAAAAAAGATCAATCAGTTAAGCAAGAAAAAAAATCGGATCAAGAAGAAAAAGAATCTGAGTTAGTTAAGGTACATGATAAGAAAATAGTAAGTCAAGATGAAATCTGGAGCAAAGATCACAAGACAAGAACTACAACTTTTAAATTTGATGACGGTTCAACCGAAGCTAAAGTTGATGTGGTTGAGCCCATATCTGGTGAGCCAACATATAAAGGTGACATTGAGTCAATACCGATGACTTACGCCGACGGTGTTAAATCAATTATTACTAGAAAAGCGATTAACATAGAACAGGTCTGGGCTAAAGATCATTCAACAAGAACGACAGTTTATAAATTCAGTGATGGAACAACAAACGTAGAGATTAAAAATATCCCTAAGAAGTACAGTCAACCTGAATTTAAAAATGGCATGGAATACATCACTATTACATATGGTGATGGGACTCAGAAAATACAAGAAAATGAAGCAGTTGACCGTAAAACCGTTTGGTCAAAAGACCATTTAGTTCAAACGATCATCTACTACTTTGAAGATGGTAAGAGTTATGAAGAAAAACAAGAAGTACCAAAAGTGATCGGTACACCGGCCTACAAAGATGATCGTGAGATCATAAAGGTAACTTATGGTGATGGTTTTGTTGATGAGTTGGTAGAGTTGGCGATTGATAAAAAAATTACCTGGGCAAATGATCATATTAGTAAAACAACGACGTATTTCTTTCCAGACGGTACCTCTAACTCAGTAAGCTCAACCCTGGAAAAAGAGGAAATTTCTAAAGTTTACAAAAGCAATCTACAAACCTTTACATACCTTTATCCAGACGGAACAAAAACTGCCCTTACAAGAAAAGCTATAAGTGAAAAAGTTACATGGGCAGATGATCATGTTACAAAAACAGTTGAATACTTTTTTGCAGACGGCTCAATAAATAAAGTCATCTCTGAGGTTAGGCCAGTGATGTCTAAGCCAATTTATAAACAAAACTTTCAATTGATAAATTATAAATTTGGAGACGGTACAACGTCTGCAGTTGTAAATAAGGCAATATCTGAAGAGTCCAGCTTATCTGAGAACCGTTTGTATAGGGTTGTTTTTTACAAATTCGCAGATGGAAGTGTAAGCAGTGAAGAGTTTATGGAGCCACAAGTTGTAGAGAGTAAGGAAAAGCTTACTGAACCAGAAAAAGTTAGTAAGACTAAGACTAAGACTGAAAAAGAAAATAATAATCCGGAAGCAGGACAACGCAATAAAGACGATGAATCTCAAAAAGTTGCAAAGTCTAAACAAGACAAAAATTCGGATATCGAACCGCATACAAAAAAACAAGAAGAATTTACCTTTAAAAATATACTTAATAAATTTCTAGATAAAAGCAATGAGGGAGAGTTAATTTCAGATCATAAATTGTCCTCATCTGCGGCCAACCAGCCAGTTTATCTGCAGGGCTTAGAGATAGTATCTAAACAAACTAGCGACGGCAAAACTATTACGCAAACCTTTAAAGCTATTGATAAAGAGGAAACCTGGTCTAGCGATAAAACCAAGAAATATACGATCTACAAATTTGCCGATGGAACTATTAATAAAGTTGTAACTGATGTTAATAGCCAAACAAGTAAAGCTCCTGTAACTCTTTTAATAAATACCGATGAGGAATTAACTCGCCGCTCACTGTTAGATGACTAAATGCATTAATGGGTCGGTTTTGTTTTATTGACCTAAATGAATAAAGTTCTTTTAGTAAACATATTCAAACAAAGCTCCTTCACAGAAATTTTTTTGATTTGAGCTATCATAGTTATTAAGCACATATGCGCCAATTACATTTGGCATCAAAGTCATAATACTTTTCTGTTCATTTCCGACCATCAAATTCCAACCATTCCTCCCATTCGACTCAGCTTTGCCAGAATAACGTTCAAGAGCAACATCTCCCGCGGCAAAGGATGCCGTTGATGTTTTCACGAAGTTAAACGTATTATTGTTCTTATTTAGTTCAATTTTTACTATCATTTCATATGGACACTTAAGCACATAAGTTTGCTTATCTAAATCATGTCCAGTTGTAAGCGAAAGATTTGTGATTGTTGTGCTTGTCGTACAAGCAGTGATTAAAAATACATTGATGAATATAATAAATTTTGTCATATTTATATTTTAAATA
>DAITOS010000003.1:0-19053 GCA_036834025.1 Limnohabitans sp.
ACTTGGGGTTGAATAAAAGATTGTCAAATTTATAAATAATACATCGGTTGTTTTAAATCAACTTATGTATGATGGGTGAGTAAATCTAAGCCTGATTTGCTCACCCAATTTTTTTCTTTAAATTAGATCTTTTACAGCGGCCACAATAGCTTGTGCAGTGATGCCAAAGTGCTTGTAAAGCTGGGGTGCCGGAGCTGACTCTCCAAAGGTGGCTATGCCTATCACTTTGCCTTGGCGACCTACGTATTTATGCCAAAAGTCTGGCTGTCCCGCCTCAACCGCAACTGCAGGTAAGTTGAGCGGAATAACCTTGTGACGGAATTCTTGACTCTGTCTATCAAAAAGATTAGTACAAGGCATGGACACAACTCGTGTAGAAATTGCTTGCTCTGCAAGTATCTTTTGAGCCTCAAGCGCCAAATATGTCTCAGAGCCAGTTGCAATAATCACAGCAACGGGATTGACCATATCTTTAAGGATGTAGCCGCCTTTTCTTACATCGGATTCAGACACTGCGCTTTCAAGAAGTCTTGGTAAATTCTGTCTTGATAGGGCAAGGAGGGAGGGGCCATCATGTCTTTGTATTGAATGGGCCCATGCAACTGCAGTTTCCAGTGAGTCTGAGGGTCTCCACACATCAAGACCGGGAATCAATCGCAAGGAAGGTATGTGCTCAACACTTTGGTGGGTCGGGCCGTCCTCGCCAAGGCCAATGGAGTCATGCGTCATCACATGAATAACGCGCAACTTCATGAGCGATGCCATACGGATGGCATTTCTGCTGTAGTCACTGAAGGTGAGGAAAGTCCCCCCGTAAGGAATGTATCCCCCGTGCAGTGCAATGCCGTTCATCATGGCGGCCATGCCGAACTCTCTGACCCCGTAGGACATGTGATTGCCCCAATGATCGCGCCCTGCGACTGTGCAACCCTTGAAGTTGGTCAGATTAGATCCGGTCAAATCTGCGCTTCCCCCAAAAAATTCAGGCATAAGAGGGGCCAATAAATCGAGTGCGTTTTGGCTTGCTTTGCGAGTAGCAACCGGGTCCGCCTTGGCTACGACATTTTCAAACAAGGCTTTCAAGCCCTGCTCAAAGCGGGTTGATAAAGTCCCCTTCATCCGTCTTTCAAACTCTAGTGCTTTTTCGGGGAAATGGGTGCGGTACTCTTGCATGACTGAGTTCCACTGGGCTTCAAATTGTTCGCCTCTCGCTGTTGCGTCCCAAGCAGCCATGATGGGCTGTGGGATCACAAAGGGCTCGTGGTTCCAATTCAAGGCCGCTCGGGTCGCAGCAACCTCGGCTGCGCCCAGCGCTGAGCCGTGCACACCCTCTGTTCCACCCTTGTTAGGGGAGCCTTTGCCAATGGTTGTTTTGCAGCAAATAATTGTAGGACGCCCATCACTTTGGGTGGCCTGATCTTTGGCCCTCAAAATAGCTAGATCAACGGCCCTAGTGTCATGACCATCAACCCCCGCAATAACGTTCCAACCGTAAGACTCAAACCTTTTGGGTGTATCGTCGGTGAACCATCCCTTGACGTGTCCGTCAATTGAAATTCCGTTGTCGTCATATAAAAAGATGAGCTTTGATAGTCTAAGCGTGCCAGCAAGTGAGCAAACCTCATGGCTTATGCCCTCCATTAAACATCCGTCACCAAGGAATGCGTATGTAAAGTGGTCAACTATATTTAAAGCCTTCCCATTAGCGACTTCGTTGAATTCTTCAGCCAAGAGTTTCTCGGCAAGCGCCATTCCAACTGCGTTAGCTATTCCTTGTCCTAAGGGACCGGTGGTCGTCTCAACTCCTGGAGTAATGCCTACCTCTGGGTGTCCTGGGGTTTTAGAGTGAAGTTGGCGAAAATTTTGTAACTCAGTTATGGGTAAATCGTATCCAGTTAGGTGAAGTAATGCATAAATTAGCATGGACCCGTGACCGTTTGAGAGTACAAATCGGTCTCTGTTAAGCCAATGAGGGTTCTTAGGGCTATGCCTTAAGTGTCTGTTCCACAGCACTTCTGAAATTTCTGCCATCCCCATCGGAGCGCCCGGATGTCCTGACTTGGCTTTTTCAACCGCATCCACAGCTAACATACGAATTGCATTGGCCATATCGTTAGCCAAAGCGGGTGAGGGAGGTTGAGGCAGAGTCATTTCAGAGAAATCCTTTAAAAGAAGGAATATTCTAGCGCCTCAGTCTCGTGTTAAAGCGAAATAATAACAAGAATCTTTTTAAACGATCGAGGATATTCTCTCTAAAATTCAACTGATATTTTTTTTCTGAAAGACCCCGCTATTCTCGCTTTTACAAACCTGGAGAATCTCTCTCTGCTGGTCTTCGTTAGATTCAACTCCATTGAACTCCATTGAATATGCGATGTATTCAGCAGATTACTGCTTGAGTAGCTTTACTAAGCGATCAATCAAGGGTTGGATCAAGGGTTGAATCAAGCCCTAAAGGGACGCTTGGGTTAATAAAGCATCTCTAATGCAAGTGCAGTTGCTTCTCCGCCGCCGATGCAAAGCGAAGCCACTCCCCGCTGGAGACCGTGTTTCCTGAGCGCTCCTAACAAAGTCACTACAATCCTGGCTCCAGAGGCTCCAATGGGATGGCCTAGAGCGCAAGCTCCTCCATTGATATTAACTTTATTGGCGTCTAGCTTTAGGTCCTTTATTGCAGCCATTGCAACTACTGCAAACGCCTCGTTGATTTCAAACAAGTCAACACTATCCGTTGTCCAACCCGTTTTTTTCATAAGCTTTTGAATGGCCCCAATCGGTGCAGTTGGAAACAAATCAGGGGCAGCTGCGTGATTTACATAACCTACTATTTTTGCTAAGGGGTGAAGCCCAAGTTGCTTTGCTTTTGAAGCTTTCATGAGCAACAAGGCTGCTGCTCCGTCAGAGATGGATGATGAATTGGCCGCAGTTACGGTTCCGTCTTTCTTAAAAGCGGGTTTAAGTGTTGGAATTTTTTCAATATTCACAGCAAAGGGACCCTCGTCTTTATCGATGGTTTGCTCTCCCTTTTTAGATTGGACTGTGATGGGGGCAATCTCCCAATTAAAGTCACCTCTCTTACTCGCCTCTTGTGCTCTAGTTGTAGAGCGAACGGCGAATTCATCTTGTTCCTGTCTTGAAAAGGAATAACTGGTTGCGCACTGCTCAGCAAAAGTGCCCATCAATTTACCTCTGTTCTCAACGGAATAAGCGTCCTCCAATCCGTCCATGAACATGTGATCTATTAATTGACCGTGACCTAAGCGATAACCCCCTCTTGCTTTAGGTAAAAGGTAAGGCGCCTGAGTCATCGACTCCATTCCACCAACAACCGCACATTCGAATGATCCAGCCATGATCCCGTCTGCGCCGAGCATGATAGTTTTCATGGCGGATCCGCAAACTTTGTGCACCGTTGTGCAAGCAACACCGTGGTCTAAATTAGCTTGTAGCGCGGCTTGTCTTGCGGGGGCTTGACCTTGACCGGCTTGCAAAACGCAACCCATCAAAACTTCCTCGACCAAAGACTTATCAGCACCAGAGCGCTCAAGTGCCGCTTTGATTGCATGGGCACCTAGATTGGCCGCTGTAAAACCAGACAACACGCCCTGAAAACTGCCCATAGGTGTTCTTGCAGCGCTGACGATTACGACATGATCTTGGGACATATGTGTGCCTATTTGTGCTTAAATAATTATCTTGCTGTTAATCGAATTGCGCCGTCTAGTCTTATCACCTCACCATTTAGGTAATGATTGCTAAACATATAGCGGACCAAATCTGCGTACTCCTGGGGCTTGCCCATTCTTTGAGGAAATGGAACAGTTTGTCCGAGCGCGTCTTGCACGTGTTGAGGAAAAGACATCAGCATAGGGGTCTCCATGATGCCAGGTGCGATCCCCAGTACCCTAATACCTTGTTTGGCAAGCTCTCTTGCCATGGGGATAACCATTGCAACCACACCGCCTTTGGAGGCGGCATAAGCGGCTTGCCCTATTTGTCCTTCATACGCGGCAACAGAGGCAGTGTTGATCAATACCCCACGCTCATTGTCGGCGTTAGGTGAGTGATTTGCGATCAACTCAGCAGCAAGCCTGCACATGTTAAATGAGCCGATTAAATTGACTTGTATTGTCTTAGAGAACGTACTGAGTGGGTGAGGGCCGTCCTTTCCCAGCACCTTAACAGCCGGTGCTATACCCGCACAGTTAACCAAGCCCCTAAGAGTACCCCATTCTTTAGCTAGTTTAAAAACCTCCATTGCACTGTCCTCGGAGCTCACATCTGCACTGATGAATTTTGCTTGTGCTCCTAATTTACGTGCATATTCCTCACCGGCCTCAGAGTTTAAATCGACCATTAAAACTTTACCACCTTCGTCTACGATCATCTGAGCCGTTGCGGCTCCAAGTCCAGACGCGGCTCCAGTCACAATAAATAGGTTATCTTTTATTTGCATGATGTGGGTTTAATTTTTGTTATTTGGGACTCAAGATTAAAAATCTAATTTTTTAAGTTCTCTTGCAATAACTAGCCTTTGAACTTCACTGGTACCTTCATAGATTTGAGTTATCCGCGCGTCCCTAAAGAGGCGCTCAACAGGGTAGTCTTGAAGGTAGCCGTAACCCCCAAAGATTTGAATCGCTTTGGAGCAAACAAACTCTGATACCTCAGAGGCGAAGAGTTTGGCCTGAGACGCCTCAGACAAACAGGGTTGTCCATTTTGTCTAAGACTTGCAGCGTGCAAGGTGAGGAGTCTTGCTGCATTGATTTGGGTGTGCATGTCAGCCAAAAAGTTGCCTATGCTTTGGTGATCAATGATGGGCACACCAAACTGAACACGTTCTTTGGAGTATTTCAGTGCTTCTTCAAATGCTGCCCTTGCGATACCTACCGCTTGAGCTGCAATTCCGATCCTTCCGCCCTCCAAGTTAGATAAAGCTACTGCCAGTCCTTTCCCCCTTTGACCCAACATGTTCTCCTCTGGGACGCTGCAATTATCAAAACTAATGGAGCAGGTGTCAGAGGCTCTTATACCCAGCTTTTTCTCTACTCTGTTGACAATAAACCCAGGTGTGTCGGTCGGTACTAAAAAGGCAGATAAACCTTTTTTGCCAAGCTCTGGGTCAGTGACTGCAAAAACAATAGCAAGCTTTGCCCTTTTGCCATTGCTGATGAATTGCTTGGACCCGTTTATGACCCATTTGCCGTCTTTTAGGACCGCTCGGGTTTTTAAGTTATTGGCCTCTGAGCCGGCCTGCGGCTCAGTTAAACAAAAGCAAGCAATCCACTCTCCAGTTGCAAGGTGTTTTAAATACTTACGTTTTTGCTCCTGCGTGCCGTAATTTAAAACAGGCGAACATCCAACAGAGTTATGAACTGACATGAGGGTTGAGACTGCGCCGTTACCTGCAGCAATCTCCTCGACAGCGAGTGCGTAGGAGATGTAATCTACGTTTGCGCCTCCCCATTCCTCGGGGACTGTCATCCCAAGCATTCCAAGCTGCCCCATTTGGGTGATGACGCTGTCATCAATCCAGCCTTCATGATCCCACCTCTCAGAGTGAGGGATTAGCTCCTTTTTTGCGAAATCGCGAGTCATATCGCGAATCATGATTTGTTCTTCTGTTAATGTATGAAAGGACATAAAAAGACCTGTTGAAAAAAAGAAAGATTAAGTTTTTTAAATACTTGCAGGAATATTGTGGTTGAATCAATATCTAAATAAAGGTTCAAATGTGGCTTTCAAAAGTTCTGTTTTAACCTTGTCTAACGAATATTTCCAAAGGGGTTTTTTGTCTTTATCAACAAGTGCTGCTCTGACCCCTTCAACAAATTCACCCCGTGTTTTCCAAAGATAGTTGAGATCTAGTTCGACTTTAAAGGCTTCAGATAATGAGAGTTTCTTGCCCTGTATCAGGAGTTGCAGCGTAGCAGCCATCGCTAAGGGCGAGTTCTTTTTCATATTCTCAAGAGTTTCAATTGCCCATGTATCAAACACCGTGGCTTTATCGTTAAGAAATTTGTAAATCTCCTCTAGAGTATTATGTGAAAATGCCTCAGTAATTGAATTTATGTGTTGTCCAATATGAGAGTCTGCAGATCCATTGGAGGCCCCCAAGCTCTTCAAAATTTGTAATATCTGATTTGAAATATCTTCATTCGATGAAGTAACTTCTATGGATTCGAGTTGATCAGTAAAAACATCCCACTGAGTCTGTGAAAGTGACCAATCTGCTAAACCGCAGTAAATGGTATCTTGCGGGCTTAGTAGTTTGCCAGTTACACCCAAATAGGCTGCCAAGGGGAGGCTGCGGCGAGTGAGGAAATAACTTGCCCCGACATCTGGGAAATACCCAATAGCAGTCTCAGGCATTGCTATTTTTGTATTCTCACAAACAATCCTGAAGTTTGCGCCTTGAGTAAGACCCATACCGCCCCCCATCACAATCCCATGCATAAGTGCTACGCAGGGTTTTGGATAGGAATAAATGTACTCATCAAGTTCGAACTCTTCTTTGAAAAAATCCTCATATTCTTCTGAGTCTTGTTTGATACATTCATAAACACGTCTTACATCTCCGCCGGCGCAAAATGCTTTTTCTCCATTTCCTTTGATGACAATAGCTTTAACGATTGGATTATTAGCCCATTTTAAAAGAGCTTGATGAATGGTTTTCACCATCGGCAGGTTGATAGTGTTCAAAGCAGCAGGGCGGTTCAGCGTGATATAGCCAATTCCATTAATGATTTCTGCTAAAACTTGATCATGGGTATCGTTTTTCAAGGTTGGGTGCTCGCAAATTACTGAGGCTAATTAAAGGATCAGGTATGAAAATGACTTCATGAGTTCAATCTGCTGTGATTTACTTCTTGAACATCTGAATGACAGCGGAAAAATCCAAATGTCCATTACCGCTACCAATTTTGCTAAAGGTCTGATAAATTTGAGCCGCTAGACCGCCAAGCATCACGGGTTGTTTGATTGATTTAGCCGCTTCTACTGCAAGGCCTAAATCCTTCAGCATTAAATCGGTCCCAAATCCACCGCTGTAACCTCTGGATGCAGGTGCGTTCTCTAACACTCCTGGATAGGGGTTGTAAGTGTCTGAGCTCCAACATCTACCACTTGAGGTGTTGATAATGCTTGCGAGTATTTTGGGGTCCATGCCCAGTTCTACACCAAGCGCCATAGCTTCTGCAGTTGCGATCATGGATATGCCAAGGAGCATGTTGTTAGAGACCTTGGCGACTTGACCATTGCCTGTTCCTCCGCAGTAGAAGATGTTCTTTCCCATTTGCTGAAAAAATGACTTATTTGCATTGAATACAACTTCATCCCCGCCCACCATAAACGTTAAAGTACCTGCTTGTGCACCTCCTGTGCCCCCAGAAACTGGGGCGTCTAACATGTCGTTACCCTTTGCTTTGGCCTGTGCACATACGTCCCTCGCAGTTTGAGGATCTATTGTGGAGGAATCCACAAGTAGGGTTGAGGGGCTCACATTTTCCAGCAATCCATCGGCACCTAAATAAACTGAGCGAACGTGCTGTGCTGCGGGGAGCATGGTCAAAATCAGGTCCATTTTGGACTGTGCGAGCTCTTTAACGCTCTTGGCTGCTATGGCTTTTTTATTTGACTGCTCAACAACTGAGTCGATATTTTTTTGTATGACATCGAAGACAACCAATTCGTTGCCTGCTTTGAGTAAATTAAGCGCCATTGGCGCGCCCATATTGCCTAATCCGATAAAACCAATTTTCATTTTTGTACCGTTTGAGTTGAGTAGTTATTGATTGATTTGATGTTTGATGTGATTTTTTGAAAAGCACTCCAGTCTAGCTAGAGATTATCTAAAAGGTTCAGCTTAAGCTTATCTTTATGCTCGTATTTTGTTGTCGCTTGGCTGACAAATAAGGGTAATTACTAGCGATATAGAGTTGGACTTAAAAGAGAGGTAACGGATCGCTTGGTGCACTTTGGTATTTTGTGCAAGGAAAAAATACCCCTCTTCATTTAAAACTCTGTCTTTTACTTATTTTTAAAAACTGGTTTTCTTTTCTCTGCAAATGCGCTCATTCCTTCTTTTTGATCCTCTGTGGCAAAGGTAGAGTGAAAGAGGCGACGCTCGAAATGTATACCCTCAGACAGAGATACTTCATAGGAGCGGTTGACGGCGTCTTTAGCCATCATAACAATTGGCATAGACAAGCCTGCAATTTTTTGAGCAACTGCAAGTGCCTCTTCAATCAATTTATCATTTGGAATCACTCTAGAAACTAAACCGCATCGCTCTGCCTCATTGGCGTCAATCATTCTTGCGGTGAGCACCATTTCCATGGCTTTAGATTTGCCCACAAAGCGGGTTAGCCTTTGTGTTCCACCTGCACCGGGGATGGTGCCTAAATTAATTTCTGGCTGACCAAACTTAGCACTTTCAGCGGCCAAAATAAAATCACACATCATCGCCAGCTCACAACCACCGCCTAATGCATATCCCGCAACTGCGGCAATGGTTGGCTTTCTAAAGGTCCTGATTCTCTCCCATGTATCTGTGATGAAGTCAGCTTTGTAGACATCCATATAGGTCAGGTCCTTCATGACTTTGATGTCCGCCCCAGCAGCAAAAGCCTTCTCATCCCCCGTCAATACAACGACCGCAAAATTGTCATCATGCTCAAGTTGATCTAACGCAGTGCCCAACTCCTTAGTCAACGCAGGACTCAAAGCGTTAAGTGCTTTTGGACGATTAAGGCGGATGAGCATAACTTTTCCGTGAGGCTCAAGGATGATGTTCTCAAATGACATGGTGGTTTACCTTTTTGAAAAATAAATAAAAACAGGATCTATTATGCAGAAAATATCACAACATTGAAGCTCAGTAAAACTTAACCGGACTCTTGATCCATGACTTACCTTGCTCATCAACGCTGAACATATCTCGGTCTTTAAACAAGGGAAGTTGCATGGATTCAGCAAGACTTATAACTGGGGTCATACAACAATCTGCATTCTCAAATATCTTTATCCAATGCGATTTAGGTTGAGCACCTATTAACTTTTGTACCTCATCACGCAGTTTGAGGGCCTCATTTCCTCCTATCTTTTGACCTAAACTCCAGTGTTGATTGGCCCACTGAGGGTGGTCAACAGCCGTGCAAAAGTTTTGCCAAAATTTGAGTTCTAGCGCCCCAAGTGCAAACCAAGCCCCGTCCATACTGCAGTAAAGGTTGTAACAGGGAACTCCGCCATTGAGTAAATCCTCAAACGGCATTAGCGTTTTACCGCTTGCGTGAACCGCCACTTGCGCGGTTAAGTTATGTGCAAGTAACCCGTCTGTCATTGATATGTCCACAACACCGCCTTGACCGCTGCTCTTGGATCTCCAAAGCGCAGCCAAGCTCCCCATAGCTGCGCATACGCCGCCACCTAATAAATCTGCAATTTGGAAGTTGGGCATGATGGGTCTAGAGTCAAAATCTCTAAACTGATCTAAAACGCCTGTTAGAGCGAGGGAGTTGATGTCGTGACAAGCTTGGTCTTTAAGGGGACCGTTCATACCGTAGCCAGTTATTGCGCAGTAAACCAATGAGGGTTTTAGGGACAAGAGGTGCTCATGGCCGAGTCCGAGTTTATTCATGACGGTGGGCCTGAAGCTCTCAACCACCAAATCAGCCCCCATAACAAGCTCTAAAAACTCCTCTTTATCAGCGGGTAGTTTTAAATTTAATTTAATATTTCTTTTGTTATGGTTGATTGCTCTGTAAAACACACTGGGTTGTTTATTTTTAATATCATCACCGGATAAGAAAAACTCCCGTGCGTAATCTCCGCTCTCTTTGTCCTCAATTTTTAGCACATCAGCGCCCATGCTTGCTAGGTGCCATGTACAAACGGGTCCTGGTAATAAGCGGGTTAAATCAAGCACTTTCATGCCTGTCAATGGTAATTTACTCATAGTGGGGGGTGTAGTTGAAATTTACTCAAACCCTCCAAGTTTAAAATATGTATTTCTCCAAAACTCATTTTTATAAGTTTTTGGTCCTCCAGAACTTTTAAGGCCGCATTCACTCTTTGCCTGGATAGCCCTGCAAGCTGTCCGACCTCTTCTTGGGAGATTTTTAAAACCATCTCTTTAAGGGGCGACCAGGTTTTAAACATAGTTGCAATCGATCTGGCTAGACGCGACTCAACATCTAAGAGTCGCTCGTTCTCCATTGCACCAATAAATTGGCCTAAGCGGTCGTTGAGCTGGGAGATTAAAAACCGGTTAAAGGAGATACTGCGGTCAAGGAGCCAGAAAAATGTTTCCTTTGGCATGAGAGCTAGCTCTGAATTACCGAGAGCAACTACGTCATACAACAAAGTTTCCTTTTTAAGAAGAGACCCCTCCCCAAACCATGACCCAGGGGCAAGGCCAATGAGTGTGGTTGATTTGCCGTTCAAACCCACGTTGTTGATCTTAACGAATCCACTAATGACGCCCATCCAGTAGGCTGCTGGGTCACCCCTTCTACAGACGTAGGCTTCGCTTTGTGTTTTCTTCACAAATAGATCTGATTTGACCCTTCCTTGTTCTTCTGGAGTTAGCGCTTGTAACCAAGCACTGTTGGCCAATAAAACCTCGAGAGACATAAGTAATTCCCCTAATTTGTCAGTTGAATGACAACCAATTGCATTAATTAGAGATTATGCTCGACACTAAATTGGATCATTGTGATTTAGAGCAGAATTTTGTAATTTATGTCAGACTTATACGTTAGTACATTCCCCCGACTTTTGCTAAAGCACGCAATTAGTATTCCCTATTGTGCTGCGTATAGAGAGAAACACTTAGGGATTTGGCAAGAAATAACATGGGCTGAGAATCTGCAACAAATTAAACACTTGGCATGTGGTTTTGCAAAGAACGGCTTTAAGCGAGGAATGAAGCTAGCGATCATTGGAGATAACCGTCCAAAACTTTATCAAACCATGGTTGCTGTTCAGTGTTTAGGGGGCGTACCTGTTCCGCTTTACCAAGACGCGGTTGCAAACGAAATGATTCACGTCTTAAATGACGCAGAGGTCTCATTCGCCGTAGTTGAGGATCAAGAGCAGGTTGATAAGCTTTTAGAGATCAAGGGTGAACTTAAACACCTGACCCACATTTACTTTGAAGATCCCAAGGGCCTAAAAGATTATGAAGAGGATGACTTACAAAGTCTAGAGAATTTGTTAATTGAAGGTGCCGCTTTTGAGGCTTCGAATTCCAAGTTTTTTATGGATGAAGTGCAACAATGTAAGCCAGATGATTTATCTATTATTTTGTACACATCGGGCACTACTGGTATGCCAAAGGGCGTTGCACATACACATGAAAACTTTATTCGAGCGGGTACTGAGAGTACTCAATTCGATAAACTAAAACATACAGATAATATTTTGGCTTACCTCCCCATGGCATGGGTTGGGGATCATTTGTTCTCTTTCGCGCAGGCCATGGTCTCAGGCATGACCGTCAATTGCCCAGAGTCCAAAGAGACAGTGATGTCAGATATGAGGGAGATTGGCCCAACATATTATTTTGCACCGCCCAGGATTTTTGAGGGACTCCTTACCTCTGTAACCATCAGAATGCAAGATGCTGGAGCAATCAAGCAAGCTTTGTACAAATGGGCTATGGATCACGCCAAGAGAGTTGGTGGGGATATTTTGGACGGTAAAGCGGTCTCGTTATTTGATCGTTTAATTTACTCTTTTTATGATTTGGCGATCTACGCGCCGCTAAGAAACGTCCTCGGTATGGGACGAATCAGAGTTGCATACACCGCAGGTGAGGCGATTGGTCCCGATCTGTTTAAGTTTTACAGATCAATGGGGATAAATTTGAAACAGTTTTACGGGCAGACAGAGACCTGTGCATATGTTTGTTTGCAACCTGATGGGCAGGTTAAATACAACTCTGTTGGGGTCGCTGCGCCTGGCATCGAGATCAAACTGAGCGAGGAGGGGGAGGTGTTGGTTAAAGGTATCAGTGTGATGCAGGGATACTTTAATCGACCTGAGGAGACGATCAAAGCGATTGATAGTGAGGGCTATTTTCACACCGGTGATGCAGGTGCAATTGATGGCGACGGACATTTGAGAATTATTGACAGGGCCAAGGATGTGGGCAAAATGCTTAGCGGGAAGTTATTTGCTCCTAAGTACATAGAAAATAAACTCAAATTTTTCCCCTATATCAAGGAGGTCGTTGTATTTGGCCATTCCAAAGACGCCATAACCGCTTTCATCAATATTGATTTTGAAGCCATCGCGAATTGGGCCGAGAGAAGACAGATCTCATTTGCAGGATATATTGATCTAGCATCCAAGGAGCAGGTATACGAATTGATTGCCGATTGTGTAGCTCAGGTTAATGAGGATCTTTTGGCTGATGAAATTTTGAGCCACGCACAGGTCAGCAGATTTCTAATTCTTCACAAAGAACTTGACCCCGATGATGATGAGCTGACTCGCACAAGAAAAGTCAGGCGAAGCTTTATTGCAGAAAAGTATGCGGTTTTAATTGATGCTTTGTACAGCGACAAGGCAGAGCAATTTATCGAAACCAAAGTCAAATTTGAAGATGGTCGTGACGGCATGATCAGTGCAACATTAAAGATCAAGGATGCACTTACAAATTTAAATAACGGCGCAACTAAGCAGACTTACCGTATGGGTGCGTAAAAGAGCACTTGACCATGACTTTGAAAATGAATACGACCCAAAACATGCCCAATCAAGATTCCAACAACGTTGTATTAAAAGTTGAGAATATTTCTCTTTCATTTGGTGGCGTAAGGGCTTTGAACAATATTTCATTCGACGTTAATGAGCATGAGATCCGCTCCATCATTGGACCCAATGGTGCGGGTAAGAGTTCTATGCTAAACGTTATCAACGGCATTTACCACCCACAAGAGGGCAGTATTTTCTTTAATGGTAAAACTCGTAACCGAATGAATCCAACCGATGTTGCTCGCCACGGTATCGCGAGAACCTTTCAAAACATTGCGCTATTTAAAGGGATGACTGTTTTGGATAACATCATGACTGGTCGTAACACGCTCATGAAGAGCAACTTCCTGACCAATGCACTTTGGGTTGGTCCGGCACGTGATGAGGAAGAAGAGCACCGAGCGAAGGTTGAAGAGATCATTGACTTTCTTGAGATCCAACACATCCGCAAAACTCCCGTCGGCAAATTGGCATACGGACTGCAAAAAAGAGTTGAGCTGGCAAGAGCTTTAGCTGCAGAGCCAACTTTACTTTTACTTGATGAGCCGATGGCTGGTATGAACGTGGAGGAAAAGCAAGACATGTGTCGCTTCATCCTGGAGGTTAACAACCAATACGGCATGACCATCGTGCTGATCGAGCACGATATGGGTGTTGTGATGGATATCTCGGACCGAATTGTTGTGCTGGATTACGGCAGAAAAATTGGAGACGGGCTCCCAGATGTCGTTAAAAATGATCCAGAAGTGATCAAAGCCTATTTGGGTAGTGGCCATTGATCAGGGTAAAAAATACTAAATTTAGTTAATAGGACAAAAGATATTTATGCAATTTTTCATTGAAATTGTAATCAGCGGTGTACTGTCGGGACTTATGTACTCACTTGTAGCTTTGGGTTTTGTACTGATTTACAAGGCATCTGGAGTGTTCAACTTTGCTCAAGGGGCGATGGTCTACGCGGCCGCTTTGGCCGTGGTGGGCTTAATGGGCTACGGGATTCCGATGTGGTTATCCATTGTGGGCGCTTTTGTTTACATGATCATCATAGGGATAGGGGCTGAGCGTTTGGTACTCAGTAAACTCGTCAACCAGCCCAGTATCACCTTATTTATGGCAACCATTGGTCTTAGTTATTTCCTTGAAGGGTTGTCCTCTATTCTCTTTGGCAATGAAGTTCGTTCTATTGACTTGGGCGTTGTCGATGAACCTATTATGTCTATCATGGATGCGACTGGCCTGGGTATTTCGAAGTTTGATCTTTTTGCATCTGCAATCATCATTGGGTTGGTGATTTTGTTGTCTTTGTTTTTCCAATTTACAAAGATCGGTAGAGCGCTTCGCGCTGTAGCAGATGATCACCAAGCAGCTTTGTCTTTAGGTATATCTTTAGAGCATATTTGGACGATTGTTTGGATCATCGCAGGCTTTGTTGCCTTAGTTGCAGGGCTTTTGTGGGGATCTCGTAATGGTGTTCAGTATGCATTGTCGCTTACTGCCCTGAAGGCCCTGCCGGTACTGATCCTTGGAGGGTTTACATCCGTTCCTGGAGCTATCGTTGGAGGGATCATTATTGGTGTCTCAGAGAAGTTGGCTGAAATTTATATTCCACCCGTATTGCAAGAAGCTTTTGGCGGTAATTACGGAGGCATAGAGGGATGGTTCCCCTACATATTCGCTCTTTTCTTCCTTCTCGTTAGACCAGAGGGTTTGTTTGGCGAAAAGCATATTGACCGTGTTTAAGGAAATAAGATGATCTACCGTGAATCGGGTCAATTTAAAACATCGTATCGGGCAGATAGTCAGATTTTCCCTATTTTGCAAGACAGGGTTGGGATATCCATTATTTTGTTGATAGCTTTAGTTGGGGTTCCACTTTTTGCTGGCGAGTACTGGATCAATGCGATCTTGATTCCTTTTCTTATCTTTTCTTTGGCCGCGATGGGGTTAAATTTTTTGACTGGGTACGCCGGCCAATTATCCCTTGGATCAGCAGCCTTTATGGCGGTGGGTGCCTACGCTGCATACAACTTTCAATTAAGGGTTGAGGGAATCCCATTTCTTGTCTCGTTTTTTATGGGGGGGTGCTGCGCTGCTGCGGTTGGAGTGTTGTTTGGACTTCCCTCACTTCGTATTAAAGGCTTTTATTTGGCCGTTGCAACGCTTGCTGCTCAGTTCTTTGTTGTTTGGTGTCTGACAAAGTTTCCCTGGTTCTCTAACAACAGTTCATCGGGCGTGATCAGTGCTCAAAACTTGGAACTCCTTGGATTTCCTATCAACACCCCAGAGACCAAGTATTTGTTAGTGTTGACAATAGTGATCTTGATGTCACTCGTGGGCAAGAACTTGGTGCGCTCGTCAACGGGCAGATCTTGGATGGCGGTCAGAGACATGGATGTGGCAGCCGAAGTAATTGGAATTCACTTAATGAAAACCAAGTTACTTGCTTTTGCCATCAGCTCTTTTTACTGCGGATTAGCTGGGGTTCTCTATGCGTATTGTTATTTAGGTGCAGTTGAGCCGGATGGATTTTCACTGGAGCTTTCCTTTAAGATTTTGTTCATGGTGATTATTGGCGGTGTGGGCAGTATTTTGGGTAATTTCCTTGGTGCCGCATTTATATTGCTTCTTCCCATATTCTTAGATATCACAATGCCTGTCATATCTGCCGTCCTAAGTCTTCCAATCAGCAACGCTACAGTTTCACACGTTCAGGTCATGGTCTTTGGTGCGTTGATTATTTTCTTTCTCATCATTGAGCCACACGGGTTAGCTCGGTTGTGGAGTATTGCTAAGGAGAAGTTGAGGCTGTGGCCTTTTCCTCATTAAAGATATTTTGGTTCTAAGTGTTTTTTTGTTTTTTGCAATTTATTTAACAATAATGATTCATAGGAGACATTTTATGCAAGCAGTTCAATTCAATCTAAGGTCTACAAGTCTGATTGCCAAGACGTTGGCTCTGTCAGCAGCTTTTGTATTTGGTGCAATGACGAATATGAGTCTCTTGAGTAGCGCTCAAGCGGAGGATCAATTCATCTCCATCCCGAGTTACAGGGTCGGCCCTTACGGTCAAAATGGACAAGCCTTTTATGGTGGATTTGTAGACTATTTGAACAAAATTAATATGGCCGACAACGGTATAAACGGCGTCAAACTCGCGTGGGAGGAGTGTGAAACAGAGTACAACAACGCAAAGGGTGTTGAGTGTTATGAGCGTTTAAAAGGTAAATCTGGCACCTCTAAAGGTACCGCAATTCACACCATGTCAACTGGTATCTCTTACTCAGTGTTGGATAAATCGCAGGCCGATAAAGTACCTCTCATTATGATGGGGTACGGTCGCACCGACGCTGTGGACGGCTCAGTGTTCCCTTACGCCTTCCCTTTAGTGACGACGTATCAGATGCAGGCCTCCGCGATTGTGAAGTTCCTAGTTGATAAGAACAACGGATCACTGGCCAATAAAAAAATCGTCTATCTTTACCATGACTCAGCCTACGGCAAGGAACCTATCTTGGCTTTGGAGGCAGAGAGCAAAATTAATCGTTTTAAATTGGTCGAGATTCCAGTAGCTCATCCAGGTAATGAGCAGGGTGCGCAGTGGCTCAAGATAAGAGAAGAAAATCCTGATTACGTCATTTTTTGGGGTTGGGGAGTCATGAATCAAACCGCTTTGAAAGCTGCTCAGAAGGTTGGGTTCTCTAGGGAGAAGATTATTGGTTCTTGGTGGGCCGGGTCCGAAGAGGACGTAGTACCCGCGGGAGATGCAGCCAAAGGCTACATGAGTGCCACTTGGAACGTTGCAGGCAAAGGCGTGCCCCTGATAGCTGACATTGAGAAGGTGGTTTATGCAGGCGGCAAAGGAAATTTATCTGACAAGGCCAAAATTGGTACTGCACTCTATAACAGGGGCGTCTCTGCAGCGGTCGTAACGGTTGAGGCCATCAAGCTTGCTCAAAATAAGTTTGGCAAGGGCAAAGTCATGACGGGTGAGCAAATGCGCTGGGCCTTTGAGAACCTTAACATCACCAATCAATCTTTGAATGCTTTGGGTGCAACTGGCTTATTGCCCGAGATTAAGACATCTTGTGAAAACCATGAGGGCTCAGGGCGAGTCAAAATTCAACAATGGGACGGTACTAAATGGAACTTAGTCTCAGATTGGATTGAGGGCAACAAAGCTTTGATTCACCCTCTCTTTAAAGCAACTGCAGCGGAGTACGCAAAAGAGAAGAACATTACCCCAGCTTGCCTGAAAAACTAAGCTTTAGCCAAGGACATTTATTCATGAGTGCACAACCCCCTTTTCTGAGCGTCAATAACATTGAGGTTATTTACGACCACGTTATTTTGGTACTCAAAGGGGTTTCACTTGAGGTGCCTAAAGGTAAGGTGGTGGCGTTGCTCGGGGCCAACGGAGCAGGAAAGTCAACTACGCTCAAAGCTATCTCTAACCTCCTTCACGCCGAGCGTGGGGACGTAACTAAGGGCACTATTCATTACAAACAAGACAGAGTCGACAACCTATCCCCCAATCAGTTAGTCAAGAGAGGGTTGATTCAGGTGATGGAGGGGCGACACTGTTTTGCTCACCTAACGATTGAGGATAACCTCCTTACTGGGGCGTTCACTAGAGATGCCTCACAAGCTGAGATAAGAGATGATTTGGAGAAGATTTATAGCTTCTTTCCAAGGCTCAAAACTAGGCGTAAGTCACAGGCTGCATACACATCAGGGGGGGAGCAACAGATGTGCGCCATTGGCCGCGCGATGATGGCTCGTCCGGAGATGATTTTGCTTGACGAGCCCTCTATGGGCTTGGCACCACAAATCGTTGAGGAAGTGTTTGAAATTGTGAAGAATCTTAACCAGAAAGAAAATGTGAGTTTTTTGCTGGCAGAACAAAACACAATGATCGCACTCAAATATAGTGATTATGGCTACATCCTTGAAAACGGACGTGTTGTCATGGACGGAGAAGCCGAGGCACTGAAGAACAATGAAGATGTTAAAGAGTTTTACCTTGGCATCTCGACCTCGGATGATGCACAGCGCAAATCCTTTAAAGACGTTAAGTCTTACCGTAGGCGCAAGCGCTGGCTGTCTTAAAAAAATTAAATCGATTGAATGAGTAATTGAAATCTTACTCATGGGGCGTCATCAACGAACTGCTTTAAAAAGGCATCACATACCTGAGAACATATGATTACAGATTTAAAAGAAACAAGAACCCATCTTGCGCGGTCTGCTGATCTGCTGGCCAAGTTACCGGGCCAAGTAAAGTTTGCGAAGGAGAGTACTGAGTTTTATAAAGACTTCTTTAAAGGGATTGACGCAAATTCGATTACATCCCTAGCAGCTTTAGCAACGTTGCCGGTGACAAGAAAGTCTGAGCTGGCGGGGATACAAAAAGCAAATCCTCCCTTTGGGGGAATTAACGCTATATCGTTAGAAAAGATGAAAAGAGTTTTCCAGTCCCCGGGACCTATTCACGAGCTACAAGGCCTTGGTGGAGATAACTACAGAATGGCCCGGGCTATGAGGGCTGTTGGATTTAAAGCAGGAGACTTGGTCTACAACACGTTTTCATACCATTTCACACCAGGTGCCTGGATCATGGAGGAAGGGGCACACGCGCTAGGATGTTGTGTGTTCCCAGCCGGTGTAGGGCAAACTGAGATGCAAGTTCAAACCATTGCACATCTTAGGCCCAGAGCCTATACAGGGACCCCATCTTTTCTGAAAATCATTCTCGAGCGTGCACAAGAGTTGGGCGTTGATTGTTCAAGTATCAAAGTGGCTCTGGTCTCAGGGGAGGCACTAACTCCCTCACTCAGGGAATGGTTTAAGTCAAAGGGGATTCAGGTCGCCTCGGCCTACGCGACAGCAGATGTGGGTTTGATCGCATACGAATCTCCCTTGCTAGGCACAGGGATGATCGTTGAGGAGGACGTGATATTGGAAATCATTGAACCTTTGGGAACTAAGCCTGTCGAACCAGGGGAGGTGGGTGAGGTTGTGATTACTGTTTTTGATTCTGATTATCCACTTATTCGTTTTGCTACGGGGGATTTGTCCGCAATTGACTTGAATTCGCTTAAAAATCCATCCCCATGTGGCCGTACGAATTTAAGGATCAAAGGATGGATGGGGCGTGTTGATCAAACCACCAAAGTCAAAGGTATGTTTTTGTATCCTGGCCATGTCCAAGAGATAGCTAAGAAAAACCCAGATATTGGCAAAATGAGGGTCGTGCTGACTGGTTCCATCGGCAGCGAAGTCATGACACTACGATG
>DAITOS010000003.1:19063-47141 GCA_036834025.1 Limnohabitans sp.
TACAATGCGAGTCCATGGATCCAAAGGGACCCAACGCAGAGTTGATGATCAAACAAATCAGCGACAGCGTGAGAGACGTGACTAAACTGCGTGCCAACGTAGAGTTAATTGAGACCAACACGCTACCAGCGGACGGATTGGTTATTGAGGATGCAAGGTCTTATGAATAATTAAATTCATAGGTTTTTTCCAAAAAGATTTTCGTTTAATTAGACAATAAAAGAGGACGCAGTCATGAATGTTTTGCCTGGCTTAGATTTTCAACTTGGCGAGACCCTTGAGATGATGAGGGATTCTGTACAGCAATTTGCAGCCAGCGAAATCGCACCTATTGCGTCAAGTGTTGATAAGGACAATGAATTCCCCGCTCATCTTTGGAAAAAAATGGGCGATCTAGGGCTACATGGACTTACCATTGGTGAGGAGTATGGGGGTACAAATCTAGGATACTTAGCACATACGATTGCAATGGAGGAGGTTTCTCGCGCCAGTGCCTCGGTGGGTTTGTCCTACGGAGCGCACAGTAATTTGTGTATCAACCAAATTCACCGAAATGGTAATGAAGCGCAAAAAAAGAAGTACCTCCCAAAACTCATCTCTGGTGAGCATGTTGGCGCACTTGCGATGAGTGAGCCCAGTGCTGGCTCAGATGTGGTCAGTATGCAGCTCAAAGCGACACGCAAAGACAACCACTGGGTTTTAAATGGTAGCAAAATGTGGATCACCAACGGCGGGGACGCAGACACGTTGGTGGTTTACGCAAAGACAGAGCCACAAGCGGGTAGCAAAGGAATTACCGCGTTTATTATCGAAAAGGGTTACAAAGGTTTTAGCTGTGGCTCCAAGTTAGATAAACTCGGTATGAGGGGTTCAAACACTTACCCACTCTACTTTGATAACTGTGAGGTTCCTGATGAGCAAATTCTGGGTGCTGAGGGAACGGGCGCTAAGGTTTTAATGAGCGGGCTTGACTACGAGAGGACCGTATTGTCAGGAGGTCCACTCGGTATCATGGCTGCGTGTATGGATACTGTGCTGCCCTACATACACGAGCGCAAACAATTTGGCCAAAGCATTGGAGAGTTTCAATTAATCCAGGGTAAAGTGGCAGACATGTACACCACTTGGCAGGCCTGTAAAGCTTATGTATATGCTGTCGCGCGCGCTTGCGACTCTAAGGACCACTCCAGAACACTGCGCAAGGACGCCGCGGGGGCTATTTTATACAGCGCCGAGAAAGCAACTTGGATGGCGGGTGAGGCCATACAAACTCTGGGAGGCAATGGATATATCAATGATTACGCGACGGGGCGTATGTGGAGAGATGCAAAGCTCTATGAGATTGGAGCAGGTACAAGTGAGATACGCCGTATGTTGATAGGGCGTGAGTTATTCTCTGAGACTATGTAATTTATCTACGCAGATAATACCCCAACATCAAAAAATTATCATCTGAACTTTAATTAGGAATCCCTCATGCAACGCCTAGCCTCTCAGATTGACACCCAATCTGATGAATTCAAGTCGAACCTTCAAGCCATGCAGGTTTTGGTGAGTGATTTAAGAGAGAAAGTTAAATCAGTCTCCATGGGGGGCGGGGCAGTCGCACTACAAAAGCACAAGGAAAGGGGGAAGCTTCTACCTAGGGAGAGGATCGATTTGTTGCTTGATCCGGGGAGTCCATTTTTGGAAATAGGGCAGTTGGCTGCTTACGGCATGTACGGGGGAGACGTTCCTAGCGCAAGCTTGATTGCAGGAGTAGGGCTGATCAACGGTGTTGAGTGCATGGTAATTGCAAATGACGCAACTGTGAAGGGCGGAACTTACTATCCCCTCACCGTTAAGAAACATTTAAGAGCTCAAGAAATCGCCGAGCAAAACGAGCTACCCTGCATTTATTTGGTGGACTCAGGTGGTGCATTTCTGCCATTGCAAGATGAGGTATTTCCGGACAGAGATCATTTTGGGCGGATATTTTTTAACCAAGCCAATATGTCGGCCAAGGGAATCGCGCAAATAGCGGTTGTTATGGGCTCATGTACTGCGGGAGGCGCATACGTTCCCGCAATGAGTGATGAGACTGTGATCGTCAAGGAGCAAGGTACTATTTTTCTGGGAGGGCCTCCACTTGTAAAGGCTGCCACGGGAGAGGTTGTAAGCTCTCAAGACTTGGGGGGCGCTGACGTACACACTCGGTTATCTGGCGTAGCAGATCACTTGGCTGAGAACGATGCGCATGCATTGTCAATTGCTAGAAATATTGTTAGCAATTTAAACCGCCCTCAAAAACCTGGCCTCCTGTCAAGCACTTACGAGGCTCCAATTTTCAACAGCTCAGAGATTTTGGGTATCGTTCCAAAAGACGCTCGTAAGTCCTATGACGTCAGGGAGATCATCGCAAGACTGGTTGATGGCTCAGAGTTTGATGAATTCAAGAGCCGATACGGCACCACTTTGGTTTGCGGGTTTGCTCGTCTTTATGGCCATATGGTTGGGATCATTGCCAACAATGGAATTCTTTTTTCTGAAAGTGCATTAAAGGGAGCTCACTTTATTGAGTTGTGCTCACAAAGATATATCCCCTTGATATTTCTTCAAAATATCACTGGATTTATGGTGGGCCGTAAATATGAAAATGAAGGTATCGCAAAGAACGGTGCCAAGCTTGTAACTGCCGTTGCGACCACCCAAGTACCCAAATTTACGGTGATCATTGGGGGTAGTTTTGGTGCTGGAAATTACGGTATGTGTGGACGCGCCTACTCGCCAAGGTTTTTATGGATGTGGCCCAACGCAAGGATCAGCGTCATGGGGGGAGAGCAGGCAGCTTCTGTGCTTGCAACGGTCAAAAAAGACGGACTCACCAAGGCAGGGCAGCCCTTTAGCAGCGATGATGAGGAACAGTTTAAAGCTCCAATTCGCAACCAATATGAACTCCAGGGACACCCTTACTACGCAAGTGCAAGGCTTTGGGACGACGGAGTGATTGATCCCTCTCAAACCAGAACGGTTTTGGGACTCTCGCTGAGTGCCTCTTTGAACGCTCCTATCAAACCTACAAAGTTTGGTCTCTTTAGGATGTGATCATCTATGTTTAAAAAAATACTTATTGCCAACCGAGGCGAAATAGCCTGCAGGATCATCAAAACTGCCAGGAAAATGGGAATTCAAACAGTTGCTGTTTATTCAGAGGCAGACGTAAAAGCGCAGCACGTTTTGTTGGCTGATGAAGCCTGCTGCATTGGACCTGCTCCTGCAAATGAGTCTTATCTTTTGATCGATAAGATCATCGATGCGGCCTTGAAGTTTTGTGCCCAGGCGATACACCCCGGATACGGATTTTTGTCAGAAAACGAAATCTTTGCAACTCGCTGCCTCCAAGCTGGTATCGTTTTTATTGGCCCTAGTGCAGAATCAATCAAGCTGATGGGCTCTAAATCACAAGCCAAAGCATTGATGCAAAAGGCTGGGGTTTCGCTAACTCCCGGTTATCACGGGGCAGATCAATCTCCAGCACTGCTGGCTAAAGAGGCCGCAAAAATAGGATTTCCCGTTCTCATCAAAGCCAGTGCGGGGGGCGGGGGTAAAGGAATTAGACGTGTTGATAAAGCGGAGGACTTTGATTCCGCACTGGTGTCTTGTCAAAGAGAGGCTAAAAACGCCTTTGGGGATGAGCAAGTCCTTGTAGAGAAATACATAACCCAGCCCAGGCACATTGAGGTTCAAGTGTTTGGGGATAGTTTTGGTAATTTTGTTTATCTATTTGAGCGTGATTGCTCTGTTCAGCGTCGCCACCAAAAGGTAATCGAAGAGGCTCCTGCACCGGGCATCTCCCAGCAGACAAGAGCGCGCCTTGGAGAGGCCGCAGTCGCTGCCGCTAAATCCGTTAATTACTTAGGTGCTGGAACCGTAGAGTTCATATTCTCACCCGAGGGTGAGTTCTATTTCATGGAGATGAATACTCGACTCCAAGTTGAGCACCCTGTCACCGAGATGATCACAGGGCTTGACTTGGTTGAGTGGCAACTGAGAATTGCAAGCCATGAGCCGATACCGCTAAACCAAGAGAGTTTGACAATCAAAGGGCATGCGATTGAAGCCCGCATTTACGCAGAGGATCCTCAAACTGGATTTTTACCCTCCATTGGCCCACTCCTGCATCTGCAAGTACCGGAGGAGTCTGCAAACGTTAGGATTGATACTGGGGTGATTCAAGGCGATGTTGTCTCCCCTTACTATGATCCCATGATTGCTAAACTAATTGTTTGGGGTACAGACCGTGAGAGCGCTATAGCGCAAATGCACCAAGCACTATCAGAGTTTCACGTAGTAGGGGTTGCCAACAACATTAGGTTTATCGATCAAATTATCAAAACAAACTCATTTGCCAATGCTGCTTTATCAACCAATTTGATTGAATACGAGGAGAAAAATCTCTTTGACAAAGCAACTGAGCCACAGGCACAGTTTTTAATGCTGGGTGCAGTTTATGAGTGGTACAACTTGCCTGGTATCAGAGGCCCCGGCGCCTTGCAAAGGGGCTGGAGGCTTAACTCAAATGCACAGGTTGTTTTCACATTTAAGGGCAAAGAGTGGATGAAGTCTGTTTCTCTATTCCTTGGGGACAACGGAGCACCAACGGGTTTTAAAATTATTGGAGAAGACAAAACTTTCGTGATTTCTAATTGGCAATTAGATCCTAACCGTGTGAGCGTCGATTATGACGGAGGTCGTTTTATGGCCCACATAGTGGCCAATCAAAACGCTAGGTACCTGGGTAATGATTTGGGGCGTTGGACTTACTCAGTCATTAGTTTGTCAGATCAATTGCAAATAAAAGAGTCCCAATCTGGCGAGCTCAGAGCACCAATGCCAGGGAAAGTGGTTGTCGTTAATGTGATCAATGGACAGAGCGTTAAAAAAGGTGAGGTTCTAATGGTCATGGAAGCAATGAAGATGGAGCACTCTATCGTCGCTCCTAAGGATGGTGTTATCAAATCTTGTCTTTGCAAGGTTGGTGACCAAATTGCAGAGAGCGCAGATTTAATCGCCTTTGAGTAGCAAACGTAAGAATTTTAAAAATTCGCCCATACCCAGGTGCACCGTCGTTAAACATTTTTAGAGCACGTTGCGTGTAAAAAAGATTGAAGAAAGAGTTGAACCGTAATCAATACGAAGCGATGTAAGCGTATTTTGAATTACATATTATTTCTTTGAAAGAATGGCACGTCCGACCCTAGAGCCATTGGGGATCCCAATCGCATTTGAAATAAAGTCCCCAATGCTCACTACCTCTTCCAGATTGATGCCTGTATGAATGCCTAATCCATCCATCAGGAAGAGCACATCCTCTGTTGCCACATTTCCCGTGGCCCCTTTTGCGTAGGGACAGCCTCCCAGACCCGCAACTGAGGAGTGAAAAATAGATACACCGCATTGAAGAGCTGCAAAAATGTTAGCAAGCGATTGGCCGTAAGTGTCATGAAAGTGACCAGAAAACATGGAGGGTTGTGCAAATGTGAATATGCTCTCAAAAACATGTTGTACCTGAACTGCAGTACCCACTCCAATCGTGTCTGCTATGTCGATTTCATCACATCCTAAATCAATCAATTGTCTTACCACTGAGACCACTTCCGCGCTTGACACGCTACCTTGATAGGGGCAACCGAAGGCACAAGAAATACTGCCTCTTAATCTGAGTCCATCGCGTTTGGCAGCTTGTGCTACAGGGATGTACCTTTGAATTGATTCTTCAATTGTGCAATTGATGTTTTTCTTGGCAAATGCTTGAGTAGCCGCTGAGAAGATGACCACTTCTGAGGCCTTGCTTTGCAAGGCTCGCTCGTAACCTTGCATATTAGGCGTGAGAGCTGAGTAGACGGTACCATCTCTTCGCTCTATTCCTGCCATGACCTCTTCACTACTAGCCATTTGAGGGGTCCACTTGGGGGAGACGAAGGCTGCGGCCTCGATGTTTTGAAATCCTGCTTTGGAGAGACGGTTGACAAGCTCTATCTTTACATCTACGGGGACTAGTTCTCTCTCGTTTTGAAGGCCATCTCTTGGGCCGACTTCGACAATTTTGACTGATTTGGGAAGATTAAATGATTTCATTTTGTTTTATTTAAAAAGGCCTTCATTCTGCTTTGAGCTTCATCACTGGTTCTAATATTAGCGATTCGCCTGACTGTCTCATCTATTAGTTCCTGCTCGATACTTAAAGGTGCTACATCACGAACCAGTTGCTTACATTTTGCAACTGCTTGAGGTGCGTTTTGTGCAATGGCTGTGCAGATCTCAAATACTTTAGTCTCAGTATCCTCAAGCTCCGTTAATTCATGAACGAATCCAAGCTCATAAGCCTTTAAGGCGGTAAATACTTCAGCCGTTACAAAATATCTTCTGCTGGCTTGTTCCCCTAAAGCTTTTATTACATAGGGTGAGATCGTCGCAGGGAGTAGGCCAAGCTTAGCCTCTGAGATGCAAAAACGAACATTCTTTGAAGCAACCACTATGTCGCATACGGCTGCAAGTCCAACGCCCCCTGCATAAACATCGCCTTCAATTTTGGCAACCACTGGGACCGAGCACTTGTAGATTGTGTTCAACATATTTGCCAAGCGATTTGAGTCTTTTAGGTTCTCTTCAAGTGTGAAGTCCACCATACTCTTCATCCAGTTCAAATCAGCCCCAGCACAAAAACTCTTCCCGTTGGCCTGCAGGATCACGGCTCTACACACATCTGAATTGTTTATATTTTCGAAAACATGTGTTAACTCATCTAATAATGTTTCATTAAATGCGTTTCTCACCTCAGGTCGATTAAGAGTAACTCTTGCAATCGCACCGTTTTCGAAAAGCAAATGTTTGTAGGGCGTAGTGGTTGTCATTTGGGTTTTGGTAAATGTAATGGAGCTTATCGATAGCCAATGTTCTAGCTATTATGCTTGGGTAAAGAAATGCTCAGCAAAGTTTACTACCGGTTAAATTTGCCTTAGCTTGCTTGGATTTTTTTGGCTTCTCAAATGTACTCACTAAGTATGCATTTTCAAGGTGTTTACGGCGGTTTGGGTCTTTGAATAATAATGATTCTCATTTATAATGGGCTGATTGTTACAAGTTAATTAAATTTTGAAGGTTTAAAGGTATGTTGACCCTTGACCAAGCGATCGCAAATCAAAAGTACCGAATTGCACAAGTAAACACGCAGGCCACAGGCTCAATAGATTTGGACCGTGCCCGACAGCTATTTGAACTCGGTTTCATAAAAGGCGAGTCGGTGATACTTCTTAGAAAAACCATGCCCGGCTCCGACCCAATGGTTGTTCGTATCGGGACTTCAACATTTGCTCTCAGAAAAATCGAAGCCATGTCGATTGGCGTTGAGATAGATCGGTCCTGAGGTTGCACAAAAAAATCAAAATCAGCGGTGGTAAACCTGGCTTTGTAACTCCCCCTTAAATGACAGACAATATCATCCACTTTCACCCAACAGGCACTTTGGTCGCCTTGGTGGGCAATCCCAATTGCGGTAAAACGGCCTTATTCAATCGTTTAACTGGGGGCAAGCAACATGTTGCCAACTATGCAGGAGTAACTGTTGAGAGGAAAGAGGGCAAACTAACCCTTTCAAACAACAAAACCATACGAATACTCGACTTGCCCGGCACATACAGTCTCTATCCTCGCTCGCCCGATGAGCGTGTGACCTGTGATGTGCTTAGAGGTGTTGCTAGGGGCGAGAAGAAACCTAATCTTTTGGTTTGCGTTGCAGATGCTACAAATTTAAGAATGAGTCTCAGATTTGTACTTGCTATCAAGCGAACAGGCATACCCTGCATTGTTGCCTTAAACATGGTGGATGAAGCTAAGAGCAGAGGCTTAGAGATAGACACACAAGCGCTTTCCCGTGAACTGGGTTTAAAGGTCATTCCAACAGTCGCAATATCCAAAGACGGTGATAAATTATTAAGAGAATGTTTAAGTCAAACTTTAAGTCAAGATATCCCATCATCAAGGTTGGGGCTAGAGTCTAGTACAAATTCAGTTGTAAACTCAGATGTCGATATTGAGTTGGCCAATGGTGCATCACCTCAATTTGATCAAATTGAGGCTGATCACGAAAGAGTACAAGCCGTCTTAGTCAAGCTCGGTCTTGACGAGATTGTCTACCACAGCGGCAGTGACCGTTTGGATGCCTTGTTGCTTCATCCTGTTGTGGGACCCTTGGTTTTGGTGGCCATCCTTTTTGCAGTGTTTCAAGCCATGTTTTCTTGGTCCACTTACCCAATGGATTTGATCAAGGATTTAAATGAATATTTCAAAGAGCAAATAATATCCTCCTTTGGCCCAGGGTGGTTGACCAGTCTTGTAGTTGACGGGGTGTTGGCCGGTGCAATGGGGGTGATAACGTTTCTTCCACAAATACTCGTGCTTTTTCTCTTCATTCTCATATTAGAAGAGTCGGGCTATTTACCTAGAGCCGCTTATTTGTTAGACCGGTTGATGGGATCTGTGGGATTATCGGGGCGCTCATTTATCCCCCTTTTATCTAGTTTTGCTTGTGCCATACCAGGGATCATGGCGATGCGAACCATACCCAACATGAGAGACCGTTATGTAACCATGTTGATTGCACCGCTGATGACCTGCTCAGCACGTTTACCCGTCTACAGTCTTTTAATTGGTGCTTTCGTTCCTCAGCAAATCATTGGTGGATATTTCCAGTTGCAAGGGGTGGTGATGTTTGCTTTGTATGTTGCCGGTATCTTAGCAGCTTTGCTGGTGGCATACCTTTTAAAGATACTCACCCGATCGGGCCGCCAAGTTAGACCTCTGATGATGGAGTTGCCTCGCTACAGATGGCCCAATCCAAGAAATATCTTGATAGGGCTATTACAACGAGCGGTCATATTCATCAAACGAGTGGGGGGAAATATTTTATTACTCACTATTCTTATATGGTTTCTAGCAAGTTTTCCATTGCCTGCAGTGGGTGAGAAAATACAAATAGAGAATACTTTCGCAGGAATTTTGGGTGAGTATTTATCAATGCTTCTCAGCTCTATTGGGTTTAATTGGCAGATCTGTATTTCTTTGATACCCGGTATGGTCGCGAGAGAGGTTGCCATAAGTGCACTGGGTACCGTCTATTCACTGAGCGCTATGGGTGAGGACGGTATTTCTGCCGCTCTTGCCCCTATCATTAGTCAGCAGTGGAGTTTGGCAACAGCGCTCTCACTTTTGACCTGGTTCATCTTCGCCCCCCAGTGCCTATCTACACTTGCAGTACTAAAAAGAGAGAGCGGTGGGTGGAGGATTCCTCTTGTTGCAGTTACCTACCTTTTCACTTTAGCATATATATTTAGTTATCTGGTTTATCACTTGACCATTCATTTCATGGTGTAAAGTGCCGAACACAATTTAGTCTGTATTTTGCACCAAAAAAGTACCTGTGCACCATGGTTGGTCATGGCTTATGAATCTATGTCCTATTAAATCAGATCTTAGACAATTTTTTTAGGTTCAGGTTATTCCAAATTAGGCATGAGGATTGCGTGGTAGAGATGAACACACTCTATCAATCAAAATATGTTTAAGTTACCAAAGCCAGCCTGTGCTAATGAAAAACTAAATGATCCTTACGATGCTGATAAGCCTTTTAGGATGGCTTGTTCATGTGGGCAACCACATGATGCTCAGGAATTGGAAACTCAGAGCATTACAGATCAGTGCCTAGTGAGCAACAGAAATACTTCGGGTCTATCTAATACCAACTCCCCATCTATTGAGCACACTTCCCTAGACTTTATTGAGGGTTCGTTCGTGAAAGCGCTATTTCCTGTTGACTCTGTTCGCAGGGGGTTCATCAAAGCCGTGGGAGTTAATGCTGCAAAAGCCGCTATCGCATCTGTGATGCCCCTAGGCGCCTTGCAAGCAATGGCTGAGGAGCGAGGGGCAAACGAGAAGAAAGATTTAAAAATTGGATTTATTGCTATTACCTGCGCGACCCCTTTGATCATGGCTGACCCTCTTGGTTTTTACAGAAAAGAGGGCCTTAATGTTCAGTTGATGAAGACTGCAGGATGGGCTTTAATTCGCGACAAAATGATCAACAAAGAACATGATGCAAGTCATTTTCTCTCTCCCATGCCTTTGGCAATGAGTATGGGGCTTGGCAGTAACCAAGTTGCAATGAACGTAGCAAGTATTCAAAATACGAATGGTCAAGCGATTACTCTTCACTTAAAACACAAAGAGTTAAGAGATCCAAAGCAGTGGAAAGGTTTTAAATTTGCTGTTCCCTTTGAGTACAGCATGCACAACTTCCTTCTTAGATACTACTTAGCTGAAAACGGTTTGAACCCTGACACAGACGTTCAAATCCGCGTCACTCCACCTCCCGAGATGGTGGCTAACCTAAGAGCAGGTAACATAGATGGTTTCTTAGGTCCTGATCCTTTTAATCAGCGTGCAGTTTATGATGAGGTCGGATTCATACACATTCTTTCAAAAGAAATTTGGGATGGTCACCCATGCTGTGCATTTGGAGTGAGTGATGAGTTTATAAAACAAAATCCAAATACTTTTGCCTCCCTGTACCGAGCTGTACTGACCGCAAGTTACATGGCAAATCAGCCCAAAGACAGGGAGTTGATTGCTAAAGTAATCAGCCCAGCACAATACCTCAATCAACCAGAGACAGTATTAACCCAAGTACTCACGGGTAAATTTGCAGATGGATTAGGGGGCATCAAAAATGTCCCAGACAGGGCAGGCTTTGATCCTGTTCCGTGGCAAAGTATGGCTGTATGGATGCTCACACAGATGAAACGCTGGGGTTATGTTAAGGGGGATGTGAACTACAAACAATTGGCAGAGAAAGTCTTTTTGTTAACAGATGCCAAAAAATATATGGCTCAAGCAGGCTTTAAGCCACCTGAGGGGGCTTACAAGAAGTTCAAAGTTATGGGTAAAGAGTTTGACCCCTCCAAACCAGATGAGTACTTGAACAGCTTTGCTATTAAAAAAGTTTAGCGCCTCATTACACCGTCTCTAATATAAATAAAAAATGTACTCAGTCCAGTTAAAAGCTAAGGTGCTTACTTTGTTTATTTTTGTGATTTTTATTGGCATTTGGTATGTCAGTACGATCAATACATCAACAAATAGTTCCCCGCCGTCGAATCTTACACAAGAGCAAATAGAGTACCAAAAACTAATGGGTAAGGATGTAGGCGTTCAAAAAACCACTGGATTCCCATCTCCCATTCAAATGGCGCAAGCCATAGGTAAACAGTTATCCAATCCCTTTTACGATAATGGTCCTAACGATAAGGGCATAGCTATTCAGCTAGGCTATTCACTCCTTAGGGTAGGGATTGGCTTTTTATTAGCATCTATCATTGCAATTCCACTTGGATTTGTGATTGGTATGAGTCCATTGCTTTACAAAGCCTTTGATCCGTTTATACAGATACTTAAACCCATTAGTCCATTGGCTTGGATGCCTATCGCACTTTACACAATCAAGGATTCTTCACTCAGTGGAATTTTTGTTATTTTTATTTGCTCCGTTTGGCCTATGCTAATCAATACTGCGTTTGGAGTATCCTCTGTCAAAAGAGATTGGCTCAATGTGGCAATGACTTTGGAGGTTTCGCCCCTAAGAAAGGCGTTTCAAGTGATACTCCCCGCTGCAGCGCCAACCATACTGACGGGTATGAGGATTAGCATGGGCATTGCATGGCTCGTGATCGTAGCGGCTGAGATGCTTGTTGGTGGTACCGGAGTTGGATACTTTTTGTGGAACGAATGGAATAATTTATCGCTCACGAGTGTGCTTTTTGCCGTACTTATTATTGGTGTGGTCGGCATGTTACTGGACATGGCTTTTGCGCAATTTCAAAAATGGGTGACCTATGTGGAATGAAAGTCCAGACAGGGTATCTGCGGCTGAAATCAGCAGCCATGAGAACATGAGCAAAACAGCCCCCGCCCAAGAGGCCCCTTTTTTACAAGTACAAAGTCTTTGCAAGTACTACGTTTTGGATAAACCAATATTTGCAGATGTTAATTTCACCATCAACAAAGGTGAATTTGTATGCATCATTGGACACTCAGGGTGTGGAAAGACAACGATTCTTAATGTCCTGGCCGGTCTTGACACTGCGAGTGAGGGTTACGTGATTATGGATGGGCGAGAGGTTAAAGGTCCTAGTTTAGAGAGGGGCGTTGTATTTCAAAGTCATGCACTTATGCCTTGGTTTACGGTTCGACAAAATATTGCTTTCGCAGTTAAGTCTCGTTGGCCGAAGTGGAGCTCCAGCCAAATCAATACACATGTTGAAAAATTTGTATCCATGGTAGGCCTAAGTCATTCAATTGAGAAAAAACCCTCCGAGTTGTCCGGTGGTATGAAGCAACGAGTGGGTATCGCTAGAGCTTTTTCGATTCAACCCAAGATGCTTTTACTGGATGAGCCTTTCGGTGCTTTAGATGCGTTGACTCGCGGGACAATTCAAGAAGAGTTGATCGGCATCGTAAGAGACACGCATCAAACTGTATTTATGATCACACACGATGTAGACGAGGCAATACTATTGGCCGATAAGATTGTGTTGATGAAAAATGCGACTCAGGTTGATGGCTCTTACACGGCAGGAGGAGTTGCTGAAATACTGTCCAACACGCTACCCAAAAGTAGAAAACGGGCCGAATTGCACCACCTAGATGGATACTATGAGCTTAGGAATCACATTGTAGATTTCCTGATTGGTATCAAACACTAAAGAGCAATTGATAAATTTAAAAATTAATAAAAGCATCATCAAACTCATTATTTAAAACTGGAGAAAACAATGAATCGACTTATGGTGACAGAGAAAATTATTTCTACCAAAGTTTCCAAGGGAATCAAATGGGAAACTGTTGCAAAGAAGGTGGGCGAGTCCAAAGAGTGGACGACTGCGCTTTGCTTAGGACAGATGACCGCAACACCCGAACAGGCCAAGGCGGTGGGTAAGATTTTTGGTCTAACTGCTGAGGAGCAAAAATGGCTGATGGTTGTTCCCTATAAAGGTTCACTACCAACTGCGGTTCCAACGGATCCACTTATCTATCGTTGGTATGAGATTGTTAATGTTTACGGAACAACCATAAAAGAGTTGATTCACGAAGAGTTTGGTGATGGAATAATGTCAGCCATCGATTTCAGTATGGACATAGAGCGCCAACCTGATCCAAAGGGAGACCGTGTGAATGTGGTTCTGTCGGGTAAGTTCCTCCCCTACAAGACCTATTAACTTAAACCTGAGTTTAGAAGTTAAATTAAAGGCTACCAGCCAAAAACTGGTAGCCTTTTTTCTGTAGGACTTTCAATGATTATTGACCCATGTCATAATTTGACAAACCGAGTGCTCAATAATTGTCAAAATTTAAATCAAAATGAATTATTCAACAAGAAAAAATACACTGCCTTTACCCCAGATTTGGGTTTCTCTGATTTTCCTTGTCTTATGTGTTTTTAAAACGGACGAAGCTATGGCTATTGAAGAACCAAAGTATCAAACACTTTTAACAGATCAATCGTTTCAAGTTCGTAAATATGCACCCTACATGACTGCAGAGACCACAGTCCAGGCAGATATGGACAAAGCTTCAAACCAAGGATTTCGTCGAATTGCAGATTTCATTTTCGGCAACAACCAAATGGTCACCCAACCCAGCAGTGATAAGGAAAACAATTCAACAAAAATTGCTATGACAGCGCCCGTAGTCGTAGAACCCTTGGCACAGGTAAAAGACCCAATGGTGAACGCCGCAGAGTGGCGAATCTCTTTTGTCATGCCCAGTCAGTACAACGAACAAACATTGCCCAAGCCAAATAATAAAGATGTTGTCATTCGTACAGTTCCTGAAAAATACTACGCTGTAATCAATTATTCTTGGTTAAATGGGACTGAGAAAGTACAGGAAAAATCGGATGAGCTCTCAACATGGATTCAAAAGAATAACTTCAAACCTTTAAGTCAACCTAAACTCGCTCGTTATGACCCGCCTTGGACCCTACCTATGTTCAGGCGCAATGAGATACTAATCGAGATTGAGCCGCCTTCAACACTTAAATAGATCTAGGCTTGAGTCTTAGACATCGGTGAAGGAACTTATTTAATATGGGTAAAGCAGTATTGTTTAATTTGTTTTTCTGAAGCTTAGAGACTTCCTCACTAAATCACTCCAGTTATATATGATTTGCCGTATAAGCAAATTATTTTTAAATTGTTGTTTGATATATGTGTTTCAATTAACATTCTCGCAAAACATGAAGTGGTCGCTTGTTACCACTCATCTTAATCACACTAAATTTGCGAGACTACATGACAACATCAAATCAAATCCCTAGCCATAACGGATCCAAAGGATCATTATGGGGGGAGCTTTTGCTAAAAGAAGATTGGTGGTCAATCTGGATTGGGCTAGGACTTTTGCTCACTGCAATCGGATTATTTGCAGGTGGCTCTAGTTTGGGTTGGATAGCCGTGATACCTGCTAAGTGGCATTCTTTGCCTGATTTAGGCAATCAACTCATCAACAATGCGCCACGTTATTTTGCCCAGTTTGTATTGTGGACAATTTTGTTTGGTATTTCCACTCACTTTCTCAGAATTCCATTCAAAGAGTTTTTTGCGTCCTTTGCATTCATTTATGTGGTTTCTATTTTGGTTTTCGCCCTCGGACAATGGGACCAGTCTGATTACTATAACCTTGAGCCGCCCTTGGTTGCCTTGGCCCTTGGACTCCTATTGGCCAACACAGTGAGCTTGCCTAAATGGTTAGAGTCAGGTTTTAGAGTTGAGTTCTACATAAAAATAGGGATTGTGCTTCTTGGCGCTACTTTGCCTTTTACCCTAATCATTTGGGCCGGGCCGGTTGCTATCCTTCAAGCCTCCATCGTCTCATTGACTACATTTTTTGTTATTTACTTTGTAGCTAAACATTTGGGATTGGACAGAAGACTTGCCGCGACACTTGGGGCTGGGGGGGCTGTATGCGGAGTTTCAGGTTCGATTGCAATCGCTGGAGCCGTGGGGGCTAAAAAAGAGCATGCACCCATCTCAATATCTATAGTGATATTTTGGGCAATCGTGATGATATTTGTTTTACCACTTGTGGCTCGCAGTTTAGGACTACCAACTGGGGTCGCAGGGGCTTGGATTGGTACATCAGAGTTCGCGGATGCTGCAGGTTTTGCAGCCGCTCAAACATACGGTTCCTATGCGGGTCATGTTCCAGGAATTGAAGGAAGCGCTGAAGCAGCAGTCAATGCTTTCACTTTGATGAAGGTCATTGGGCGAGATGTTTGGATTGGTATTTGGGCCCTTGTACTGTCTATAGTTGCGACAACACGCTGGGAGGAGACGGGGGTCTCTGGTCGCGCTAATTACGGTGAGATCTGGAGAAGATTTCCTAAGTTTGTGATTGGTTTTTTGTTGGCTTCTTTGTCAGTTACATTAATCTCCAAAGGCTATAACTTTGCAGAGTACAAAGCCAATGTAGTCCCTAACTTGGTAGCTCCGGTTAAGAACTTTCGCACCTGGGCGTTCATATTTTGTTTCTTTAGTATTGGTCTGACAACAAAAATAAGCGATTTTGCAAAAGCAGGAGCCAAACCTTTTTATGCATTCACTGCAGGTGTAATCGTTAATGTCATTTTGGGCTATGTATTGTCAACACAGGTTTTTGTTGATTTTTGGGTGCAGCTTGGTCAACAGTAATGCCAGAAACACAATTAGACCTTTCAACAAAACGGCAATGTTTAAATTGTCGTTTCTTCAATAACGATCCAGTTAACTTAGAGCGGTCCATACCCGGTCTTCGTGTAATGGGCTCTGGCTACAGTGCAGTAGTTAGTGATGACGGTTTATGTAGCAAACTAGACCGGTATTTATCAGCTCAGTATTCCTGTTCCATGCATGAGTTTTTGATTCGCCTAGCTTGAGCCAAAATTACCTTAGGTAAACTAAGCTGAATTAGAGCCATCCACTGTTTTGTAAATGGACAGTGCTATGATCAAACACGATCTGACGTATTACAAAATTACGCAGTTAACGACTAAAACGTGATTATTAATATGAGATGACTCCAAGGCAAATATATGCAAAAAGCACATTTAGGTAAGACAGGTCCATTTAGCGCTGTTGTCGGTCTGGGTTGTATGGGTATGTCAGATTTTTATGGCCCAGCCGATCGTGGTGAGAGTTTGGCAACCATCAAGAAGGCCTTAGAGTCAGGTATAAATTTATTGGATACTGGAGATTTCTACGGTATGGGACACAATGAGTTGTTGCTTGCACAAGCTTTAATCGGTGTACCTCGCCAAAGCGTGCTCCTCAGCGTTAAGTTTGGCGCGCAAAGGGATCCAAGCGGTGCATGGCATGGATTTGATGGAAGACCCGCCGCTGTTAAAACGTCTCTTGCATACACGTTGAAAAGATTAAATACTGATTACATAGATATCTATCGTCCTGCTAGGTTAGATCCTAATGTTCCAATTGAAGACACTATTGGTGCTATTGCTGATATGGTTAAGGCGGGTTATGTGAGACACATAGGTCTTTCAGAAATGGGTAGCGATACGATAAGGCGTGCCAGTTCTGTTCATCCAATTTGTGATCTACAAATCGAGTATTCATTGTTCTCTAGAAGTATTGAGCGTTCTGTACTGAAAACCTGTAGGGCGCAAGGAATCGCTATTACTGCTTATGGTGTTTTATCTAGAGGACTTTTTGACCCAAGTTGGCAAAACAAAGAAATCGTTAAAGGAGACTTCAGAAGTTATAGCCCTCGCTTTCAAGCTGAAAACGTTGAAAAGAATTTGATAGCATTAAAACCTTTAAAAGAATTAGCTGAAGCAAGGAACTGCTCAATCCCACAAATCGCTATTGCCTGGGTTCGCTCAAAAGGGGAAGACATATTCCCACTCATTGGAAGTAGAAGAGTTGTGACTTTGAATGACTCACTTAAGTCACTTGAGCTTCAATTAAGCGCAGATGAAATAAGAAAGCTTGACGAAGCCTACCCCGAAGGGGTGGCTGCAGGTTCTCGTTACGCCGAGCCTATGATGTCACACCTAGACAGTGAGAAGGGTTAATTAAATTTAGTTGGTTCAAATCTAATCTTGGGTCAAATGCGCAAAAGTATCTTATTCATATGCCTGGTGGTACTGGCTATTCAAGCAAACGCTCAGTTTTCTAAATCACCTTGGCCAAAAGAAGTACCCATTCCCAAGATTTCATGGGAGGATTTGAATGGCACTCAGTGGAGCGCAAAGGATGAGGTTGGTAAAGTAGTACTCTTAAACTTCTGGGCAACCTGGTGCGCTCCTTGCCTCATAGAGCTACCAACACTGCAGACTCTTTATGAGATCAGTGATCCTGCTCAAGTGTCTGTGATCAGTATAAATGTTCGACAACAAAAGTCTCAAGTCTTAAATTTCATCTCAAACACTTCATTAACCCTTCCAGTCGTTTTGGACAATAAGGGCGATATTGCAAAAAGCTTTGGCGTAAAAATCTATCCAACCACAGTTCTAATTGACTCTAAGGGGGTTGCTCGGTGGAAAATAGAAGGGGATGTCGACTGGACCGCTCCCCAAGTTAATGAATGGATCAAGTCTCTAAATATTCAGCATACTAGGAGATAATAGAGGGCTTGCAAGCGTTAAATGTTGCTCCTTGGGGAGTTACTTTACCCTCGCTAATCCAAACTGCCTTCGAGGTTTTGAGTATCGGTTACTTTGTTTTTTCTAGCAAGTAACGAAGACTCTCTTAAACGCCGACAGTTCTCTAAATCAATCCGGAGCTCTTTTTATGACCCCCGTTCGTAGAACATTCTTGCAAACTGCATTCAGTGTTTGCGCTTCTCCTTTTTTAAATTCAAGTGCTTTTGCACAAAACAACAATCCTCAAACTGCTTTGCAGGTCAATGCTGAGAGAACTTTTACTCCCACACCCGGAAGTTGGAGAACCTTTGAGGTTACGACCAGAGTAGAGATCGCACCTCCAAGCTCTAATACCCGCGTATGGTTACCAGTACCTTGTGTTAACTCTTCTTGGCAAACATCATTAGATAATAGTTTCTCAAGCAATGGCGATTCCCAGATGACCTCAGATGGAGGGCAGGGCGTCAAAATGCTTTTGACAGAATTTAAGGCTGGAAATTCAACGGGCGTAGTTGAACTCACCAGTACCGTCAGAACACAAAATCGTCAGGACTTAACTGGTAATTCTTTAGATTCTTTTGTGCATGAGCCAGCTGATAACTTGGCATATTTCACCCGCTCGACTGAACTTTTACCGACCGATGGTATTGTTCTTAAAACTGCTTTACAGATCACCAAAGGTGTTCACTCAGAGGAGTTAAAAGTTAGAGCAATTTATGACTGGGTCGTTAATAATGCATGGAGAGAGCCTAAGGTTCGTGGTTGCGGTGAAGGCGATATCAAGTTAATGCTTGAGACGGGCAATCTCGGGGGCAAGTGTGCAGATATCAATGCACTATTTGTTGGAATGTGCCGCGCGCTCAAAGTTCCAGCTCGGGATTTATACGGAATAAGACTAGTGCCTTCCGTATTTGGTTACAAGGAGTTGTCAGGCAACCCAAGCAGTCTCAAGGGGGCGCAACACTGCCGAGCAGAGGTTTATTTCCAAAAGCGGGGCTGGGTGGCTATGGACCCAGCAGATGTTGCTAAAGTCATGCGCCAAGAGACCCCTGAATGGATCAAAACCACTGTAAATCCTGTTGTTAAGCCCGTATACCAAACCCTATTTGGCGGCTGGGAGGGCAACTGGCTCGCTTGGAACAGTGCTCATGATGTTAAATTACCAAAAAGCCAGGGTGCAAAGCTTGGCTTCTTGATGTACCCAATCGCAGAAAATAGTGAGGGCAGGTTTGACTCCTACTCGCCAGATACATTTAAGTACCAAATTACAGCAAGAGAGCTGAGCTGAACTGAATTCACTTTCATTAATCTAAAAACCGAGATTCTTTGGGTTTGTTGTTGATCCTCGCTCGAACAGATGCGCCAATGTTCTTCACCTTCATACCAAGCTCTCCGTGTAGGGGCGCATCACGTTGGCAACACGGCAATGTTCAGCAGCTTGCCATAGTTCGTCCATCGTGACCTTCTTTTGGGCCCAAGCATCTCTGAGGGCTTCAAGCGCAACGTCAAACCCAAAGTCGCCCGAAAGCAAAGGCCCTGGTATGAGGGTTTATGTTCTAATGCAAACGAACCGGTTGAAAGGTCATATCGACCTCAGCCAGCCTAATGAATCATATCGGTCAAATGCTTCTTTAAGATCTTTTAGATTTACCATTTGAATTGTGACATCATCATTTACTCCTAGCATCAGATACTTATTTGGTGTTCTAAGATTGCTGGGCTCATTTATTTCAGTTTTTTGTTGTACTTTAGTGCGCTTTTTTAGGGCGATTCGTCATTTGCCGACTATGCCTTATTAGTCATAGGCAATGACGGTCATTGAAACAATCAATTGGGCATCTGCACGCGCCTATATATAATAACGATCAATGGGCGGTGCTCATTCAATAGTTTTTATTAATCAACCAACTCAAACAAAGGAACCCAAAAATGTCAATCATCAACACCAAAGTTCAACCTTTCAAAGCGAACGCTTTCCATAACGGCAAGTTCATTGAAGTCACAGAAGCTAGCTTCACAGGTAAATGGTCAGTTTTGATTTTCATGCCAGCAGCTTTCACCTTCAACTGCCCAACAGAAGTTGAAGATGCAGCAGACAACTACGCTGAATTCCAAAAAGTAGGCTCAGAGGTCTACATCATTACTACAGACACTCAGTTCTCACACAAAGTTTGGCATGAGACTTCACCAGCTGTAGGTAAAGCTAAATTCCCACTCATTGGGGACCCAACACACCAATTGACACGCGCTTTTGGTGTTCACATTGAAGAGGAAGGTTTGGCACTTCGCGGAACTTTCATCATCAATCCTGAAGGCGAGATTAAGACAGCTGAAGTTCATGACAACTCTATCGCTAGGGACGTTAAAGAGACACTTCGTAAACTCAAAGCTGCCCAGTACGTTGCTAAGCATCCTGGAGAAGTTTGCCCTGCTAAGTGGAACGAAGGTGCTAAGACATTGACACCTTCATTAGATTTAGTCGGCAAAATCTAAGCAGTCCTTCTGCTCAAAGGGGTTCCTCACATGGGAGCCCCTTTGCTCGGAAATCAACTTTGTATTGTTGCATTGATTATTTAGTACCTCATACTTTCAAGGAAAAGCCATGTTAGAAACCCAAATGAAAAGTCAGTTGCAAGCGTATCTTCAAAATTTACGCGCACCTATTCGTCTTATAGCGACATTAGATTCAAGTGAGAAAAGTGCTGAACTCCGGGAGTTATTGGTTGAAATCACAGAACTCTCCGACAAAGTAACTCTTGATGAGTCAGGAAATGATGCAAGAAAACCCTCCTTTGTAATTGCTAAGGAAGGTCAAAGCACAGGCGTTCGTTTTGCAGCAATTCCAATGGGACACGAGTTCACCTCGCTGGTATTAGCGTTACTTTGGACTGGTGGTCACCCCCCCAAAGTTGAGCCAGAGGTTTTAGAGCAGATCAAAGCCTTAGACTCAAAGATGAAGTTTGAGGTTTACATGTCCTTGTCTTGCCACAACTGTCCAGATGTGGTTCAGGCTGCCACTTTGATGTCAATTTACAACCCGAATATTCAAACGACCATCGTTGATGGTGCTCTCAACCAAGCAGAGGTCGACGAGCGACAGGTCATGGCAGTACCTATGGTGTACTTGAACGACCAGGTTTTTGGATCAGGTCGCATGAGTTTGGAGGAGATCATTGGAAAACTCGATACCAAATCGGCAGAGCGAGATGCTATTAAGCTAAACGCGAAAGAGCCCTTTGATGTTTTAATCGTAGGTGGTGGGCCCGCGGGAGCAGCCGCAGCGGTTTATGCGGCCCGCAAAGGCATCAGGGTCGGAGTCGCGGCTGAACGTTTTGGTGGTCAAACCAATGACACTATGGCAATTGAGAACTACATCTCTGTTTTGGAGACCGATGGTCCCAAGTTCGCTGCAGCATTGGAGGCACAGGTTCGTCACTACGGTGTTGATATTATGAATATGCAACGCGTCTCAAGGCTCATACCTCCAAATAAAAGCGGCGACTTTGTTCAAGTTCAAATGGACAACGGTGGAATGCTTAATGCTCGTACAGTTATTCTTTCAACCGGAGCTCGCTGGAAAAATGTTAATGTCCCCGGTGAACAAGAATACAAAAACAAGGGGGTCGCGTATTGTCCTCATTGTGATGGACCGCTTTTTAAGGGCAAGCGAGTCGCAGTGATTGGTGGTGGTAACTCAGGTGTTGAGGCTGCAATTGATTTAGCAGGTGTGGTGGAGCATGTAACACTCTTTGAATACGCCGATGAATTAAAAGCAGACGCGGTTCTTGTTAACAAACTCAAGAGTCTTGGTAATGTAACTATTCACGTCAGCGCTCAAACTACAGAGATAACTGGTGACGGCAAAATTGTCAACGGAATGCGGTTTAAGGACAGAAAAACAAATACTGAACATTCAGTTGAATTAGCCGGTGTCTTTGTACAAATTGGCTTGATCCCTAACACTGAGTTCTTAAAAGGTACGATTGAGCTTAGCAAGTTTGGTGAGATCGTGATCGATGCTAAATGCCACACCAATATAGAGGGCGTTTTTGCTGCAGGGGACGTTACAACTGTTCCCTACAAGCAAATCGTGATTGCTGCAGGGGAGGGCTCTAAGGCAGCACTTAGTGCATTTGATTATTTAATTCGTACACCGGCACCAACGATTGCGCTCAGTAGGGAAGTCAAAGAAACTGCTACTGCATAAGAGCGATAAACAGCAAAGCCTTTATCCAAATAAATGGGCAAATGGCTTTGCCTTATCTACGCTCTCATCTCATTTTGAAATATCTCAAGAGCCTTTGCTTTTACTTTGATGAATTTGGGATCACTGACAGATTCAGCTTTTCTGGGTCTTTCAAGATCAAAATCTAACATTGCAGCAATCCTTGTTGGTCGGCGTGTTAGAAGTAGTATCTTATCTGCCAAAAATACCGCGTCCTCCAAGTCATGTGAGACGATTAGCATCGTCACACCTGTTTTGAGATTGGCTTCTTGCAGTTTTTCTCTTATAAACAAGGTCATCTCGAAATCGAGTGCAGAAAAAGGCTCATCTAAAAATAATACCTCTGGATCGGTTGCTAGAGCCCGCATGATTGAGATGGTTTGCTGTTGCCCACCTGATAGCTCATAGGGGTACTGTTTAAGGTTGAATTTGATTTCAAATAAATCTATAAGTGCCTCTACTCTGTCCTTTACTTGGGATGCGCTCATGCCAGATCTCTTTAGAGGGTATGCAATGTTGCTCCAGGCGTTCATCCAAGGAAATAATGCATCCCTGTAGTTTTGAAATACATATCCAATTTTGGTTTCAGTAAGAGTTTTTCCATCAAATAATATTTGACCAGTATCAATTTCCGTAAGTCCTGCAATCATGTTGATCAGGGTGGATTTGCCGCAGCCATTAGGTCCAAAAATAGAGACTATGTCACCTCTTGATATTTTTAGATTGAAGTCTATATATAAAGGTAATCCGGAAAAAGACTTGTTTAAATTGTCAATCAAGACATGCGTCTTACGAGGGCTGGTCAAAGGATTCGAAGCCAAACTTGAAGTGGGGCTTGAGGTGGGGGCATGAATATTAATATTTGACATCGTTATACCTTCCCGCCCCAGTGGATGAGACGGTTTTCTACAAACATAAAAATTAAATTCATTACGTATCCAAGGGCACCTGTTATCAATATGGAGCTGTACATGTCTTTGATATTGAATACTTGTTGGGCATCAATAATTCTGTGCCCAAGACCGCTCTCCGATCCGATAAACATTTCCGCCACGATCACGATGACCAGTGCGAGTGAGATGCCCGTCCTTAGGCCGATAAAGGTTTGGAGCAAGCTCTCCATCAAAAGCACATCTTTAAAGATATGGAAACGGCTGACCCCCATTGTTTTTGCTGCCATAACTCTTGTTTTCTTTGCGTTCATTACACCGTATGCACTGTTAAAAATAATGACAAGTACAGCTGAAAAAGCTGCAATAGCTATTTTGTTGATATCGGTAATTCCAAATATCAACATAAATAGGGGGATCATTGCCGATGATGGGGTTGAGCGGAAAAAATCAATCAAAAATTCAACGCTCTTATAAATAGGGGGAGAGCTCCCAAGTAAGACTCCTAAAGGAACACCCACGAGACTTGCAAAAGCGAAGGCATACAAGGTTCTCTGTACGGTTGACCATAAGTCTCCCCAAATTGCACCGCTCACAAACACATGACCCGTATAGACAATAGTTGTCAGTGGAGAGGGCAGCAATGCAGCAGATACCCACTTAGCGGATACTGCGGTCGCCCAAAGTATATATAGGATCACCGGTCCTACCAGAGGTAGTAGACGAATTGTCCATTTAAAACGCATATTAAAAGTTTGTTAATAAAGAGCAGGGAAAATTCAGAAAAGAAAGAAGTCAAATTTTTGAAATTCGAGTTTCTTTCACCTCTAAAACTTAAGGAATTGACATTAAGTTTTTTTGTAAAATAAGGGTAGCGCCAAAACTTGATTTTCAAAAACTTTTCTCTCCGTGAAAACATCAAAAAGTTTTTGTAATGCACGCATGTCACCAGGCTTTACCTCGGAGTGATCGATGTAGCCACTAAGAGGCACTGACTTTGCTAATTCTCCCTCTATTGCTGTATAGCCAGCTAAATATTGGTTGGCTTTCGCTCCTTCTTTGCGAACATACGCTACGCCCTCAGAATACGCGCTGAGGTATTTTGGTATAAGGGCAGCCTTTTCTTTAAGTGTTGTAGATGTTAAAGCGGCTGCACCGCCTATCCAGGGCAAGTTATCTCCGAGTACGTATTTTGTAACGACCCCTGAGGCAAGCATTCGAGAGATTTTTTGTTGAGCACCAATCACCCCAGTTGGCTCTAAGATGTAGGCTGCGTCTACTTGTCCGGCTGCGATTGCAGGAAGAATTTGTGCAAATGGGAGCTCCGTTACCTTTGCATCTTTAGCACCCGCACCTTGCAGAATAGCCTTAGCCAAAATGACATTATTAATCCCAGGTCCGCATGCTACCTTTTTTCCAGATAGTTCTGAGATTTCCTTTACGGATGAATTGATAGGAACAATAATTTCGTCAAGTACGTACTTATCATTTGCAAAGTTCACACATGTAAATTTGATGCTACCTGGCGATTGTGCATCCGCCAGAGCTAAAGCTGTAATTGCCACACCATTTGAGCAGCCATCTATCCTCCCAGCAATCATTGCCTCAACGACTTGGCTAGGACTAGCAAACTTTACTGCCTCAACGTTAACACCGGCCGCTTTGAAGAAGCCCTTCTCTAATGCAGCGTAAAACGGTAAACCTGCGGCAATAGGCCAATAACCGATAAGTAATTTTTTATCTTCAGCTCTGACTAACTGTGAAATACTCGCTGTACTGATTCCAACTCCAAGTCCAACTAATTGTTTGAGGCTTTTACGTTTAGATTGTTTAATTTGATTCATTTGAAGTATGACTATGAAGTTGTTTAGACCTTCAATATGCGCAATTATCAAGCCAACTCCAATTGTTCAATATCATCGAATTCATTGATACTGCTGCACCAATTTGATTTAAATGCGCACGCATTTGAACGTTTAATGGGTAACATACATCAATGCACAGATTTGGTGCTGTGGAATTGGAATATCTAGTATTAGTTTCAGTTGAAAGGATCTCTGAAAAATGAAAATTAAAAATTTTTAATCGAATTTTTTTGTATTAATCCATGGCTTAATACTTGCTCGGATTTATTGGTAGCGAATTTGGGTTTAAATTACTAACCAGTCTTAGAAGAAAATCGCAATACTTTATCTTTTAAAAGTCAAACCACAAAATGAAAAACGATTTAAGTGAACTGGGTTTAATTGATGCTCATTATGCTCTAGTCGAAAAATCTTTTTCTAAAGAGAATTACGTTACAAGTCTCATAGAAAGAATCGATAAAGTTGAACCTGTGATTGGTGTTTTTGCACACTATGATTCTGCTCAGTTACGGCAAGCCTATGCAAAACTAGACTACCAAGATGTTCAAACTCTGCCCCTTTGGGGGGTGCCAGTTGGGGTCAAAGACATTATTGACACCGAGCGACTAAACACTGAGAGAGGATCAGAGGCATTTAAGGGTCGAGTTGCTAAGAGTTCTGCAAGCGTTGTGGAACGAATCCAAAACTTAGGCGGAGTCATTTTAGGTAAAACGGTGACCACTGAGTTTGCTTGGAGGTTTCCTGGAAAAACAAAGAATCCCTGGAACAACACATACACGCCAGGTGGCTCCTCAAGTGGCTCTGCGGCTGGGGTAGCAGCTAAACTAATGCCAGCCGCGTTAGGTACGCAGACCCTTGGCTCTGTTATACGGCCTGCAGCTTATTGCGGAGTTGTGGGATTCAAGCCAAGCTTCGGTGCTATATCCAGAACCGGCGTGTATCCTTTGGCATTGAGTTTGGATCATGTCGGTGTTTTTACAAGAAGTGTTGCTGATGCTGCATATCTTGCCTCCTCACTTTTTCATAATGATGGTTTAGATTTACCCCACTTAAACACAAAACCAATTTCTTCTTCACCCGATTGGCGTAACTGGGCAAAGGAGAGTTCCAAACTAAGCAAACCATTGAAAATTGGATTCCTGAGAACTTCCAAATGGAATTTGGTAAGTACAGAGCAGCAACTCCTTATGGATAAGGTTGCTGAGTTATTAAATGACTCTGGAGCACATGTTCGAGAAGTTGAGCTACCTGAACCATTTGATTCAATTTGGGCAACTGCGGAACTCATACAGTATGCTGAGGCAGGACAAATTAATGAATCACTAGCTAAAGAAAATCCTTCAAAGATTTCGGCTGTCACCCAAGCACTAGTTCTAAAAGGTTTAAATATAACGATGGTTGATTACGTAAAGGCACGGCGTATTCAGCAAGAGTTGATCGCAGAGTTCTCCATATTTATGAAAGGTTTTGACGCTTTGTTAACGATGCCCGCAACAGGAGAGGCACCTCACGGTTTGAATGACACTGGCAACGCTGTGTTTTGTACTCCCTTTACTTTGCTGGGGTCTCCGGCTATTACATTACCTGCTGGATGGTCTTCTAATGGACTACCCCTTGGTATTCAGTTGGTGAGTGATTGGGGTAGGGATGATGAGTTGCTTAAAATTGCAGCTTACGTAGAGACTCAACTTGCTAGCATTTATAGTCATCGTAAAATTCAACTTTCCAATCAGGTGAATATATGACGTGGTCCATACTAGCTAAGGATTCGAACGGAACATTTGGAATTGCGATTGCAAGTCGTTTTTTTGCAGTAGGGTCACTTAGTATCCATGTTAGCCCATTAATGGGCTGCTTATCTACTCAGGCATTGATGAATCCCCTTTACGGGACTCAGGGGCTTGAATTAATCAACCAAGGTATCGACGCAGAAAATGTTGTTCAAAAACTTTTAAGTAATGATATTGGACGAGAACAACGACAACTGCATGTGCTGACGGCAAACGGTGAAAGCTATGCATTTACGGGTGATGAATGTGTTGATTGGTGTGGACATATAAGCGTTCCAAACATCAGTCTTGCTGGAAACATGTTAGCAGGTGCGGTCGTATTAGAACGCACGTTAGAGGTTTTTCAGGAATCAGAAGGACTCCCTCTTGCTAAAAGGCTTATCCTTGCTATGAGCGCTGGTGAAAGCGTTGGTGGTGATAAGAGAGGTAAACAGTCAGCAGCAGTTCTAATTCATAATGACCAACCCTATCCGCAATTGAGCCTTCGGGTTGATGATCATGAAGAGCCCATAGAGGAGCTTAAACGACTTTACAACAAAAGTTTGGAGAGGTATCAGCCCTTTATTGCATGTTTAGCGAGCACCCAAAATCCAAGCGGAATTATTGATAGATCAGTAATTGAAAATGCAATTACTGAATTTAACAATTCAAATTCATTATTGCCTATATTATCTTAAGCTTCATAACGTTTGTTTTTTTTCGCTTAGATTAAAGATCAATCCTGAAGTCTAAGTTGTAGTTAGAGTCGTTGGCCTATTTCTTCTTCTGGGGTGGCTCGATCTTTAAGATTGTTCCGTTTTCCAGTGTGATTGAGTTTGCAAAAAGTAAATCTACTGTCTTTGACTTGATGCCTTGGGCAATGATTTTTTGCTCAATCTTTACAGATTTACAGAGCTCTACCCAGTTATGGGGAGGAAAATGGACTTGATGTTCGTTGTCCAAAAGAAGTCCATCAACATCACTATGGGCGTTGAATAGTATATTGGTTATTTTTCCAGAAACAGATAGAAGTTTTTTGGGGTCCACAAAAGAGGATTTTTCTTCTTCCTTGCTGTGTGAAATTTCATGCTCATGGTCACCGGGAGTACTTACGTGCGGGTTTGGATGTAATTCATTATGCATTTAATTTTCCTAGATTTTTTTATCATCAATTTATGGATCAACTGAAATTTATAGCGAAACTGCTAATCACCTATGATCGTTTGTTAGATTGTTTCTAACAGTTTGCCAGGAAACATACACAAAAAAATCTTATTTATTCTTTTATGATAGAGCGTGCAAATATATGAAATTTAGATTTCGGTAATTTTGACGAACAAAGTGAGGTATTGAATATTGTGGATTCAGTTACCTTTAATAAGTCCTGATATAAATAATCAACAGAATTTTGCAAAGCAAATTTGTTTTCTTGATTTTTAATGCTATCCAATAACATTAACTGTTGAGCAGTTTCAGTTTTTATTGCCTCTTCAGATAAATATTTAATTTGTTCTTCAAAACAAATGAACTCGACGGTATGAAAAGAAAACGAATAGTTAGTCGCTGGGATGGTTGATGTTTTTTTCGTTGAAATTTGAAGGATA
>DAITOS010000003.1:47241-99757 GCA_036834025.1 Limnohabitans sp.
GGTTGAGGTTGAGGTTGAGGTTGAGGTTGAGGTTGAGGTTGAGGTTGAGGTTGAGGTTGAGTAATGCTCAAGCTACCATTAATATAGGTAATGGCGTAATTGGAAATTCCAACTCCTGTTGCCCCTGATAAATGATCTTTATAGGGCAGTGAAGTGACATTGACACCGGTTGCCAAACCTTGAATACTTTCAATCGTATCAGTCCCTTTTAATGCTCCTTTACTTAATGAGCTTATCGTGTTGGTTTGTATTAACCCGTTGTATTCGTTGTAGGTGGTTGATCCTGTAATAGTCAGGGGTGTTTGAGATACCCTTAGGCTACCATTGTTGTAAGTGACCACGTAATTATTCAAAGCGGTACCCGATAGGCTTAAATTATCGGAATAAGGAATTGGACTGTAATTGGTGGCGGATGCGTAACCACTGATAATAAAAATATCCGATCCTTTAGCGCCCGTATAAGACGCTACTCCATTCGTTTGAGATACCCCGTTATATTGCGTTGTATTATTCACACCATTGACAACTAAAGGTGCTTGCCCAATCATTAAGCTTCCATTTGTGTAGCTTATTGCATAATTATTAAGGCCTGTCCCTGTTGCTCCGGATAGATCGTCCACATAGGGTGCGTGACTGTAAAAGGTTCCACTCGCCAAACCCTTAACCGAAGTTATGCTGTCGCTACCCAAAAGACCGGAGTAGCTATTTGTAGTCAGAATATTTTTTTGTGATGAAGCGTCATACGCTGAAACTGTTGTTGCACCTGTAACTGATAAGGGTGCTTGTTTGATCGTAAGTGAACCATTATTATAAATAACACTATAGTTGTTAGCTGCAGGTCCAGAGATCAGCAAATTATCTGAGTAAGCAGATGGGCTATAGTTCTTACCCAATGCATATCCACTGACTGTAAAGGAGTCCCCACCTTTTTGACCGCTATAAGTTGCACCCGTGTTGGACTGAGGTAATGAGTTATAAGTGACAGAGTTGTTGGTTCCTGTTACCGCTAGAGTAGCTTGAGATACGCCTAGGCTACCGTTGTTGTAAGTGACCATGTAATTACTCAAAGCGGTACCCGATAGGCTTAAATTATCGGAATAAGGAATTGGACTGTAATTGGTGGCGGATGCGTAACCACTGATAATAAAAATATCCGATCCTTTAGCGCCCGTATAAGACGCTACTCCATTCGTTTGAGATACCCCGTTATATTGCGTTGTATTATTCACACCATTGACAACTAAAGGTGCTTGCCCAATCATTAAGCTTCCATTTGTGTAACTTATTGCATAATTATTAAGGCCTGTCCCTATTGCTCCCGATAGATTGTCTACATATGGGGTTGGACTGTAAAAGACTCCACTTGCTAAACCAGTAACCCCAGTTATGCTATCCCCAACCATTAATCCATTTGATTTTATTGTGCTAAGGGTGTTTGTTTGTGTCGTCGCACTGTAAGTAGTTATTGTGTTTGCCCCAGAAATGAGGAGTGGCGCCTGCTTTATAGTTAGGCTTCCGTTTGCGTAATTGATGATGTATCCCGACTGGTTTGAATACAAACCACTTGGAATAATAGAATAAGTACCAACATTAGAGGCTGTCGCCCATGTGCCTGTATATACGGCTGATCCTAAAATATTGCCATTTATTGAAGTTGAATAATTCAAACCCAAGGGTCCTTTGAAAACACTATTTGAATAAATTACAGAAGGACTTGATGCAGAAACTGTTAATGGAGTCATGAATGACCTTAGTAACGGATATGTGAGTGCAGAATACTGAAACCAACTCAAGCCAAAGTCCCATGTGGTGAAACTACTTTGTTGTTGCATTTGACTCGTAGTCAAAGGACTTCCACCTCCAACGGAGCCCATCGGAGCCTTTGTAGAGTTCCAGTAACTGTTGTTAATTACTCCAGCGCTCGCTCCTACTAACCCGCCTGTGCCCGCATCCCCCGATACACTGCCTGCTGCGTAGCTGTCATTAATTGAACCCGAAGTTATCGTACCTATTAATCCCCCAGTGCCTGCCGCTCCTGCGACGTTACCAACTGCGTAGCTATTGGTTACGGTACCTGAGGTAAGGGAGCCAACGAGACCACCGGTTCCTGCGGCTCCATTTGTATTTCCTGAAGCGTAACTGTTGAGGACTGTTCCGGAAGTCATTGAACCAATAAGACCACCTGTTCCAGCTTCCCCATTTACGCTGCCTGTAGCATAGCTTGAACTGAGACTTCCTGTTGTAACTGAGCCCTCTATGCCGCCTGTGCCGGCGGCCCCTGTGATTACACCAGTACTGTAACTGCTGGTAATATTTCCGCTTATGCTACTTCCTACCAAGCCACCGGTGCCTGCGCCTCCGGTTACGCTTCCCGTGTTGTAACTGTTGTTTATAAGACTTGAATTGCTGTTGCCAATTAAACCTCCTGTACCTGCACCTCCTAGCGTTGTCCCTCCAAGTAGTCCAATATTTTGTATCGTATTGTTGCCAAGCGTTGCACCAATTAAACCGATATTCGCAGTACCCAATTGACTTATGGATAGATTGGAAATACTGTGTCCCAGGCCATCAAAATTTCCAGTAAAAGGGGATGCTAATGTGCCGATTGGTATGAAACCAGCACCACCGTTCCAGCCTTGGGTGATTGTTGCATCAATATTTTTACCAAGTGCAAAATTATTGCCCAGTGCTCCATTAATGCCTTGTAGATCTTGCCCGCTTGTGCTACCCATACCTCCCAATAAATTGATGACGTTGTAGTTAATGGTGGGGCCGTTATTGCCAAGTTGCGTGCTGAAGTTGTTACCTGGTTGAAGATTGATGCTCGAATTAAGAAAATAATTGGACGTGTTTCCAGCGTTAACAGAAGCCTGTCCAAATTGCAAAATAACTTTAGCGCTATTTCCAAGTGCTGTGATCGGACTATTGATATTGATATTGCTTTGTGCATTAAGAGTCAGGGAGGAGTTACTTACCCAACTGATGGCATCGTTCACAAAAATATTCCCTAATGAACCCGCGACTCCAGATGTTCCCTGAACGCTTGAAATCACAACATTTGTAGTAGCTAAATTGTTGGACAGCGTTGATCCGCTTATATCTGCACCGCTGCTTGAAATAGTAAAGTCAGTTGGATCAATAGTCCAAGTACCTTGTTTGCCGATAATTGAATGGGTATTGATATTTGTCTTGGGCGCAATAAAAACATGGCTACCAGAGGTTTCAATATTTCCACCATTTCCACCATTTGCACTACCGACAACATTACCTCCAACCTTACCGCCAATATTACTGCTTAAACTAATCCCCTGAGCGCTTAAGTTACCTCCAACAAATAGTTGGCCTTTGGTATTATTTAAGTCGACCACAAGAGAAATAGACCCTGCGTTTGCCTTGTTAAGACTTGATCCATCAGCAGTAATTGTGCCGCTATTTTTTACGGAGTTTGTCGCACTTAAGATGACTCTTCCGCCGTTACTCGTAACCCCGTTTGCCTCAATCGTTCCAGAGTTGATGACGCTACCCGTTAACTCTACAACCGCTTTATTTGAGAGAATGATTTGACCATTTGAACTTTTTACAGCAATGTGTTTTTGAATTAAGGAATTTAAAAGTTCTTGCTTTATCGTTACGCTATTAAGAGTTGCAAAAGGGCCAAAATTTAAAGTAATATCACCTCTCCCGCCAACCAAAGCAATACTGCCCTGGCTTGCAACGATTAATCCGTTGTTAATGACTTCAGGTGCGAGAAGTGCAAGATAACCCCCTAGTCCTGATTGGATATTTCCATCATTAATTACAGATCCAAGAGCCGCTCCCTTATAACTCATAGATTTGAACCTTGTGCTGCCGTTTATAAACTCGCTATCCTGCATTGCTCCAGTTGTAGCAACTATCCCACCAACATTTACATTTGCACTAGGTGCAAAGTAGATTCCATTTGAATTAAGGAGATAGATTTGTCCGTTAGAGTTTAGATTGCCAAAAATCTGAGTGGCATTTGGACTATTGATCCGGTTCAACGCAATTGCGTCCCCGCTTGGTTGATTAAAGACGACTGAAGCATTTGATCCAATATCAAATTCATTCCAGTTGATGATCACTTTCTTAGTTGTCTGAGATATTGTTAGAGTACTGGAGACGGGGGATATCGTAGCGCTACCCAAAACTACAGAACCGCCACTGGGCAGTGATGTATTAGAGGGTGCATTTATTAAGGTGGGAGGACTTGCTAATATCAATCCCGAGGCAACCAGCATACAACCGGTAATGACAGTGTTTAGACGTTTTTTTGAGACAGAGTAATTGTTAGTATGTGATCTTGTTAACTCACTGATACATATCCAAGAATATCTGTTGATACTCCAGATTACTTTATAAATTTGAGTGAGATGATTAGACGTATAAATACACTCTTAAAAGGGAATTGACGCAGTTAACCATAAACGATTTGATGTACCTCCACTCCCAGTGAGTGCTTGGTTAACCGTTGGAGTTAAAGAGCCTGTTGGCACTGCAAAGGTCGCCTTAATTTTTATTCCTGCCTCGCCTGCCCATCCCAAGCTACCTCCAAATCCTTGCAAAGAGTAGGAGTTTTGCAGTGGAGCACCCTGAAAATTAGTGTTCTTAAACGTATCCAAATTGGAGTAATCATAGAACTCAGTGAGAATTAAACCCATAGGTAAAAATTGACTCAATTCAAACGTCATAATCTCTCCCTGAGATGCATTAGCTTGACCTGATGCGTAGGCACGAACTGCGTATGGCCCTCCAAAATAAATCTGCTCAGATGAATCCAAGTTTTTACTTGCGAATTGTCCTGTTAGCCCAAGGTAGGCTGAAAGGTATGAGTTGATAACTTGGTTTCTATTAATTGAGTAACGCAATTTACTAAAACCTCCATTGATCTTAGGACCCACAGTGTCTAGTGGTAGTGAGGGTGAGTTGTTCAGATTGACTAGGCCATTAGAGATGATCAAAGAACTTGAGTTAAATCCACCTCCTAAGATGTTATCCAAACCATTACCGTAAAGCCCTGTTTGATAAACTGATGTGTTGTATTGATTGATGGTTGAGAGAATGGCGGAGTTGGTAAATGTGCTGAAATTGTAATTACCAGAGACATAGATATTTGATGGCCTACTTCTAATTAAGGGATAGGTGAACTCAGTTCCCACGGTGCTTGAAGTACCGTTTAAATTTAATTGACTAAAGGAAGGATTAATAATATCGTAATGTAGATAGCTTGTATTTATTCCCGCTCTTAACCCACTTGATTTTAAGGGGAGGTTAAGTGCTAAACGGGTGTAACTAGATCCCTTGGAGTAGAGCCCAAAAAAATTAAACTCTTCACCTATTTCAAAAAATCCATTCAGACTGAAATTCATGGAGGCTCTATTATTCCCTGTAGAGGTCTGACCATAGTTATCGGTTGAAAAGCTTCCGATAATCAATGGTTTATCTGTGACTGTAAGTATCAGTTGTGTTTCGCTATGATTTTGCCCTTCACTGAAGGAGCTTGTCACTTGAAGGTCGGGTTGATCATTTAGGGTTAGCACAGCACGTTCAAGTGCAATCAACGATAGCTTAGTTCCAACAGGAATTACACTATTTATCCACGTTTCGATACGTTTCTTATCCACACGCTTGGATTGATTATTTATAAGAATCCCACCTACAGAGGCTTCAATAATTAGAATACTCAGGACGCCGTTTGTAATCTCTTGCTCTGGGAGGAGTGCTTTAGCAAGGATGCCATGTGCACTGTAATACTGCACCACCTCATCTGTTATGTATCTGAGCTCATTAAATGTGAGGGGGTGGTTTAAATATTTGGCAATTATCTTTTGTAAATCTAGATACGGTATTTTGTAGTTACCTGTAAAGTTGATCTGATATAAGCTAAATTTGATATCCCTTGAATCATTTATGGTTGGTCTTTGGGTCTCGTGTTTGGCGTCACTGTGGGGGAGGTTGAATGTAGATACTTGGGACTGAATTCCCTGAAGAATTGAGCCTGAGGATATGTCAACTGGATAAGCAAAGTTTGTAAAAGAATAAATTATAAATAGAACTACCAGGTGGTTCAGTCCGCTTAAGCTTGCAGTTTTAATTGTGAAAGGCATTGCGTTATTCATAAAGTGATTAGCCAGAATGCTTGACTTTATTCTGAATATATAAAAATATATGTGTGTTAACTAACCCTCAAGAATAAGAGCTCAAGAGTGTGTGAGTTCTTCACTTTATTGTTTGTATTTAATTGATTTAAGTCAATTGATTTATTTCAATTACTAATCTTAAACATAATCTATATCAGCGCTTTGCGATTAAGAAGGTTCAAATATTAAATCTGCTGCAGCTGCAAAATTTTGTTAAATTCTTATAAATCATGATTGAATGCGCTGATTTTTCCTGGGGTGACTATGGTAAGCAAAGCGTAATTGAAATATGTTATTCAGAGCTTTATAGAAAAATAAGATTAGATACGTTTAGCAGAAAATCAATAAAGCCTTGTGATACTTGCACTTTGAGATAGCTTGGTATCCTTTTGTATTCATATATGCCGAGAAGATTGGACAACTTTTTAATTTCTCTATTTTGCTTTACAAGAAAATTATAAAGCCATCTATATTTTATCAAATTGCAAAATATAATATATTCCTCAGGTGAATTTTTATTTTATTTATGTACTATGAATTGGTGTATAAAAGCACTCGTGTTTTAGAGAATTTAAGTTCCACAGATCTTGATCGTATGTTGATCAATGCAAGAAATACAAATGTCTCGAACGGGATTACTGGAATGCTGATTTTTTACAAAAGCCAATTTCTACAGTTGTTGGAAGGTAATAAAGATTCAGTTGAGTTTATTTTCAAACCTAAGATTGAACAAAATAATAAACATACAGATTTGAAAATCATATCCTCAGGTAAAGTTAAAAAGCGTAGTTTTGAAAAATGGTCAATGGGTTTTTGTAGCAATAAAGATTTACCGACAAGCTCAAATGAAAATTTCAATCTTTCCAGCATTGGTCAATTGATGGATAATTTAACCTTTTCAGCCTAAAACGCCCCTTTATCTCAAGGTGTTTCTGAATTCATTTACACGTACCATTTGATGAGAAAACTCAACTAATCAAATCGTATTTATTTTTGATTAATTTACAAGCAAAGCAGCAGAAGTCTTGTGAGAGGCAGTATCAACCAAAATCATGGCACCCATCAGTCTTGATTCTTGAAAACTTTTAACTAGCACTGGTTCCTTGAAAGTTAACTCTACGCGCCCAATTGCATTGGTCTCTAGTGTTTCGGTTGGCTCTTGATCTAAAGTTAATATGTTCAATCTGTGATGTATTTGGCTAACCTGTGCTTTTACCCATTGGTGGCCGTGAAGTGCCCAATAAATTCTTCCTTTGACAAGAGGCTCTTCGTCCATCCAGGCCAGGGTAGCGGAAATTTGGCGTTGAGATTCAATGGCATGAGTTGACATCTTATCGTCTTTGGCGACAAGCCAGTCGCCCCTTGATACATCTATTTCACGTTCTAAAGAGACTCCTACTTGCTGCCCTGCAAATCCCAGTAAGGGGTCATTTGAATGCCTTACAGCATTGATTATTTCCACTACTTTTGCACTTTGTCCGCTTGGATGTACTTGTACCAAGTCTCCCACTTTTAAAGTTCCATTTGCAACTCTTCCCCAAAGTACACGTCGGCCTTTGTCAGTCCGGTTGGAGTCATGTTGCTTTTCTACCCATTGCACACATACGGTAGTTATTCCTTTAGATTCTGATGGTGTGCAGGGAAGTTTTTCCAGAATAGATATCAGGCTAGGTCCGCTGTATCCACACCACTGCTCTTTTGAATTAACGACATTCCAGCCCTTTAAAGCCGATATAGGCACAACTGCACTCACCTCAATTTGAGCTTGAGAGGCAAATGATGTAAGGGCATTTTTAATGTTTTTGTATGCTGTTGTTGGATCCTCAACAGCGTCTAGTTTATTGATAACGAAAACAATACTGGGAACTCTTAAGAGTTTAGCCAAAAGTGAGTGTCTACGTGTTTGATCTAGTAGTATCAGATTTGATTTGGACCACTCAAGTTTTGTTGCATCAACAATCACGAGAGCTGCGTCCGCGCTAGACGCTGCGGTTACCATATTGCGAGTGTATTGCTCGTGTCCTGGCGCGTCACCAATGATGAATTTTCTGCTCTCTGTTGCAAAGTAACGGTAAGCCACATCAATCGTTATGCCTTGTTCGCGCTCTGCAGATAGCCCGTCAGTTAAAAGTGCCAAATCAGTTTCGCCTTGACGCTGTACTCCGGCTAAATGGTCCTCAAGCACCGCTTGAGAGTCCACCAAAAGACGACCAATAAGGGTACTTTTACCGTCATCTACGGAGCCACACGTAATGAACTTCAATGCATAAAGTGGTTGATCTAAAGACGTTGATTCGTCTAGGGTATCAACGCGAGATGAGTTATGAGTAATGATTGACATGACTTAATTTTGAATTTAGAAGAGCGTTAGAAATTATTTTTGTTAGAAGTATCCATCTCGTTTTCTTTTCTCCATAGAGGCCTCTGAGGTTTGGTCATCCATACGCGTAGCTCCTCTTTCACTCATTGTTGCGCTTAAAGTTTCAATGACAATTTCTTTTGGATTTTTTGCTAGACTTGCAACTGGACAAGTGCATGTAATGTCCCCAACAGTTCTGAACCTAACGTCTACCATTTTCGGAGTTTCACCAGGTTTTGGAGGAGTTAATTCGGTGACGGGGACTAATAAACCGCGTCGGTCTACAACCTCTCTTTTGTGACTGTAGTAAAGACTTGGTAATTCAATTTGCTCACGTTCAATGTATTGCCATACATCCATCTCAGTCCAGTTGGATATCGGAAAGACCCGAAAATGCTCACCAGGCTGGATTTTGGTGTTAAAGAGACTCCAAAGTTCTGGGCGTTGAGACTTGGGTTGCCAAGTTCCGAAGCTATCGCGGTGGGAGAAAATGCGCTCCTTTGCTCGCGCCTTTTCCTCATCTCGCCTTGCACCGCCAATTAAGGCATCAAATTTATGTTCTTCTACGGCCTCCAAAAGAGTCACTGATTGGTGCACGTTTCTTGACTCATCGGGACGACTCAATCTTACTGTTCCCCTTTTCATGGAGTCTTCGACGCTTCGAACGATTAGGTGCGCTTTGAGCTGTTTGGCTCTGTAGTCTCTGAAATCTGTTACCTCTGGAAAGTTATGACCCGTATCTATCATGAGTAACGGGTATGGGATGCGCCCGACACCGAACGCTTTTTCTGCGCACCGAAGCATGACCAAAGAGTCTTTGCCTCCAGAGAAGAGGAGGGCAGGCTTTTCAAAGCTTGCTGCAACCTCTCGCAAAATGAAAATAGTCTCACTCTCCAACCCGTCTAAGTGTGACTGACTAAGGGTATGCCCAACACTGGGACCAGGTGCGTGTCTGGCGTGTCCAGTGTGTAATGCTTTGGATTCGTCAGAAGCCGAAGTGTTCATCAAGTTATCAATTTCAGTCATGGAGGCTCTTAAATACAGGGGAATTTAATTGGAAATAAAAACTACAGAGTCTATTTTACGGTTGTAATCTATGACAAACTTGAGGAAGTTTGTTGGGGGCTTTTCACATGCAAACCACACTCTTTTGCGTTCTCGTCTTCCCACCACCACCTCCCAGCTCTAAACTCTTCACCTAAGCTGATGGCTCTGGTGCAAGGCGCACAACCTATGCTGGGATAAAACTCATCATGTAAGGGGTTGAAATCAAGAGAGTGTTTTTCAATATAGTTCCAAACATCCCCCCAACTCCATTCAACCAAAGGATTTACTTTCGTGTAGCCTTTTGTACTGAGTTCTGAATTATCAAGAAAATTAACCTCAGATCTGGTTTGAGACTGCTCGCGTCTAAGGCCTGTAATCCATGCTCTTTGTCCATTTAGGGCTCTACTAAGGGGTTCAATTTTTCGTATCTGACAACAAGATTTGCGATTCTCGATCGATTCATATATTGATTTTTGTCCCTTGGTTTTAACAAACTCAATCACCCGTTCTGCTTTGGGACGGTATATTTCAAGTGGCATCTTTGTGTTTGCTTGGAGTCTTTCTAATAATGCGATTGTTTGGTGGTGTAAAGCCCCTGTTTCTAAGACAAATACCGGGACAGCGATCCCAATTGTTTCTAACAAATGCGTAATCACTATATCTTCTGGTCCAAGGCTGCTGGCCTGTTTGATTGGATTTAATGTCCTTATGCTTTGCTCAAGTCTTGATAGTGTGTTCTTTAAACGCAGATCGAATTCTGCGCTAGGTTTAGACCATTGAGCAATAGCATTACCTGGTTTTGAGCTAAAAGGTGAAGAACTGGTCATGTTGTAAAAATAGAAAAGTAGTGAGTTAAAAAGCTAATATTTGCCGAAATGATTCAAAATAAGATTGATTCACTCTGAATTGGACTGAAACGTAAGACCCATCGGATTTTAGGTTAAACAAAAAGCAGTTTACCTGCTGCCCAGGCCAATAGTATGCTGAGTGATAGTCTAATGAAGCGCTCAGAGGTTCGAGTCAGTAGATGTGCTCCAACCCATATTCCTGGTAATGACCCCAGGGCTAGTTTAAAAAGTAGTCCCCAATCTACTGTTCCAAGACCTGCATGCCCAAGACCCGCTAAAAGTGTGAGCGGTACTGCATATGCAATGTCTGCGGCAACAATTCGGGGTAGGGGAAGTCTTGGATATAAAAGCATCAATACACTCACGCCAATTGCACCTGCCCCAACAGACGTCAAAGTAACCATCGAGCCGATGAAAAAACCTAAAAGTATTGTCAGTACCGGATGTTTGGTTTGAAGAGAATCTACATCCTCAATTGATTGATTGCTTTGCAAAGCAACAGTAGCGCTGATACTGATGGTGTTTTGGGCATTTGGGTGCGGGAAGCTCTCTGACTCCGTAAATTTAGAGTTTGCAGAATCGTTGGATTCTGATAACAGCTTGGTTTTCGAAGTTCTTAGGACTTTGTACAAGAGAGAGGCCGCAGTGAGTAAGAGTGCTACCCCAAGGGTGCGTTTAATCAAGATCTCCGCTTGAGAGCTTGTAAGATCGAATTGGCTTAGGATATAAATGGTAGCCAAGCACCCTGGAATACTGCCCAGACTCAAATGAGCAACGACTCTCCAAGGTATTAACTTCTGTCTCCACAGGGAGAATGTACCGCCTGATTTGGTGATGGCTGCAAAAAGCAGATCTGTACCTACAGCCATATGGGGCTTTACCCCCATTAGGAAAATAAGTAATGGGGTCATGAGCGAACCGCCTCCGACTCCGGTGAGTCCCACGACCGTTCCTACAAAGAAACCAGCTAAAACAAAGTAAATATCAAACATGCTCAGACTTTAATGTCTCAGCGTAATAACTCAAAATATATTTTTATGCTTTATATATTACTTTAAGCTATAAAGAGGGGCTTTATAACAATGAAAGTGAATATTAAATCAAAACTTGTATCCCATTCCCATGAGAAGTGCATACCCATCACTGTAACCGTCAATAACGTATGAGCTACCTCTGATGATTTTGTTCGTAGAGGTATCAGTCATTTTGTTGTAGTCGATTTCACCTAAAACGAAGATGTTAGGCGTGAGTAGCTCCCTGAAGCCTATTCCGTAGATAGTGTATTTAACTTGACTGCTATTGAAAGCGCTACCGTCATTGTTTGATCCATATTGAGCAGCTGATGTACTTCCAATTTTTACGTAAGCTAAGGTAGAGGCTTCAATTACCTTACCAAACTTCAATGAGATACCTTCTAGGTTTTGTAAACCTTGAGATTTGCCGGCCAAGGGCAATAAGGTTCCATTGGCATAAATATTCACATTTGTTTGTTTCGATTTGAATATCTCATAATTGAAAGCACCGCTTAAGACAAAGTTGTCAGAAATAGCAACAGAATAACCCAGACTAGAAATCACTGGGGTAGTGTTGGTTGGATCTTTTTGTACGGTAACGCTGGGTGTGTTCTCAACGCTGGAGGAATATCTCATCTGGGTGAGACCCGTTGCAATGTTTACATCAAAACCTTCAAAGTTCTTGGCTTGTGCAAAAATATTTGATGAAAATATCAAACCTGTACAAATGAGCAGAAGTCGCAGGGATTGTTTTTGCATATGTGAATCAATGAAAGTTGTTTTTGATAATTTTTTACAAAACATAAAAATATTTTACTGACTTGAAAAATCAATAAACTGTCTATTCACGCAATTATTGTAAATTTGTATTCCCTTCAAAATGCAATTCGCCATGGGCAATTAGTTCTATAGAATTCATACAAATTCAGTTTGTATGAAAAATATTCCTTTAAACCCAAATTCATAGTTTTTTATTTAACAAGGTTGGTGTTGGTTGAAACCATTTATTTGTAAATTTAGTGTAAATACTTAAGAGAAATCTAGTTCTATTTGTGATACTGATGCAAGTTACATAAACACTTTGGAGAACATTATGGACCGCAGGCAAGCAGTTAAGAGTATCGTTTCGACTATTACCCCTTTTTTATCAACGGGATTATTATTGGAGCCTGCTATCTCTAGAGCGCAATCTGGTCCTGCAGCATATCCTAGTCGTCCAATTAAGTTCATAGTTCCTTTTGCTGCAGGAATCTCTCCTGACGTTATTGCACGACTTATTGGTGATAGGTTAAGTCAGGCGCTTGGCCAGCCCGTTATTATTGATAACAAACCAGGAGCGGGAGGAATGATTGGCGCCGAGAGTGCCGCAGTTCAAGCGGGGGATGGCTACAACTTATTTTTTGCCGTCAAATCTGTTATGGCAATTGCTCCCCATGTTTATACAACCGCAAAGTACAACCCGCTAAAAGACTTTAAATCTGTTTGTCAGGTTCTAACGGTTCCGCACGTTATAACTGCTGCGCCAAGCGTTCCCTACAACAATCTTAAAGAGTTGGTTGAATACGCAAAGAAAAACCCTGGCAAAATTGATTACGCATCCCTCGGTGTGGGCTCCCAACCTCATATCGCTATGGAGGCTTGGGCGCAAAAGTTGGGGATCAAGTTTAATCATATTCCCTACAAGACCAATCCTGCCGCGGATGTGATGAGCGGCGTTGTAAGTCTCTCACTTGAGGCCTCTACGACTGCGATCCCCTCAATTAAGGCAGGAAAAATTAAGGCGATCGCTATCTCTGGTGACAATAGAATTGACGCATTGCCAGATGTTCAAACTGTATCTGAGACCGGCTCTGGCCTTGATTTAAACGGCGTAATTGGAAGTTCTTGGCACGGTATATTCGCTCCCTCGAACACACCGGATGCCCTTTTAAGTAGGCTGAACACCGAAATTGTCAAAATAATCAAACTCCCAGAAGTTCAAGACCGAATGCGTGGTCTGGGACTTGCTCCAACGGGGACATCGGCCTCCCTTATGGCCTCTACCTTGGCCTCGGATTATGCATTTTGGGGTCAATTGGTCCGTGATCTAGCCATAAAAGTAGAGTAATTGACATTTTCTTAAACCACAGATGAATTATCTTCAATTACAATTTTTTGCAATATCCAAGGATAACTCCTTGCAAACAAGTTATAAGTTGAAAATCCAAAATAGCAACTAAAATGCTGTTTGAAATTATTTGAAAAACTTTACAAACCTCTAAGAGCCCTCTTATGCACGCATTTCAATATGAAAGACCAACATTGATTAATGAGGCTACTAAATTACTAGCCGCCGGTGGTCAAGCTTTGGCTGGAGGACAAACTTTGCTTGCCTCAATGAAGGTAAGATTAATGAGTCCAGAAACCTTAGTTGATTTAAGTGAAGTTAAAGAGTTACACGGCATTAAGCACGTGGGTGACACTATAGTTATTGGTGCAATGTCAAAGCACCAGTCAGTTGAGAACAATGCGGATGTAAAGAAATTCATTCCAGCTCTCTCAGAACTTGCATCAGGGATTGGGGATCGACAGATTAGAGCCATTGGCACTATTGGTGGATCAATTGCTAACAATGACCCTGCAGCTTGCTATCCAAGTGCTTGTCTTGCTCTGGGTGCTACGATTCAAACGAATACAAGAAAAATAAATGCCCAAGATTACTTCTTAGGAATGTATGCCACTGCACTTGAACCTGGTGAGTTGATCACAAGCGTAAGTTTCCCTATTCCAAAAAGAGCTGCCTATGCTAAATTCAAGCAACCCGCATCTCGTTTTGCACTTGTAGGGGTTTTTGTCGCGCAAACGGTCCACGGAGTTCATGTTGCAGTAACGGGCGCTGGAAACGGTGTTTTCAGACATAAAGGGCTAGAAGAGGCCCTTAATAAGAGTTTCACTGCTGAGGCTGTAGAAGGTATACAGATCGATAAGTCAGATCTCAATGAGGATATCCATGCCTCAGCAGCCTACAGGGCCAACTTGATTAAAGTACAAACTCAGGTTGCGGTCCGCCACGCTCTTGCTAGGCCTTGAGTTTTAAATTAGGGCAGATTCCTTGACGGCCTTGGCATTACTATGGTCTTTGACTTAGCCTTTGACATGGCCTTTCCCATTGCCTTTGCCTAGGTCAAGATGGATTAGCAAAAAGCCCAAGCGCTGCAACAGCAGCAATTGCCAATAATGCTAAAACCCACTTGAAACGGGATGAGTTCTCTGACTTGCTCTGATCATTGGGTTCTTTTGTGATTTTTGGAGCAACTTCGTTCGTAGGGAAGCGAGCTTTGAGTTGATCTTCAAATTTTGTAAAGAATTCCTCAGCCAAAGACTTTGCCACTCCGTCGATCAATCTTTGACCGAGTTGTGCGATTTTTCCACCTACCTGAGAGTTAACGGAATAATTAAGTTCTACGCCATTTTCTGATGACTTGAGGTTGACATGGGATTCACCTTTGCCAAATCCAGCGATCCCCCCATTGGCCTCAAACTTTAATGAATAGGAGCTAGGAGCAACAATATCGATTAAGCTGACTTTACCGTTAAACTTAGCCGCGACGGGCCCTATTTTTAGAGCCACTTGAACTGAATACACATTTGGCTCGGAGGCCTCAAATTTGTCGCAACCCGGGATACAAGCTTTTAAAATTTCTGGATCATTTAGAGCTTGCCAAGCCTGTTCCTGTGTTGTGCTCAGTAAGCGAGTACCCTGCATTTCCATTTAGTAATCCTTTTGGTAGTATTTACTTGTAAACTAAGCTTTCGTTAGGGAATATGATAATCCCATAATGCCTTAAACCTAAATTTAGTAAGTCTATAGTCAGTAATTATTTTTATTCAACTGTTAAAATAATTTCAACGTTTTTACACAATTATCCTCTCGGATTCCTATTCACATTGCATCATTTTTTTCTATAAATTTCAAAATGAACATCACCATCAAAGTCAACGGTAAATTAGAAACCCATCCCGCAGAGGCACGCACTTTACTTGTCGATTTTTTAAGGGATGCTTGTGGCTTGACCGGAACCCATACCGGATGTGATACCAGTCAATGCGGCTGTTGTACCGTTTTTCTTGATGGTGAAGCAATTAAATCTTGCAACCACCTTGCAGTCCAAACGGTTGGCCATGAGGTAACCACGATTGAGGGACTTGGAGCGAATGGGCTTCATCCCGTTCAAAAAGCATTCACTGAATGCCATGCACTCCAATGCGGTTACTGCACTTCAGGAATGATTATGTCAAGCGTTGATTTATTGAATAAAAACCCTAATCCAACAGACCAAGAGATCGCTGATGGCTTGGAGGGCAATATCTGCAGATGTACTGGTTATGTCAATATCATTGAAGCCGTTAAAGTTGCAGCTAAAGAAATTAATGGGGTGAATGCGTAATGACTACATTGACTAAAACTGATCAGGCCCCGCAATTCTCAAGGCAAGAGGACTTAGCACTCATTACCGGTCAGGGTAAATTTACTGCTGACTATGCTTATCCAGAAATGCTTCACATGTATGTGATTCGTTCTGTCTATCCAAATGCGAAAATTACTAAAATGGACCTCAGCGCTGTGAGCGCAAGTCCTGGCGTCAAATGGGTGATGACTGCAAAAGACATTGAGGAGCACGGCGGCAAAGAGATTCCCAACGCGATCTCAGTGACCACACGTGCCAAGGAGCCACAAAAAGTAGTAAGGATGCCCATCTTAGCAAAGGACTGGGTTCATTTTGTTGGGCAACCCATCGCTTTTGTTATTGCTGAGACTGCACTTCTCGCACAAGATGCTAGTGAGTTAGCAGACATTGAGTTTGAACCCTACGATGCAGTTGCAGATGTTCAATCCGCTTTGAAACCTGGGGTAACCCAAATCCACCCCGGTGTAGAACACAATTTATCTGCAGACTTCGAAGCAGGAGACGAAAGCGCCGTTGATAAAGCGTTTGCACAAGCCGCTCACATCAGTCACTTGACGATCAAGAGCCAAAGATTGGTGGGCAACCCAATGGAGCCCAGGGCCGTTACAGCCTACTACGACAAAGAACAAGATCGCTTTACAGTTCATACGCCAACTCAGGGTATTCATGGGATGCAAAACTTTCTCGGTCAGGCGACAGGGCTGAGTGTTGAGCAAATGAAGATTGAAATCCAAAATGTAGGCGGGTCCTTTGGCCTGCGAGTTGGTCCCTACAGCGAGCACGTTGGTGCAATCATCGCGTGTAAGGTACTCGGCAGAGCGGTTAAATGGGTCGGCACCCGCTCCGAGGTCTTTTTAAGTGATTGGCAAGGTCGTGCACTGACTTTGAAAGCATCCATTGCCCTGGACAGCCAAGGCCAAATCCTCGCTTTCAAATACCATGACTACACTGATCTGGGGGCGTATACAAGTTACATGAGCTCATTTATTGGTACCCGAAATCTATCAATCACGATGGGTGGAGTTTATAAGGTGCCCGCTCTTTATATGAGAAGTGATTTGGTATTCACAAATACCACCCCAATCTCTGCTTACCGAGGAGCGGGGCGTCCAGATATTGCATACGCTGTTGAGCGAATGATCGATTTTGCAGCTCACGAACACAATTTTGATCCAATTGAACTAAGGCGTAAGAACTTCATCAAGCCTGATGCTTTCCCCTACGTTACTGCAAACGGTACGACTTATGACAAATGTGATTTTGAGCGTCTTCTTAACAGAGCCTTAGAGCTCTCGGATTACAGTGGTTTTGCTGCCCGTTTAAGCTCGTCCAAAGAAAAGGGCAGATTGCGTGGAATTGGTTTGTCAACAGTGCTTGAGGCTTCGGCTGCTGGTAACGTTCAAAAAGATCAGGTTGAGGGGCAATTTGGACCAAATGGTGTTTTAACAATCTACGGCGTGACCGGTGCCTCTGGTCAAGGCCATGCCACTTCATTTGCACAGATTGTTAAAGACGAACTGGGCCTGTCTACTGAGCATGTCGTATATTTGGCCAGCATTGCAGGTACTAAATTGATAGGAAACGGTACAGGGGGTTCAAGAACCCTTTACGGTGCGGGCAGCGCGATTAAAGATCTTTGTATCAAGCTAAGAGCGCAAGTTAAGGCAGTACTCTCCAAGAAGTGGAACTGTGCAGTTGATGAAATTGAGTTATCCGCTGGAGTTTGGACTCAGGTGTCAAACCCATCCCTTAAGTCCAGCACTGAAGAGGTCTTAAAACTGTTCACCTCAGATGAGCTTGCAAGCTTGCACGCTCTAGGTGAGACCAGTTCTGGAGCAACTTTTCCCAATGGTTGTCACGTTGCAGAGGTTGAGGTTGACCCAAACACCGGTGTCATTGAAGTGGTGAATTACACTGCTATTGACGATTTGGGTAAGGTGATCTCACCGGTATTGGTCAGAGGACAAGTTCACGGTGGTGTTTTACAAGGATTTGGTCAGGCATTTATGGAGGAGGTAGTTTACGATCAGCAGGGGCAACTGCTTACGGGCTCTTTCATGGACTACGCAATGCCGCGTGCAGGGGCTATGATGAATTTGCGCAACGAAACTGTTGAAGTTCCAACGACCCTTAATTTACTGGGATCTAAAGGGGTGGGGGAGTCTGGTTGTACTGGATCTTTACCTGCACTTTCTAATTCAGTGATGAGCGCCCTTAGACCATTAGGTATAGATCAAATGGACATGCCCTTCACACCTTACAAAGTGTGGACAGCAATTAATGCTTCACAAAAGAACTGATTTATCAAACAGCCTTATTGCTTTTCGTTGTCAAAATACGAACCGCTCTAAGAATATTGAATATACAAAGTGCGCTTGATAAGATCTCCCCAGGGCACTATGTAAATCAGAAGGATCCGAAGAATTGATCCTCTTTGACCCACCTACGGATTAGGGCCTTGGCTGTTTTTTTAGTTGAGAAGTGTTTGACTATTTCGATTTCTAAAAACTGTTGTTGATGAACAATTGCTTTGCACTGCTCAGCGATGGTTTGCTCTATGATTATTTCTACGTCTTGCTTTTTATGTGATTTAGCAATTCCTAAGTTTTGCTTTAGCCGTGACATGAAACTCTCAGTCTCCCGTTTAATGCGCTGGAATTCATTTTTGGTATGCTCAAGTGTTGCTTTGAGCCCTTCCTCGGTACTTAATAAATCAACTGGAAAATCAATTGCGACTTGTGATTGAATATGCATCAAAGATTCAATGTCATTATTACGGTATGCGGTGTTTAGCTTTTGCATGAGTTCCGTTTTACTAGCCTTAGCAATTGGATCTATTTCCTTGTCAGGATGTATAAGACTTGCAAGTTTTCTGTATAGATCTTTTAACTGTGATGAGTTTTTACTTCTTAAAGGGGCTGACGAGTTATCTTCTCCCATTCGTTTTGCGTTGATTTTTGCTTGTATTCTGGCAATCACTTCCGGCGTAGATTCGCAGTCATCGAAATCCTCTTTGTTAAAACCCAAATTGTCCACAGCCTCATTTATATAAAAATCCATTTGCTCTTGATCAATCATTTTCTCGAACTCTTTGGAGCTAAATGCTGAATCGTCGTTTTCACCACCTTCAACGTCTTGAAAATTCCAATCATCATCAGAGTCTTCAAATCTACTCACTAACTCTGAATACTCAACGTCTCCCAAAAAACGGCCTTCAAGTTCTTCAATCGTATCTAATATTTGGCTTGTAATTGATTCTTCTTCAAGTTCATTCCAATCGTATTTGTCCAAAACCTCCACGAGGGAGATTAACCATCGCTTTTTAGTTAAAAAGTATTTTTCAATTTCAGGACGTACCCGTTCAGCGTGAATTTTTTCATGCAAATTAGAAAATTCCCTCCACTGTTCAAGTTTTTCTTGAGCTCTTTTTAAATCTGATTTAGCCTTTTTGACTTTTTTCTTGAGTTGATCATTCGCACCAGGTGTGGGTTTGACTTTTGTGACTACTAATCGTCTGTTCATTTGGTCGCTTTTTTTTAATTAAATGCACACGTTTTTGTGGTTTATGCGTTATTAAAAAAACAAGAATTTTGCAATTGATGTCTAGTTTTAATGAGATTTTTTATTTTAAAAAGTACAAAAGACTTTCATTGAAAAATTATAACTTCTGAAACTAAAAATGTTATTGCTTTTATTTAATCTAAAAAATTGCTATGGTAGGTAATTTTCAACATTTCAATTTATAGATTTTTACAATGAATTATTGAATTATTGAATTATTGAATTATTGAATTATTGAATTTTTGGGATTGAAACCATTTTTTCAGATCGTGCGGACTCGATAACCGCTAAAGTCACTTGAAGTGTGCGAAGTCCGTCCCAACCTGAACACACAGGACTTTCTAGACCCTCTGCAACGGCTCTTAAATGTCGAAGTTGCTCAATATAAGGATCTCTACTGTGACAAGGAGTTGATTCGGCGGTTAACGGCTCATGCCATCCGCGACTTCCTTGATACTTATAGATTTGTAATTGTGGAATGGTTAGGGATGCTTCAGTCCCACTGATGAATATAGAGTCAATATTGTGTTTTGCATAGTGAGTTGCTTCTCCGGCTGCTAAATCCCAATTCCACGGAGCCACTGCTGCATCAGACACGCTTATTGTGCAAAGTGCTCCACACTCGAATCGCAGCAATGCAGATGCAGTATCTTCAACCTCAAAGTTGCGAATTGCGTTTGAACTTTGTGCTTGCACAGTTAATATGTCTCCTAGTAAATGTCTTAGTAAGTCTATGTCGTGAATCATATTAATGAGAATGGGGCCGCCGCCTTGGTGTCTTCGCCAGGCCATCTCAAAATAGTCATCCGGTTTAAGCCATGTAGCCATTGCTGTTGCTGTAACGGGACGTCCAAGTAAGCCATCCGTAATGAGTTCTTTTGCCCTTTGCAGGATCGGGTTATAACGGCGGTGATGTCCAACCAATAAAGGGACATTTGCCTCATCAGCAGCCGTGCAAAGCCTCTGCCCACTCTCAAGAGTGTCGACAATTGGCTTCTCAATCAAAACGGGGATACCACGCTCGATGCATGCTAAGGCGAATTCAGCATGGGTCGGATTAGGTGTTGCAATAATTACTGCTTTGGGCTTGTTCTTATCTAACAGCTCCAAAGGATCTCTATAACAGTTTATTCCTCTTTGGGTAGCCCAAGAACCAGCAGTATCGCTTGGATCGGCAACACCGCAAAGACTGACTTGAGGATGGTGCAAGATGCGATCAACATGCATCCGACCAATAGCCCCAACACCAAACACAGCAATTGGCATGCGGGAATTTAATTCTAGAGGTCTCATATTGCCTTTCTCCTTGGTCCTGAAACGGTTTTTTTCAGAAGAATTAAAACTGGAAAGTTAATTGCAACTCAGGTATTGAATTCAACGCGTAAAGTAGTCAGTCTTCATCAATGCTAAATTAGCAGACATCAAAGGTTTGAATCCCATTTGTTCCACAATATCGCGCTGCAAATCAATACCAGGTGCTATTTCAAATAGCTCAATCCCACTTTGTGTCAATCTAAAACTAGCACGCTCTGTTAAAAACAATACTTCTTGTTGTCTTACAAGCGCTTGTGGGCCACTGAACGTAATTTGATCTACTGTACGCACGATCTTCTTGATAGACCCCTGAACTATTACTTGCATGCCACCTTCGCCGGTGGCTAGTTTTACCCCTTTTGCAGCAAAAGTGCCACAAAAAACAACTTTGCGAGCATTTTGTGCAATATCAATAAATCCTCCTGGCCCAACGGTTAATCCACCTAGTTTGCTTGCGTTGACGTTACCGTACTGATCAAATTCACCAAAACCAAGGAAGGCCACGTCTAGTCCACCGCCCGAGTAAAAGTCAAATTGGGTAGCGGCATCTAGCATCGCTGTGGCGTTACGGGCGTAACCGAATAATACACCGTCCATGAGGGTGCCCCCGTATGTGCCGTGTTCAATAGTTTGATAAATTAGGTGTTGTTCATTTCGCGCTGCAATGAGTTTTGCAACAGCATCCGGGACGCCCACTCCGTAATTAATAACTGGGCGGACTTTTGGGGTATTTAGAAGTTCTTCGTAGGCTCTTCTTGCGATTGCTTGTCGCTCGCTGAACTCTTCCTTTGATGCGTTAACCTCGCGCTCATGATCTAGGGCCTCGCTTTGTGAGCGGTCCTCGCCCACTAACTCTCCACTGAAAGCGGGATCAAATGCAATGTCGTAGCTGGTTTGTTGATTGGGATCTACTACGACCGCGTCTACCCAAGCAGCTGGAATCCGGACTTCTCTGGCTTTAAGGGAGCCCTTGGGTAAACGTTCTTTGACTTGAACGATGACTTTACCATTGCTGTTTCGAGCGGCTAAAGCGAGGGCCTGTGCATCAAGATTTGCAGCTTCATGTTCAAAGCTGATATTGCCGTCCTCGTCTGCGGCGCTTGCCCGCACGATGGCAATATGAATCGGAAAAGGTTTATAACGTAAATACTCTTTGCCGTCTAAAACAACAACTTCTGCTAAGTCCTCTTTTGCAGTTTGATTCATCTTCCCCCCACCCAAGCGTGGATCACAAACGGTTCCAAGACCAACGTGAGTGAATAAGCCTGGTCGACCAGCCCCAATCTCACGCATCAGTTGACTGGATACACCACCGGGTAGTATGTAAGCTTCTATTTTCTCATTCAACGCAAGTTGCTGCATCGCGGGTGACCAAACCCAGTGTCCGCCCATTACTCTTTTAACCATGCCCTCGTGAGCAAAGCAATTCATCCCTTTAGTTTTTTTATCCCCAATACCAAGTGCGTGCATAACGCTTAGGTTGCGCGGACTTTGCGTAGAAAGAAAACGTGCCTGGATGGCCTCAAACATGTGAGTGGCCTCCATCAATCCACCACCTCCACCCATGAGACCTATCGTGTCCCCGTCACGAATTAATTCAGCTGCTTGGGCAGCACTCATAAATTTAGTGGTCATAGGTTTCACCGTTCCATATCAAACAAAACTGCCCCTTTTTTGAGGGCGCTCTTGGCGATAACACCTCTGTGTATCTCGCTTGTGCCGTCGTAAATTCGGTATATTCGCGCGTCGCGGTAATAGCGCTCAATGGACAGCTCCTTGCAATACCCCATTCCACCAAACACCTGAACTGCTCGGTCTACAACTTTGCCTAGGGTCTCTGCTGCGTGAACCTTGACCATCGCAATTTGCTCACGCGCATCTAGGCCTTGATCTAACATCCATGCCGCTTGGTAGACCATCCAACGTGCAGCGTTGATCTCAATCACACAATCGGCCAACATTTGCTGAACCATCTGAAAGTCTCCAATACGGGTATTGAATTGTTGTCGGTCATTGGCGTAGTTGAGCATCATCTCACAGACATGCGAGGCTTTGCCGACTGCGCGAGCTCCCACCTGAGCTAAGCGAACGACGTTTAATGCCCCCATAGCAAGTTTAAAACCCTGGCCTTTTTCTCCCAGTAATGCAGCCTCTTCTAATTGAACGTTATCGAAAAACAGCTCTAGATGCGGAGTACCTCTCAGTCCCATCATTTTTTGGTCCTTGCCCACGGTGAACCCACTTATCCCTTTATCAACCATGAACATACTGATTTCTTTTTCACCAGTTTTTGCAGACACTAGGAAAAAATCGCTCCATTCAGCGTCGCTTATGAAATGTTTAGAGCCGTTTAAAACCCAACCTTTCTCAGTTTTTTTAGCATGGGTTTTAATGCCTGCAGCATCAGATCCAGCCCCAGGCTCGGTGATACATATGGCGCAGGTCCTGGTGCCCTCAATAGTCGGTGTGAGCCACCTTTTAATTTGTTCTCCCCTGCAGTGCAGTAAAGGCTCATATACATTCCCAAAAGCACGGCGGATCAATATATCCGTTGTGTGACCAAATTGTTCCTCACACAATATGCGGTCCATATTAGACAAACCCCCACCACCTAATTCTGCAGGCATATTCATCGCATAGAGCCCCAGTTCTTTGGCCTTATGATGAATTAAATTAGCTGTGCTGTCCTCTAAGTAGCCCTTGTGCTCAACCTCGTCTTCTAAGGGTTTAAGTTCTTCTTTAACAAATCGTCTCACGGTTTCGATCAGCATTCTTTGTTCGCCACTTAGTGAAAAGTCCATCTTATATTCTCCGAAGTTACTAGTTTTGTTGTTGAGTGTTTTTAATCAAAGTAATGCTTACTAGCTTCAAGGCATTTCTTTGCCCAGCTTAATTTGTCAAATTCTGCTTCTTGGGTGAAGTTCACCACTTCAACACTAATTGGAAGCGTGTTGGGTAAGGCTGCAAATAATCCGCGCAATTCAATGTTGCCTTCACCCGGTACATTACGCTCGCACCTAGCGGTATGAATCATCTCCTCTGTCGTGAAATGGGTACCAGCTTGTGCATCACAAATTTGGGCGTAATGCAAATGATGGGTTGGTATTGAGCTGATGTCCTTCAATGTTGTATGAGACCGACCGAAATGAAGCGCATCTACCAAGATGCCTGCGTTTGACGGGGACCCTGCGTTTTTTATGATTCTCAGAGCAGCTTGCGCATTTGGAACCGCAGTCCAAGGCATAAACTCAAGATCCGCTGTAATTGCGTATGGTTTTAAGGTCTCACATAGTTTTGCATAATTCTCTGTAAGTCTTGCCTCATCCGTATCATCGCCAGCGACCAAGATTGCTTTTGCTTTGAGAGACGCGCCTACTTCGTACAAAGCATCCCAGGTTTTGGGATCAAATGACTCATTGATGCGAATTATTTCTAAATCAAATACACCAATTCCAGTGTCATTCATGACAGCAAGTGTTTCTTTTAAATCTTTTGGGTGATCAATTAGAAACTGTTGAGGGGCATTGGGTCCGTTAGGCCAAAGTCTCAAGCCTACAAAGTTATAACCACTTTGAGAGGCTACAAGAACCGCTTCTTTGGGGGAGCAACGATGGGAATTTAGGTAAGAAAGTGAAAAAATTCTTTGATTCATGTTTTACTCAGCATAGATGGGTTTTCGTGTAATTCCTTGCGTGCCATTGTGTTCGCGTTGTGCTTGGTTAAAGAAAGGGGAGGCACCGCTCGTCGTAGCAAGTTGAGAGGCGTAAGACACCAAATCTGGACCTAATGTTTGCATTTGCTCAAGAGTTAATCTAAAGCTTGGTCCTGCAATGGTCAACACACCCAGTGCGGGTTGTCCCTTCAAACAAACTGGAGCGGAAAGTGCATTGAGTCCTAATGCATAAGTTTCCTGTGTAACGCTAAATCCTCTATGTCTTGTTTCTTCTATATTAAACAAGAGATCTTCTATATTCTGAGGTGCGTTGGGACCAAAGTCTCCGACTTTGCCAAATCCTTGTGTTGATACTTTTTTAATTACTTCTTCGTTGTTGAATGTGCTCATCAAAGCCCACCCTGAGGAAGAACATGAGAACCTGGCATCTGCACCCATATCTGGGTCGTAGCGTAAACCCTGCCTGGCTCCTTGTGCTCTTGCGACCCATGTCAATCTCTCGCCGTCTACAACAGATAGTCGCACCAACTCCCCCGAAATCTCAGCTAAACGGTTAAGCAAAGGTTGTGCAATATCGACGATTCCGCTGTTGCTTAAAAAGGTTAAGCCAAGTGAGACCAATTTTGTACTGAGCATATAGTCCCCGTGCTCCCTTATTTGTCGAACGTATCCAGATAAGACCAGATCAGATAACAAACGGTGAACCGCACTTCTCGGTATGCCCAGTTTGTCAGCAATCGATGCGAGCTCCAACCCCTCTGCGTGATTGGCCAATAGCTCCAATATGCCTAAAGTTCTCTCCTGCACACCTTTCATGGATCGCCTTTTGATGTAATGGAAGCATTCTATTGAAAATTTCTAAAAAGTGGAATAGGATTCCATTTTATTTAAAATCCCTATGGCGAGGAGTTGGCATATGATTAACGAATACTTAAATACTATTTTTTCATTAAATGAACGCACTGCGCTCGTAACGGGCTCTGCTAGGGGTATTGGATTGGCAATAGCAACTGCACTGGGAAGGGCGGGTGCCCAAGTGATCATCAATGACTTAAATCAGAGCGCTTGTATCGAGAGTGTTGATAAATTAAAAGATGAGGGAATTAGGGCCTCATACATAAGTTTTGACGTATCTGATCATGAATCGGTGCAACAGGGCAGGGCGAGACTCGAGAGTGAAGGGCTATATGTTGATATATTGGTTAACAACGCAGGTAATCAAAACCGCAAACCTCTTATAGATATGACCCCACAAGAATGGCAACAAATAATGAATGTTCATGTCAACGGAGCATTCAATTGCAGTCAAACGTTTTTACCAGGCATGGTTTCAAGGGGCTTTGGTCGTATCGTGATGATGTCCTCTGTGTCAGGTCAGGCAACTATGCCCTTGATTGCTGCTTATTCAACGGCTAAAGCCTCAACAGCCTCTCTAGCTCGGTCTATAGCAGTTGAATATGGTCCAAAAGGTATCAATGCCAATGCAATTGCTCCAGGTTTTGTTAAAACTGAATTCACTATAGGTTTGCAACAACGCCCTGGCTTTGAGGACTATTTGCTCAACAATGTACCTGCGGGTAGGTGGGCATTACCCGAGGATATTGCACCCGTCGTATTGTTTTTGGTGTCACCTGGCGGCGGATTTGTGAATGGCCAGGTACTCGCAATTGATGGTGGATTGTTGGCACGGATGGGCTGAAAAGCTTATCCTAAAGCATCTTCTTGATTGATCTTTTTTAAGTAGTTTGAGCGAAATACTTTGGGACTTACACCGGTGTGTTTTTTAAAAAAACGAGTGAAGTACGCATCATCTTCAAAGCCAAGTTCAAAGCTTAGTTGCTGAATTGAGACTGTGGTGTAAACCAGTTCACGCTCTGCTTCTTGAATAATACGAGCGTTGATCACCTCCAGGCTAGAGCGTCCCAGTACATCTCTGCAAAGGCGAGATAAATGTCCAACCGTCACTCCTATTTCGTTTGCATAGATCTTTAGTGAATGCTGCTTTTTAAAATCTCGATCAACAAGACTTCTGAATTTTTCAATTTGGCGCGCTTTTCTTGAGATGGTGTGATGCGTTTGGGAGTCTGATAGGCCCGATAGTTTTGTGATTCTATTGACCTGGACAAGTATGGCTAGCAAGAGTGACATTCCCGCAGCCATTTGCCCCACAGCGTGTGTATGAGCCTCTTGTTCAACTGCTAAAAACAGGGGCATCAATTGCCCTATGTAGCGCATCTCGGATTGCAGGGACAAGATTCGAGGAGTCCTAATGGTCTCAAGTAACTCAGGCATAACAGAGGCGGCAACCGACTCCACAGACTTTTGAGTTGCTGTGACTACGGGACCATCAACGGTTTTGGAGAAGTTAAACCCGTGTACGTGCCCCGAAGGTATAACCAACAAACAAGGGGCCTCAACACGGGTTTTAATATCATCGATTTGTACTTCTACGAATCCTTTTTTTAAATACAAAATTTGAAGAAAAGAGTCGTGACGATGAGGTTGAATAGACCAGTTATAAATCTTAGATCTTTGAGGAATCCATTCGAAATTAAAGGAGCTACTCCATCCAGGTGTCGCCTCCTCGCCGTATAAATCATAGTTAGGGATAACCCGAGAGTTGACCATATTAGATCCTTAATTTGCACGAATTGTCCTGTATTTGGCTTGATTAGTCAAAGTATTTATGATTCTTATTTTGAATAATGATGCATAAATAATAAATGAGGAGACAAGCAAAAATGGATGCAAGACAGGACTGGCTCAGTTTGGCTGGTAAGGTTTGCGTGGTGACTGGTGCTGCAAGCGGAATAGGTGCATCTGTTGCGCAGCTGTTATGCGAACAAGGAGCGCTTGTTGCAATGCTAGACCAAAACGCGGATGCGTTGAAAATTGGAGCAGATACATTAACCGCAAAGGGAGGAGTTGTTCTCCCGTTGCAATGTGACATCAGCAACTCTGAACAAGTAACGATTGTTGCTCAAGACATTTTGTCACGTTGGGGCCGTTGTGACGTCCTTGTCAATAATGCGGGTTTGCTGCGTGCGGGCTCTTTGAGCGATGTGAGTTTGCATGACTGGCAACATGTTTTAAATGTTAATTTAACTGGTTACTTGTTATGTGCTCGCGCATTTGCAGATTCAATGAAATCTAATGGGCGAGGAAGCATTGTTCATGTTGCCTCTATCTCGGGACTATTTCCTCAGTCAGCAAGTGGTGCTTACAGCGCCAGTAAAGCAGCCGTTCTTCAAATGTCTCGGCAAATGGCAGTCGAGTGGGGACCTCAAGGTATTCGTAGTAATTCAATTTGCCCAGGAATGATTCGTACAGCTTTATCTGCAAAATTTTATGAAGAACCAGGCTTTGAGCAAAGAAGGGCCGCAGTCACGGCCAGCCGTCGTGTGGGTGAGCCAATTGATATAGCAAACGCTGTAATGTTTTTGGCAAGCGAACGCTCAGATTATGTAAACGGTGCACAAATCGTTGTTGATGGAGGCATGCAGTGTATGTTGATGGATATGGTGCCTAGGCCTGGATATAACTAATTAAATTAAGGAATCATGCAAATGTCTATACCCTCTCAATGCGACGTTATCGTTGTGGGTTCAGGTGCGGCCGGGCTTTCCTGTGCGATCACAGCTAAAAAACGTGGCTTAAACGTTATTGTTCTTGAAAAAGAACCCGTATTTGGTGGAACAACAGCTTTGTCGGGCGGCGTCTTGTGGATACCTCTTAACCACCACGGCCTAAAACAAAATCCAAACGACCGTGCAGAGTTGGTTCATACCTATATGGTTGAGGAGACAGGTGCTTTTTACGATAAAACCTATGTTCAAGCTTTTATTGAAAATGGGCCAAAAATGGTGGACTTCTTCGAGCGTGAAACTGAGATGAAGTTTATTCCAACAATGTATCCAGACTATCACCCAAATGTCCCTGGGGGAGCCGATATCGGTCGATCCATTCTTGCCCAGCCCTTTGATATTCGGGGCCTTGGTAAGGACATGCCAAGATTGAAATTACCCCTTAAAACAATCACATTCATGGGGATGATGTTCAATTCATCGAACGCTGATTTAAAACACTTCTTTCGAGTGACTAAATCTTTGACCTCATTTTTGTATGTGGCCAAAAGACTAATCAATCACATTAAAGAATTGATTTTATATCAACGCGCTATTCAAGTCACAAGTGGAAATGCCTTGGCTGCTCGTTTGGCAAAATCCGCTCTTGATTTGGGAATACCGATCATGACATCGACTCCTGCTCAAAAAGTCTTGATAGAAAACGATCAAGTGGTGGGAGTTCATCTAGGCGGAGCAGGTGCTGGTCACGAAATTAAAGCTCGTATCGGAGTTGTATTGGCTTGTGGCGGATTTCCACATGACATCAGACGTATAGCCAAAGCCTACCCCCATGTCAACAGCGGGGGAGAGCACTTATCGCCCACACCAAAATCGAACACTGGGGACGGCGTACTGATAGCTGAAGCAGCGGGTGCGGACACTACGGTCCGCTACGCAGACTCCGCTGCTTGGATTCCGGTCTCCAGAGTTGATTACGGTAAAGGTGAGGTTGGTGTGTTTCCTCACCTCCTAGACCGCTATAAACCGGGGGTGATAGGAGTTCTTAGAAGTGGGAGAAGATTTATCAATGAATCGAATTCCTATCATGATGTAGGCGTGGCACTCATCAGAGCTTGCCAAGGAGAGCCCGAAACAGTGATGTGGTTGATTTGCGATAAAACTGCCTTGGGTAAATACGGTCTCGGTTTTGTTAAACCTTCTCCAATGCCTATAGGTAAATTTATTAGAAATGGTTATTTAATCACCGGAAACTCATTGTCTGAGTTGGCTCAAAATGCAGGAATCGACGCAAAGGGCTTAGAGGAGACAGTGCGTGAATATAACCAAGGCGCAGTCGATGGAAATGATCAACAGTACGGACGGGGTAGCACATTATTTAACCGTTATTTAGCAGATCCCGATAACCAACCTAACCCTTGTGTTGCGCCCCTTGTTAAAGGGCCTTTTTATGCGGTTAAGGTAGTGATGGGCGATTTGGGTACATTTGACGGCATACAAACTACCGTGGTCGGTGAGGTAAAAAAACGTGACGGTTCGTTAATAAAGGGGTTGTACGCGGTTGGAAATGATCGCTCAAGCATCATGGGGGGTAAATACCCGGCTGCAGGTATTACTCATGGCCCTAACATGACGTTTGGTTATGTAACAGGCAACCATTTAGCAGATTTAGCAGGAGTCTAGAAATGTTGAACCCCAGCAAGCCTTTGATTGATCACCGCACTTATACCATTGCGCTTCGAAAGATGCCTGAGTTTATTGAGGTGTTCAATCGACTTGCCATGCCCATACTTCTTGAAACATTGGGGCATCCGATCGGCTTTTACACAAGCGTAGTTGGGCCACTCAATCAATTTGTACATTTATGGGGATACGACGATTTTTCCGATTATGAGAGGCGCTGTTTAAAACGTGACGCTCATCCTGATTTTCCAAAATATTTAAAAGAATCAGGTCATCTAATCACTGCACAAGAAACTCGCTTGATTAAATCAGTTGCGATGCCTACTTGGAAATAAAGCGAAGGCATATGTCATTTACCAAAAAAAAACTTGCTGTAATTACAGGTGCTGCTGATGGGATCGGGTGGGCTACTGCGCAGTGCCTCGAATCAGAGGAGTGGGATATTGCACTATTAGATATGAACAAGGAACTAGCCACCAAAAGAGCCAGCTTCCTTGGCCCCCAGCACAGTGCATGGGAGTGCGATGTGACCCAGCCCGAGCAAGTCATAGAATGCGTTCTTGGCATAAAAGCAAGGTACGGACGTATTGACGCGTTAGTCAACAACGCCGGAATTGGAGATCAAACTCTTCCCACTCTTGAGCAGGATATACAAGCATTTGACCGCGTTCTGTCGGTTCACCTTAGGGGTACTTTTCTAATGTCTCAGCAGGTCCTTTGCGTTATGAATCAACAACCCAGGGATCCTAAGGGGGTTAGAGGATCTATTGTTAACATAGGTTCAATAGCTAGTTTTGGAGGAATACCTGGACGTAACGCCTACAGTGCAGCCAAAGCAGGAGTTCTAGGCATCACCCGCGCGATGGCAAGTGAGTGGGCAAGAAAAGGAATACGCATTAATGCTGTTGCACCAGGATATGTAAAAACTGCTTTGGTCGCCAAACTTGCTCAGCAAGGTGCTTTAAATGAATCGGCAATTAATCTTCGTACCCCAATGGGACGTATGGCAGAACCGTCAGAGGTTGGTCAAGTGATTGCATTTTTAGTTTCATCAAGCGCCAGTTACGTAACAGGTGCTGTATTGCCAGTGGATGGTGGCTGGATGGCTTTAGGGGCACCTGACTCGGCTATGGGGCCAATTGAAAATGAGTAAACACTGTAGATACTGCAGACACTTCAAACGATCATAGGGGACAGTTCACTTGTTAACAATAAATTTATTCAACGGGTTGGTTTACGGCTCATTACTTATTGTGATGTGCTCAGGTTTGGCATTGATTTACGGACTTCGTAGAGTCGTTAATTTTGCTCATGGATCTCTTTACATGATGGGCGCATACATTGGTTACTCTATCGCATTAGCTAGTAATTTTTGGATTGCTTTGCTTTTGGCTCCCGCCGTAATGGCCGTATTTGGGGTATTGCTGGATCGATACGGATTTCGATTGCTTCAAGACCGTGACCCATTGACCGTGGTACTGGTGACCTTTGGTTTGTTATTGGTGATTGAAGATTCGGTCCAGACTATTTGGGGAAAAAGTAATTTATCTGTGCCTGGTCCTCAGGCCTTAGCCTTTAGTGTGGATATAGCGGGTACCCCTGTACCCGCATACCGTATCGGCGTGATATGTGTAGGCTTTTGTGTGGCATTAGGTCTAACCTTATGGCTTAGATTTTCAAAAATTGGGTTGTTTGTTAGAGCCGCAAGTACTGACCCCGTTACAACTTCGATGCAAGGCGTGAATACCGATTTGCTGAGTGCAGGTGTAGTCGGGTTGGGTACAGCTTTAGCTGGATTGGCCGGTGTAGTTGCGGCGCCCTTCATGTCGCTCTCACCCTCAATGAGTGCCGATGTGATTATTGATTCCTTTGTAGTTGTAGTAATTGGAGGTTTGGGATCTTTAGCGGGCGCTTTCATCGCTGCCATGGTTCTTGGAATGGTACAAGCTGTTGGTGCGGTGTATTTGCCCGATACGGCTGTTTTATTTCCATTTGTTTTAATGGTTGTAGTTTTGATTTGGAAGCCCTCCGGACTAGCCGGAAGTCGAACTTAAAGTAGTCCCTTAAAAAGTTGGAGTTTTCATGACATTTAAACGAAATTTACTTTCATCTGGTTTGGCACTGTTGTTTGGGTTGCTGGTGATGAAATTTGTTTCCTCTGGCACCGTATTATCTTTATTTACGCAGGCCATCGTGTTTGCTGTATTTGCTCTTGGAATTGGAGTTTTGCTCAAGCAAAATGGAATGGTGAGTTTTGGTCATGCATTTTATTTTGGATCAGCTGGATATTTGCTTGGCATCATGTTGCAACTTCATCTGGCGTCAGCAGAAACACTTATTTTTTTGACTCTTTTAATTATTACTCTGGTTGGTTTGATATTTGGACTAATCATTGTTAGAGTCCCCGGTGTAGCTTTTGGAATGCTCACACTTGCGATAGGTCAAATGTTTTACCTTACGGCCTCAAGATCGAGGGGTTTAACGGGCGGAGCTGACGGTATGAATATCGAATGGCCCTCTACATTATTCGGATTCCCAGTTTCTCAATTACTTAAGCCCGGCGTCCTTTTTATGATTTGTTGGACGACTTTGATTGTGGTGATTTTTTTAGTAGCTTGTTTACTAAGAAGTAGGTTTGGAGCTATTACAGAGGCTGTACGAGACAACGAGGAACGAGCCAGATTCATTGGGATTTCTACTTTGTTACCTAGAGCCGCCGTCTATGCATTATCAGCACTGATAACTGGAGTAGCAGGTGTATTGGCGGCTTTGAACACAGGATTCGTATCGCCTGAGAATTTACATTGGAGTTTATCTGGCATGACTTTGATGATGGTGGTCGTTGGTGGTTTTAAGGTTTTATGGGGGCCAGCTTTGGGGGCAGTAGTCTATTTTATGTTTAAAGATATTTTGGGTGACTATGCTACACATTGGATGACGATCTTCGGACTTGTGTTGATCACGGTCATCGTATTTTCTCCAACCGGAATTGCAGGTGCACTTGTGAATCTATGGTCTAAAAAATTTCCTTCCATTAAACAATCCAGCATATGAAAGTCAAATAGATAAGTAATAAATTTGAAAACAAATGAAAAAGCTTATCCGATAGATGCAAAAGGTATGAATGAACATGACTGAATACGTATTACAAACCGAGGATGTTGCAATTCACTACGGTGGCGTAAAAGCATTGGACGGGGTTGCGCTCACCTTGGAGAAAGGCCAAATAAGAGGACTAATTGGACCCAACGGCGCAGGGAAATCAACCGTTATTGATGCGATTACGGGTCGGCGCAATTTGACGCGCGGCAAAGTCACTCTAATGGGCGAGGATGTGACGGAAATGGGGGTGGTGCAAAGAAGAGCGAGGGGGTTGTCAAGAAGTTTTCAGCGCACTAGCATATTTGCGCAAATGTATGTTGGCAAACAAGTTGAGCTAGCTTCACACAAAATGGGGGTTAAGGATTCACGGGCAGATGCTGAGGCCGTCCTTAAGGAGTTGGACCTTTGGGAGTCAGCTCATTTAGAGGCCCAGGAGTTGGGCTACGGTGAGCAACGTCGTTTAGACTTGGCCCTTGCTTTGGTTGGACGCCCTAGCGTTTTGTTGTTAGATGAACCCATGGCCGGTTTGTCGGTTAAGGAATCCCTGGATTTAGCCCAACATTTAAAGCGGCTAACCTCAACTTGGGATGTCTCCGTATTATTGGTTGAACACGATATGGATGTGGTTTTTGGTATTTCTGATGTGGTTACAGTTTTTGAGCTCGGTCGAGTTATATCCAGTGGTGAGCCATCAAAGGTTCGCTCAGATCCACGCGTACGTGAAGCTTATCTAGGGAGTGCCGCATGAGTGCTTTGTTGAATTTGAAGAATTTGAACGCCTTTTACGGATCAGCGCATATTTTGCACGACTTGAGCTTGCAGGTAAATGCCGGTGAAAGAGTTGCGTTAATAGGGCGAAATGGTGTAGGTAAGACTACAGTCGTAAATGCTGTTCTAGGGTTAGCTTCACTTAAAAGTGGTAGTGTGGAGCTAAAAGATAAGCCTTACTCAAAGCTACGAACTTATATGGCTGCTCAGCATGGTTTGGCCGTTGTTCCACAAGGACGTTGCATTGTTGCTAATTTGTCTGTAGAGGAGAACTTGGTATTGGGAGCCGCTGTTGGGCGCAAAGGGCATTGGACAGTTAAAGAAATATACAAGTTATTTCCCATTTTAGAGGAACGTGCGCACACACCAGGAACCGCATTATCCGGTGGTCAACAGCAGATGCTCGCTGTTGGACGCGCACTCATGGCCAATCCAGAGTTGATTTTATTAGATGAGCCAACTGAAGGATTAGCACCCGTCATAGTTGATCAACTTGCTGTTATTTTTAATCAAGTTGCAGACCAGGGTACGGCGCTTTTATTAATTGAACAAAACATGAGTTTGGTAGTGCGTGTTGCGCAGCGTTATTTGGCAATGTCAAAGGGCTCTGTAGTAGCTGAGGGGGTAGTGCATAACTCTAAGGAGGGATTACACGATCTAGAGAGTCATGTGATGGTTTGAAGTTTTTTACAAAACAGTGGTCGGACTGTATCCGACGAATTTAAGAAGGAGACAAAAATGATGAAACTAAAAAAAATTAAAGCGGCTCTTGTTATGCTTGCTTTTGCATCTGTTTTTCCAATGGATGCGATGGCTCAAAGCAAAGATCCAGTTAAGGTGGGCTTGGTCTCATCTAAATCTGGGGTTTTTGCTGAGCAAGGTGAGGAGGTCATGCGCGCTATCAAGTTTGCAATCGAAGAAGCAAATGCCAAGGGCGGCGTAGACGGTCGTAAAGTTGAATTCCAAGAGGCTGACGATGAAGGCAATCCTGAGGCAGGCAGACGCGTTGCTGAAAAACTAGCCCGCGATGGCTATAACTTATTGATTGGAGCAATTCCCTCTTCCATTTCTCTTGCAATCGCACAAAACTTGGATCGATGGGACGCCGCGTACTTTGTTGTTGCTAGTAAGTCTGACAAAATCACGGGCGACACTTGCAAGCCAAGGAGTTTTAGAACGAACCATGCAGATAACATGGATATCGCCATGATTAATCAATGGGCTAAAAATCTAACTGGTAAGACATATGCAGTGATGGCGGCAGATTATGTGTGGGGTCGTGACTCAGGTGAGTCGTTCAAGAAGGCTGCAGAGTCAATAGGTAAATCAGTACCTCTGGCACTTTATGCCCCGCTTGGTACCAAAGACTTCTCACCCTATATTGCACAGCTTAAAGCTGCAAATGTAGATGCCATTTGGGTCGCAGAGACAGGAAGAGATGCCATTGCCTTTGTCAAGCAAGCTGAGGAGTTTGGCTTAATTCCTAAAACCAAATTACTTGGACACTCATTAATATTGAACTTCATGATCAACGGAACAGGAAAAGCACTCGAGGGGACAGTCGGTACCACTGGATATACGCCAGATATTGACAATCCAAGAAATAAAGCTTTCGTATCTGCTTGGAAAAATAAGTTCAACAGGTTGCCTACTGATAATGAGGGACAGGCATATAACGGAGCGCAGGTCATGTTTGAAGGCGTCAAACTCGCAAAAAGCGTAAAACCTGAGGACGTCAGTAAAGCTTTGCCCGGATCTCAAATTGATTCGATCTACGGTAGTGTGAGTATGCGTGCAGCCGATAATCAATTACTACTCCCCAATTTCATTGGTAGAGCTAAAGTTGCAGACGGTCAGCTTCGCCCTGTGATTGAGCAAACCTTCCCACCCTCAATCATTCCTGCACCTTCCCCACTATGTAAAATGTGATTTATTGAATTTAAGACCACTTGTTTAACCGCAAGTGGTTTTTTTTATGGGAGAGAGAAAATGCATGTTTTGATAACGGGCGCGACTGGGGGGATAGGCCAGGGGGTATGTGATGTGTTGTGTGATGATTTTCCAGATCGCTATCCCAACCTAAGGCTTAGCGTTGCAAGCTCACAAAAGGGCGATCGGTTGCTAAATTTGGTAAACCGAATTGCAAAATTAGGAGTACCTGTACACGGTCTCAGTGCCGATGTGACTCACCCCGATCAATGTGAGAAGTTAGTCGATGAGGCACTTCAGTTGAATGGTGAAATTGATGCACTTGTTTGTGTTGCAGGTGCATCAGGTCCAGGAAAAATGCAGAGCCTGCCTACAGAACAATGGGATTTAACCTTCAATCTAAACGTACGTTCCGTTTGGCTGATTGCAAAAGCGGCATATGAGTCTTTAAAGATGACTCAGGGAAGTATTACTGCAATTGCGTCTATGTCTGGTCTACATCCGCATCCCGGGTACGGTGCTTATTCTCCAGCCAAAGCTGCTTTGATCATGCTTTGTCGACAATTAGCGCAGGAGTGGGGTGCTGTTGGAATACGTACCAACACTGTATGTCCAGGAATGATTAGGACTCCGCTCACTGAAGCTGTTTATCTTGAAGAGGAAACCAAAACAAAGCGTGAAGGTCTCGTTCCACTTGGGCGCATAGGTACTCCTAAAGATGTCGGCGAGGCAGTGAAATATCTTATCGGTTCTAATGCATCATATGTCAATGGATTGAACCTAGTTGTCGACGGCGGTGTTTCTGATCATATGCTGGCCTTGATTCCCGGACGTCCAGGAAAATCGACAGTTAATCAGTGAATACAAAAAAAGACTCTGAGAGCAAATCGTTGCTCGCAGAGTCTTTAGTAATAATTGGCGCGCTTGATGCGGTGCTTAATTACTTTTTGTTCAAAGGTGGCAGAGTTGCAATAACTTCTCCCTTGCCCTTTTTGACTTCAACCATAAAGCTTTCACGGTCCAAATCACCTTTTTCGTCAAAACATACATCCAAGAGGATACCTGGATTTTGCTTTGCACTAAAACAAGCATTGTGTAGAGCTGCAGCTACTGCTTTACGGTCTAGTTTACCGACTCTTTCGATCGCAGCTTTTAAAATGTAAACACCTGTGTAGCCTTTAACACCATTGTGATCAGATTCGGTTTTGTATTCATTTTTAAATTTAACACCAAATGCTTTAAGTTCTGGCGCGTCAACTGTCAGCCCCACGTGGCCAACGGCTCCATTGGCAGCCTCACCTGCGAGTTCGATTACTTTTTGCCCGGTCAGGGTCGTCTCACCAAACAAAGGCTTTGTAAAATCTTGTTTTCTAAATTCTTTTAAAGCACGAGCAGATTCTTCCTCATTTGTATAAACAAAAACAGCATCGGCATTACTTTGCTTGACTTTGATAACGGCAGCTGAAAAATCGATTGCACCAGAATCCGTAGAGACCTCGGCAACTATTTTTGTTGATGTTCCTTCCAACAACTTCTTAATGGTGTCAAGTCCACCTTTGCCAAAATCATTATTGACGTAAATAATAGCTAGGTTCTTAGATTTGGAGTTGATATATTTGGCAATTTTAGGAAAAGCAACACTTTGACCAAAAGAGGTTCTGAAGACGTAAGGATTACCTTGTTGAGTAATCGCCGCACCTTCCCCGCCTGTGAAATTAGGTGTTTCAGCTCTTTTACTTTCAGCCATTGATACCAAGATAGAGCCTGTAAATACAGGTCCAAAAATAGCAAAAACATCATTGTCAGTAGCTTTTTGAGTCAAGCCCTTTGCAACACCTGGATTACTCTGTGTATCCTCAGTGGTGTATGTTATTTTTTTACCTAAAATTCCACCACTCGCATTAATCTCTTTAATTGCTAGCTCAATACCATCCTTAAATTGAGTGCCAGATGTGGCACCTGGACCAGAGAGTTCTACAAGGTTAGCAATCTTGATGTCTTGAGCGAAACCAAAACTGTAGGAGCTCAGTAAAAAGACGGCCGCTAAGTTACGGACTATTTTTTTGTTTAACATTTAAGTTGTCTCTTTCATAAGATAAAAGTGATTGAAAATTAGGTGAGGCTATTCTATTTCAAATATTGGGGATAGCATGGTTAGCAGCAATGTACCCAAATGTGATTCCAGGACCAATGGTGATGCCAGGTCCAGGATAAACGCCACCCATAATGGAATGCATTTCGTTACCACATGCATATAAACCCTTAATTTCCTGACCTTTTGAATTGAGAACTTGCGCGTTTGCATTTGTAATCAAGCCAGTTGAAGCACCAATATCTCCTGGATAAAGAGCAATTGCGTAAAAAGGATTTACTTTCAATGCACCTAGGCATGGGTTTGGCAAATCTAGAGTGGCATCGCCATTTGCACGTTGATATTCCGTAGTTCCCCTTAAAAAATCTTCATCAAGTCCTGCGTTTGCAAAACGATTGAATTTATTTATAGTGTTGATAAGGTTACTTGAAGGAACGTTGATCTTATTTGCAAGATCTGTAATAGTTTCACCGCATTTAAGATAGCCGTCGTTTAAGAAATCATCCAACCCTTTACCGCCGGGTCGAATCATTCCCAGTCCGTACCTCTTGAGTGCTAAGGAGTCGCAAATAAGCCAAGTTGGAATACAAGGAGTGACGTTGTTGTGTTCTTGCATTGCTAATCCAAACAAATGGTACGAGGTCGACTCATTTACAAAGCGTTGACCTTCACTATCCACGCTGAGCATACCGGGTTTTCCCCTGTCCATGACAAAGTGAGGAAACGTTGCTGTTGAGCCGTCTTTTCTTTTTCGAATTGAAACAGGTGCCCAAAATGCATTTGTGTTTTCATTGGAGCCCATCTCTGCTCCAATTTCAATGGCCAAGTCTTGGAGTGCCCCGGTGTGACCAGGTGCACTTGGTGACCATTCCTCTTTGATACCAGGAAGTAGTTCCGCACGTTTGATTGAGTTTTTACTAAACCCACCCCCTGCTAAAACCACACCGTGTTTGGAGTGAATGGTTTTATAAATGGTTGATCCATTGGGTAGAGTTTGTTTAATTGTGACCCCACTTACTCCTCCTTCATTGGTCAATAATTTTGTGACTTCGGCAGAGGTGAGTAATTTTCCCCCTTTCGAGATAAAGCTATAAAGCATTCGAGCAATCATTGCATTGCCCATCACTAGTCTGGTGCTTCTAGATTGAAACATTTTGTCAATCAAGTGTCGGGAGATGATTTTTAAGCTGTGAATGAAGGATTTCCAAGTTTGAGTTAGTCGAAGTAAATGAAAAATGTCGTCTCTGTCTACCATCATTCCGTCGAGCACTGTGAATTCAGGTATGGGGGGGCGAACTAAACTCAAATTAGGTCCGAGTAATTTTCCGTCAAAGGGTTGAGGCTCTATTGCTCTACCATTGAGTACAGAGCCTTCAAGTTCAGATAAATAATCTGGGTGTAATGGTCTTACTTGAAATTGAAGTGCTGTATGCTCCTCAAGGTTTGCAACAGCTTTATATCCATTATCTAAAAAGGCTTGTCTAAGTTTTGGATCTGAGCGGGCAGCGACTGCGTTGTTCAGAAAAAGTGCTGCAGATTCTAAAGTGTCATTTGGATTGACCTGTAGTCCCTTCTTGGTGCCGGGCACCCAGCTCGTTGAAGCCGAAAGAGCGGTTGTGCCACCCACATAAGGGGTCCGCTCAATGAGTAGAACACTAGCTCCTTTGATTAAGGCATTTAGTGCAGAAGAAAATCCAGCTCCACCTGAGCCAATGACGATGAAGTCTACCTCTTCTTGATCTTCAAGCTGACCAAGTTCAGTGTCAATGGTGTGTGTAATAGATTTAAGATTGTGATTAAAAATTTTCAGTCCCCAATAAAAAGTCGATCATCAATTGTCGTACTTCTGCAAACATGTCAGCTCCTGTAGTTGTTTTACAGCCCTTACTTTTTGCAATTTCAATTAGCTTAGTTACTGAGGGAGCAGTAATAACGCAACCCACCAACATTTCAGAATTTATATTCATCAAATTGATGGGTAATGTGTCCTCTGGTTTCATACCTGCGGGGGAAGCATTGATGGCAACATCGAAGCCATCTGGATTATTGGAGCCAATACTGACCTTGCCCATCCCTAGGCTTTGTAGTTTTTTGATCATTACGTCGCGACGTACTGTGTCCTCATCATGAATCGCTAGCTCCCGAACTCCGCCTAAAATTAGTCCATGACCAATGGCGGAGCCGGCGCCTCCTGCTCCGATCAACATGGCTTTTTTGCCTTTCAACTGATAGTCTTTGTTTTTGATCGCGTTAACATAACCAAGTCCATCTAACATATCTCCATGCCAAGAACCGTCTTTGTTTCTTCTGATTGTATTGACCGCTTTTAAAAACGTGGCACGCTCTGAGTGTGTATTACAAAGCGAGTAGCAATCAAATTTGTGTGGAATAGTAACGATAACGCCGTCGACATTTTGAGCATGAGTGACACCTTGAAACCATTGCTTTAAATTAGCCGTTGAAACATGTGCAGGAATACAAATGGAATTCTTACCTCTGGCCTCGAAAGCCTCTGTCATTCCAAAAGGGGATTTAACCTGAGCGATTGGATCCCCGACAATGATGTGAACGCGGGTAGCACCGTTTAAGTTTTCTAACATTGAGTATTTAATTTTTTAAATTTAACAACTTTTCAAGTTTATCAAAAAATAGAACGTTGTTCCATTTTTTTGATTTTTTATAAATTTTATGTTAAGATTTAACTCAAATAAGTTAATCGAAAACTACCAAATTACACAAAATAACAAGGCCTTAACCCGTATGAGTGGAGTGCTGGAGAGAACGCTAGGAATCTTGGAGTTGCTATCCATCCAAGACAACTCTATTGAATTGTCCAAATTAGCAAAAGAACTGAATATTCCCAAGAGTGCTGCTCACCGTTTACTCACAGATCTAATTAAGTACGGTTATGTGAAACAGGTCAAAGAGGGAGGGGAATACATACTCACCACTAAATTGGTATCAATGGGGCTTAGCCACCTAAGCAAATCTGGTGTCGTTGACGTCGCTCAACCTTTGCTTGACAGATTGGCTGAACAAACGGGAGAGCTGGTAAGACTTGCCATAGTGGATGGAGACAGGCTAACTTGGGTTGCTAGAGCACAAGGTGCTCGTCAAGGTCTTCGTTACGATCCTGATATGGGGAGCATAGCAAGGTTGTCCTGTTCTTCCTCTGGATGGGCTTGGCTTTCTACTATGAAAGATGAGGACGCAATTAAACTTGTATCAAAACAAGGATTGGGTACTGCAAAGGATTTTGGTCCAAACGCACCCAAGAATCTGAAAACATTTTTAAAGGCGTTACAAGAGTCAAGGAAAAAGGGTTTCAGCTTAACACAGGAGACGTACGCGATTGGTCTGAACGCATTAGCGGTCCCTGTTGCCTTAAATGGCCATCTCCCTATGGGGACCATCAGTGTGGCTGGACCTTCTGCTAGATTTACTCAGAGCAAGATGCTTAAAGTGGTCCCAGATTTGCTCTCCTGTTCAGCCCAATTGGCTGCGGCAAGTGGCGCCTCGCCTTTGCTTGCTCGAAGCATCAGTCAAGTGCGATTAGATCCAATATACGCTTTGTAAGCGTGCTTGACGTGACCAATCCAATGATCAATTCCAATTTAAATTCTAATCTCCAGTGGGATTGTGACTTCCTCGCCATAGGATCAGGAGCAGGTGCACTATCAGCTGCAGTAACGGCAGCTCGATTAGGTCTCAAAGTAATTGTTGTTGAAAAAGATCCACAGTTCGGTGGAACCACTGCATGGTCGGGGGGGTGGATGTGGATACCCAGAAACCATCTTGCATTAAGGGCGGGTATTGCTGAGCCAATAGATAAACCGTTATCTTATTTGAAAAATGAATTGGGTGATTTCTTTGATGAAAAGCGGGTAATTGCGTTTCTAAAAAATGGTCCCCTGATGGTTCGCTTCTTTGAAGAGTTTACCTCGTTAAAGTTTATAGACGGTAACGCCATCCCTGATTTTCACGGCAATACTTCAGACTCTTCCAAGGGAGGCCGATCTGTATGTGCAGCACCATTTGATGGTCGCGAACTTGGCTCTCATATCAATAACTTAAAACCCCCACTTAAAGAGACAACCTTTTTCGGAATGGGAATTGGCTCAGGTGCTGATATGCGACATTTCTTTAATGCCTTGAAAAGCGTCAATTCATTTTTTTATGTATTGAAGCGCATGTTTCAACAAATCATTGATTTTTTGATTCACGGTCGCTCAATGTATTTGGTCAATGGTAATGCATTAATTGCAGGACTTGCCAAGTCAGCCTTTGATTTGGGAGTTGAGATAAAAGTCAATACTCCTGCAGTAAGGCTAATGAGTGAGAATTCAAAAGTCATCGGCGCGGTTGTTATTCATGGTGGTCAAGAGTTGGTTATTAAAGCCAGGCGTGGGGTGTTACTTGGCACGGGCGGATTTCCACATGATGCCAAGCGAAAGAGTGAATTGCTTGAACATGACCCAAGCGGTTTGAAGCATTTTTCCGCTGCATCTAGGGGAAATACGGGCGACGGCATGAGAATGGCAGAGACGCTTGGAGCGGTAGTTGAGACCCGGCTCAGGAGTGCGGCTGCACTTGCTCCGGTGTCGCTTGTTCCTCAATTAGATACCAATCAATCATTTACCCATTTTCCTCATTTACTTGAAAGGGGTAAGCCTGGTCTAATTGCTGTTAGTCGTTTCGGTAATCGCTTCACCAATGAGGCAAATTCGTACTTTGATTTTCTAAGTGATTTGATCAAAACATTGCCTAAAGGCGAAGAAATAAAAGCTTGGCTCATTGTTGATCATGACTTTATTTGTCGTTACGGCTTAGGAGCGGTCAAACCCGCACCCATTCCAATGGGGGCAATGATTGCAAACGGGTATTTAAAACGAGCAAAAACGATTGAGGAACTTGCTCAAATTTGCGGAATAGACTGCAGCAAACTCGTATCGACGGTTAAACGTTATAACTATTTGGCTCAGATTGGGTACGATGCAGACTTTAAAAAAGGCGAAACTCCTTATAACAAAATGCAGGGAGATGTAAGCCGAGAAGGCTCAAATCCATGTATGGGAAAAATAGACATGGGACCTTATTACGCCGTTAAAGTTGTTGCCGGCAGTTTGGGGACCTTTGCTGGTTTGAGAGGTAATGAGTATTCACAAGTGCTGGACCAAAACAACCTACCAATAGAGGGACTCTACGCTGGCGGAAATGATTTAACAAGCGTCATGGGTGGTAACTACCCGAGCGGTGGAATTACTTTGGGGCCAGCGATGACTTTTGGATTTATTGCAGCTCATCACGCAGCTGGCTTAAAGACTCATCAACATTTTAATCAAGGAAAAACAATGTACTATGAACTTGCAACGATGACACTTCCCTTTGGAACAGCTGCACAGGCGGCAACAAATGTTCAAACCTTTTGCGCTCAAGGGCAGGGGGAACTATTGGGATGTTGGTTTACCGATATTGGTGTTCTTAACCAAATGATAGTGTTGCGCGGATTTGATGACTTGGCGACTCTTCAAACGGAGAGAACCCGCACACAACAAAACGTCAGCCCTTTTGGATGCGGAGAAGTTTTTTTAAAATTAGAGCAACACAGCTATCAAGGTTTCCCATGGATGAAACCAGTAAGGCCAACTTTTGAGTCAAAAATTCAAGGGCCAGTTTATGAAATACGTACCTACGGTATCAAACCCGGGGGAGTGCAACCGACTATTGACTTGTGGGAGCAATCCGTGCCAGCTAGGGAGAAAATATCTCCCTGTGTAGTAGCTATGCTGGCCATGGATGGTCCACTAAGATTTACAAATATTTGGGCTTATCCAAGCCTTGATGCTAGAAGTAAAGCGCGTTCAGACGCGGTGGCTCAGGGTGTTTGGCCCCCCAAAGGAGGCCCAGCTCATTTAACTACAGACATGGTCTCAACCATTGCAATGCCTACCGCTGTATCGCCTCTTAAGTAACAAAATTCTCTAATAAAAGAGTAATCTTACAAACCGAATGGTTAGTTAACTTAACCCAATAACTTTAGGAATTTGGCTGTTGGTTAGGATTGATTTACCAAAAATTCAATACAGATATAAAAAAAATTAATCCTACTTTGCAATCAAACTTAGTACAAAAAATTTGATGCATGTATTAAGTCATACGGAACGACAAGAGCTGGTTTTTTAACCCTATAAAGAATTAAACACGCAATGAATTTAAACAGTTTATTTGATTGTCGAAATATCAATCCTCAATTTTGTCAATCTTTTCCATGTTAGATAATAATTTCAGTAGGTAATGTAGAGTGTGAGTTAGGTCCTCTGTAGAAAAGTCAATTAGTGCTGATTCATAATAATTTCTAATTTTCGGTAAAGCTGCGGTTTCCCAAATATGACGCCCCATAGTGGTCATCGATATATTTTTAGATCTTCTGTCAACAGATGAAGTCACCAACTCTATATTGCCATCTCTCTCCATTCTTCCCAAAAGCCCTGACAAATTTTGACGACTTACTTTGAGGTATTTAGCTAAATCGCCCACATTCATACCTCCCGAAGCGGAGGGGCGGGAAAGCGCTCCAAGTACTGCCCATTGTTGAGTCGTTAATCCCTCCTCTTCGACCGCTCTAGTGCCAGTTTTATGCAACATATTGGTACATTGATACAGCCTAAAAAACAACCGATTGGCTAGATCAATTCGAGTGCTGCTATTTTTTTTACTAGGGTTATTCATTAGATTTATTCCAAATAATCTAGTTTAATTATAAGGTGTATCAAGCATAATATATAGCAATGTATTTACATATATTTATTTCAATTTCATGCAATCTAGACTATTAATCAGCAATTCAAATGGGAGATCGAGATGAGTAAGTTTTCAGGAAAAGTAGTAATTGTGACTGGAGGTGGGGGCGGTATTGGTGGAGCAAGCTGCAAAAGGTTTGCACAAGAAGGAGCTAAGGTTGCTGTCTTTGATATGAACTTAGAGGCTGCACGCAAAGTCGCTTCTGCAATTACCGCAGTCGGTGGTCATGCTACTGCTTTTGAGTGTGACATAACAAATAGGAATGCTGTTGACCAGGCTGTAAATGCTGTTGAGGCCTCTCTTGGCCCTATAGATGTTTTGGTAAACAACGCGGGATGGGATGTATTTAAACCATTCACCAAAACCACTCCCGATCAATGGGACCGGTTGATTGCTATCAACCTGACGGGTGCTTTGCACATGCACCATGCTGTCTTGCCCCTTATGGCTGCTCGTAAATCAGGTCGCGTAGTCAACATCGCATCTGACGCGGCCAGGGTTGGATCCTCGGGTGAGGCGGTTTACGCAGCTTGCAAAGGAGGGTTGGTAGCATTCTCTAAAACGATTGCCCGTGAGCATGCTAGGCACAACATCACTGTAAACGTTGTTTGTCCAGGGCCAACAGATACCGCTTTATTTGCAGACTACAAGGAAGGCGCAGGAAATCCAGAGAAACTTATGGAAGCTTTTACCCGCGCAATTCCACTTGGACGCATAGGTCAGCCAGAGGACTTGCCAGGTGCGATTCTGTTTTTTGCAAGCGATGATGCCGCTTACGTCACCGGGCAGGTCCTGAGCGTATCTGGCGGTTTAACCATGAACGGTTAAAACGGAATAGAAAAATAAATTAAAAACATAGGTGAAAATTATGAACTTTGAAGATATTATTTATGAAAATCGCAACGGCGTTGCATGGATTATCATTAACCGTCCTGACAAAATGAACGCATTTCGAGGAACAACGTGTGATGAAATCATTAAAGCATTAAACAAGGCTGGATACGATAAAAGTATTGGTGCTATCGTTTTAGCGGGTGCCGGAGACCGAGCATTTTGTACGGGTGGTGATCAATCCGCTCATGACGGAAATTATGACGGTAGAGGCACAATAGGTCTGCCTATGGAGGAGTTGCACACTGCAATTCGCGATGTTCCAAAACCCGTCATTGCTAGAGTCCAAGGTTATGCGATTGGCGGGGGTAACGTTCTTTGCACAATTTGTGATTTAACCATCTGTTCTGAAAAAGCTATTTTTGGCCAAGTTGGTCCTAAAATGGGATCCGTTGATCCTGGCTACGGCACTGCCTTTTTAGCACGCGTCGTAGGGGAAAAAAAGGCTCGCGAGATATGGTACCTTAACCGCAGGTACAGTGGTCAAGAGGCTGTTGCTATGGGCTTGGCCAACGTTTGTGTGCCTCATGACCAACTAGATACAGAAGTACAAAAGTGGGCTGAAGAGATTTGTGAGCGTAGTCCAACAGCGATCGCTATTGCAAAGAGAAGTTTTAATATGGACACGGCTCACCAAGCCGGAATAGCTGGAATGGGGATGTACGCTTTAAAACTTTACTATGACACTGAAGAATCCCGAGAAGGCGTTAATGCATTAAAAGAAAAGCGTAAACCCGAATTTAGAAAATACGCTAAATAATATAAATTCAAAGGAACACACCTATGAACCCGAATCCCTACATAGACGACGATCTCCAAGCCCTCGCTGATACCGTTCGACGATTTGCAGATGAGCGTATTAAGCCTGGATTTTTAGACCGAGATAAGACCAGGGTGCTTGATAAAAGTCTTTTAAGGGAAATGGGTGAGCTTGGGTTTCTTTGTCCTGAACTCCCTGAGGAGTTTGGTGGACTGGGGATGGGGTGTCTTGCCGCTGGGGTTATTCACGAGGAGATTGCAAGAGCGGATTTGAGTATTTCTTATCTAAACTTGCTGGCATCTTTGAATGGACAAATTCTCTCTAAATACGGTCAGCCAGATGTGGTTAAGCCTTGGCTTCAAAAGCTCACAAAAGGGGAAGTGATTTGCGCTATTGCATTAACAGAGCCAAGAGGAGGATCTGACGCTGCAAACTTACGTTTGAGGATTGATCAAGACGGGGAAGGTTACGTCATAAATGGAGAAAAAACCTCTATCTCCGCAGCCGATCAAGCTGACATTACCATTGTTTTTGGGCGGACAGGAAAACCAGAGGACGGCGCACACGGGGTTACAGCACTTTTAGTTCCAATGAATACCAAGGGCATCACCACAAACCGCTTTGATTGTCATGGACAAAGAGCAATTGGGCGTGGTTCTATATTTTTTGAAAATGTCAGAATTCCATTTAGTCACAGACTGGGTGATGAAAACAAGGGATTCGTGCAAGTCATGCATGGATTTGATTTCTCTAGGTCCTTGATTGGTTTGCAGTGTTTAGCCGTTGCCCGAGTATCTTTGGAGGAAACTTGGCAATACATCACACAAAGAGAAGCTTTTGGACAACCCTTATCTGCGTTTCAAGGGATTACGCATCCACTTGCTCAATTTGACACCGAAGTGGAGGGTGCTCGTTTGTTGTGCTTGCAAGGTCTTTGGTTAAAGGACAAAGGACTCCCTCACACCGCAGAGGCTGGTATGGCTAAGTGGTGGGGGCCTAAACTCGCCTATGACGTGATCCATCAATGTTTACTATGTTTTGGACACGGTGGCTATGATCGTGGTTTGATGGAGCAACGATTAAGAGATGTACTGGGTTTTCAGATTGGTGATGGTACAGCGCAAATTATGAAAACTATCATCGCAAGAACGCGTGCGGGTAGAAAGTTTGTTCCAGCATAATCAATAAAAGAAAAATAGGAGACAGTCATGAAATTCGATGCAGTATTGATACCCCCTCGTCGGGCTGAGAGTATATCCAAAGGATTTTGGCACGACCGTACGATCAATGATGATCTTAAATCATGTATCAAGATTTGCCCTGACAAGTTGGCATTGAAAGCAGTAAGGTCTGAAGATGGTGTGATCACTCAATTCACTTATTCAGAGCTATCCAATATGGCCGATCGGGTAGCCTTAGGGCTCACAAAACTTGGAGTGGGGCTTAATGATGTCGTAGCCTGTCAACTTCCAAATTGGTGGCAATTTACTGTTACGTACCTGGCTTGCTCACGAATAGGCGCTGTGATGAATCCGCTTATGCACATATTTCGTGAAAGGGAGTTGTCCTTCATGCTCAAGCACGGCGAGGCTAAAGTAATTATCCTTCCAAAAACATTTAGGGGTTTTGATTATGAGAAGATGGCCGAGGGATTGAAACCCAATTTACCTCACTTGCAACACATAGTCGTAGTCAACGGAACAGGGGACAATAGCTTTGAGGCACTTCTTAGTGATCCTGTGTGGGAGCTTGAGGTTGGAGCTAATGAAATCCTCTTTAAGAATCGACCAAGTCCCGATGACATTACTCAACTAATTTATACATCTGGAACGACTGGTGAACCCAAGGGCGTAATGCATTCAGCAAATACGACCATGGCAAATATAATTCCCTATGCTCAAAGATTACGTCTAGACCAAGATGATGTCGTTCTTATGGCTTCCCCCATGGCCCATCAAACTGGTTTTATGTATGGCCTCATGATGCCAATTATGCTCAAGGCTAGCGCTGTAATTTTAGATATCTGGGATCCTTTAAAAGCAATCGATTTAATTCGCTCTGAGGGGGTTACTTTTACGATGGCTTCAACACCTTTTTTAACCGACCTGGCAAAGACTGTCAGTGAGTCGGGACACAAGGTGCCAACTTTAAAGACTTTCTTATGCGCAGGAGCCCCCATACCAGGTCCACTGGTTGAACAAGCAAGAAGTGTTTTGGGTACTAAAATTGTCTCCGCATGGGGTATGACTGAAAACGGAGCAGTAACGCTTATAGAGTTGGACGATCCCGATGAGAGGGCTTTTACTACAGATGGTCTCCCTCTTACAGGTGTGGAGCTTAAAGTAGTAGATGACTCTGGAGCTCAATTGCCCTCTGGGCAAGCTGGGAAGTTATTGGTGAGATCATGTTCAAATTTTGGTGGATATTTGAAGCGAGAAGACCTCAACGGCACCGACGCCCAAGGCTGGTTTGATACAGGTGATCTTGCCCGTTTGGACAAAGAAGGATACGTAAGGATCACCGGGCGCAGCAAAGATGTGATCATCCGAGGTGGCGAGAACATTCCAGTTGTTGAGATTGAGTCGCTGCTTTACCGTCACCCAGCCATTGCAATGGCAGCGATTGTTGCCTATCCAGATGAACGCTTGGGTGAGCGCGCTTGCGCAGTGGTAGTATTAAGACCCGGTGAAACATTAGAGTTGCAAGGCCTGGTTGAGTACTTGAAAGCTCAAAAAATTGCTAATCAATATATTCCTGAAAAACTTATCATACGTGATGCAATGCCCTCAACACCTTCGGGAAAGATTCAGAAATTTAAATTGCGTGAAATTGTTAAAGAAGTCTAATAAGATTTATTTTCGTATTTGTAAACAGTTTGGCCTAATACTCAGAATTACTAGTTTTAGTTTTCAATGCGAGCTAAGCCCTCTCAAATATATTGAGTGACAAGAGGATATGTTTGTATACAGCTTATAGTGAATGAGTTCCATGCGCACATATTTTAAAATTTCCGACGGAATCAAAAAAATAAAAAAGGTAATTAATTCATGGCACTAGACCAAGAATCATTTGAGATATTGCTATCAACTATTGAGCGGTTTGTACAAGAGCGACTCGTTCCTCAAGAAAACTATCTTGAAGAGCATGACGAGGTACCTTCTAGGCTCGTCCAAGACATGAAAGACATGGGACTTTTTGGGTTATCCATCCCCGAGCAATATGGGGGTATTGGTCTGTCGATGAGTCAAGAGGTAAAGGTCGCCTACGAATTTGGTAAAACATCACTAGCTTTTAGATCAGTATTTGGAACCAATGTTGGAATTGGATCCCAAGGTATTTTGATGGATGGAACGGATGAGCAAAAATCCATTTACCTGCCTAAGGTTGCCAGTGGCGAGCTTATTATGTCCTTTGCCCTTACTGAACCAGATGCTGGATCGGACGCGGCTTCCCTTAAAACTCGTGCCGATTTAGACGGGGATCACTATGTATTAAACGGCACTAAAAGGTACATTACCAATGCACCTAGAGCTGGTGCTTTCACATTAATGGCCCGTACGGGTGGTCCTGGCAGCTCAGGAGTCTCCTCATTCATTGTTCCATCTGATCTTGCGGGTATCCAATTGGGTAAACCAGATAAGAAGATGGGACAAAGGGGCACTAAAACCTGTGACGTTATTTTAGAGAACGTACGTGTACCTGCAACTAATATTATTGGCCTCGTACCAGGGCAGGGGTTTAAGACGGCCATGAAAGTCTTAGACCGAGGACGTCTGCATATATCTGCTGTTGCATGCGGAATGGCTCAGCGGATTTTGAATGAGTCCATTACCTACGCTCGGGACAGAAAACAATTTGGCAAATCAATTGGTGAGTTTCAACTCATACAGGCAATGCTTGCGGACGGCCAAGCAGAGCTACTTGCTGGGTGGTCACTGGTGAGGGAGGTTGCTGAGCGGTTTGATAAAAAGCCCGCTCATGAGTCTGATTCAGACCTATCCATGAGCGTGTCTTGTACAAAAATGTTTTGCACAGAAATGGTTGGACGAGTTGCAGACCGAGGGGTTCAAATTCACGGGGGAGCAGGATATATTAATGAATACCCTGTTGAGCGTTTTTACAGAGATGTGCGCTTGTTACGACTTTATGAGGGAACAACCCAAATACAACAACTTATTATTGGACGTGAATTGCTTCGCCGATCGAAGTAATCCGTTATATTTGCTAAACAATGAGTGGCTTGGTACATGATTAGAGCAACCGTTGAGTCCGAAATGTTTGGTTTAGCTCGTCATTTAGTTAGAAAATAATTGGTCGATAAATACAGAAAAAAACGATTTACAGGCCTTAATATTAGGTATTTAAATTAATTAGATTTCAGTATTTAGCAATTGAAATAATTTCTAAGAAATAGCATTGATAAAATCTTCACTTGAAAGTGCTGGCCAAAAAAAATGTCCTTGAAAAATATCACACCCATATTTAAATAACCAATCTTTTTGCTCCTCGGTTTCTATGCCTTCGACAACTAAAATTAAATTTAAACTTTTAGCTAAACCAATTAAAGATTTTAAAATAATTTGAGATTTTTCATCTTTAAACAAATTCAATATGAAGGATCTATCAGTCTTAACCTGATGAATTGGTAATTTAAATAAATAGGATAAAGAGGAATATCCGGTTCCTAAATCATCCAATGAAAGTTTGATTCCTAATTCTTTAAGTTGATTAAATTCAAAGATCAAATTATGCAAATTTAGAGAAGGCTGAGATTCAGTCAACTCGAGTGTAATTTTGGTTGGATCAACTTGGTAATGTTTAATGCGCTGATTTAAGATAGTAACAAAATCATGTTGTTCGAACTGTCGTAAACTCAGATTGATGGACAAACAAAGATCTTTAGTAAATTCATTCATTTTCCATGATGATAATTCAGATAAAGTTTGATCTATTATGTACCAACCTAACGGAAAAATGAAGTTACTGTTTTCTACAAAACCCATAAACTCCTCTGGTTTTAAGGGACGATTACCTGAGGACTTACCTTTAAAAAGCAGTTCTGGTTTTATCTTAAGTGTTGAATTTGTTAGTAGTGTATATAGCGTTAATGGCGATAAGGTTATTCAGTGCAATATTAGAGATATTTCTGAGCGTAAAAAGTTAGAAGCTGAAATTTTAAAATACCAACTTTCTGTAAATATTTCGATGCGTGAGATGGTTGAAACATTAGCTACAGTGGTGGTTGCTAGAGACTCTTATACTGGGGAGCATATGAAGCGTGTAGCTAATTTGTGTACAGTTATAGCTACTCAGTTAAATCTTCCTGTACATACAGTTGAGGGAGTAAATATGGCTGCTTTGATCCATGATATAGGAAAAATTTCCATTCCTGCTGAAATTTTAACTAAGCATAGTGAATTGGTCGACTTTGAATTACAAATGTTACAAAATCATGTTCAAACAGGATATGACATGCTAAAACACATACACTTTCCTTGGAATATCGCACAAGCAGTGCTACATCACCATGAGAGAATTGATGGAAGTGGTTATCCTAATGCTATCAAAGGCGATATTATTTGCCTTGAGGGACGCATAATTGCTGTAGCTGATACAGTTGAGGCGATGTCCTCTGATAGACCTTACCGCAAAGGAAAAGGAATAGAACGTGCATTAGAGGAGATTGCTATGGGTCGCGATAAACTATACGACTCAGATGTTGTTACTGCCTGTTTAAAAATATTTAAAGATGAAAATTACAGGTTTCCAGATTATTCATAATATATATTTTTAGTGGGGAATTTATTCAAAATTAATTTACTTGGTTATTTAGTTGATCTTTATTAGAAATATATTTTAATAATTCAACGTTTTATGACAAAAGTCAATTAAAAAATCTCGAACTTCCATATCATTCATGCTCTTGCTAAGTAATTTTTTATGAATAAATTTAACAAAGGGAATAATCATGAACGCATACAAAAATATTCAATCTTCATATTTAAATAGATCACTTGCAATTGCAAACCTGTATCACGAACATTCTCTTAAATTAATTGAACTTATTTTGAATCAAAATAAGCATGTACTAGAGTCATCGCATAAAAGAACTCATGACCTTTTAACAGTAAAAGACTTATCAAATGTCCATCAGCTTGTAACTAAAGATGTTGCGAATCAAGTACAGGACTATACAAATTTTGCGACTTCTGCTTATCAACTAGGTTGTAAGGCGAACTCCGAATTTATTGAAAATTGTAAATCTCATTGCCAAGAGCAGAACGAGCTAACTAATGAGGCATTAAAAACAATAACAAATTCAGAAAATCCAATAAATTCACTTGCTAATACCTTTGCGAAAGCAACTTTAGATGCAAGCAATTTGGCAATCAATACGGCCAAAGGAAAAGTAAAGGTTTAAGATTCAATGAAATGTATATTTGAATTAACGATGCTCAAATTTTTATTTTCTCATTATTTTTAAT
>DAITOS010000004.1:0-14650 GCA_036834025.1 Limnohabitans sp.
ATCCCCCTCAAGTTTTAGTGGACTGCGGGGGTGTCGGCTATGAGGTCGATGTACCCATGAGTACGTTTTATCAACTCCCACAAACGGGGGAGCGCGTCAAACTCTTGATTCACTTCGTCGTCAGAGAGGATGCCCAGATTCTTTACGGCTTTATGACCCCCCAAGAGAAAGCCGCTTTCAAACAACTCGTTAAAATCTCCGGCGTAGGTCCGCGAACTGCCCTTGGCGTGCTCTCTGGCATGAGTGTTCAAGAGCTCACCCAGGCCATCGTAACCCAAGAAAGCGCTAGGCTTACAAAGATTCCAGGAATTGGTAAGAAAACGGCTGAGCGTTTGTTGCTGGAACTCAAAGGCAAAATGGCAGATGCGATCACGCCTTTAGGTCAGGGCGTAGCGCTTGGCTCTGGAGATCACAAACAAAACGATATCTTGTCAGCGCTCATTGCACTGGGCTATAGTGAGCGCGATGCAGTGCTTGCTTTGAAAGCATTGCCAGCAGATATTGGAGTCTCAGACGGTATTAAATTAGCACTTAGGGCTATTTCTAAATGAGTATTCAAACGGATGATTTTTCTACGCCCGAGCCCGCGCGTATTGTTTCTGCCACTCCATCAAGCCCCAATGAGGAAGCAATTGAGCGTGCACTACGTCCCAAACTGCTAGGGGATTACGTGGGCCAGAAAAAGGTCAGGGAGCAACTGGAAATTTTCATCAGCGCTGCCTCCAAACGAGGAGAAGCACTTGACCATGTCTTGCTCTTTGGACCTCCTGGGCTTGGTAAAACAACGCTCTCTCACATCATCGCCAATGAGCTCGGCGTAAACCTTAGACAAACCAGCGGTCCCGTGCTCGAGAAGCCCAAAGATTTAGCTGCTCTCTTAACCAATCTAGAAAAAAACGACGTGCTTTTTATTGATGAAATACACCGCTTGTCCCCCGTTGTTGAGGAGATTTTGTACCCCGCCTTAGAGGACTACCAGATAGACATCATGATTGGAGAGGGGCCTGCTGCGAGAAGTATTAAACTTGATTTGCAGCCCTTCACGCTTGTTGGTGCAACAACCAGAGCAGGAATGCTTACCAATCCGCTCAGAGACCGCTTTGGCATCGTCGCAAGGTTGGAGTTCTATACCCCTGCGGAGTTGCAAAAAATTGTGATCCGTAGTGCTGGACTACTAAAAGTGCAGATGGATGAGGCAGGAGGATTTGAGATCGCAAATCGCTCAAGAGGGACGCCCCGTATTGCCAATCGTTTACTAAGAAGAGTGAGAGACTACGCAGAGGTAAAAGGCACGGGTATCATTGATGAACAGATTGCAAAGGCAGCCCTGGCGATGCTAGATGTGGACCCTCAAGGATTTGATGTGATGGACAGAAAACTACTTGAAGCCGTGATACACAGATTCGACGGCGGACCCGTTGGACTAGACAATGTGGCTGCGAGTATTGGCGAGGAGCGAGAGACCATAGAAGATGTGATCGAACCTTATTTGATCCAGCAAGGTTATTTGCAAAGAACACCCAGAGGTCGAATTGCAACGCTCGCTGCTTATAAACACCTAGGAGTTATCCCCCCAAAAGGGCTGCAGCCAGGGTTTGAAATAGATTAGTCAAGCAGTTTCACATTAAGCTGCGCTGTCGTCTTTTGAAATAGAGTCCAGATGCTCTTTGTCTCCCCAACTGAGCAAACTCAGCCCACCTGGTGTCCATAAAAGTCTGTTGATCACGGCGTTCTCGATGGACCAAGTGCGCGGTGCTTGAATGTCTTGACCTGTTGCCCATCTGTATAAAATATCCATCACCCCTCCGTGTGAAACGAGCACAATTTGAGATCCCAAATGACGATTTGCAAGCTCGCTCACCACCGCCTTAACGCGGGCATCTAAATCATACAAACTCTCTGCCCCCTCTCCAGGACGCCAAACTGGATCTCGTTCTTTCCATTTTATGGAAACCTCGGGTGAGTGCTCATCAATATCAATCCATGTTTTGCCCTCAAAGTCCCCAAAGTGTCGCTCCCTCAGTCTAGCGTCCTGAGTAATCTGTAATTGCGTAGCAAGCGCTATAGGCTCTGCAGTGTTGAACGCTCGTTGCAGATCACTAGAATAAATTGCATCTACCATAATATCTTTAGAGGAGAATGCTTGACCAACCAAAAGCGCTTGCTCCTTGCCTTTCTCGTTCAGTCCAATATCAATATGGCCTTGAATCCTGCCCTGTGTGTTCCAAATCGTCTCCCCGTGGCGAATAGCGATAATGCGTGTTGATTCCATTGAATTTTTACCAGGTTTGATGAGTTGATTTAATAATTTCTAGGGTATTTGAGAGTAAGGCTCGGTGAGTAACGAGACTACACTTCTGAGAAAATACCTCGAACCATAAAGTGTAAGCTTAAAATATTCCAAGGAAAACACAGACATGTCAGATATCTTAGTCCATGAGCAAGGCGGTGTTTGTACACTCACACTTAATCGTCCAGATAAAAAGAACTCACTGACGAGTTCGATGTATGCTGAGCTTGCAAATCTTTTCCTGCAAGCCCAGGAAAATCCAAGTGTTCGTGTGCTGGTGATACAAGGCAGTGAGACCGTGTTTTGTGCGGGAAATGATATTTCAGATTTTATTGAAAATCCGCCCAGTACTTTGCAAGCACCTGTCTTTAAATTCTTACAAGCCTTGGTCCAATTTCCCAAACCCTTGATTGCAGGGGTTTGTGGTCCCGCAGTTGGGATTGGAACGACTTTGCTCTTTCATTGTGATTTGGTATACGCGGGTGACAATGCAGTTTTCTCGATGCCTTTTGTGAACCTGGGTATTTCTCCCGAGGCCGCGTCCTCCATACTCGCCCCTCAAGTGATGGGCTATCAACGCGCAGCACAGGCATTACTCTTGGGTGAGCCCTTTATGGCTGAAGCGGCTACTGAGGCCGGACTGGTGAATCAAATTATTCCTCCTACAGAGCTCAAAGAGTATGTGCAAAGACAGGCACTAAAGTTAGCAGCTAAACCACTTAAGTCCGTACTCGAGACCAAGAGACTCTTGAGAGGTCATCTAATCCCTGAGATGCAAAAACGCATTAAAGAGGAAGGCGAGATATTCTCCAAAATGCTCACCGAGCCAGCAGCGCTTGAGGCAATGAAAGCTTTTAAAGAAAAAAGAAAGCCCGATTTCACAGGACTTTGACAAAGTAGACCTTTTACTTTAACTGCGGGACGGGCTTGGGTTTGCCCTTCTCATCAACTGCTACATACGTTAAAGTAGCCTCAGTTACTTTGACATGTTTGCCGTTTGAATCTATTCGCTCAGCGAATACTTCAACGTCAACCGTGATAGAGGTGGTACCGATGCGAACGATTTCAGCGTAAAAACTTAACAAATCTCCCAGTCGCACGGGCTCTTTAAAAACAAACTCTTTTACAGCAACGGTTGTAATCCGTCCCTTTACATGTCTAAAAGGGAGGACCGAACCGGCTAAATCAACTTGGGCCATCACCCAGCCTCCAAAGATGAGCCCGTATTGATTGCAATCTGCAGGCATAGGAATTACCTTTAAAACCAGCTCCTTGGTGCTCGGAGGGAGTGGCGGAGGAGAATTCTGTTGAAGAGTGTTTGAATACATTATTCGAGAGTTCCTTTTTTCAATTTATAAATAAATTTGAAGACAATTTTTATTTTTACGAAGAAAATAGAGCTTAGATTTATGAGATTGTTAATATCAGGACTGTTATTGAATCTTGGTATTTAGATTATTCAATTCAAAATCAATCAAAAGTGTTGGATTGCAATTATGATGTACTTTTAATCATAAGCACAACAATCTGGAAAATCTGGAAACTCTGTAAAAACGTCTAATTTGGTGACGTATAAGCCGGAGTTTGCTCTTTAAAGAGATCAAAATCGTTAAAAGGTTATCTTCCCCAACTTACAAATTTCATTACTTCAGTCATAACCACCACCTCTTTTTTGTTTTAATTTAATATTTTTAATGAGATCAAACTCCTCAAACGCTCACTCACCCCATAGCTCAAGTTCAACCAAAGAGTCACCCTCAAAGCAAGAGCCAGGACGAGACTGGAAAACACTTCAACGTTTATTTCCCTATCTTTGGGAATACAAATGGCGTGTGATGGCAGCCTTGTCTTTCATGGTAGGCGCCAAAGTAGCCAATGTAGGCGTCCCCATTGTTCTGAAAAAATTGGTTGATACCCTCAATACGGTGACCCAGTCTGGGGCCGAGTCGGGCTCAAAAGCCGTTGATACCCAGACTGTCAATAACGCATTAGGTACTCTGGATTCAAATGCAGCAACCATCAGCAATCTTGAGAGTTATTTTCATAATGCTTTTGTTTTGGTCCCAGTCGCTTTGTTGCTCAGTTATGCACTTCTTAGACTCAGTGTCTCTGCTTTTACAGAGCTCAGAGAACTCGTCTTTGCCAAAGCAACCCAAGGTGCTGCAAGACGTATTGCTTTGCAAACCTTTGATCACCTGCACGGCATGAGTTTGAGGTTTCACCTTGAGCGTCAAACAGGAGGGATGACCAGAGATATTGAGCGAGGTGTGAGAGGGATTGAATCGCTCATCTCATACTCCCTTTACAGCATCATTCCAACTTTCATCGAAGTCACTCTCGTCCTGGGTGTTATGGCAGTTCAGTACGATGTATGGTTTGCGCTAATCACCGTGGTTGCGTTGACGTTGTATGTTTACTTTACGGTTGTCGTGACTGAGTGGCGGACCAAATACAGACGTCAAGCTAATGAGTTTGATTCTGCAGCCAACACCAAGGCCGTTGACTCATTAATTAACTATGAAACAGTTAAATATTTCGGCAACGAAGCTTTCGAGTCCGAGAGGTACGATAAAAGTTTGGTACACCTTCGTGATGTTAGACTTAAAGCCCAAAGGTCACTCAGCCTCCTCAATACAGGCCAACAATTGATTATCGCCTGTGCACTGGTTGCTATTTTGTACAGGGCAACTGTTGGTGTGATTGAGCACCGTTTGAGTTTAGGGGATTTGGTCATGATCAATGCATTCATGATTCAACTCTACATTCCGCTAAATTTTCTTGGTATGGTTTACCGGGAAATAAAGCAAAGCTTGACCGACTTGGACCGCATGTTTGCACTGTTGGATAAGAATCAAGAAATTGCCGACTTGGCTGGTGCAACTCAACTAAGTCTGAGCGTAGCGCCCACCGTTCGCTTTGAGGACGTGAGGTTTAGTTACGAACCTAATAGAGAAATATTGAAAGGTATAGATTTCACCATACCAGCTGGTAAAACTGTCGCAGTTGTCGGCCCCTCAGGCTCGGGTAAATCAACTCTTGCAAGATTGATGTTTCGTTTTTACGATATTCAAAGGGGTAGTATAAAAATCAACGATCAAGATATTCGAGAGCTTACGCAAGCAAGTCTTAGAAGAGCTGTGGGTATAGTCCCTCAAGATACGGTGCTCTTTAATGAAACGGTTTACTACAACATCGCCTACGGCAGACCAAGCGCAACTAGGGCAGAGGTCGAGGAGGCGGCTAAGTCAGCCCGGATTCATGACTTTATTATCTCAACTCCCAAAGGTTACGAGACCATGGTCGGAGAGCGAGGCCTTAAACTCTCGGGCGGTGAGAAACAACGGGTGGCAATTGCGAGAACGCTTCTTAAAAATCCGCAGATTTTGATTTTTGATGAGGCAACTTCAGCTCTTGATAGTGCAAATGAAAGAGCCATACAAAGCGAGCTTCAAACGGCAGCCCAAAACAAGACTACTTTAGTGATCGCCCACAGGCTATCAACCGTTGTTGATGCACATGAGATTTTGGTGATGTCTGAGGGTCAAATCCTTGAGCGTGGCAATCATAATGCACTATTGGCAATGGAGGGGCATTATTCAAAAATGTGGGCCATGCAACAAAACTCTGAGGACATCGTTGTTGTTTAGGGTTATGGTTTTGAAAGAAAAATATAAATAATTAAATTAAATTTCACTACATTAAACTCATGAAATAAGTTCAATAATCCGTAACGAATTTGCCGAAGGAGTGTCTCACTCACTGAATACTATTTAATGGGAGATTAATTAGTATGTAGAATTTGTAAATGCTCAAAAATTTGAAGCATCACTATTTTTAACTCAACTAAAAAATGAAATGACTAAATCTTTTTTAAATGTATTACGCTTGTGTCTTTTATTTGTAGCGATGTTTGCTATTTCTAGCGCATCAAATGCTCAAAATGCCTTGGATGGAATCCTTAAATCCAAATCCATCAAAATAGCTATCCCAACGGATTTTCCCCCGTACGGTTTTGTTGGTTTGGATATGCAACCCCAGGGTCTTGATGTTGAAATGGCTCAGTATATTGCTCAAAAATTAGGCGCTAAAGTTGAGTTAGTTCCAGTTTCAAGTCCTAACCGCATTCCTTATTTGCAAACCAAAAAAGTTGATCTCGTAATCTCCACTTTGGGTAAGAATCCAGATCGTGAAAAAGTCATTGACTTCACCTTTGCTTACGCTCCATATTACCAGGCTGTATACGCACCTAAGAGCCTTTCAATTAAGAGCTTTAATGATTTAGCCGGTAAAACCATCTCCGCAACCAGAGGCGCTTTAGAAGATACTGAGCTGACCAAATTGGCTCCTCCAAGCGCTCAAATCAAACGCTTTGAAGACAACAGCTCCACAGTAGCCGCTTTCGTTGCTGGACAAGTGCAGGTCGTCGCAACTGGGGCCTCTGTCGCAGCAAGCATGATTCAAAAGAACCCTCAACTCGGTGCTGAGTACAAGCTTTTAATTAAAGACTCACCCTGTTTTGTTGGTGTAGCAAAAGGAGAGGACACACTTCGCACAAAGGTTAACGAAATCATCAGCGCAGCTCATAAAAATGGTGATTTAGAAAAATTGTCAATGAAGTGGCTTTCAAGAAGTACGGGTGAACTTCCTGAATAGTTCAAATTTTCTTTTGCATTCACATAAATACTGATTAAATTGTGAATATCGCATTTGACTTTTGGGCCGTCTTTGAACAGTGGCCGTTGCTGTTAACTGGAGTTGCCTGGACGCTTGGATTGACCTCCTTGAGTGGTATCTTTGGCTTGAGCTTAGGTGTAGTTATGGCCTGGGCCAGGCTAGAGGCGGTGCGACCAAACCATGACTTGCATAGAAAAAAGATCTCGAGAGTCTTGGATATCTTGGATAAACTGATACTCTTTTACGTCGAATTAATTAGAAATACGCCTTTTATAGTCCAGCTGTTCTTTATTTTCTTTGGCTTACCAGCGCTTGGACTAAGGCTAAGTGCAGAGGTGGCATCTGTACTCGCAATGGTCATCAACTTAAGCGCATATTCCTGTGAGATCGTTCGAGCAGGTTTGGAGGCAACCCCGCCCGCACAGGTTCAGGCGGGCGAGAGCTTGGGATTAAAACCCGTTCAAATATTCAAACACGTCGTGCTTCCCCCTGCGCTGTTTAAAGTTTGGCCTGCTTTAGTGTCTCAAATCATTATTGTCATGTTAGGTTCTGCTGTATGCGGACAAATATCGACTGAGGAATTGTCATACTCAGCTAATTTGATTCAAAGCAGGAACTTCAGAGCCTTTGAATCCTTTATCACTGCTGCCTTTATTTATTTATTGTTATCGATCGCGATTCGTTGGTTACTCAATAAAGTGGGTAGGCAAGTGATCTTCAAAGGCATGGTATCCCATGATTGAATTTAGTCTTTGGGATATTTTAAGAAACCTGCTCCTGGCCACAAGGTGGACACTCATACTGTCTGTCATCGCAATTTTTGGAGGAGGATTGATTGGATTTGTATTGTTAATTTTGAGACTTCTTCACATTAAGCCTTTAGGTGTCATGATTAACCTCTATGTGGAACTGTTTCAAGGTACACCATTATTAATGCAGCTTTTTCTCTTTTATTTTGGATTAGCGTTATTTGGGATTGATACCTCTGTTTGGATATCTGCAAGTGCAGCTCTAATTTTGTACGCTGCAGCTTATTTAACCGAGATTTGGAGCGGTTGTATTCGAGCAGTACCAAAAGGGCAGAGTTTGGCTGCAAAGAGCCTGGGATTAAATTTTATACAGGAGCTGAAATATATAATTTTTCCTCAAGCCTATAAGCTCAGCATCGCACCCACAGTTGGATTTTTGGTTCAACTTATAAAGGGAACTGCATTAACATCAGTGATAGGTTTTGTAGAACTTACAAAATCCGCAAGTATGATCTCTAATGTTACTTTTAAACCTTTTCTTGTATTCAGCAGTGTTGCTTTGATTTACTTTGTGATCTGCTTTCCAATTTCTTGGTTGGCAACACGAATAGAGTCAAAGATGAATTTAAATACAAGTCCTTCCTAATTAAAGGTGTGACAGGGGTAGGGCGCCCGCTAAGTTAAGTAGCTTAATAACAATCCACTCTGATTTCCCTTAGTTCCAAGGTGTGCAAGGAGGTATTGCGCATGGGCCCTCAACGGATATAGATCCGAAATCAGCAGGCCCAACAATTTCCAGATATTCCATATCCTTAGAGTAGTCAAACAGGTAGTGCACGATGCCAGGTCTTTGGTGAACACAGTCTCCCTGGGCAACCAAAGTGACCTTGTCTTCGTACATAAACCTAGCCCAGCCTTTGAGCATATAAACAATTTGAAACTCTGCAACGTGATAATGCCAGCCTGTCCCCTCCTCTGGGGGTAGGTTGGCTTTGACCACATGTGCAATTACTTTCCCTTTTGTTGCAGTTGATACACCCAAGTCTTTGTACAGAAAGAAGTCTCTTAGTCCTCCTGGTAAGAACTTAGTGTCCGCTACCTTTGTATGAACGAAATCTGTATCACTTTCAATTGTTGCTGCTGTATTCATGATCAATACTCCACTTCAAGTTCTTCAATATCATCAGGCTCTGCCTGGGCCGCTTCAATCCACTCCTTAATATAAGGGTTGGCAATGATTTGCTCACAATATTTCATACACGCAGGCGTTAGCTTTATCCCGTATGTTTTGAAGCGCATTACAACCGGCGCGTACATCGCATCGGCAAGCGTCATGTGCTTACCAAAAAGATAAGGACCTTTGTAAGTTAATAGACAATCTTTCCAAATTTCTTTTATGCGGTCTATATCAGCCTCGGCTTTTGACCAAACTTTAAAGCTCTTTATTTTTGCCTTGATGTTCATGGGCAAGGAGGACCTCATGGCAGAGAAGCCTGAATGCATCTCCCCGCAAATAGCCCTACAGTGCGCGCGATGCACCTGATTGGATGGAAGAAGGTTTGCTTTTGGTGCAATCTCGTTTAAATATTCCCCTATAGCAAGTGTGTCCCAAACCTTAACTTTGTTGTGCGTGAGGCAGGGAACCAAAATGGAGGGCGACAATAATAAGAGCTCCGCTCTAGCGTCCGCGGTATCCGTCTCTATAGGTAATTCATCAAATTCTAGACCCGCCATCTTAACCATCAACCACCCTCTAAGTGACCAAGACGAGTAATTCTTACTGCTGATGGTGAGAGTGGTTTTTGTCATTTGATCTAATATTTAATATTGAGGCATGATTTTTTAGTGCAACTTACATGCCACAAATAGATCTTCATGTTGGTGCGTAATTAGATCAAATACATGGGCATAAGAAATGCTTAATTTTTTTAAAAAATATTAATTAATATTTAAAAAATAACTACTAAGGCTGTTTGATGATCTATCAAAACTATCAGTTCATGGCCAATTTAAGTGATCCACTTAGGCTATTTGCCGATGGTGCTTCAAGTGTTTTGAAGTCTTGGAATGCAAGCGGTGACTTAAGCCCCTTAAGAAAAATGGCTGCTTATTACGAGCAAGTCTCTCTGCTTGGAATGACCCACAAATGCCCACCCTTCAATATAGAGCCTGTAACTTCTTTAAATGCAGAGATCCGTCCCGTCATAGAGTCCGTTATCACGAGCAATGATTTTTGTATTCTAAGAAGGTTCAAGAAAGATGTGTCAACAGAGTTGCCCAAAGTTTTGTTGGTCGCCCCCATGTCAGGTCACTTCGCTACATTACTTAGGGGTACAGTTCAGACCTTGGTACAAGATCATGATGTTTACTTAACGGACTGGTTAAATATCCGAGATATACCCTATAAGGCAGGAAAGTTTGGTCTAGATGAGTACATAGAGACTATCATTACATTTTTGAAGTATCTAGGTCCTGGTATTCATTTAATGGGGGTGTGTCAACCCACAGTTGCATGTTTGGCCGCTGCTGCTTTGCTTGCTGAGGACGAGGACGAATGCGTACCTACTAGCCTTACGTTAATGGCAGGGCCAATAGACACTCGGATTAATCCCACCCAAGTTAATGAACTTGCCATGAGTAAGCCAATTCAGTGGTTTAAGCAAAATTTGATTGGAGTCGTACCGCTACAGTTTCCTGGATCTGGCAGAGCCGTGTACCCAGGATTCCTTCAGCTCATGGCTTTTTTAAATATGAACCTTGAGAGACATAAAAAATCTTTTGCCGATATGATGGAACATAGGATCAACGGCGATGATGAGAGAGCAGATCTCATCAAAGAGTTTTATCAAGAATATTTTGCAATTATGGATTTATCAGCAGATTTTTATTTGGAGACTGTTGAAAACGTCTTTCAAAAGCATTTATTACCCAAAGGAGAGCTTTACTTTAAAGGCAGGCTCATCAAGCCTGAGAGCATTAGAAAAACGTTCCTCTTAACCGTAGAAGGGGAGAGGGACGATATCTGCGGGATCGGTCAAACTTTGGCCGCACAGGACCTTTGCTCCAAAATCCCACCCTTTATGAAAACCCATCACCTACAAGCAGGGGTTGGTCACTACGGAGTTTTTAATGGGAAAAAATGGTCAAATCAAATTTATCCTGTTATTAGGTCTATGATTCACAGCACAATTTAAACCAATCGAGCTACCTATATGAAATGGGTCATTGCTATCATCAAACCTCATAAACTAAATGAAGTTAGGTCCGCTTTGGAGCTCATTAATGTGCAGGGCATGACGGTCTCTACAGTGGAAGGTTTTGGTAGACAAAAGGGTCGTACAGAGGTCTACAGAGGCGCTGAGTATCAGTATGACTGGGTACCAAAATTAAAGCTGGAGATAGCCGTCAAAGATGAAGCTTTAGACGAAGTTATCGAAACTATCGTAAGTACAGCAAAAACAAATAAAATTGGTGACGGAAAGATATTTGTTATAAATCTCATGCAAGCAATACGAATCAGAACTTCTGAATGCGGTAATGAAATTTTGTAAATATTTTAACTAGAGTCTGTTATTTTGTGATGAGTTTCTTCACGTCATGTCAGCTACAACCTCGGCCTGACCGATCATTCGTCGTAACTCGGGTACGCAGGAACCGCATTGAGTACCGCACTTAAGTACACTTTGTAATGATGTGAGTTTTTGATCGTGTACGCCCTCGCTCAATTTTAAGTGCTCAAGAATAGCGATATCATTAACACCTACACAACTACACACGGTTTTGCCAGCCTTAGCCAATGCAACTGGCGCTTTGCTGCCCGTCATCAGTAACCGACGACCATAGTCTTTGGTGGATGATTTTGTTTGGAGTAATGTTTTAAGCCAACTCTCAGATGACGTATCCCCCGCAATAATAAAGGCCTCAAGCTTAGTGTCGCCTGATGCTTGTGCATTTACTTGTGGCATTGAATCGCTATTAGGGCTTTGAATACCTAAATTACTTTGCAAACGAATGCTTCTCAATTGACACCTTCTTGCGTCTAAATACCGCAAACTCTCAGTGCCATTAAATTTTAAAATCTTCTCAATCGCAAATAGAATTTCTGTCCCTGGGGCTTCGCTACTAGCGGCTCGAAATAAAACACCGCTGCGCTTTTCCCCTTCGCTCACTGATTCGTTAAAGGGCGTGCAACTAGCAAACTCGAACTCCACCATCAGTGAGCGAAGACTTTGCAATACAGTTTGCGCCTCTTGTTGATCGATCCAGGCAACAGCTAATAGTTTCCAAGGGAGCTCTGCTCTAAGAATTTTGACGGCTGAATGTTTGAGTTCTGGCTGTTTGGAGGTGGGACAGAAAGTATCACTTGTGAGCACGTTCACACCCATCAAGGGTTTGTTTTGATGATCTCGTCCGCTCAAATAAGCAGCTCCCCAGTGCATAGCAATAAATGCTTGATTAGCCCCTTGGTCTGGACTGCTTTGAGCTGGAAGAACAATGGAGCCGCGTTTACTTGTGACGTGGACCATTGATCCATCCGTTAAACCCAGGCTTTGCATGTCCAAAGGACTGAGTTGAATAACTGGCTCAGGTACGTGACCAAAGAGTTTGTCAACTAAACCTGTGCGCGTCATTCCGTGCCACTGATCTCGTATTCGCCCAGTGTTGAGTGCAAATGGGTAGCGCTGATCGCGCTGTTCTGCTGTTTGTAAATAGGGTAGGGCTGCAAATTTGGCTCGACCACTAGATGTGGCAAAAACGCCGTTTTCATATAAACGTGCTTTACCGCTTAAGCTGCCCTCAGGCATGGGCCACTGTTGCGGCGCGTTCTCTAAATGCGTATAACTCAGACCCGTGATATCCAAGTCGCGTCCGCGTGTAGATGCGCGGTGCTCACTCCAAATTTCCTCAGGTGAGTTGTAAGACATGTGCAGATTACTTTTATCCTCAAAGCCAGGTTCCGCCTTTAAGCGAGCAGCTAAATCTACAACAATTTGCCAATCCTGTTTAGCCAGACCCGGTGCTGCAACAGCTGCTCGCACCCTTGTAATCCTTCGTTCACTGTTGGTTACGGTACCTTCTTTCTCACCCCAGGTACTTGCAGGTAGCAAAAGATCAGCAAAGTCACAAGTCTCAGATGTTGCAAATGCTTCTTGAAGAACTACAAACTCAGCGCGTTCAAATGCCCTACGAACTGCGTTTTGATTTGGCATAGATTGCGCTGGATTGGTACAGGCGATCCATAGCATTTTGATTTGACCGTCCGCGGCGGCTTCAAACATTTCAACTGCAGTTTTACCAGGAAGGGCTGGCACATCGTCGATACCCCAAAGAGTTGCTACTTCCAAACGGTGCTCAGGATTGCTCATGTCTCTGTGTGCACTGATCAAATTCGCCAAGCCCCCAACTTCGCGCCCCCCCATTGCATTGGGTTGTCCAGTCAGTGAGAACGGTCCAGCACCAGGCCTTCCAATTTGTCCAGTCGCTAAGTGCAAATTAATCAGTGAGGCATTTTTAGCAGTGCCACTGCTCGATTGATTCAAGCCTTGGCAGTACAAACTAAGTGTGCTTGAACTGCTGTTGTGACGGCCCTTTTCGTCCACTCCAGCAAACAACCTTGTAGCCTGAATAAGTTGTTCAGGAGTAATCCCGCAAAGCGATGTCACACTGCTCGGCGTGTAATTTTTAACCAGTTCTTGAAGAGCTTCAAATCCTTCAGTATGCGCATTTATATAGGCTGTGTCTGTCCACCCCTCGCTCAGCATTAAATTTAACATGCCATGAAAAAGTGCAACATCGGTTCCGGGTTGAATAGGTAAATGCAAATCAGCAGCACTCGCCGTATCAGTGCGCCTTGGATCCACAACTATTATTTTTAAATTTGGATTTTTTATACGTGCATCCTCAATCCTTCTAAAAAGAACAGGATGCGCGAAGGCGGTGTTACTTCCGACAATAAAAAGACAGTCTGTGTGCATCACGTCGTCGTAACAAGCAGGGGGCGCATCTGCGCCAAGCGTGAGTTTGTAACCCGCAACCGCACTGCTCATGCACAGGCGAGAGTTGGTGTCGATATTGTTGGTCCCTATCAAACCCTTCACCAATTTGTTGAACACATAGTATTCTTCAGTGAGCAGTTGTCCGGATACATAAAAACCAACTGCATCTGCTCCGTGCTCTTGAATAACCTTGGCCATAGTGGTGCTCGCCAGGTTCATGGCGTCATCCCATGACACCGCCTCTAAAGCTTTGTCTCCGCGTTTTAGTCTGCGCATGGGTTGCAGTAAACGGGTTTGAGCAGCTAAGTGCGAACTGGCTGATAAATGCAGTGTTGATCCCTTACTGCACAAACGACCAAAGTTCGCCGGATGTAGCGGATCTCCCCGAACGCCCGTGATCTCTTGTCCTATTGACTCAATGATCACGCCGCAACCTACACCACAGTAAGGACAGGTTGAGCGGGTTTCTTTCATACCTTAATTATTCAATTATTTTTTATTCAAGTGCTAAAGAATTGAGTTCATTGATGTTCAAGGATACTTCCCCATTAGCCACCATAACCTCAAATCGTTGGGCGCATCCCTCGTCGGGCGCCTTGGCACACCCGTCTGAAAGGCCGATTTGCCAATTGTGCAAAGGACAAGCAACGCTCTCACCGTAAACAATCCCTTGACTAAGCGGTCCACCTTTGTGGGGACACCGATCGAGTAGGGCAAAGACCTTGTTCTCTGCGCTGCGAAATACAGCGACCTCATGACCCCTGGCTCTGCGTACGCGACGCGCTCCAAGCATAGGGATGTCCTCAACTTTACAAATTGTTTTCCATTCAGACATGATGAATTTCCAGAAAATTAGTGCTTAACAAAACTTAATAAAACTAAACAAATATTAAACAGATATGGCCTCAAACTGTCTGGTGTCGACCTGTGCTTTGTCAAAC
>DAITOS010000004.1:14750-82866 GCA_036834025.1 Limnohabitans sp.
ATATTAAACAGATATGGCCTCAAACTGTCTGGTGTCGACCTGTGCTTTGTCAAACTCAAACCACGGATCAGGCTCGCCCTCAAGTGCAAACTGTAATCGCTCCCAAAGTGCTTTACGACCTACCTCATCATCTAAGATTTTTTTCTTCACATAATCTAAACCCACACGGTTCACGTAGTGGACCGTTCTCTCTAGGTACCAACCCTCTTCTCTGTAGAGTTGCATGAAAGCACCTGTGTACTCGAGCACTTCATCTTCAGTTTTAAGTTTCGTAAAGAAATGAGCCACTTCAGTTTTAATACCCCCGTTGCCAGCGATATACATCTCCCAGCCACTGTCCACACCGATGATGCCAACATCTTTTATGCCTGCCTCAGCGCAGTTGCGTGGGCATCCTGAGACCGCAAACTTAACTTTGTGAGGCGCGTACATGCGCCACATTGCCCGCTCCAAGTCCTTGCCCATTTTTGTACTATCTTGAGTGCCCATTCTGCACCACTCACTGCCCACACATGTTTTAACAGTCCTAAGAGCCTTGGCGTATGCATGACCAGAGGGCATACCAATGTCTTTCCAGACATTGACCAGGTCCTCTTTTTTTACGCCCAACAAATCAATTCGCTGTCCACCAGTCACTTTGACGGTTGGGATTTTGTATTTATCAACCACATCGGCTATGCGGCGTAACTCATCCGCTGTAGTCTCTCCTCCCCACATCCGCGGAATCACACTATAGGTGCCGTCTTTTTGGATATTTGCGTGACTGCGCTCGTTGATAAAACGGCTTTGTGGATCATCTAACGCTTCTTTTGGCCAACTGCTTAATCGGTAGTAATTGACAGCAGGTCTACAACTCGCGCATCCGGTCGGGTGACGCCAGTTAAGGGCTTTAAAAACTGCTTCGTTTGTGAGTAATTTTTTCTCTCGAATTGCGTCCCTTACCTCTTGGTGCGAACTGTCTGTGCAACCACAAATAGCCTTTTTCTTAGGAGTTGCCGAGTAGTCCCCTCCTGCAGTGAACATGAGAATTTGTTCAACCAAACCAGTACAAGAGCCGCAAGATGCGCTAGCCTTGGTTTGTTTGCGTACTTCGTCCAGGGTGAACAAACCTTTTTCTTTAATAGCCTTGCATATCGCACCCTTGCTTACGCCGTTACAACCACACACTTCAGCATCGTCTGGCATGCTGACTGCTTTGTTGTGACCCTCGTGACCAACATCCCCAATGTTGGATTCTCCAAACATCAGTTTTTCACGGATATCAGCTATATTTCTACCGTCCCTAAGTAGTTTGAAATACCAACTACCGTCAACTGTGTCCCCGAACAAACAAGCACCAATTAACTGATCGTCTCGAATGACAAGTTTTTTATAAACCCCTTCTTTTGGATCGCTTAAGATGATCTCCTCAGTCAATCCATCTTTACTTCCCATAAAGTCACCAGCACTAAATAAATCAATACCTGTTACTTTTAATTTAGTTGATGTCAAAGATCCAGTGTAACGACCTATACCGTATTCGGCCAAATGGTTTGCCAAGACTTTACCTTGTTCAAACAAAGGCGCAACCAAGCCGTAAGCAATGCCTCGGTGTGCTGCACATTCACCCACAGCATATATCCGTGGATCGGTGACCGTTTGTAACGTATCAGTGACGACAATTCCCCGGTCACAGTGAAGACGCATTTTCTCAGCCAATGCTGTATTAGGACGAATTCCGACAGCCATCACAACCAGATCGGCCGCAGCGTGAGTGCCGTCTTTGAATAAAACTTGCTCAACTCTTCCTTTTGCGTTGCCTATTAATGACTGAGTTTGAGCGCCAATCCTAAACTGCATACCTCTTGCTTCAAGAGATTTTTGGAGCATCTGTCCTGCAGTCTTGTCTAGTTGACGCTCCATAAGCCAATCTGCAACATGAACAACCGTAACCATCATGCCCCGTTTCATCAAACCGTTAGCAGCCTCCAGGCCGAGCAGTCCACCACCGATGACAACAGCGTTTTTGTATTTGGTAGCTGCATCAATCATGGCCTGAGTGTCGGCAATATCCCTGTATGCGAGCACCCCTGCAAGCTCTCTTCCAGGGACGGGGAGCATAAAAGGGTTGGAGCCTGTTGCTAAGATTAAGCGGTCATAGGGCGCACTGCATTTATCTCCTTGAGAGTTTTCTGCATAGACGATACGCTTGACTCGGTCAATTTCTTTGACAGTCCAACCTGTGTGAAGAGTAATCCCGTTGTCGCTGTACCAACTGAGCGGGTTAAGAATAATCTCATCTAATTGCTGCTCTCCAGCAAGGACGGGAGATAACAAAATCCGGTTGTAGTTGGGATGAGGTTCACTGCCAAAGACAGTGATGTTGTAAAGCTCGGGAGTGAGCTTGATCAGTTCTTCTAGAGTGCGCACACCCGCCATGCCGTTGCCCACCATTACCAGATTCATTTTTTTCATACCTTCTCCACATGAACTTGTCGCGTATACAAGAAGTCAATCACCGCTTTGCGGTATCCTAAATATGCCGTGTCATCTGCCAAAGCCACCCGTGAGCGAGGCCTTGGTAAGTTAACCTTTAACACCTCACCAATCGTTGCAGATGGGCCATTGGTCATCATCACGATCTTGTCAGACAAAAGCACTGCCTCATCAACATCATGGGTCACCATCACCACTGTGCTTTGTGTGTTGGCGACGATCGTAAGCAACTCGTCTTGGAGCTTTGCTCGGGTTAAAGCGTCGAGTGCGCCAAATGGCTCATCCATCAAAAGTACTTGTGGCTCCATCGCGAGTGCTCTAGCAATACCAACGCGTTGTTTCATACCTCCCGATATTTCGCCAGGTCGCTTTTGAGCGGCTTGGCTAAGACCCACCATCTCAAGTGCAGCTTGTGTGCGAGCAATCAATTGAGCTTTATCCTCCTTAGTCTTGCGATCAACCAGGTTGTTACGTCCAAAGACTCGTTCAACACCCAAGTAGACATTTTCAAAACAAGTTAGCCAAGGCAGTAGGGAGTGATTTTGAAAGACCACGGCGCGCTCTGGACCAGGGCCTGAGATTTCTCGGTTTGCACAAATCAAATGCCCCTGTGTTGGTATCGTAAGACCAGCAATCAAGTTCAGTAAAGTAGATTTACCGCACCCTGAGTGACCTATCAAAGCAACGAACTCACCCTTCGCCACTGTCAAGTTAATATTTCTTAGAGCTGGAAAGTTACCCTTTGCAGTTTTAAATGTTTGAGCAACGTGTTGTATCTCTAAATATTTGGTGTTCACTGACTCGCTCATGACTTCACCTCTTCATATGTAAAAGCGGTTGCAATCTTGATCAGCGCGTATTCCAAAATTAATCCAACGATGCCAATCACAAAAATAGCAATAATGATGTTCTTCACATTCAAGTTATTCCATTCATCCCAAACCCAAAAGCCAATACCCACTCCCCCTGTCAACATCTCTGCTGCAACGATGACCAGCCACGCTGTTCCAACGGCCAAACGAACCCCAGTCAACATGTAGGGCAAAACTGCAGGAAATAAAATGGTACGAATGATCTTCCACTCTGAGAGGTTCAAAACCCTAGCCACATTCATGTAATCCTGTGGTACGCGTTGAACTCCCACAGCAGTGTTGATGATCATGGGCCAAATAGAGCAAATAAAGATCGTCCAAATTGCAGCGGGGTTAGCCCCTTTGAACACCAACAGCCCAATAGGCAACCAAGCCAGCGGTGAGACCGGGCGAAGCAAACTGATGAGGGGATTGAACATGCGTGACATAAAATCAAACCGTCCAATCACAAATCCCATGGGGATCCCTACAAGAGCTGCCAAGCCAAAACCAACTCCGACTCTCTTTAAAGAGCTAAGAACGTTCCAACCTACGCCTTGATCATTAGGGCCGTTGCTGTAAAAAGGATCCTTAAACACTTCAATCGCTTGCAATAAAGTGTCCTTTGGAGAGGGGAAATTGTTGGTACTTGTTAAGGACACTATTGACCATAACCCTATCAACAAAGCCAATCCCGTTAGAGGCGCCAAGACGTTGATGATGCGTTGCTTGGAGAAATCGTTCATATCTAAACCTTAAGCGTGTACTTTAAAGCTGTCTGCGTATTTCTTTGGATCTTTACCGTCCCACACTACGCCATCGATTAATTTGGACGTACGCATCACATCTTTTGGAATTGGAGTTTTAGTTGCTGTAGCCGCATCCTTGTAGATGTCAATTTGATTGATCTCTTTGGCTACTTTTAAATAATCAGGATGCTCTTTAATTAATCCCCAACGTTTGTGTTGAGTCAAGAACCACATGCCGTCAGATAGGTAGGGGAAGTTGGCTGTTCCATCTGCAAAAAATCTCATGCAATGTGCATCATCCCAGGTCTTACCCAAACCGTTTTGGTAACGACCTAAGATACGCTGATTGATCACATCCACACTGGTGTTAACGTAAGCTTTATCGGCGATGGTCTCAGCCATCTTTAGTTTGTTTGGAAGCCCAGCGTCGATCCATTTACTGGCCTCTAAGATGGCCGCAGTTACAGCGCGTGCAGTATTGGGATACTTGCTTACAAAATCAGCAGATGTGCCAAGTACTTTTTCTGGATGATCAGGCCAAATATCTTGAGTTGTGCACGCAGTGATCCCAATACCGTCAGCAATTGCTCGGTGTCCCCATGGCTCTCCTACGCAATAGCCATCCATATTTCCAACCCGCATATTAGCAACCATCTGAGGAGGAGGAACCGTAATGACCTTCGCATCTTTGAGTGGGTTAATTCCCACACTGGCCAACCAGTAGTACAACCACATTGCATGCGTACCAGTCGGAAAGGTCTGAGCAAATGTATATTCACGCCTTTCGTCGTTCATTAACTTAAATAAACTAGCTGCATCTACAGCCCCTTTTTCAGCAAGTTTCTTAGACAAAGTAATGGCTTGTCCATTTTGATTTAAGCCCATTAAAACAGCCATATCTTTTTTAGGACCTGAAGTACCTAAATGAACACCGTATATGAGACCGTATAGTGCGTGCGCAAAATCAAGCTCGCCGCTGACTAATTTATCGCGCACTCCCGCCCAACTGGCCTCTTTTGAGGGGATGATTTTGACACCGTATTTTTTATCTATACCAAGGACGGATGCCATCACAACGCTTGCGCAATCGGTGAGGGGTATGAAGCCAATCTTGACTTCTTCTTTTTCTGGTTTATCTGAACCACCAGCGTAGACCGCAGCCCGCAAAGCTGGATCAATACTTAGGGCTGTGGCTGTAGCGGCTTGCAACACTTTACGGCGGCTCATCGGTGTCTCCAAAAGATCAGACATATCATTACTCCTTAAATAATTCCCAGAAACGAAAAAGGCATCCGCGCACCACCTGGTGAAACAAGTGGTATGCGGACGCCTTTGTCCTTGGGCTCAAATTAGCCCATTACGATCAACTCTGCAAAATTAATGCCTGAAGTTTTTTCAAGAAACGATAAAAAATCTCCCGTGCTTGGTGCGTTTTGTAAAATTTGCACCATGTTGATACTAAAAGGCAGGCGCCAAATTGATGCTGAGGATGGTTTTTAACTAAATAATTAGGAGGGTAAAAATAATAATTCTGTTAAATTAAACTACCTAAAAAGCTAGCCTAAAAGTTCAGCCCAAGAGGTCAGCCCAAGAGGTCAGCCATATCCAACATCCTCTTTGCTACTTCTCCTAATTTAATACCTTGATCCATCGCTGCTTTGCGAAGTTTGTTGAACGCAACTTTCTCACTAAGCCCTTGTCTCTCCATGAGTAAAGCCTTAGCCCTATCAACATAGGTGCGTTCTTGAAGAGCACTGCGCGCGTCATCGCGCTCAAAGCGTAAATTTTGTTCATACTCAAAACGCGCCATTGCAACTTCCAGTATTGGACGAATACGTTTGCTTGCGAGCCCATCCACAATGTATGCACTGACCCCAACTGCCACAGCGTCTCGAACGTGAGAAGTGTCCTTGTCATCTGTAAACAGTACGATGGGACGTCGCTCGTCTCTGGTAGCAAAAACAACATGCTCTAAAGCATCTCTAGCCTCAGACTCAGCATCAACGATGATCAGATCGGGCTGTAGTTGTTTGATTCGATCAGCTAAAAAAACATCTGCTGGTAGTGATGCAATTAAATTGAAACCGCTCTCAAGTAAACCAATACGAAGCGCCCTTGACCTCTCAGCTTGGGTAACTGCGTGCTCATCACTCAGATCTTGAATATCCAAATCAGGAACCACAACAACAATCTTGAGTGCTGTTGAGGGGTTCTTCTTGGAATTCTTGGGTTTCATGTACTGATTTGCTGAATCTGACCATTTTCAGCAAGTATCAAGCCAAAGAGCCCCCAACAAGTCCCAACCCTAAAAATAAAAGAACTTAAATTGATATTTCTTCCCTTTAAGGCATTTATGTATTTCTAATTCTGTTCGTCCCTACCAAAGAGTCAACTTAAATGATCACTGGCAATTCCTCATGCCAGTCTGTTGCATCTTGATAAGCGTATCCAATTCTCAGGGCCTTATCCTCTTGATACGCTTGGCAAACGATTTGGAGTGACAAAGGCAAACCCTCGTTTGTAAAACCATTGGGGAGGGATAAAGCACATAGATCAAGCAAATTCACAAAGCGCTGGAATCGCGTGGGCTGCTCTTTTTGATCTACCTTATCAAGCGCTATGGCTGCAGTCTGGGTGCTGGGCGTGAGGAACGCGTCAATCCCTCTCATTGCAGTGTTCATCTCTCGCTTCATTTCTTCACGCCGACTGAGTGTTTCTAAATACTCACGAGTCGAAACACTGGCGCCACTGAGCATTCTTTTCCTAACAGATTCATCCATCTTTGAATTTGGATCCTCTACGACTGCTTTGTTAAGGAAATAGGCCTCACCCATGGTAATGCTTGTAATAGATAAGAAAATCTCTAACGGGAATGGCAGTTTTATATCAACAATTTCTGCACCTAAACTCTCAAGAAGTTTCAAAGAATTGTCGTACGCATTTAGAACATCTTGATCAACTCCCAATCTCTCTTGCTCTGGTAAGCGTGCAAGGCGTAGCCCCTTAACCCCGCCCTCAAGGGTAGGCATCACGTCGGAGATAGGACGCCCTATCGTTTGTTTATCCTTTGGATCTGCCCCTTGAAGTACTTCGTAAAGAATTGCAACATCCCTTACAGTCCTTGCCATGGCCCCAGGTGTGTCTAGTGTTGTACTAAGTGGCAAGATACCGTAAGTGCTGATTCTGCCCATAGATGTTTTTAGACCCGTTATACCGCACCAAGCAGCGGGTTGTCTGACAGAGCATCCCGTATCCGTGCCAAGCGCCCAAGGCGCAAGTCTGGCTGCAACGGCTACACCCGAGCCACTACTAGAGCCACCGGGGGTGCGGTGTACCTTTGCATCCCAAGGGTTCCAAGGTGTACCCATGTGTTGATTTGTACCCCATGCACCACAAGCCAACTCAACGGTATGTGTCTTTCCAAGCACGATCATTCCTTGGCTAATTAATCGTCGAACAACAGTTGCCGTAGTAGACGCTTTGTGATTAAGCCGTGTTGCTGACCCACCCGTTGTGACTCTGCCCTCGATGTCAATAATATCCTTCACTGCTATGGGTATTCCGTGCAAGGGACCAAGCGAATGTCCAGAGCGTATGGCCTTGTCAGCAGCCTCCGCGGCAAGACGAGCCTCGGGTGCGTAGACATCAATGAATGCATGTAGTTTGGGATCTAAACGCTCTATTCGGGCTAACTGAGCGTCCATGATATCTACAGGCGAGAGTCGTCCAGCAACAATCTCTTTGGATAGTTCATATGCTGGTAAAAGAGTGGGATCATTTTTCATTTTTGAAGACTAACCAATGTTAAATCTACAAACCAAGACTGAGCGGAGACCATTCCGGTAACTTTTTTATTGATTGCGCGTGGGTTTAAATCGTGCACGATGTAAAGCCAGGGTGGATCATCAACTAATCGCTCGTGCGCCGTACGAAAGGTGGCTTGGCTAGTCGCCTCATCGGTTGCTTTTCCAGCGGCGTCTATAGCGGCTTCAAATTTATCATCCTTCCAGTGAGGGAAGTTACTGCCGTTTGGAGCAAAGTTAGCAGCAGCAAAGAACCTTTCAAACATGGCAATATCTGTCGTTGGTGAACTGATATTTAAAGCCATTGAGCCGTGAAGTCCGGCATTGTCTGGGTCCAGACGTCCAGATGAGAACAAAACCTGCCACTCATTGACATCAAACTTGACATCAACATCACATGCTTGTTTAAGGTTTCTTTGAATCGCTTCATTCATTGGCAAAGGCACCATCTGTCCAGATCCAGAGTTGGAGATCATGACTTTAAAGGAGAGTGGCTTTTGGGCGTTGTAGCCAGCTTCTGCGAGTAAAGCTTTACCCTTGGCTGGATCAAAGGTGTAGCGGTTGACTGGTTTACCAAAAGCTGGATCATTGGTTTTGAGCATTCCAACAGCAGGCTCTGCGATACCGTTCAACATTGTGACTAAAGCGGGGCGGTCAACACAGTAATTCAAAGCCTGCCTAACGCGAACATCTTTAAATGGACTGTTGGTTGCCGCGATGTTGTAAAACCAAGGCCAAATATGAGGATATGAATTGGTTACGATTGAGAAACCAGCGGCCTTCAAAGAAGGGATTCCATCTGGTGGCGGTACTTCAATCCAGTCTACTTGACCAGAACGTAGTGCTGCTAGACGGGTGTTTGCCTCCGGAATGGGAAGGAGCAGTACAGAGTCAACTTTAGCTTTGCGTGCACTGTCCCAGTATCCATCGTATCTGCCCAAAGTAACGGATTGGCGGGGCATGACTTGGGAGATTTGAAAGGGTCCAGTACCTGCGGCTGGAAGTGTGGCTACTTTTGCCCAGTCTTTTCCTGCTTTCTCAAAAGAGGCTGGAGAGGTGAAAAGAATGTATACAACCATGTTGGGGAAATAGGACGCCGGTTTAGCCGTTGTTAGCGCAACCGTGTTGTCATCAATTTTTTTGTAACTAGCGAGCAGGGGTGCGCGAGCGCGAACTGTACCCGTGGCAGCTCCCTCAAATTGTGGGCTGTCTTTTTTATAGTATCGATCCAAATTCCAGATCACCGCATCGGCATTGAAATCTGAGCCGTCATGGAACTTAACCCCTTTGCGGAGATGGAAAATCCAAGTGGTCTTGTCATTTGGTAATTGCTCCCACTTCTCAGCTAATCCAGGGCGAATGGTGGCCAATTTGTCTGCACGGGTGAGGTCCCATAAAACCAGGCCCTCGAAAATGGGATATCCCAAAAAGCGCATGCCCTCAAAGCCATTATTGGGCATACCGGTTGTGGTCGGAATATCTGCCGCAGTCATGGCGATTCGCAATTGACCTTGAGCATAACTAGGGGACACCTGCATCAAGCTGGTGCTCATTGTCAAAGCGATTGCTAATCGGTAGAAAAAGAGACGCAAAATTCGAGGATTCATAATTGATTCTCCATTGATTAAATATAAGAAAGCTTAAAAAGGTTAAAAGGGGTTGAAAGGTGAATATTTGAAAGATTAAAAGATATGCATCAAGTTCTAACGTCCATTGCCGAGCGCAATCCGTCGCTGACCATGTTGAAGCAAATGCTGGTCATGAAGATACAAAAGCCAGGCAAAATTGTGATGAGTGGTTGTGTATAAATGGCTGTCCGAAGAGTGTTCAGCATCAACCCCCACTCCGCATCAGGTGGTTTGGTACCCAATCCTAGAAAAGAGAGCCCAGCAGCAAGAATCATCGATACGCTGACTAAACTGGTTGCGTATACAAAGATTGGTCCTAGTACATTGGGCAACACGTGCTCACGAATAATGATGAAGTTACTTGCGCCACTGGCTCGTGCAGCTTCTACGTAGTCCAGCTCTCGCACACTAGTAGTGACGGCCTCAGCGACGCGGATGATGGGTGGGATGAAGACGAGAGTGAGAGATAAGATGACGTTGAAAACTCCACCCCCTAAAGCACCACTGATGGCGACCGCTAGTAAAACGGAAGGAAAGGCAAAGAAGACATCTGTGATCCGCATGATCATCGTGTTGATCCAACCACCTTCAAAACCTGCTATGACGCCCAGTAGCCCACCGATTGAGAAAGCTACTACAACAGGCGTAATACCTAAAAACCAAGATATCCGACCGCCGTATAAAAGACGTGTCAACATATCACGTCCCAATTCATCCGTCCCAAGCACATAGCCCTCAAATCCAATGGGTTTCAAGCGACCCATCATGTCTCCCTCAAACGGATCGTGAGAGCTTAGAAGTGGACCAAACAAAATTGCTAACAACATTAAAAAAAGAATCACGCAAAAAACTATCGTTGTTTTGTCCCGAGATAGCCTAAGTGCAACGCCTTGCCAGTACCCTCTGCTTTTATTTGTGCTGATTGCTTTATTCACAGGCGCAGACTCGTTTGGGTTATCCAACCTTTGTGTTGTAGCATCGTTCATGAACGTTTGATCCTTGGGTCTAAAGTAGTTTGGATCAGATCGACAATTAGATTCAGCGATACAAAAAGCATTGCTAAAACTAGGATGGTGCCCTGAAGCATTGGAATATCACGTTGGAATATGGCATTGTTAAGTAGCAGACCCGTCCCAGGCCAACTGAACACGGTTTCAACAAGAATAGAGCCACCCATTAAGTAGCCCAGTTGTAGCCCCATCACTGCTGAGGCACTCGGGGCAACATTCTTGAGTACGTGAGTGAAGATGTGGCTTTTAAGTAAGCCCTTTCCCCTAAGTGTGGTGACGAAGTCTTGGTTTAGTACTTCAACTACGATACCACGCACAGTGCGAGTAATAATCCCCATGGGAATTGCAGACAGCGTTACAGCCGGTAAGATAAGAAACTGCATATGCTCCCAATCCCAAATCCAGGCCATTCCACCAGGTCCTGCACCCATTGCTGGCAGTATGTTTAACAGCACAGCAAAAATAACAACCAACACCATACCGAGCCAATAATGAGGCAAGGACACTCCAGTGACTGCTAGAGCGACCAATGTGCGATCAATCCACGTGCCACGAAATGCGGCAGCTGTTGCGCCAAATACCGAACCCAGAAAAAATCCAATCGTCGCTGCCACAAGTGAGAGCCTTAGGGTGTTTCCAATGGCGTCCTTAAGCTCCTCCCAAACAGAGCGACCCGTAACAAGTGAGTGTCCTAAATCTCCTTGAGCAACATGGATGAGCCAGATACTAAATTGCACAGGTAAGGGTTTGTCAAGTCCGTATTCGTGTTTAAGTTGTGCAACCACATCCAAAGGCGCATCTGGGGGCGCAATGGCGTTGATAGGATCGCCAGGTGCAATGTGCACAAGCATGAAACAAATCAAACTAACCCCGAGTGCGATCGGGATGGTGTAGAGGATTCGGCGTAAAAGATAGAAGATCACAGAAAAATTCTCATTTATATATTTATAACTTACGTTGCACTAGCTAAGAGTACACAACGCGCACTACGACCCGGTGATGTTTGCATAGTCTTTGGCGTTTGGTTTAGACAAATGGACTGTGCTTTTGAGCAGCGAGGTGCAAATGCGCAACCCTCTTTTAGATGCTCTAAATTGGGAGGTGCACCAGGGATGGTGATTAACCTGGAGCCCCTCATGCCTGGATGCACAGTAGCACCCAGTAATCCTTGGGTGTAGGGATGAAGGGGGCTTCGCATCAGCTCGCTCGTTGGTCCCTCCTCAATAAATCTGCCTGCGTACATGACTGCAATACGGTCAGCGATTTCTCCTGCAACTCCTAGATCGTGGGTGACAAAGATAACACCCATTCCTAATTCTTTTTGCAACTTTCGTAGTAATAAAAGTATTTGTATTTGCACAGTTGCATCTAGCGCTGTCGTTGGCTCATCGGCTAAAAGTAACTTTGGTTTACACGCTAGCGCGATTGCAATCATCGCTCTTTGCCTCAGTCCACCAGACATCTCAAAGGGATATGCGTTAAGACGTTCTTTGGCGGAGGGTATTTGTACCAGTTCAAGTAAGTCAAGAGCTCTTTTGTCAGCTTCTGCGCGACTGATGCCTTCGTGGCGAATAATGGTCTCAGCGATTTGTTTTCCTATCTTAAATACAGGATCTAATGCGGTCATGGGTTCTTGAAAAATCATAGACACAACCCGACCCCGAAGATCTGAGAGTTGTCTCTCAGTTGCTGTGACCAAGTCTTGTCCATTGACCCTTAAAGTACCAGAGATAACGGTTTTATTGGGAGGATTAAGACGCATGAGCGAGCGAAGCATGACCGACTTACCCGAGCCACTCTCACCGAGAACACAAAGTGTTTCGTGTGAGTCCAGATCGAAATCAATTCCGTTGACAGCGTGAACAGTTGCATCTTTAGATACAAAACGCACTCTCAGATCCCTAACTTGGACCAATGGCTCATGGATGGTCTTCATGCTGTGATACTTTGTGATTTAGTGTGACCGTTATTTTTTCCAGCCATTAAGCAAGCCACAAGGTGATCTCCTTCTAATGAACTCATCTCAGGAGCAGTCTCACTGCAAACTTGCTCTGCATGTTTGCAACGTGTACGAAAATGACAACCACTCGGTGGATTTACTGGGTTTGGAGGATCTCCAAAGAGCGGCGGCTCGCTTCGCCTTTGATCTGGATCCATAGAGGGACGACTTGCAAGCAATGCATTTGTATAGGGATGAGCAGCACTTGTATATATTGAGTCTACTGGCCCAATCTCGACAACGCGGCCCAAATACATGACAAGCACTCGGTCCGACACATGCTGCACAACGTTTAGGTCGTGACTAATGAATAAATAGCTCAAGTCGTATTGAACCTTCAAATCAACAAGTAAATTAAGCACTTGAGCTTGAACCGATTTATCTAGAGCAGACACAGGCTCGTCAAGAATCAGAAGTCGCGGTTTAAGAGCAAGTGCCCGCGCAATGTTGATCCTTTGGCGCTGACCACCTGAGAGTTCGTGGGGGTATCGGCGTCCAAATTGCTCCGGATTAAGTCCAACCGCAGCCAATAGCTCATGCGCAGAGTGGATGGCATTTCGTCGATCAACTCCGTGCACACGTGGACCAAAAGCAATCAATTCCTCGATGGTCATTCTGGGATTAAGAGATGAGTAACTATCCTGAAAAACCATCTGGACTTGGCGCCTGTACTCTTTCATCGGTAGACCGCGCGAACCAACTGTTTGGCCATCAAATACAATTTCCCCTGCAGTTGGTTGCATAAGTGCCATGATGAGTCGTGAAGTGGTTGACTTACCGCAACCCGACTCGCCCACAATGCCTAGTGTTTCACCTTTGCGGATCTCAAAATTTACACCAGATACGGCTTGAATTTTGCCGGGACTACGGCCTAACAAGCCGCCTTTGAGCGGGAAGTGTTTGATTAAACCCTTAACGCTTAGAAGAGACTGTGCGGGTCCCCCTAAATCGGGAATGGATTGAAGTGTAGAGGACATGTACTGGACGATTCAATCTTTAAAAATTTGTAGCATTAAAAATAGCAATGTATAAGACACCGCACTGGTAATAAAAGGTAAAAAATAATCAAGACTTAAAAATAACACTTTCAGTAGATCACTCGACATGTATAGACCTAGTTTTGCAAGATGTATGCCACGATCAGTGCTTAGATATGTATTGAAATTTTGGTTAAATGCTATGTCGATTTGCGAGAATGCGCTGTTGTGGTGCATAGTTTTTCGTGTTTGTGTGCACCTTAATATTGCATAATGATTTTTTGAAGTGCAAAATAGAGTTTTGAAAATCAATTGATTGATAAGGTTTTGATATAACAAAACCTTGAAAACCATCACAAATCCCTAGTTCAATAAAATTTCAGGATAGAGAATTTAATTTCCGAACATAAATGCTAAATAAACGCCTAGTTAGTTTTGTTTTTTTTGCATCACAATTTTTATTATTAGCAATTTTTTTATCATCTGTAAGTTTTGCCCAAAACACTGCGAGTGGAGGATTAAGCAGTCTGTTTGATCACAAGCATGGACTGATCATGAGACATGCAAGAGCTCCTGGAATAGGAGATCCTGAGGGCTTTAACATTGAGGACTGTAAAACTCAAAGAAATCTCAGTGATGAAGGCCGAAGCCAAGCGCGAGAAATTGGTCAGTGGCTTAAGCAACAGGGCTTAAAGGAGGCTGCTGTTTTTTCAAGCCCTTGGTGCCGAGCGAGGGATACTGCTAAATTGTTAGATATTGGAGAAGTCCATACAGCAAACGAGTTGGCATCTACATTTCGTAATCAACTACAGTTTCCAAATAAAGCGTTAGACCTCAAAGGATTTATTGTTGACTATCTGAGCTCAAATCAAAGTCTGCCCTTGGTCTTGGTCAGTCACGAGGTCAACATATCTGCATTACTGGGCGTTGAGACAAGTTCAGGTGAGATGGTGATTTTTGAATTAACCCATAACGGCCAGTTGAGAAGCGTTAATACGTTTAGTGCGATTGATAAGTGATGATATCTAATAGATGAGTCTTGGTTTGAACTTTTATCACTAAGTCAGTTAATGTTTATTTCGTTCAAGGTGTGAAGGTTAGGATCCAAACCTCTGATTGTCACCAACCCATTGGTATTGGTTAAATATTAATAGGGCACTATTTCAAAGATGGCCACATCCTTTTTAGAAGACCGTCTTTAATTATTCTTTGATGCCAAATAGCGAGTAGGGTATGACCTCCCGCCAGAATCAGTAAAGAGTTGGCTAATAAGCCATGTAAGTCGACGACATCGTCGGGTAGATCTTCATTAGATGGGTCGAAGGCGGGAACAGTAAAGAAATTAAAAATATTATCGCCACGAACCCAAACTGCAACAATTCCCATAACTATTGTTGCACCCATAAGTAAGTAAAGCAAATGGTGAGCACCTGTTGCGATTTTCCCCATGACTCCTTCATCAGAGGGAGGGAGTTTTGTAGCGCCGGAGAATTTCCATTTAAGTCTTAAAACAAACACTGAGGCAAGAATTAGGCCTAGCAAAATGTGAATACTTCGGACAATAACTCTGGGGTCGCCCCTTTCAAATGAGTCAATGTTTTGACCAATAATCCAAAGTAAGAAAATCAATAGGGCACTGATCCAGTGGTAATAAATAGATTTGCTATCGTAAGATTGCTCAGTAGTCATATAAATTTCCTTAATCAGGATCAATGTGTGTCATGTCGTACAAAGCAGGCGTTTCAGCAATCACAAGTTTTGCAGCATTAAAACCTAGGCCGTGATTGACTTTTACGTTTTCATTTGCGCCCACTTCAAAATAAACGTCAACCAAGATCATATCTCACATCTTGAAATGCATAAAATCAAAACTGTAGACGATAAAGTGAATTGCTAAAAAAGTCGAAACACTTTTATCCAAACATCTCATAGAGGCATAGAAAATTTTAACCCTAGCATCCAGTTGCGGGGAAGGCCTGGCTCGAAATAGCCAGCATTCGCTTGATTCACGATTACTGAACCAACATAATTTAGATTGGTCACGTTGTTGATGGATAGGTAGGTATCTAGAGTTGAGTGATCAATTAAGAAGCGCTCATGCAGTTTGAGATCAAACACCCCATAGCCAGGCGCGTATCCATTGCTTGAAGAGCTCACAGAATTAGAATCATTGGCCCACATATGAGATCTGGCGCTCAAGTCAACTTCTATTTCAGCTCCCGAGAGCGGCGCTTTGCCACTGGATACAAATCCTTTTTGCGACCAAGCGATGGATGCATAGAGTGACTCTTTGGGAATCGCAGGTAGCATGTTACCTGCAACAGACTGAAACTGATTAAGAGCGTTAAAGTAGTTGGTGTCGTACTGAGCTCGCATGAGTGTTAGAGACGCTTGCTGTCTAAAGTGACCTGTGGAGGAGTCTTTGAGGGAGAACTCAAAACCTTCTCTAGTGGTTTGTGCGGCGTTTTGGTAGACAGTTTGCCCACCAGAAGAGTAAGCACTGATGATGTCGTTTGATGTGTTAATCAAGAACCAAGCAGCATTGAACTGAGTGGTCTTGGACTCGAGCCACTTGGTTCCAACCTCAAAATTATGGCTCTCTGAGGCTTTAAGTCCCGTATTGAATTGGGCTTTAGGTAGGCCGTTAAGTGGACTGGGTAGACTATAAGCGGCCTCACTTGTTGTAGGTGTCTCAAAACCAAGTCCCGCGTTTGCATATACGTTGACATTGTCAAGTGCATGCAAAGTCACTCCGATCACAGGATTGGTATTGGTAAATGTTGACGCCCCGCCGTAGCTAGGTGTTGACAGGTTTGTATTGGTAATGGATACCTGGTCTTGTCTGATACCAGCGGTTAAAGTCCAACGCTCATTGAGATATAAATTTGTTTGCAAAAAGAAGTCACTGTTGGTAGCCACGTTTTGTAAATAAGCGCCCGTAGAAGTCAACGTTCCAGTCGTTGTTTTGCCAGTCTGTCTGCTCTCCGTTGAGCGATCATAATCAAAGCCTAACACCCACTCCCAAGGGAGAGTTGAGCTTAAATCCCGACCCTTGAGTTGCAACCCAACGCCGTTAAAGTTTCTTTGAAGTGCAATCCAAGAACCTGTTTGTGGGGGTGTGTTTGTGCATGTTGGGTAGATTAAGTTACTGGGGTCACATGAGGAGGCTTGTGTTTGATTGGTATCTCTGATGCCGTCATAAATTCTGGCTTGAAACTGCGTGTTTGAAGATACCTTTTGCTGCAGGACCAATCCGATTTGGTCTTGTTTAACCGTTTTTTGAGTTAAGTCCAAAAGTGCGTTAGTACCCGCTTGCTGCGGATTCGCTCTTAGCTGCGTCAGGTTAAGCCCAAGAGGGTCTTGAGCCAAAGGCATATTGAATGAGTTAAGCACCACTTTAATCCGAGTATCTTCTTGTGGATCGTAGGTGATCACTGAGTTGAGTTGATTTCTTTGTGCGGAACTGTTTTGTCTCCATCCATCCGTCTTAAAGGTACTGTAATCCGCAACTATGCCTAGTTTGGAGGTGGATGCTTGTGAATTTTTGTTCTCTGCTGTCCCAAAACGTTCTGTGAGTTGCCAATCAAAGCGTTGCATTCCATACGATCCAAAATAACTTTGAACCTGAGCGGTTGCAACTGCCCCTGCTTCTTTTGTGAATGTTTGTATCACTCCGCCTGAGGAATTTCCGTAAAGCTGGGCAAGAGGACCAGAGAGCACCTCAATGTGATCTACTGAGGTCAGGCTGACTGTGGAGGCTTGTCCTTGTCCGTCAGGTATCGTTGCAGGTATGTCGTCCGTAATAAGTCTTATACCTCTAAGCCCAAAAGCAGTCCTAGCACCAAATCCTCTAATTGAGATTTGAATGTCCTGTGCGTAGTTGTTTCTGTTCAAAGAGACGACACCTGGGGCCAAGCTAAGAGCGTCGGAGAGGTTGACTTGATTGCCTGAGTTTGAGACCGTATTTTGGTCTACAAAAAACGAGGATGCTGGTGTATCAAATTGTTTGATCGCTAATTTACCACCTTTGACTTGTACGTTATCTAATGTTGCGATCTCTGAGCCAACCGATTCTGCATTGGTGTTGGTTGATACAGGGATATTTTGCGCAAGTAAAACGGCGGGAGTTATCAAACTCGCAAAAACGCAAATGTGGTGTTTTGGTTTTGTAGCACTCCTGAGATTGGCTAAAGTGGTGAGTGAAGAAAATTTCATTATCATTCGTTGCTTTTTAAAAAAGCAAATCATTAATTTATATTAAAAAAATATTCAAGGAAGATCTGGATTTACAAGCGAAGCTTTAGATGCGTCCATGGGGCCAACCATTCCAAGCCTGGCTTTAAGAGATTGTGGCTCAGAAGTAATAATGCTCTGATAATTAATGGTATTTGAGAGAACCTTCTTAACGTAATCCCTAGTTTCGTTAAAAGGTAAGAACTCTGCCCAGATAGCGCCTTCAACGATACTCCCCTCTTGCCAGTGTCTGACCCGGCTTGGGCCCGCGTTGTAAGCAGCTGCTGCCATGGGCATAGAGCCGTCAAAGCTGTCGAGAACAAGTTTTAAGTAACCGGTTCCAATTGAGATATTCACTTCTCTGGAGCTTAGTGTTTCGGGTCTGAAATTTATTAACCCTATTTTCTTGGCTGTCCAAACTGCGGTCTTTGGCATGATCTGCATCAGTCCCGAGGCGCCAACGGTCGACTTGGCATCCATTACAAATCTGCTTTCTTGACGAATAAGACCATAAACGTAGGCAGGGTCGAGATCGATTTCTTTGGTGCGTTTAAGAACCAACTCCTTAAAAGGCATCGGAAAACGAAGGCTTGGATCTATGGTCTTTGAACGCTCAGCAGCGTTTACACATCGATCCCATATCTCTAACTCACAGGCCAAGGTCGCTGCTGCCAGCAACTCACGGTCGTTCATCCCGCCGGCGCGTCCAGAGTTATCCACCAAATTGGTCCCGTAATTCCACTCTCTATTGCCCTCAGACCTGAGGCCTAAATTAATTGCATACAAAGCCCTTCTAATCGTTGGGTTGGTTTTGGCGTCTGCAAGTTCTTGAGGCTTTGGCGGATCAACCTTATTGGGAATGAAGATTTTCTTGCCTAGCTCCTCAAGAGCTAGTTGTTCATAAAATCCTCTCACACTGGCAATTGAATTAAGTAAGCTTTGTGCTTCTTGAGTAATTGGAGGCGTTTGAGGCTTCTTAGCCAGTAGTGCCCTGGCTCGCCAGTAAACCCAGGCGGGATCTTTTTGCGCATTTGGACTCATTGCACTGATAGCTGAGTCCACCATCTCCCAACGTGGTCGAGTATCCATGCGAAGCGCAACTCTGACTTTCCAAGCCAATAACTCATCGTTTGAAATATCTTTATCAGCACTCGCGCGCTCAAAGTAATCAAGAGCTTTAAGGTCATTTCTTAGTGCTGCCTCTCGCCCTGCAGCGGCCCATACCCATGTGCGTTGTTCGTTGCTTAAAATAGATTGCCATTTGTTTTGGAGTTGGCGTGCTGCATCAGTTGGATCAATAGCACTAAGCCTCATTAGGGCCAAAGTGATCAACTCATCTTTGGATTTTTGAGGAGAACTGCTTTGTTGAGCCAAGTAATTGGTTGGGCTTTTTAAAATACTCTCCAACTCTGGTAAAAAATTGGGTTGTATGATTTGCATCGCCTTCTTGGCAAGCCTAGCTGAGTTGAATTCAGTTGCCGCTCTAATTTTTCTCCAAATCTCCGTCTCGGTTATTTTGCGAGCGTCGTAGAGCCTATCCACAGCGAGCATGCAACCGTCATCCGAGTCTTTGAGAGCTTGCCAGTTTTGTAGCACAAGCTCGGTGGTCTCAGGTAGCGCTTTGGGGCCCAGTTGAACATACTGTGCAAGTAAGTAATAGCACTGCAACTCTTTGTCGTCTCGCATCCTGAAATAAGAATACTCATCGAGTAAGGTTTCCCAATCACGTCTGCTACCCACCATGACCAACCAATCATTTCGCATGCGGTCTTCTTGGTAAGTGCCTGCGTAACGTTTTAGGAACGCTCTAATCTCCGAATAAGATGCTTCATCAAGTCTCGCGCGCAGCTCCCAGTACGCAGCCCAAGGCTCTAGGGGATGGCCTTGTGCGTAGACAAGTGTGGAACTCAAGCGTTTTCGGTCTCCTCGTTTGAAAGCCTGTGCCATATCAATTACAGCGTTGTCACCCGTTGTGTTTCTTTCCCCTGTTTGAACAGAGTAAGGGCCGTTTGAAGAACTTATGGGCAGTGGAGTACTGAATTTTGAAGGGTTTGAATAAGTAACGGGTGGGATTGCAACGCTTGGTGAAAGGACGACGGCGTTTACCACTGAAGCTAGTGTGGTGATTTCGCCAGGATTGTTATTGGGTTTGGGGGCGGATGTCTTCCCTCCAAGCCACGGAATATTAAAAAATGATTCGATCAGTGAGGTTGTTTTGCTCGGGGCGGGGGATTGCTCTGCATTTTCCACGGCTCCTTTGTTAACGACAACACTTGTATTGGTGCCGTTGTTCTCATTAAGAGAGCCTGAGGGAGTTGGGGGCACAGAGTTAGTGGGAGAAACTGGGGCGAGACTGGAGGATGAGAACGCATTGACGGGATTGTTTGGTAAGTTAGGCTGCAATTGCCCCGTGGGAGTTGAAGAGGAGGGAGTTGAAGAGGAGGATGATTCAGGTATGGCATTAGTGAGCGGAGCAATTGCCGCAGCACCAACACCAGCACCAACAACACCAAATCCTACAACTGCTGCAGAACCAGAACCAGAGCCGGAGCCATTGGATCCAGTTGTTACGCCATTGGGTTCTTTAGGGGTGCCGCCCTGCACTGATTGCTCTTTCTTTGAAGAGCTACTTGGGCTTGGGGGGAGAGAAGTCTTTTGTTTTGATTTATCACCAATAGAATTTGAAACTTGAGGTGAACGGCCGTGGTGAGGGGCGCGCGCAACTTTTTTGCCGTTTTTGTGATCTGAAGGAGTATTGCTTGTATCAGCAGGGATACTTTTTGGGTCCTTGCCTTTGTTGCTAGATTCCTGAGCATTTAACAAGCAAGGTATCAAAAAACCAAGAATAAGGCAAATTTTTAATGTTACTTTTCGATTCATTTTCAAAAGAATTGGATCAAACCGCTTAGACAATGTCACAATTGGAAATTCATACATGGACTGATTATCTCCTCATGGACAAGAAATCCTTAAGACAACGGCTAATTACACAACGCGCAGAGGTAAATAATCGCTACGCGCTCACCTTGGCGCTACAACAAGTCATGAGAATTTGGTTAGTCGGAAGGTCTGACACCGTGATTGGCGCTTATTGGCCCATAAAGGGAGAGTTTGATCCCCTACCAGCATTGCACCGTTGGAAAGAGGATGGTGAACTGACCGAACAAGAAACCAGGCGAAGGATTGGTCTACCCGTAATCAATAAGCTACATAAAACTTTAACCTTCCATGCCTGGTATCCTGGGTGCCCCATGGAAAATGATGCCTACGATATTCCTAAACCTAAAGATACAGAAGTTCTCGTTCCAACGCTACTTTTTGTTCCCTGTGTGGGATTTGGTCCAAAGGGTAATAGGCTTGGTTATGGAGGCGGTTTTTACGATAGAACCTTGGCCTCTTTGGCTCCCAAACCTTTCACTGTAGGCCTTGGGTTCAACTTTGGTTTTGTACCAGATCTTGAATTTGAAGCCCATGACGTGCCTTTAGACGCCATACTGACAGAGGAGGGAGTTGCTTGGTCGATTGACTAGATTTCAAAAAAAAGGGAGTGTCTTTAATTGCACAAAACTGTCAAACTAGTTCTTTTTTTGCAACTCTGTGAAGTCTTGTTCTAAACTTTGTAGAACCTTAAATGCATGTTGTCTTTGTTTCTCATTCGTAGAATTGTGAAACTTCACAGCCCTTGCACACTGAGACCTGAGATTCCTATAAAAATACTCCCTGAAATCTAGGTCGGGCGAGTCAAATGTACTTCTCATTAGAAGTAGATGCATTGTTTTTTGTGCTTCCTCAAAATTTGAGCGTTCATTAATCAATTGCCTCAAAGTCTCAACTGCGTCAGCTTGCTTGCGAAGACGTTCATCATAAGTTTTATCAGCTTCGAAGGGAGATTCCAGCACCAATTCTCTGAGCAGTTCATGCTGAGAATTGCTTAAGCGTCCATAAAGCCATTCAGCGATTTCGACGTCTTTTTTAGTTCTAAAAGCCACTCTGTCGTTCGCACTCCCAAGCCAATCGCGTCTCCAATCTTTATTGTTTTTATCAAACTTGCGTTGTAAAGTCTTGAGTTGTTCGGCTTGCATTCCAAGCACCAAATGAGTCAATGTAGGCTCAAATGCAACGATCAAATCATTTGCTTTGGTTTTAATTAGGGGCTCGATTGAAGTACAAATACCATCAACCGTTAAATCAGATTGAACTTTGGAGTCCAGTTGCTTCAAAATTTCTTGGTATTGGGGCAATTGAGTTGTTCTATGCCAGCGGTGAATTTGCGCTAAATCTTCGATCAGTCCCGGTTTTTGTTTTGAATTAATATTCACATACCCGTCTAGCCACCAATATGTGATCTCTGGAGCTTGGTTGTAAGTGGTTTGAATCAGAGTGCAACCCTGAAAGCAAATCAAAAGCGAAAGCGTGAAAAACAAGTGCACACGCCTTAGAGACTCGTCTAGGGTTGAAAATCTTGTTAAGGCGATTGCAAAGGTTGATAAGTTCAAAACTGGAGATTAAAAAGTATTAAATAATCGATAATTAGCTTGAAAATCGGCGCGACGATCAGCGCTTCTAAAAGGTCTTAGATTATCATAGTGATCGTTTTAAAACCATTTTTTAAGGTTAAATTCCATAATGATGCCGATTGATGTCGTGATCATGGCCGCAGGCAAGGGTACACGTATGAAGAGCAAGACCCCAAAGGTTTTGCATATTTTGGGAGCAAAACCGCTTCTTGGACACGTACTAGACGCTGCCCGGGAGTTATCAGCTCGTAAAATTATCGTAATTACAGGCCATGAGTCTGAGTTAGTGAGAGCCGGAGCAACCACTTTTTTTGAGCGTGCTCAAGATAGTAGGCAAAATTCACAATTGGAGTTTGCCCTTCAAATGCCTCAATTGGGGACGGGACATGCAATCCAACAAGCTGTCCCCCATCTCTCAGATGATGGACTAGTCATCGTGTTATCTGGAGATGTACCACTAACCCAAGTTAGAACTTTAAAGAGCTTAATTGAAACGAGTTTTGGTGCGGGATCGAAAAGTAGTGAAACTGCCAACTCGTTGAGCTTACTTACTTTGAAAGCTTCCAATCCCTTTGGTTATGGTCGGGTCATAAGAGATAGTAGCGATACTGATAAGATTTTAGGAATTATTGAAGAGAAAGATGCCAGTGCTGAGCAAAAACTAATCACAGAGGTTTATACCGGTGTTTTGGTGGCACCCACAAAGGACTTAAGACGGTGGGTGAACTCCCTTGACAACAACAACGCTCAAAAAGAATACTACCTAACAGATGTCGTCAAATTGGCTGTGGCCGACGGAGTGCCAGTCAAAGCACTTTGTATCAACGATCCCGTTGAAGTGATGGGTGTTAACAGTCCAGCACAACTCTCTGAGCTTGAGCGAGCTTATCAACTAAGTCTTGCCGCTCAATTAATGCAAGACGGCGTGCGACTGAAAGATCCAAGTCGAATCGATGTAAGGGGCCAACTACAGTGCGGGGAAGACGTTGAGATCGATGTTAATTGTGTTTTTAAAGGGCAGGTCCATATCGGGACTGGTGTTCGTATTGGTCCCAACTGCGTTATTCAGAACGCTTTGATTGAGAGTGGTGCAGTGATCGAGGCATACACTCACATCGAGGGCGACAGTCCTGAGAAACCAGTTAGAGTGGGTGAGTTTGCAAAAATTGGACCTTTTGCTAGACTTAGACCAGGCGCTGTTTTAGGAGCAGATGTTCATGTGGGTAATTTTGTTGAAATAAAGAACTCAACTCTCGCCGCGGGCGCTAAGGCAAATCACTTGGCGTATGTTGGAGACGCAAGTCTTGGAGAGCGGGTCAACTTCGGGGCTGGGGCGATCACGGCAAATTACGACGGCGCCAATAAACACAAGACAGTGATTGAAGAAGATGTTCACATCGGGAGTAACTCGGTACTCGTTGCACCGGTCACTATTGGGGCCGGCGGTACTGTTGGCGCGGGCTCAACAATCACTAAAGAGACTTCTAAAGGTGCTCTAACTATTACAAGAGCTAAACAAATCAGTATTCAAAACTGGTCAAGACCCGTTAAAGTTAAAAAGTAAATCGTTGGATTCTGAGAAATGAATGAGCTTGTTTCTCAATAGTTATTTTTAAAAAGTATTTAGGAAATTTTATGTGCGGTATCGTAGCCTCGGTCTCTTATAGAAACATTGTCCCAATCCTTGTTCAAGGGCTTCAAAGACTGGAGTACAGGGGTTATGACTCATGCGGTGTTGCAGTGCACTCGGACGGGCTAAAGCGTGCAAGAAGCACAAAGCGTGTGTCTGAGTTGATGGAGCAAGTCAGTGCAGAGCTGATTCAAGGTACCACAGGCATAGCCCATACACGCTGGGCTACACACGGAGTCCCTGCGGTTCATAACGCTCATCCTCACTTTAGCCATGGCCCAAATGCAGGAGCAGCAGAGGGGGGCGGTCGAGTAGCAGTGGTACACAACGGGATTATTGAAAATTATGAGGAGCTCAAAGCTGATCTTCAAAAGGCTGGTTACGTATTTCAAAGTCAAACTGATACTGAGGTGATCGCTCACCTGATTGATAGCTTATATAAAGGTGACCTCTTCAAGGCTTTAAAAGATGCATTGCCAATGCTAAGAGGTGCATATGCACTCGCCATATTTCATAAAGATGAGCCCAATAGAATTGTTGGCGCTAAGTCTGGTTCACCACTTATATTAGGAGTTGGTCTTGATAAAACTGGTAAAACCAATGAGGTGTTTTTGGCAAGCGACGCAATGGCCTTAGCGGGTGTGACCGATCAAATTGTCTATTTGGAGGAGGGCGACATTGTTGATGTTGCCAGCGGTTCCTACAAAATTGAGGATAAAAACAGAAATCCTGTAGCTAGAGTTTTGAAGACCGTTACCGCCCACAGCGGTGCAGCAGAACTCGGTCCTTATACGCATTACATGCAAAAAGAAATATTTGAGCAACCCAGAGCCATTGCAGATACGCTTGAGGGTGTTCAAGCTATCGTGCCAGACCTCTTTGGAGAGAAAGCAGAGCATGTTTTTAAGCAGATTGATAGCGTACTTATATTGGCCTGTGGTACGAGTTACTATAGTGGTTGCGTCGCTAAATATTGGCTTGAATCTGTTGCAAAGATCAGTACGCAAGTTGAAATCGCAAGTGAGTACCGTTATAGAGATTCCGTACCTAATCCCAAAACTCTGATTGTCACAATCAGTCAATCAGGAGAGACCGCAGACACGCTTGCAGCTTTAAAGCATGCGAAGAGTCTAGGTATGACGCACACTTTAACTATTTGTAATGTCTCCACTTCAGCAATGGTTAGAGAGTGTGAGCTAGCCTACGTTACCCGTGCAGGTGTAGAGGTAGGTGTTGCGTCTACCAAAGCATTTACGACTCAACTCGCTGCACTTTTCTTACTCACACTTTGTGTAGCACAGTCCAAGGGTAATCTGAGTGCACTCGAGCATGAGCAGTTCTTAAAGGAGATGAGACACTTGCCAGTTGCATTGCAGGCAGTACTTGCGCTGGAACCTCAAGTGATGCGTTGGGCTGAGGACTTTGTTTCTAAAGAGAATGCACTATTTTTAGGTAGAGGTACCCATTACCCAATAGCGATGGAAGGAGCGTTAAAACTCAAGGAGATCACCTATATTCATGCCGAGGCTTACGCCGCGGGAGAGCTAAAGCACGGACCATTGGCTTTGGTGACTGATGCTATGCCTGTGGTTGCTGTTGCACCTAATGACGCGCTTATAGAAAAACTTAAAAGCAATCTTCAAGAAGTTCGTGCCAGAGGTGGGGTCTTGTATGTGCTTGCAGATTCAGACTCGAAAATTGAAAATGCTCCTGGAATTCACGTTATTAGGATGCCTGAACACTATGGACTGTTATCTCCGATACTCCACGTAGTTCCTTTGCAGTTACTCGCTTATCACACCGCTTGTGCAAGAGGTACTGATGTGGATAAACCTAGAAATTTAGCTAAAAGCGTTACTGTTGAGTAGGCCAAATGAGGCGGTTTATCCACTCAAACACTCATCTTTGACATCCGCAAAGGCTACAGGTTGATTTTTTCTATGCGGAGATTTGATTTCTTAAAAAGGCCAAAACAATCACTTGTAAAACCATTCCAGGACTGTGGAATAGGTTTCACGCAACATACTCTTGCTGAATTCGGATAATAACCAGTAATTTATTTGCTGAGTGAAGAAAATCGCTCGAGTTTTTAATGTCATTAAATACAAATTAAAATTGCTGGCAGCCATGTTTCGGACATTGAAGAACTAGTTAGGAAAGAAAAACATTGATAATTTCTAATTAACTTGTTATGCACGCTGTTGTTGCTATTAAATTGGCTAAGAAAAACAAGCATTTTAAGAATTCAATATCACAAATAGGAAAATTAATGACTACAAAAAAATACACGCCACCAAAAGTATGGACATGGGATAAATCTAATGGTGGAGAATTTGCAAGCATCAATCGACCTACCTCTGGTGCAAGAGTGGAGCAAGAATTACCAGTTGGTCGACATCCCCTCCAACTTTATTCACTGGGGACACCTAACGGCGTAAAGGTGACGATTATGTTGGAGGAGCTGCTTGCACTTGGTCATTCAGGAGCTGAATACGATGCCTGGTTGATTAACATCAGGGATGGTGCGCAGTTTGGATCTGGATTTGTTGAGATCAATCCAAATTCCAAAATACCAGCGTTACTTGACCGCGGGACGACAAAACCGATAAGAGTTTTTGAGTCTGGATCGATCTTGTTTTATTTAGCTGAGAAATTTAATGCATTTTTGCCAAAAGATATTCAAACTCGAACCGAGTGTATGAATTGGTTGTTTTGGCAAATGGGCAGTGCCCCGTATCTTGGGGGCGGATTTGGACACTTTTATGCCTATGCACCTGAGAAATTTGAGTACGCAATTGATAGATTTTCAATGGAAGTTAAGCGAGAGCTAGATGTACTGGACCAACATTTGGCTAAAAATAAATATTTCTGCGGTGACGAATACACCATTGCAGATATGGCTATTTTTCCATGGTATGGAGGAATGGTTAAGGGATGGATGTACGGGGCAGCTGAGTTTTTAAGTGTTCATGAATATAAACACGTACTGCGCTGGGCTGATGAATTACTTAAAAGGCCTGCAGTGGTAAGGGGAAGAATGGTAAACCGTATGACAGGGGAGCCATCTGAGCAACTACGTGAGCGTCACGAAGCCTCTGACTTTGAAACGAAGACGCAGGATAAACTAATTAAATAATCTGATCAGTTCTTTTTATTTATGAATAAATATGCAGCATTTTATTAGCAGGTCGTAGCACCTCTAAACATTCATTTAACTTGTTTTCTCGACCGAGGTTATACGCTTGAAATCTCAATTCAGATATTTGCTTCATCTGTTTGATAGTTACAACTGCATCTCGGCGTAAAGTACCTTTCCTTAGCACAATACAGCCAAATATATCCCACCATGGGTAGTCTTCGCCATATTGTGCCTTGAGAGATGTGTCTACTTTTTTAATATTCTCGTAGCAAATATTAGCGCTACTCATAAGGGGAAAAATTAAACAAGTAGTTGTAGCTATTGGAATCAAAACTTGCTTATTAATATATTTCATAAATATTTTTCGTTTAAATTTTGTAAATTCTAAGATATATGAGAATAAATTAAATAAGTAATCGAATCCTCTGCTTTTTACCTGGCGATGCTTATCTTGATAAAGTTTAAATTAAAACCTTAATAATTAACAAATTCATCAGGCGACATATTGAGCATTAATGGGTGACAGCTACTTTTCTAGCTACAACAAGAAATACAGGGTACAAGCCCGTATCAGCTTTAACTGTGAGTGCTGTTGAAAATTTAATATCGATAAAACCATGCCTATTCAATAATTCTGAAAAATATTTTCTATCAAAACCGTTGTGAAAAACACCCTCAGTCCCTGCTTTGTGAAATGTTCCGTCCTCAGAGTCCAAATCTGCCAGTGCAATTTGTCCGCCTTGTTTTAAATGTTTTGAAAATTGATTAAGCATATTTTCCGTATCTTTCACATGATGCATGGCCATTGCACTCATAATTAGATCAAACTCTTGATTTAATCTACTTACTGTTATGTCGTGACAAAGCACATGCACTTTTTCTTGCAATTCGGTTTTAGCTCTTAATTTTTCAAGCATAGATTCTGAAATATCAATCGCAGTAACTCTTTTCACGAAAGGAGCAATTTGAGATGTAATCAATCCAGTACCGGCTCCAAAATCTAGAACCTCCATGGATTGAGTTAGATGAATATTTTCAAGAATTGCACTCCCAATTCCTGAGGAGAGTTGCTGAGACCTATCATTAGTATCCCATTCTTTGGCTTTTTCTTTAAATAAGTCACTCATGTTTTATCCAGTCAAAGAGTTTCGAAGTTATGTTCAATACAGAAATCAGTTATTACAGTGGCAGTAATTATTCAAATAATGAATAGCCTGATATTGAAGTTATTTATTTTCAGCTTGTTCAAAAGCACTGATTGCGTCAGCTGCGTACATTAGGGACGGGCCACCGCCCATATACACAGCCATTCCTAAGGTTTCAATTACCTCTTGTTTAGTTGCTCCTAGTTTTACTAATGTTTGTGTATGAAAACCTAAGCAACCATCACACCTTGCAGCTACGCCCAATGCGAGCGCAATTAACTCTTTAGTCTTTTTATCAAGCACGCCATCTTTGGTTGCAGCTTGTGATAAGTCCGAAAATCCTTTCATCAATTCGGGAGCCTCAGCTCTTAATTTAGCGAGTGAACTGGAAATATCTTTTGTGATTTGTTTGTAATCTTTAGACACTTTAAAATCCTTTCTTTTAATGCTTGCAAAACTGCTGATAAAGAACTTCTATTACGGCTAAAGCTTGAGAACTTTCTAAGGAGTAATAAATTTGCTTTCCCTCGCGCCTTGTTTTAACCAACTTTTCTTTCCTTAAAACGGTTAATTGCTGCGATAGTGTTGGCTGATAAATTTCAAGCTTTTCCTCTAACTCACTTACACAACGCTCATGCTGGCTTATCTCACACAGAATCATCATCCTGTCACGATTTGAGAGAACTTTCATTAGCGTACAAGCTTTCTCAGCTGAAGACAGCATTTTCTTAAGATTTATATTACTCATCTTTCTACACCAAATTAATTGGAATTTTTAAATAAGATTTACCGTTATCTTCACAAGGCGGCATCTGCCCAGCCCGAATGTTCACCTGAATAGCCGGCAAAATCAAAACCGGCATTTCAAGCGTTTTATCACGCTTAGTCCTCATTTGAATAAACTCCTCCTCTTTAACACCGTAATGCACATGTATATTCGAATCGTTTTGTTCTTTAACCGTTGTTTGATACCTCACCAATCTCTCACCTGGTGGGTAGTCATGACACATGTAGAGCTTGGTATCGGATGGGAAACTAAGTAATTTTTTAATGGATTTAAATAAAGTCTTGGCGTCTCCACCTGGAAAGTCACATCTTGCGGTTCCGACGTCTGGCATAAACAAGGTGTCTCCGACAAAAATAGATTCCTCAACTTGATAGGCCATACAAGCCGGGGTATGACCCGGGACAAAAATTGCCTTAAAGCTCAAATCCCCAAAAGCAATAATTTCCTCATCCTTAAGAAGGTAATCGAAATGCGATCCATTCGCCTTAAATTCGTCCCCTAGATTAAAAATTCCTTTAAAAACGCTTTGAACCTTGGTAACTTGTTCTCCAATCGCAATCTTTCCCCCCAGAGTATCTTTTATGAACATAGCTGCAGTGAAATGGTCTGCGTGGGCGTGAGTTTCAAGTATCCACTCGAGTTTGAGAGCACGACTCTTAATAAAGGAAATAACTTTTTCTGCGGATTGCGTCTTCGTTCGCCCCGACTTAGGGTCGTAGTTCAAAACTGGATCTATCACAATACAGCTACTGGACGAATCACTACTTACTACGTACGTAAAAGTCCAAGTTTCAGGATCAAAAAAACTCTCAATTAGTGGTTTCATATAAAATATCCAAAAATTATATTTAATTATATATTGTTTTGTAGTATTATATAAATTATGCAAATAATTATTTTGATTCCTGCCTTTATTGGTTTATTCGTTGGTTCACTCATGGGGCTTACTGGGGCTGGTGGAGGCATCATTTCGGTTCCTTTACTTATATTTGGCCTTGGATTACCTTTAAACGAAGCTGCTCCAATAGCCTTAGCCTCCGTAGCGATTTCAGCTGGTATTGGTGCTTATTTAGGTTTTCGCTCCAAGATATTGAGATACAAAGCAGCTGCTTTAATGAGCGTAACGGGTCTGGTTCTATCACCGCTTGGCTTGGTGCTAGCCCATTTAACTCCAGAACGACCTTTGGTTATTGGTTTTGGACTGTTACTGATTTGGATTTCATTGAGAATGTTGTTTCAGATCTATAGGGCAGCCAGAGTGGCTATTACAGATGTCCCCTCAAGAGCGTTTTGCGAACTTAATCCAGCGACTGGTAAATTCATATGGAACCGTAGGTGTCTAAGCGCTTTACTGTTTACTGGTGGAGCGACAGGCTTTCTATCTGGATTATTGGGTGTCGGGGGGGGATTTATATTGGTCCCTTCCCTCAGAAAGTTCACTGATTTACCTATGCAATCTGTAGTTGCCACGACGCTAGGAGTCATTGCAATCGTCTCTTCTGGAAATGCATTATTGGCGAGTGCAACGGGTAACATGAATTGGACAATCGCTTTACCTTTCATCTTGGGATCTATTATGGGGTTGGGAATTGGTAGAAAATTAATCGAGAAAATTCACTCAAACCATGTACAACAAATTTTTGCAATACTGACTCTCATCATTGCAATAAATCTCATTTACAAAACTGTTTTATAGGAAAACACACCATGTCTTTAATCATTAATTGGAATGACTTTACCCCAATTAGCGCATTGATTGGAGGTGCTCTGATTGGCATCGCCTCAGTGATCCTAATTGCTACAAAAGGGAGAATCTTAGGAATTAGCGGAATAGTAGGCTCATTACTACAAAGAACAAATACACCACAAGATCATTACCGGTGGAGGATCTATTTCATTTGCGGAATATTATTAGCGGCAGTGATTGGCAATGTTTTGAATCTACTTCCTAAATTAGATATTAGTAGCGACTATTCAACCTTGATTGTTGGCGGTTTATTGGTAGGATTTGGCACAAGAATGGGCTCAGGGTGTACAAGTGGCCACGCCGTGTGCGGGCTTGGTCGACTCTCACCTCGCTCATTGGTTGCAACTATGACTTTTATGGCAAGCGGCTTTCTAACAGCCTACGTCTTTTATCACTTAATTTAAGGATAAACATGAAAAATTATTTAACTCTATTCGCTGGCTTTGTTTTTGGATTTGGGCTAATCATCTCCGGTATGAGCAACCCCAACAAGGTCATTAACTTTCTCGATATTACTGGCAATTGGGATCCAAGTCTAGCGCTTGTGATGTTAGGGGCGATACCATTGGCGTTTCTTGGTTTTCGCTGGATTGAACGAAGTCATAAAACCATCTTCAATGAAGAACTCCATTTACCAGGCAAAGACCACTTCAATCCTAGTTTATTAATTGGAAGTTTGTTATTTGGAGTAGGTTGGGCAATCACTGGATTTTGTCCGGGTCCGGCTATAGTTGCGATGGGGCTTGGATCTGTAAAAGCAATAATCTTTATAGTATCAATGTTGATAGGTATGCTTATCAACGACCGTATTCTTAAACTAGTGTTGAAATCTAATTAAAAAAATAATAGGATTTTTCAAATTAAGTGGCTAATGGGGTCCGTGTTTAATGTTTGTAATGATGGGGGGCAATACCAGTTTCATATTTGGGGTACAGATATGTGGATCCAAATCATGCGACCAAATGGTGTGAAGTAGTTCATATTTCAGGCAATACAAATATCCTTAAAGAACTAATATTGGTTAGTTTAATTTTTGGTGTGGGTCGGGCCAGGCAGGTTTTTGTCCTGGACCAGCGCTTGTTGCGTATTGCTTAGGAAGCAATAAAGCAGCGAGGTTTGTAATCGGGATGCTGATTGGAATGAAATATCATGATTATGGATATTTATGATTGGACAAGTCAAATGACCAATAAAATTATTGACAATGAATTTTAATTTGTGTTCCCTGTGGAGTTGAATTCGCAATCAACTCAAATTGATGAAGTCGTAAAATTGCTTTAACTATTCCAAGTCCTAAACCGTGCCCTAGGCTCTGTCCAAGACCTGATCCTAGAATTTTTTCTGAACTTTGTACAGATTTAACTTCTGATCTAATATTTGTTGTTGAATTTTCGTTTAAATAGTTTTTATTTTTAAATAACTGGGTTGATCCAAAAAAAATCTGCTTATTTGCATTATTTAAATAAGATCTCGTATCCGTTGAATTTAAGTATTCAACAACTTCTTTGGACATTCCGATACCAAAATCACTGACTTGAATGACGGTCTGACCATTTGTTGTTACTAAATCAATTTGTACTGTGCTTGGGGAAGTGAGAACATTACTTTCTTTTATATGTTCAAAAAGCGGTGAATTCGAAAATTTTATAGCGTTATCAACCAAATTACTTATCGCCTCAAGCATTAATGCACTGTCAGCAAAGATCTCCTCATTAGATTGAGTATTCAGTACTAAATTAATTCCTCTTGCCTCTGCAAGAGGTTCAAACATTTCGAGGATTTGCTCGAGAATAATCTTTGGATCAATCATTTGGAAACCACTTTTTCTCATATGATTTTCAATCTCAGCAATTCTAAGTACTGCACTGAAACGATGAAGCAGTGTGTCTGTCTCATAAATAGATTTAGTGAATAATTCAAAATTTTGTTCAGCTAAGTTGTTATTTTGAATATCATTTAACGTCAGTCCGTTGTTAAGTAAAAGTCTAACCCGGGTAAGTGGAGTTCGTAGATCATGAGCAATTGTTGATGAAACTCCCTTGATATCGAGCAAAAGTTTCTCAGTCTCAGTGAGCATCAAATTGACAGTGCCTGCAAGCATATCTAGTTCATCAAGTCGCTTGGATATAGGGATTCGAAGACTAAAATTACCAAGCATAATTTCTTGAGTAATTTCTTTCATCACTGCTATTCTTGCAAGGGGCCTAATACCTAAAACAAAACCAATGATTAATCCAAATATCAATACGATCGAACTCCCTAAAATGAGTCCGTTCAATAGGATTTGTCTAATTGCCGCAAACTCGCTAATATCTCTCCCAACAACAAGTCTTAGGTCTTGGTCAATTTTCAAGACCTTTGCTCTTGCAAGGTTGTAGGTAGGCTCGTCTGATTCAAAAGAATTTTCAACCTTAAATTTATTCTTAAACTCTCGAATCTGACCATCCGTACCAATCTCGGGTGGTAGGTATCTAAGATTCCCACTTACTTTTTTACCCTCTTTCGTAAAAACTCCATAAAGATCGATTTTCCTAGAGTCACGTTTTATAAATTCATCTACGCGGGCTAGGACCTGGGGTAATTGAATATTGTTAAATTCTGTGGCGTAAACATCAATGATGTGATCGACGCGGTGTTCCATAAAGACGGTTACTTGCCAGTAGACAATACCAATAGTGATAAAACTTCCCATTACGAATAGCAATGAATTGATCAAGGCCAAACGAACAGTTGAGATCCTAAGTCGATCTTTGAAATTGATCAAAATATCCATCCTCGTTATTTTGAGGATAAAGTGTAGCCTACACCCCTGACAGTATGAATAAGTGGTTTCAGATTAGGTGCATCCACCTTTTTTCTAAGTCTGGCTATATGAACCTCAATAAAATTGGTTGATGGATCAAAGTTTAAATTCCAAAGTGACTCAAGAATCATCTTTTTAGTTAGAGTTTGACCACAAAAACGCATCAAATATTCAAGTAGCTTAAATTCCTTCGCAACGAGTGAGATCGGTACGCCCGCTCTTTTGGCAACTCGGTTGATCAAATCTAGCTCCAAGTCCTCGTAAATCAAAATATTATTGGTTTGACTTTGATTTTGTCTCCTAACTAGTGCCTCAATTCTTGCCACGAGTTCTTCTGGCGCAAAAGGTTTTATCAAGTAATCATCCCCGCCCGCCTTGAGACCCTGTACTCTATCGTCCACAAGCCCTAGAGCGCTTAGTAGCAAAATAGGTGTTTTGTTGCCAACCGCTCTAATAGATTGAGTGATGGCTATACCGTCTAAACTTGGAAGCATTCTGTCAATAGTGATGACGTCAAAGGGTTCAGATAGTGCACGCTTTAGTGCAAACTCTCCATTGCCTTCAATGACGGCGTCAAAACCTAGCTTCACTAAAAGGAAATAAATCTGATTCGCTGTGTCCAGATCGTCTTCTATGATGAGAGCTTTAGGCATTGGAGAGCTAAGGTGGCTTTTAATGGTAAGAATCTTAAGGGTTAGATTACTGTGGAAACTAAAAAATTACAAATGTTTTTATTAAGCAATTTAATTTTTACCAATCCGCACATCTAGTTCATTCCAACCACCCCCTAACGCCTTGATGAGGTCAATACTGGTTATCAACCTTGCAGTGTCCAAGCTAATTAATGAACGCTCGGCTTGGAGTGCCGTTGTTTGGGCCGTTATGACTTCTAAATAGTTCACAGCGCCGTCCTTGTACCTTGATGTCGCCAGTTGCATGGCACGATTAGCCGAAAAGGCGGCCAGCCCACGATCATTGATTTGATTATTGAATTCTGAGAGTTTGACCATAGCATCTTGTACCTGCTGATAAGCAGTCAGGACAACTAAACGGTATTCAGCTCCAGCTTGATCAAGAGCAGATTTTGCAATGGATAGTTGGGCCTGTCTGAGCCCATTGTCTAAAAGGTTAAAGCTAGCAGCTGGACCAATTGACCAAAAACTGTTTGGCTCGGACATCCAGGCAGGACCTCCTGTATTTTGGTATCCCACGGAAGCCCCAATAGAGAAGCTTGGAAAAAATGCAGCCTTCGCAACTCCGATCCTCTCATTGGCTGCTGCAGTTCTTCGCTCTGCTGCAGCGATATCGGGCCTGCGTTGCAGTAAAGTAGAGGGCAGTCCAGTTGGAATCACGGGGGGGGTCGTAATCTTAAGCCCCTTAAGGTAAGTATTTAAATCTTGCTCCTTGACGTTGAATATTGATGCAGTGCGGTTGCTGTGATCATTTGAATCTTCATTTAGGTTCAAAGGAGCATTGGTTTGCACTGACATTGTCCCATCTAATGATGGGCTTGCCTTAAGCGTAAATGACTGTGCAGACGCACCTATCAAGACTGCTAGAGCATGTTCATAAAGTGCTCGTTGAATATTTAGCTCAGATACCTCTGCCTTGGCCGAACTAAGCTGACTTTGAGCGCGGGATAGATCAACCCCTGAAGCTATTCCAGCCTCGTATCTGTTTTTTATTAACTCGTAGGCACGCTCGTAGCCTTTTATGGATTTGACTAATACGAGAGTTTGCTTGTCATTGCCCCTTAGTTGAAAGTAAACCTGAGCGAGCTTACTTTGAAGACTGAGTTTCTCGGTTTGTAGATCTGCTTCAGATGCCTGAGCTTGAGCTTGAGCGGATGCTACTAAGCTCCTAACCCGTCCCCAAAAATCAAGCTCGTAATTAGACGCAATCATCCCCGTATAGGCTTTGTAATAATCAGGCTGGTTTGATCCTCTAAGCGGACGGTTGTGTGATTGTCTATTTTGTGTTGTGCTTTCAGAAGCATCTAAAGATGGTAGCTCCTGTGATTGAGTCTGTATGAGGTAAGCAGTTGCCTGGTCATATCTGTAGAGTGCAATTGCTAAGCTTGGACTGTCTTTTTCAAGCGCTAGCTCCAAAGCGTTCAGTGTTTCATCATGAAACATCAGCCACCACTGACCTTTATCTTGAATGTCTAGGGGAGTTGCCTCAGTCCACGGGTTATCCCTCCATGTATTTTCACTAACATTCCCAACCTTTGGTGTTGTGTATTTAGGTGTGAGGGAGCAACTTACAAGTAGGCTGGATGAGACTGCAAACCATATAAAGCCCTTGGAATTGATCCATCTGCCGCTTTTAAAGAGGAGTGGTTTTAATATTGAGGCAAACATTATTTAATAGATCAATTATTTTGATGAAACGGTTTATTTCGATTTACTTTGATTTTGAATCTGAAATGGTGAGAATAGGTTTAACAGTATCGCCAGTCTCTAAAGATTCGGGTGGAACATCAATAATATTGTCTTCAGCATTTAAGCCAGAAGCGATTTGTATCTTTGTGCCTAAATCTCTGGCGATCTCGACTTTTTTGAGTTGAACTTTATTATCTGCAGTAAGGATTGCAACAAATTGACCGTCTTTTCTGTAAATAAGAACGCTTGATGGAACCATCAAAGCATTTTCGCTTACTGGCATGGTGAGTACGACATTTGCAAACTCACCTCCTCTTAAACTTTGATCTTTATTCTCAACCATCAATTGTATTAAAACTGATCCAGAGCTCTCCGTGACAGCTTTTGACTCTGCTACATATCTTGCTTTGTAGATACGCCCTGGATGTTCAGGCACATTTAGGGATGCTTGAACGCCGTCCTTTAATTTAGATACAAAAATCTGCGGAACGCTCACATAGAGCCTTAACTTGCTTTGATCAGAAACCGTAAAAAGTTCTTTCCCTGATTGTTGACCTGCATTGATCAAAGCCCCGATGTCGGTGTTTCTAGATGTAACCACCCCGTCAAAGGGAGCTGTTATTCTCTTAAAACCTTGTAAAGCCTTAAGTCTTTCAACATTCGCTTGAGACGCTGCAACAATGGTTTTCTTTGCTAAAAAATCCCCATTCTTCTCATCCGCCTCTTGCGGGGAAACAGAATCTGACTGCAGTAATTTCTTCCATCTTTTGGCTGTAATTTCAGCCAAATTAGCGTGTGCTTTTGCTGTCTCTAAATCCGCTAATGCTTGCGCAAGTTGTTGGTCTAGATCTGGTGTCTCAATTTCTGCAAGTAATTGCCCCTGATGCACTTTGTCACCAATGTCACACAACCATGTTTTTACAAAACCGTTTACCCTTGAATAAATGGGCGCTGTGTTAAAGGCCTGTAATGTTCCAGGTAATGTCAGTGAGTCTCCCTCCTTCAGGGGAGTGAGGTGGATAGTTCGAACGCTCGGTGTGGAATAAATCTTAGCTGTTTCAACTAGCGTTTTTTCATCACTCACACGACCATAAAGTCCACCAATCACTAATCCGAGTGCACCAGCGCTTAAAGTCCAGGCGAGTGTTTTGAGGAAGTGAGGGGCAGTGACCTTTTCTGGAACGTCAATAGTTTCAATACTCAATGGATTCTCCTAACGGGATGAAGCAAGGCAGGGTTTGGGCTTGGTGTGGGTCATTGTTTTTGTTACTCATCAACATCCTCAAACTCAATGGGTTCAACATAATTTTCATGAATCATGCTAAAAAGTACTGGAACAAAGAGAAGTGTTGCAAGGGTCGCCATAATCAAGCCACCGATGACAGCGCGGCCTAGGGGAGCATTTTGTTCGCCCCCTTCTCCCAAACCAAGAGCCATCGGAGCCATACCAATAATCATCGCGAGTGCAGTCATAAGCACAGGTCTAAATCTGGTGAAACCTGCCTCTAATGCAGCTCTTACCGATTTTTTCGAATAAAGTATGCGCTCTCGCGCAAAGCTGACCACCAAAATACTATTTGCAGTCGCTACTCCCATACACATGATGGCTCCAGTTAGTGCAGGCACCGATAAAGTCGTGTGAGTTGCAAAAAGCATCCAAATAATTCCACCCAAAGCAGCGGGCAGGGCACTCACAATAACAAATGGATCGCTCCAAGACTGAAAGTTAACTACGATGAGAAAATAAATTAGAACAATAGCTGCCAAGAGTCCGTAAAGCAAACCAGAGAATGCAATGTTCATGGTTTGAACTTGTCCTCTTATTGAGATCGTTGCACCCTTGGGTCTGGAATCTGCGTGTGCTGATATTACTTTCTCAATATCACTGGCTACAGAACCCAGATCTCGCCTCTCAGGTGTTGCATAAATATCAATAACAGGTTGTACTGCGTAATGTGATATGACAGCAGGAGTTGTTGATCGTTTTATGGTGGCTAGTCCACCCAATATTTGAGAGTCTTTGGTACTACCCGTCGCAACTGAATCAATCGCTAAATTTTCTAAATCCGAGAGTGCTTTGAACCTGTAGTCTGGAGCCTGTGCAACGATCGGATAAGACACGCCGTTAGCTCTGTTTAACCAATAAGATGGCGCCACTTGACCGCTACCAGCCATGTTGGTCACTAAACTGTTGGTAACGTCTCGCTCAGTGATGCCTACCTTTTTGGCGCGAGACCGGTCAACTTCTATGCTTAACATTGGATAGTTGTTGGCTTGTTGAATCCTTACATCAGCCAGACCTCCAATTTTGATCAGATCTTTCATAAGCAGGTTAGCATATTGTGTGTTTGCTTCCTTGTTAGGCCCCATAACTTGGACATCAATAGGGGCTGGAGATCCAAAATTCAGAATCTGACTAATAATGTCTGCTGGTAAAAATGCAAACGTAACGCCAGGGAATTCAGTACTCAAATGCACTCTAAGTTGATGCAAAAGAGGTTCAGTAGGTTTGTGATCCTCGGAAAGAGTGATCAAAATATCCCCGTCTTGTGGGCCTATGGTGCCCGTATTACTGTAAACAGTATTGATACCGCTGACTGTTAAACCTATGTTATCAACCACACTTGCGAGCTCCTCTTTGGGAATGATCTCTCTTATGCGTCCTTCGATTTGGTCAAAGAGTTTTGCAGTCTCCTCAATCCGCGTCCCCACTTGTGCTCTCACATGGATTTTGATTTGCCCAGTGTCAACCGGTGGAAAAAAATCTCGGCCCAGTAAAGGTACCAAACAAAAAGTGCCTAATACAAAAATTGTGTATCCCCAAACAAAACGCTTCCTGTGCTGCATAACTAAGGTCAGCACGGAGTAATAGGATTGCCTGATTAATGAAAAGTAATGCTCAAACCTATGCTGAAAAGTGACCAAAGGATTTTTTGACCTAACTACGGATTGATGCTCTACTCTCATCGTCTCTGCTAGATGTGAGGAAGAATGGCCTTCAGAGGCGTGTGGCTTTAAAAGGTATGCCGCCATGGTCGGAACAAGTGTTCTTGAAAGAAAAAACGATGCAATCATTGCAAACACTACTGCCTCCGCCATAGGTACAAACAAGTACCGAGCCACTCCACTTAGCATAAACATCGGAATAAAAACGATGCAAATACACAAGAGCGAGACAAAAGCTGGCGTCACGATTTGGTGTGCTCCGTCCATGATTGCCTTTCTAACAGGCTTTCCTTGTTCTAAGTGCCAATTGATATTTTCAATGGTCACCGTCGCATCATCTACCAATATACCAACAGCGAGTGCCAAGCCCCCAAGAGTCATGATATTTAAACTCTCACCTAACGCATACAGCAAAGTGATTGAGGAGAGGATTGCAAGTGGAATAGAGACTGCAATAATGACCGTCGATCTCCAGCTCCCCAAAAAGAGCAGGATCATAAAGGAGGTGAGTACAGCAGCAAGTACCGCCTCTTTAGCGACCCCTGACACTGCAGCTTTCACAAAAATCGATTGGTCTCCAAGTAGATCTATTTTTACCTCTGGTGGAATACTCTCTGCAATTTTGGGAATTAAGTTCTTTGCACCTTGAACGATATCAAGCGTGGACGCTGAGCCACTCTTAAGTACAGTCATCAAAACCGCTTTACCTCCGTCTACACGAACCACGTTCGTTTGGGGAGGACTGCCGTCTCGAACGTTTGCAACATCTCGAATCAATATAACAGTGTTTCCTATGACCTTGATTGGAATGTTATTGAGCTCCTCAATTGCATTGGGTGAGTTATTCAGTCTTAAGCTATATTCAAAATTGCCTATCTTTTGAGTACCAACTGGAATAATTTGAGTCTGCTCATTTAGAGCGTTTTGCACATCTTGTGCAGACAAATGCTTGGAGAGAAGGGCTTGAGGGTTTAAATCTATTTGAATTTGACGGACCTTTCCTCCGTAGGGTGAGGGGATTGAGGAGCCCGCTACAGTAGCAAGTTGAGGTCTAATAAAATTTTGTCCATAATCAAACAGTCTTTGCTCTGGCACTGTAGGACTAGATAACGCAATTTGGAGGATTGGGACTGTCGATGCGTTGTAATTTAAAACCAAAGGCGGCGTAATGCCCGGCGGCATTTGTTTTAAAACAGTTTGAGATATTGAGGTAACCTGCGCAGTGGCTGTTCTGATGTCCACATTAGGTTGAAAGAATATTTTTACAATTCCGTACCCAGGCAATGATGTCGACTCGATATGCTCGATATCGTTTACGGTTGAGCTGAGTTGGCGCTCATAATAGTAAACTACCCGCCCCGACATGTCCTCTGGAGATAACCCGTTGTATGTCCAGACCGCACTAATGACTGGTATTTTGATATCTGGAAAAATATCAGTAGGGGCTCGAAGTGCTGCAATTGGCCCAAATATCATGATGAGCAAGGCCAATACGACAAAGGTATAAGGCCTTTTGAGTGCAATGCGAACAAGCCAAATCATGCAAATCTCCGTTAGTTGCCTTAAGCCATTCACAGATGCAGTAAGGACTTTTAAAAGCAATTAGAGATTTTAGAAATTTAACCAAGGAGAAAGATTAATTAAATTTAATAATACACATTCAAAATCTAAACAAATACTTATTACTTTTGGGAACGTCTAAGTTAGCGTTCAATATTAAATTTTTGCAAAAATACCGATATACCCCCTGAAATATGCCATCGGTAAGGTCAAAGGGGAAACCCTAGTTTATTTTGTGTTCAAAGATCTGCAATTGAATTGCCTGAACATCACAAATTGTCGTAATTAATAAGAATAATTGGTAAATTAATTTTATATTTCTGCTATTATAGAAATATGAAAAATTCAAAAGCAGTACTTGCATTTTTAGCACTAGGACAAGAATCCAGGTTGAACATCTTCAGGTTCATTGTTCAAAAAGGTGATCAAGGTTCGACACCAACTCAGCTTATCGAGTTGTTGGGTATACCTAATGCGACTCTCAGTTTTCATTTAAAGGAGTTACTCCACGCAGGCTTGATCAGTGTAGAGCGTCAAAGTCGCAACCTAATATACCGACCCAATGCATTGTTGGTTCAACAGTTAAGTGGATTCTTACTTGAAAACTGTTGCGGAGGTAAGCCGTGTATTCCATCAAAATCCATTAAGAAAGTGAAAAGTTTATGAAAAAATACAACATCCTTTTTCTTTGTACTCATAACTCCGCAAGATCTATCTTGGCCGAGGCTGTAGCTAGCACGCACGAGAGCGGTAAATTTGTAGGTTATTCTGCGGGGTCAACACCTGGTACATCTGTTAACCCAATTGCAGCCGATATGGCCACAAAGATGGGATTACCTGCAGAGAAACTGCGCTCAAAGAGTTGGGATGAATACGGCTTGCCCAGCGCACCTCACATGGATTTCATTATTACTGTGTGCGACAACGCAGCAGGGGAGGTTTGTCCGTTTTGGCCAGGTATGCCTGCAACTGCTCATTGGGGATTTGCGGATCCGTCGCTAGTAGAGGGTCCTGAGGAGGCAAAAAGGCACGCATTTAGGGATGTCATGATTGGACTGAAGAAGCGAATTGACATTTTGGCTGCTCTTCCTATTGAGCATCTTGATATGATGGCAATAAAAGATGAACTTAAAGATATTCATTCAAAAGTATGAAAGCTTATTTGGCAGAGTTTATCGGTACTGCTTTACTACTGGCAGTTGTGACCGGATCTGGGATTATGGGCGAGGCTTTAGGGGCGGGTAACGCAGCAGTTGCATTACTTGGTAACAGTATTGCAACAGGGGCGGGTCTTTATGTGCTAATTGTCATTTTGGGACCGTTCTCTGGAGCGCACTTTAATCCTGTTGTCAGTTTGATGTTTTGGAAGCTAAATCTACTTGACTCAAAAAGATTGTTCAAATATTGGTCTTGTCAGCTTACGGGTGCAATTGTTGGTGTTTGGATTACACATGCCATGTTCAATCTACCACTTCTACAGGAATCAACCAAGGTTAGAACTGGGCTTGGTATATGGATAAGTGAGTTTATATCTACCCTTGTACTACTATCCGTAATCAGAATTGGGGATGCTCAGGCGAAAGAGCGTGTGCCAATGCTTGTTGCTTTAACCGTTACTGCAGGTTATTGGTTCACTTCATCTACATTTTTCTCTAATCCAGCAGTCGCTTTTGCAAGAAGCTTTACGAATACTTTTGTAGGAATTGAGCCCAGCGATGTATTGGGATTTGTCATTGCACAAATATTAGCTACAACTGTAATGATTTTATTAATTGGATTTAAAAATTCATCCAAAAAATTAAAAATTGATTCTCATATATGAAAACATATGAACTATTTATTCAATTCAATATCCTTGTCTGCCTAAACAGAAGAGATGATACAAACCATTAGAGAAGATTAAGGCACAATCGAAGTTCATGAAGAACACTAAACTCTTACCTTTAATTCTCGTAGCTTTTCATTTATCCGTTATTGCTGAGGTTCAAGTAGGACAGCCTTCCCCCAATATTGAGGGAAGATTGATTGATGGTGAAAGCTATTCTTTGCAGGCAAGAAAAGGCAAAGTTGTACTTATAAATTTTTGGGCAAGTTGGTGCGAACCTTGTAAAGAGGAAATGCCGCTCATAGAAAAGTATTTACAAAAAAACAAGTCTCAGGGCTTTGAAGTATTAGCTATAAATCTAGACAAGCCATCTGGGCTTGAGGCAGCAAAAAAAATAATTGCTAATTATTCATTCAATTTTGGCTTGAAGAGTGATATGAATTACTCAGGTCTTGGCTATATTTGGCGTGTGCCGAGTACATTCATTGTTGACAAGAAGGGGGTGATCAGAAAAAATGGTTTGACTGGTGACGCCAAAGTGGACACTCGAATCCTCGAGGATACGATCAACCCCCTACTAAGTGCGGAATAATTAAAAATGCAATCTAACGCCAATTGAAGCAACAAAGTGTGGGGTAAGTTGAATTCCGTTAAGACTTTGATAAATGGGTAGTTGTAAGTTTGAATATACCTGCACTGAATTACTTGCGGTATAAAGTAATCCAGGTGTCAAATAGGCAAGGGTGCCGCCGGTGGACCAAGTATCAGCAGCTGTGCCGCTGTCCGTTTTCTTGTCAATAAAATTTAATTGAACAGTTGGTGTCCAGTTCTCAAACCCTTGGTAGTTGATACCTAAATTAATATTAAGTCCATTACCCTGGCGATATGACCCACCTTGCCCCAGTGCATCAATGTTGGATGGCGTGCTTTTGGGATCGATAACCGATTGAAATTGAACGTTACCGAAGTAGCCCCAATCGTCAATATTGAAAATATGACCGTATTTATATGCACCAATGATCAGATCAGTAGAACCGGTTCCTAGCTGCAGACCCGGATCAACAGCTACAACACTCGTACCTGCCGCTAATGCAGTTGCACTAGCAGGTGCAGTTTGAGCATTATTACCTGTTGGTAGTTTTACACCGAGTTGAAAGCCCCAATTTTTTTGCTCAGAAAAACCAAAGTAACGGCCAATTAATTTGACATCACCTAAGCCAGTTGTCTTGGATTGATATCCATTGGCACCGCTTGGCCATCCTGCTAATCCTCCGCTGCTTGATGCGTCACTTCCATATGTCAAATGCTCACGCTGAATGAAGGGAAGAACAATCGTTGCCCCCCAGTTATCTCCGTTGTTGTAATCTAGTGAGGCAGTCAGATAATTATTTTTTGTAAATCCCTCAACCTCCGCTTGCTGACGTGTCGCAGGGTTAACTATTCCAACGGCCTTAGCTGATGAAATTGAACTTGTGCCCGAGCGTAATTGGTTTTGGTCTAGGTAGTCATAACGAAAATCTGCCGCCCATCCAGGATTTGATCCCATGCCCTGGTACCCAAGATCAGTATTAAGGCTGCAGCCACAGCTTGCACAAGCAAGTGCCCCCCCAGCTGAGAGTGTTAAAGATATTGCAATGGTTAATAATTTAAGTTTCATAAAAAATCCTCACAATTGGAATCCGATGAAGTCTTTTGAGACCTTTGAAAATTCGAAATTCCAGATCAACTTATTCAGGCAAATGTATGCCGAAAATTTAGCTATAGATAATAGCTAAAGCCAAAAAATAAAGATTTAGGCAATAAGTGGAGGCGCTTGAGAGGGAAGTTTTATCCAAGCAAATAAAGGCTTGGGAGAGTTATAAAAAAGTGCTGGAAAATGTTCAGCTAGATTAATGGGTAGGATATAACTTTCAGATGACACGGGAGGAAAGTAAGTGCTCTGCAAAGTGCAATAGGCACATGAATCATCAATTAAAGACTTGTGACCACTTTGACCACTCCCTTGATCCATTGGTAAATCTGGGGTATTGGTGATTGATTTCATTCCGCTAACCGTACATACGTACCCATACCCCATAGTATTGGTGTCATTGCGGGATGCAGCAAACGCTTGAGATATTGAAGGTGCAAACGAACTGAACAGGACTGTGAAAATCACAATCCAGTGAATAACTCGGTTGAATTTGCTTCTAACTATCATATCGATTCGATTATATAGGAGTCGTAAAACGCAGAAGTCTAATTTAAGCTAATTGTTCATTAGGAGTTTGACGCGTTAAGTTTTTCTCGAGCCTTTATTTTTCGATTGTGAGCGTCCCAGTTTCTCTCTAGATTTCCAATCAGAGCAGCACTAAAGTGGCAATAAGCTTGTTCTTTTGCGTAAACCGCCATGTATTTCCTAAAGCTATCTAAAGGTTCTTGAACAACTCGAAACGCCTTTCTATTTCCCGATGCGCTTACCACACCTGATGCTGAAATAGATTCAATTGTTTTTGCAATTGTTTCATCCATGTGTTCTGGATTAACAACATAATCACAGATCATCCGTCCCTCGGGGGTGTCGCAGTCAAGTCGTCGCTCCATCATGATAGCTTGTCTGGCGATTCGGTCACCAACAAACCTTGGGAGGCGCAAATTAGCAACTCCTGGGATGATCCCCTCCTTACGGGCAGGCAGCGTCATATAAGCATCGCTGCCAGCAATATTAATATCAGTAACCAGCAAGTATTGACAGCCACCGCCAATAGCAAATTTATCTACTGCAGCTATCCAAAGTTTCTCTGTCGTATGACCCAATATTTCATTGGGTGAGCGATTTGGACTTGCAACCCCTCGGTAAATTTTATTCACAATACCCATATCTCTTTCTAAGTACCAGAGATAAGGAATCTTCCCGTTATACAAACGGGTTAAGTTAATACCGCTACAAAATGTTCTAGAGCCAGCGTACTTCCCGCCCTCAATCAGTCCACCGCGCATGACCACAATACTGGTATTGGGATCTAAGATTGCGATATCTGCGGCTATCTCAGTGTTGGCCAATGTGTGATCGTCCTCAGCGTGAAGGTACTGACCGTTTTGAAAATATAAATAACTAGTTTTATCGTTTCTTTGTAGGCTCACACCCTCTAGCTCAAGAAGACCGGTGCTGAAGTATTGCTCTTTAAATTCCTCGATCCTCGGGTTTGGGAGAAGAGTTGCATGACACAAATGAAGTCCGCAATCTTTATTAGCAAGTACGTGGCTCAGAAAAATACCTTGATTGATTTCATGTCCATCCTTTTGACTTTGAATGAACTCTCTTTCTTTAGCAATAGTAGCTTGGCTCGCAGTCAAACCAGGGACCAGATCGTTGACGGCGTAAAGAAGCTCTTCAAGGCGGATGAACTGAGTTAGATCTTCTGTAACGGTTTTATAAACTGTTTCGGCGTGATGGGTTAAAAAATCTTCGCGCTTCTCTCTGGCCTCATTTAGGATAAAAGACGCACCTATCTGCTCCTCAGGTGTGCGCTTGCTTTTGATGGGGAGTTTGGAGAGAAGCTGATCAGCGATATGCCAATAGTGTGTATAGTTTTTTACATCATTGTGAAAATCTCTAGTCGTGTTAACAAAGGATTTTGAGAAATCCCCTACCAGTGATTGATCAAGACCTAGAGAATTGAGATTGTTGTTCATGATGTACTTTGAATAAACGGTTTGAATATCTGGATTAAGTATTATTGGGGTTGAAGTTTGAATTCATTGATAACCATTTCTCGCATTTTAAATTTTTGTACTTTCCCTGAGGTTGTGCTTGGATATTCTTCTACAAAACGGATATAGTGCGGGATTTTGTAGGATGCAATTTGCCCCTTGCAAAGCAACCTGAGACCCTCAGCGTCAAGTGTATGTCCTGGTTTGAGCTTGATCCAAGCAGCAAGTTGTTCGCCGTAAAGTGCGTCCGGCACCCCAAAAACTTGTGCATCAGCAATCTCTGGGAGCTTATGCAAAAACTCTTCGATTTCTCTCGGGTAAATATTTTCTCCAGCCCTGATCACCATATCTTTGATACGTCCGACTATGCAAACACATCCGTCCTCTCTAATTTGAGCAAGATCGCCCGAATGCATCCAACCTTCTTCATCGATTGCACTGTTTGTTGCATCAGGGTTGTTCCAGTAACCGAGCATGACTGAGTATCCTCTGACGCAAAGCTCTCCAGGTTGACCCACTTCAACAATGGAGCCGTCGACTGGGTCAATGATCTTGATTTCAACATGGGGATGCACAATACCAACCGTATTTGATCGCTGCTCAACTGTTTGGGTGGGCAAACACTGTGTTGACATGGGAGAGGTCTCAGTCATACCGTAACTAGAGCAAAGACCAACCATATGCATTTTTTCTATAGCAGCCTTAAAAACCTCAGATGGACAGGGGGCCGCTCCCATAATCCCGGTTCTTAGGGTTTTCATTTTCTCGCTTACAAAGCTAGGATGGTTTAAGATGGATATATACATCATAGGTACACCGTAAAAAACTGTGCACCCTTCAACCTCAACCGCTTTGATCGTTTGCTCAGGATCAAAACTCTCACCCGGGAAAACAACTGATGCGCCGTGTGCAAAAGCTGCAATAACACCTACCACAGAGCCAAAACAGTGAAACATAGGGACGGGTAGACAAAGAATATCATTTGTTGCCAACTCAAGTCTAGCGCCAATCTGAATTGCATTATTGATCATATTAGACTGTGAGAGCGTTGCGCCTTTGGGTTGTCCTGTGGTTCCTGATGTGTACTGAATGCTTGCTGCAGAATTGGCGTCAATAGAAGTAGAGATGGCTTGCAACTGATCAATACTTACCTCTTCTGAGAATTCTAAAAAATCATTCCAGCTCATCAGTTTTTTTGAAGAATGCTTGTTGATGAGATTAGAAGTATCCTCAAGATCGAAATCAATAATTGCGCTTAAACATTCATCTCGTTTCTGTACATTAAGAGCAAAGTTTAAACAGTCATGTGTCCTAAATTTCGGAGTTAAAAAGAGCGCCTTACATTCAGAATGTTTGACGGTGTACTCAAGTTCATGCTCCTTGTATGCAGGGTTAATGTGAACCAAAATGGCACCGATCCTAGTTACAGCAAACTGGATGATGATCCACTCAGTTCGGTTGGTACTCCAAATGCCTACCCTGTCCCCACTACGAATACCCAAACCAATTAATGCGCGGCTTGCTTTGATGACGGCAAAATGCAATTCATCAAAACTAAGCCTGCGATTTTGAATCAAACTAACAACGGCATTTTTCAAGCCGTGTTTAGCGCGCGCTTCATCTAAAAAATCCCCCATATTTAAGTTAACTAGGGGGACAGAGTTATCGCCTTTTAAGTAGGAGATTTTGTTAGTCGTTGGCATAAGACCTACCCCTTACGATTTTGAACAGATAAATACTTCGTTAAGTGTGTATTGTGAGGGTCGATTGCACTCAATAACATCACATTCACCTCATACTAAGGTCGTTACTGATATCATAAATGACATAGGTAATGTCATCATTACTGGCATCTTTCCTTGATATCTTGAGGTACAGGAACAATTTTAATTTTTGATGAATCCTCAGGATGCTTGATACAAAATGCCCTCGTCTCGTGCCCAATGCATAGTGTGTCCTCGCCTCTTTTGACAATGTGTTCGTGAGTGAATACTTTATCTCTCCACTCTTTAACACAAGTATAAATTTGTATCTGCTCACCGTAGGTTGCGGACATCATAAATTTGGTATTTATTTCTAGAAGTGGTGTACCAATAATTCCATTGATCTTCACCAATTCACGCCAGGTCGGAACTCCGTTTTTGACAAAGAAATTAAGTGACGAGGCATCCATCCATTTTGAATAATTGGGAAAAAATACGATACCTGCAGGATCACAGTCTCCAAAATTAATTTCAACGTTATAAATAACTGTATGCGCCATATATTTCGTAACTATGTTTTTAATTAATATTACATGCGACTAGGTAACCAAAGCGCAATTGCAGGGAAAGCGATCAAAATGATGAGTCTGCAAATATCTGTCAATATAAAAGGAATTACGCCTTTGAAAATAGTATAGAAAGAAACATCCTTTACGACACTTTTAATTACAAATACATTCATACCGACAGGCGGGTGTATGAGTCCTAACTCAACCGTCATCACAATGATGACTCCAAACCAAATCGGATCAAAACCAAGTTGAACAATCACTGGATAAATAATGGGAACAGTCAAAATAATCATTGCCATAGAGTCCATCAAACACCCGAGCACCAAGTACATCAACATAATGAGTGCAAGTACCCCGTAAGACCCAAGACCTAAACCAGTGAGTAGCAGAGTCAATTTTTGTGGGACTTGAGTGATTGTTAAAAAATAGCCAAATAAAAGAGCACCTATCAATACCGTAAAGACTGCGGCTGCAGTGCGTGTTGCAGATAAAAGGGCTTCCTTAATAGAGTCAATATTTAACTTTCCCCTGACAACGCCTAGAATAAAAGCGCCAGAAGCACCGACACCGCCGGCCTCTGTAGGCGTAAAGAAGCCTCCGTACAAACCGCCAATGACGAATATGAATAATACAACAGGAGCCCATATCGCTTTGATACCTTCTAAGCGCTCCTTCCAACTTTGATCCTCACCTTTAGGGAGCCAATTTGGTTTTACTTTAACGATGATGAAGATGGTGAACACGTACATTAATATTGCAAACAGACCGGGCACGATGCCCGCCATAAAAAGTTTCCCAATATCTTGCTGTGTAAGTATTGCGTATACCGCCAAAACTGTTGATGGCGGTAACATTGCTCCAAGCGTCCCACCGGCTGCGATCACCCCAGTAGCGAATGATTGCGGATATCCATATCGACGCATCTCGGGATAGGCAACAGAGGAGAATGTCGCAGCGGTTGCAACACTTGATCCGCAAATCGCTGCAAAACCTCCACAAGCAAGGATCGTAGCTACGCCTAAGCCACCTCTTAGATGTCCAATAAATGCATTTGCGGCTCGAAACAACTCTTTACTCACCCCTGATACAGATACAAAAGCCCCCATCAGCATGAACATGGGAATGACTCCGAATGTGTAATCAGAGACTGTTCGCATCGAAGTTTGACCAATTAGTTTTAAGGCTGCATGAGGACCTGCTAAATAACTATATCCACACATACCCACGAGTCCCATTGCCATACCAACTGGGACTCTAAGAATCATCAGAACAAAGAGGCAGACAAATCCTATGATTGCAACTAAATCGGGGGAGAGTTCCATTTGTAATTCTGGGTTATAGCTATGTAGTGTCAGTGTTCAAGGATTTCAGACGGATCTTCGTTTCTTATGAGTCTGTAAGTTCTAATTGCAATCAATAGAACTGCGCAAATATCTCCGCACCAAGCGACTGCAAAAAAAGGCCAAGTGGGAAGGTTAAGGTCATAAGTCAGGACATGGTCATCATAGGTGCCTTTGACTTTATCAAAGAGCATGATTGTTTGAACGCTCACCACAAAGAGCAAAACAAGAGTCGCAAAAATATCAATCAGTCTTTGGATTTTGGGTCGGCTCACACTCCACAAAAGGTCAACAGTAATGTGAGTTCCTCGGTAACTTGTTGCTGCAATTCCCCAAAATATCAGGATACCCAAGAACATTCTTCCGAAATCATAGCTGTCGGGAATAGATGTGTTGAAAAACTTTCTGAGTACAACTGAGATGAAAATATTGGCAGCTACTAATCCAACGAAAATAGCTGCCGCCCACTCGATGACGTCGATAATTTGGTCAAATGGATTTTTCTTAACTTTTGCACTCGGCAAGTTGACATCATTCATAAATAATTTAAATACAAATGATTATTGAAGTAAAGATTTGTACTTAACCAAAGTCTGATGAAGATTGTTCATCAGTACTACTGGATCCTCACCCCTTTTCTTGACCTCTTCAGCCCATTGCTTCTCAAGAGGTTGAGTGGCTACTTTCCAAGCGCTTAGTTGGTCTGGAGTAAGTTTGTAGACTTCTCTGGTTGTATCTGCTAAAAGTTTATTGTGGCCACTGATCTCAAAATCAGCCCAAGCGGTTCCCACTTTCTCAGCCCACTCGCTTGTGCAGTGGCTATCGACGGCTTTTTTCTGTGCAGGTGACATTGACTCATATTTGTCCTTGTTCATCGCCCATATAAAAGGTGTTACGTAAAGCGGAGTGTCCATGTGATATTTGACCACTTTATCGATACCAAACAAGCTTAGTGAACCCCATGGGAAGGTGATAGCCTCTGCTACGCCCCGCTCTAACATATCGCGTGATTCAGGAGCAGATGCTTGTACGTTGGTACCACCAAGAAGCGTAATCATTTGACCAATTGTTGCCGTTGCAGGACGGACCTTCATACCTTTAATATCAGTGGGTAGAATAATTTTTTTGCGTGAGTGAAAGGTGCCGGGATCATGTGCAAATGCGAAACAAAAATGAACGTCTTTCATCTCCTTAGCTGCATAAGGGCGGTACCAAGCATCCATTGCTGCTGAGCCAGCTTTTGCATTGCTTATCAAAAAGGGCAGAGAGAGTGCTGAAAAAATAGGGAATCTGCCAGGCTGATACCCAGGGTTAACATATGAGAAGTCAGCGATGCCGTCTTTGGCCATATCGTAGTGATCAAAAGCTTTGCCGAGCTGTTCGGACGGAAACAGAGTTGTCGTTATAGATCCCCCTGAGGCTGCTTTTAAATCATCTGCCCAGGCCTGTAAAGCGGGATTCAATGCGTGTTGAGCAGGAACCCAGCTTGAGAGTTTCAGAGCAACGGGTTTATCTGTCGTTTGAGCGTGAGAATTACCAACAACGCCAAGAGCCGCAAACAAAACTACTGATAACAATGATTTTTTCAACTTAACTGTTTTCATGACTTGTCTCTTTCAAACGGTAATATTTTCTGACTAACAGATGTAACTTAATTTTCAAATGAAGAATTTCAACAATCTTGATTATGGATATATTTATTTTGAACGGCTATATAGGTAAATACTAGGTTTTGATGAAGAATTTATTGCCGTTGTCATCATTGGTTACCTATCGCCGCGCCAGGCCTAAGCATCCTTTGTTGTATTCAATGTTACAAAAACATGCTGGGTCGATTAATTTCTTAACACCCTTTTTGGCCCTTTAAGCTTTTATGGGTCGTCTCAGCCACCTAATGGGTTGCTCTTTGACAGGTCTGGCAGGAGCCCCAAGCCCGTTTAAAAACACATCTAATGATTTTCCTGACTCTTCTTTTAAAGCGTTAACTCTTGCCAGTCGCACGATCTCTGATTTGGGTAAATCACTTTGCATCGAAGAGTTCTCAGACAGTGACTTTAATATATAAGTTAAATTCTCATGCGCTCGAATGTTTGTACTTCCGTATCCTTTGATCAAACGCCCACAGGCCGCAACCTCTTGACCTAAAGCGATATCTGATCTTATCGATTCACGAACGCAGTCTAGCCAGGCATCTATGCCTTTTTGTTCAAAATCATATCTTGTCCCAAGTTTCCTTAACCATTTGAGACGAGAGAGAAATTGAAGAACTAATGCTCCAGCGACACTTGAGGAATTCAATTTTATTTTGAGCTCTAACCCAGGCAGACCTGATTGAACCCTTTTTCTTTCCCATTGCGTAAGAGGAGTTGCCAAAAACCCTGGCAATAGACCTGCTAATTCAGCAATTCCAGGCTTAAAGTGATCATAGACTTGAACAATGTCATTACTTTTAGCCTTGGAGTCTTTTCTGATTTGCTCAAATCGGTTTCGTTTATTTTTCAGCTCTGCCACTCTCACAATATCATCAAATGCCATCCACAACGCTGTCCACCTTGCCGCCTCTAGAGTTGCAGCCCAAGGGGTTAGATTTTGTTGCAAAGTATGTGATTCAGTCCTTTGAGATTTGTTAGCCTCTTGCTCAGTGTTCCAAACAGAGAGTAAACGCTCAAGGTACAAGTTCGCATAGGTATGGTCTTGGTAATCCACCAGCCTTGCGTATCCTAAATTTAGAATACTTTGAACCTCTGGGGGAAAGAGTTCAATTGTTTGGGTTGGTATTTTGAGATTCGGATGATCATGTACGTTCATGCTTACATCATCGCTATTTGCCGAGTCAATCGATTTAATTACTTTCTCGATAAATTGAGTGTTTTTGATTTGTTGCTCAATTATTGACCAACCTGAATGAAATCCCTTTAGACTTGCAGTTTGAGATGAGGACAACTCTTTGTTGGTACCTTGAATCGCTTTTTCAAAGTGTTCTTTTCTAAACGGCAACAATCCACTTGCGCCCAAACACCCAAGCATAACGGAGCTGATAATGGTGCCGGATTGTTTTGCAATCTCCCCCATATCTAAGATGTGATGTCTAAGGGAGAACTGTTTAATTAGATCGATGAGGGTTTCATCAGGTACACGACTGTCTCCGAGACCCATTTTCTCGATCGTGGTTAAAGCACGGTTAGAGGAGCTGATCACGCAGGTTTGTTTGGGGTTTGACATGGCGTTGCTAATTTGCCTAGCCGTCTCAAGAAGCTCTGAGGAAATGAGAAGATCGATTTGTCCAGGAAGCGGGCTTAGACCAAAAATGGGTTGTTGTGCGCCTGAGTCATCAGTTCCGCTAGTCATCAACTCCAAGTAATAAGTTGTTGCTCCTGTTCTTTGGGCAACACCCGGAATTGATGTAGCTTGTACTGGAACGCCGGCCAGTTTGGCAGTGTTAACCAACCAGTCGGTTAGAACCCCGCCGCCTTCTCCGCCGAGAGCACAAATAAGTATCGTAAAAGGTTTTGACATGATTTAATGTGTTTGAAGCAGTCGCAGTAATGGGGTCTGAATAAGATTAATTAATTTTTCTGAGAATGTGGGATTTTGAATGATCTCAGTTCTATAAAAAGAGGGGCATAAAGTTGCAGCATGGGCATTTTCTCCGCACAGACCGCAGCCCACACAACCCTCAATTACGCTAGCAACAGGATCGAGTTTTAGGGGGTCTGGGTTGTCCTTTAAAGTTAAAGTTGGACATCCCGATAGCCTTATACATGCATGGTCACCGTTACAGACATCTGCGTCTACGCCGTACTTAACCCGAAGGACACGTTTGCCCGCTTTAAGCAGTGATGAGAGCCATGGTTTAATCCTTCTTTGGCGCTCGAGTTGACACTCGCCTTCTGCGATGATCACTTTAAGTCCGTTAAAGCTGCTCGTAAATGCCTCGATCAACGTATCTCGAACATGATCTACTTCGTATGTATTAACTGTTTTAAGCCACTGAACTCCCAAACCCTTCAGGGTTTTCTCAATGGATTGGTTTGTATGCACCAAACTTTTCAGTTTATCTATTGCGTTTTTCTTCTCACCCGAACTAGGGGTTGAGAGAATGTCTTGAGTACCAGTCGCTGATGTATATCCGTTTTTAAATATAAGCAGCACCGCGTCGTCGGCGTTGAATAAAGCACTTTGCACACCAGTGAGTAAACCGTTGTGCCAAAAGCCTCCATCCCCCATTATTGAGAGCACTCTTCTTTGCATGTTGGGAGATACACCGGCCCTGCTCGCCAAACTCATTCCGTAACCCAAAATAGTATGTCCAGAAGAGAAGGGGGGGAAAGTGCCAAAAGCATGACAACCAATGTCAGCAGAGATATGAACATCGCCAACCGTCTTTTGAGCGAGTTTGATGGCCGAGAAGACGGGCCGCTCCGGGCAACCAATGCAAAATCCGGGAGGTCTTGGGGGCAGTGATACAGATTGATCCTGCAGTTTAGCAGCTACTAATTTTTTTCTGCTCTCTAAATCAGCAATATGTTCACGCACTTGCGATATTTGAGTTGCATATTCACTGGGTAGATACTGACTGATGAAAGTCAATAATCCTTTGATCATGATATCCGCGTTATATTCACCCGCGTTTTGAAATATATCTTTTCCGTGAATCGGGGTGGATATATTTGCGCGTCGAAGCGATAAAGATATTTCTTGCTCTATGTACTCCGGCTGTCCCTCTTCGAGGATGACTACTGCATCTTTTGTTTTGCAAAAGGTTTCAATCTGATTAGGCACTAAAGGATAGGCAACATTTAAAACCAAAATAGGGATTTTGGAATTGCCAAATGTATCAGCTAAACCAAATTGACTGAGCGAACGAATCAGTGTGTTGTACAGTCCTCCTTGAACAATGAGACCAAGATTTTTGTGCTCACCCTCAAAAAGCTCATTTAATTCGTGATCAACAATATATTTTTGAGCGGCCGGAATTCTGCTTTGAAATTTAAGCTTTTCTTGCACAAAGGTCACAGGAGGATGGGCTAGTTTCTCATAATTAAAGTGAGCTGGCTCGTTTAGTAAATGAGTAGAGGAGATAGCGGGGGAGATATTGTCTTTTGCTTCAAATTGTCCCTTAACGTGACATGCCCTAATTCTTAGCTCCATCATTGCAGGCATGTTTGAGCATTCAGATAAAGCAAATGCATGTTCAACCATATTGACCATTTGAGACAAATTAGGTCTTGGATCAACCAAGATCATGCTTGACTTCATTGCATAGGCATGTGTTCTTTCTTGAATGACTGAGGCCCCCTCTCCGTAGTCTTCTCCTACGACAATCAGTACCCCTCCTACAACACCAGCAGAGGAAAGGTTGGAGAGAGCGTCAGCAGCAACGTTGGTACCAACAATCGACTTCCAAGTTACGGCACCTCTCATTGGATAATGAATTGATGCACCCAACATCGCAGCAGCAGAAGCCTCATTAGAGCAAGCCTCCACATGTACTCCTAGAGTTGATACGTACTCCTTGGCTTGAACCATCACATCCAGTAAATGAGATACTGGGGCTCCTTGATAACCACCAATGTAAGAAACACCTGATTGCAATAAAGCCTTAGTGATAGCAAGAATGCCTTCACCGTGAAACTCCTCACCATTGCCCATTTGGAGCAACTTGATCTCTTCGTGGAATGAGACTTCCATAATTAACAATACCTAGGTTAAAAAGAGTTGAATAGAAAAAATTGATTTATGTAATAAATTTCTTGGCTAAGGTTAGTGCTGAAAAAAATATAAGGTTGAAAAAATAACCTCACACTTATTTAATTAGGGTCCAAAATTTCTGATTGTTTTTTGTCGTTTTCTAAGGAATTTACAAGCCTAATTTTATAGATAAAGTAGCGATAAGCTTAAAGTAGAAAGTCCTATTAAACAAGGGTTTGTACTGGTGTTTTTAAGGGGTTAATCCAGTCTTTTCTGTTTTGAAAATTAAGTTGAATTTTTCATAAGATAAGTCAGCACTCAGAACTTAGCAATGTCCTCCCTTACTATCCTAAGAATAGAATTAAAATAAATAAAACTAAATTTGAAAAGTCTCAAACTCCTTTATACAACAATCATTTTTTTAGACTCAATTAGCAATCGATATAAATTAAGAAGACAAACGCATGTACTATCAACCTGGAATTACCCCGCATGGACTACCCCGCGATCCTTTTAAATCCTGCGTAGTTCCCAGACCCATTGGTTGGATTTCAACAGTTAACGAGTTAGGACAAGATAATTTAGCCCCCTATAGTCAGTTTCAAAATGTAACTTTCGATCCCCCTATCGTCATGTTTAGTGCGAATCAAGATACCGGTGGCGATCAAAAAGATTCAGCAAGAAATGCTGAACGAAGCGGTGAGTTCGTTTGGAACATGGCTACCTATGACTTAAGAGAGGCTGTTAATATTACGGGCGAGGAATTGCCAAGCGGTGTAGATGAGTTTGAAAGAGCGGGACTAGAGAAATTAGAAAGTATCCTCGTTAAACCCAAGCGAGTGAAGCGCTCACCCATTCAATTTGAATGCGTTTATTTGAATACCTTGAGGTTTCCTGGTACCCCGCCCATGGGATCGGTTGACGTAATTTTTGGCAAAGTCGTTGCCGTTCACATAGACGATGAAGTGATTGATGAGAATGGATTGATTGATGTATTGAAAATCAAACCACTCGCGCGCATGGGCTATTATGATTACACATATGTAGACAATAAATTCCAAATGGTGATACCTGGTGGCAGCAAAGGCCTACTCGCAGGGCTAGAGGGTTCTCCAGATAAAGTGAAGAGTTTATTGAAATAGATTTTTAGTAATTAACAATTTTGCAGATAAACCTGTTTTTTTAGATCTCAGATGCAAGGCAACGTTAATTTACCCAACTAATTTTTCTTTTTTACATCGGTAGAGGAATTAATTGTATTAATTAATTATTGCCTCTAAGTTAACTTTAAAACATATCAAATAAATAATTTTTATAATTCACAATAGTATTAGTCTTTTACTAAAAAGTTAAAATCAATGAGAAATTTAGATGGATTCGCTTAAGAAATTCATCAATACTGAAATTCGGTGCGGTATGTACCTGTTGCTCGGCAAAACTGCGTAAATTCCCAAAGCAGGGCCTTCGAATTTTTTTAAAATTTGTACCACCTGACCCAACTTTAAATATCTTTCCACTATAAAGTCCGGTTGTCTTGTAACCCCTAGACTTTTGGTCGCCGCCAGGACAAGTGCTTCCCCATTATTCGCGACAATGCGTCCCGTTATGGGAAAGCTTTTGAGCTCGTTATCAACTATATAACTCCAATTTGAAAATGTCAGTTGCATAGAGTAATCAAGGCATTCATGATTAATGAGATCGGTCGGTTTATTTGGAGTTCCGTGAAGTTCCAGGTAATGTGGACTTGCTACGGTCAGTAAACTGCATTCGCCTAATTTTCTGACAATATCATTTGACTCTGGATTGGATGTAATCCGTATAGATATGTCCAAGCCCTCTTCGATCAAATTAGAGCGTCGATCAGAGAAATCCATGGCCAATTCAATACCTGGGTTTTGTTTTGCAAACTCCATTAAGAGTGGCATAAGCTTTTCAATACCAAAGCTGAGCGGTAAACCAATTCGAATAAGGCCTTTGGGTGAAGATTGTTCGAACGCCAAGTTTGATTCGGTTGCGTCTACAAGGTTCAAAATAACTCGGCATTTCTCCAAATAAGCCGCACCCACTGTAGTAAGTGAAAGACTTCGGGTGCTACGAGTCATTAATTTGACGCCCAGTTGTTTCTCCAGGCTAGCGATTTGCCTTGTAATGAGAGATCGGGGAACACCCATTTGGTTGGCAACCGCAGAAAAGCTTCCTGCTTGAGCCACCTTAATAAATGTTTGCATAGAAGTAAATTTATCCATTGTTGCGTATTTTGCAACAAATAATTCTACTTTTGCTACTTTATTTGAATCAATATTGAGGATAAAGTTCGGTCTTGCCAAAAAAACTTCATGAAAAATCTTAAAAATATTCTTTTCCTGCCTCATGGGGCCCCCACCTTCGCACTTGACCCAGGTGCAGCGGGGTTTGCTATGTCCAAAATTGCAAAAGAATTCGACACACCTAGAGCTATCGTGGTGATCAGTCCACATTGGGAAACATCTGAAACATTTGTTGGAAACGCTCAGCAATTAGAGACTATTTACGATTTTTTCGGATTTGATGAAAAGCTGTATCAGATCAAATACCCCGCCACCGGTTGTCCAGAGCTTGCAAACGAGATTGTCAAAATAATGGATGAGCAAGGAATAGGGTGTAATTTAGATCCCCACAGAGGCTTAGATCATGGAGCGTGGATACCACTTCGCCAATTATTTCCAGAAGCTAATATTCCAATTACGCCAATTTCCTTGCAAACCCGAAACGGACCACAAGGGGCCTACAAACTAGGACTCTTGCTCTCGCGGTTGGCTAATGAGAATATCTTAATTTTGGCAAGCGGTAACATAACCCACAATCTAGGAGATTACAGGGTTGCCAGGATGCAAGGTGGAAAAACACCTACATATGTTCAAGAATTTTCTGATTGGTTGAATGAGAAGATATTACAAGGAGATATTGATTCGCTACTTAATTATCGAAGTTTAAGTAAAGAGGGATTAAGAGCTCATCCAACTGAGGAGCATTTGCTACCGCTATTCACTGCATTAGGAGCGGCTGGTCCAGACTCAAAACCGCATGCTTTTTATAGGGGGATAAGTGATTACGTATTGGCGATGGATGCATATGCGTTTGCTAACTGAACGTTTAAGTGAACGCTTAATTAAACATTTAAATAAATTTTTCCATCACCTTTTAAAGTCATTCTGTAACTCTCAATTCATACAATTCAATAAATTTTTATAAATACATGACAAACACTTACACCACCACTGCAAAAGCTCTACATTGGCTAATTGCTTTATTGATTTTTTGTATGATTCCACTGGGTTTTGTGATGACCGACATGGACTTCTCACCTGAAAAGTTGCAATACTATTCATGGCATAAATGGGCCGGTGTTAGCGTATTTTTGTTGAGTCTAATACGGCTTGTTTGGAGGGTGCTTAATCCGCCACCAGAGCTTCCAGAGCAAATGAATCAGCGGCTTAAGTTTTTAGCTCATATGGGTCATTATGCTTTGTACATGCTTTGCTTCATCATTCCGGTTTCTGGATGGTTGATGAGCTCGGCTAAGGGTGTTCAGACGGTTTGGTTCGGAGTATTGCCCATTCCTGATCTCTTGGTCAAGGATAAGGCACTTGGAGCACAACTTGCAGAATTGCATGAAACACTCAACTGGATATTGGTGGCAACAATCACAGTCCATATAATCGCCGCACTCAAACATCAGTTTATAGACAAAGATAATTTACTAACCCGGATACTTCCTAAGCCCTCATTTTTTAAATAAAGGAATTAAATTGACCAAGCATTTTTCATCCGTTTTTAAATCAACCTCATCAGTTGCTGCAATATTTTTTTTAACTTCCTCGGTATTTTTCAATTCATCACAAGCAACGGAATACAAATCTGTAGTCAGTGAAAAGAGTACCATTGGGTTTTCATACAAGCAAATGGGGGTAGGCTCAGATGGGCAGTTTAAAAAATTCACTGCTCAAATAAGTTTCGATCCTGTAAAGCCACAAGGTGCTAAAGCGTCTTTTGATATTGATGTCGCAACGATCGACATCGGATCTGATCAAGGTAATGATGAGGTTCAAGGAAAAGGATGGTTTAACGTCAAAGCATTTCCAAGAGCTACCTTCGTTGCTACTCAAATCAAATCAACAAATACAAATCAGTTTGAAGTCACCGGAAACTTAACCATCAAAGGTCAAACCAAAGAAATTAAGTTTCCGATGAAATACGTACAACAATCTAACATGGGTCTATTCACAGGCAGTCTCACAATTCACCGTGTAGACTTTGCAATAGGGGAGGGCTCATGGTCAAAGTTTGATGTTGTAGCAAACGAAGTACAAATAAACTTCAACGTGACAGCGCAAGCAGTCAAATAAATTTCCATTATTCATAACCATTTTTTAACCCAGAGGAGTACCACCATGAAAAAACTAAACCACACAGCACTTGCCCTGTCACTTGCTAGCTTTTTAACAGCTTCTGCATTTGCAGCGCCAGTTAACTACACCATAGATGCTGCGCACACGTTCCCACGTTTTTCCTATAACCACCTAGGATTTTCAAACCAACTAAGTCATTTTGACAAAACAACAGGAACCATTGTTTATGACGCTGAAAAGCAAACTGGCTCAGTTGATATCGCAATCGATATTGCATCTGTAAATACTGGGTCAACAGCTTTTAACGGTCACATCCAGGGCGAGGATTTCTTAGATTCTGCCAAATTCCCACAAGCGATTTTTAAGTCCACCAAAGTAAACTTTGCTGATGGTAAGTTGGTCAGCATTGATGGTAATTTGACAATCAAAGGAGTTACAAAACCAGTAACTTTAACGGTTACTTCATTCCAGGCAATTCCTCATCCAATGCTTAAAAAACCTGCTATTGGTGCAAATGCTTTCACGATCATCAAGAGGTCTGAGTTCAATGCCGGCAAATATGCTCCATATGTTGGAGATGAGGTCCGTATTGATATTGCTTTAGAAGCTCAAGCACAATAAGCATTTGCAATAAGCGTTGATGAATTTCATTGACGCTTAAATCAAAATCAAACCGAAATAGATTGGCCTTAAATTGCCAATCTATTTCTTTTTTAAGAAGCGAAAACCCATCTATCCAACTAAAGTGATGATAAATAACCAGCAACAGATAAAGCTTGCTCGTTATTGATATTGTGAATAATTTGTTTCATCGCTTGTCCTCTTGGCCGGTCGTCGGTGTATTTAAATACCATGATTTGCTTGTACAAATAGCTAGAGTGTTGCCCTGCCAGTCTTGGTATCTCACCCACTCCTAGTGCTAGAGGGCCATGACAGCTACTACAAGCTAACACCCCTTGAGCCGGTAACCCATTATTGAATATAGATTCGCCTTCTTTTAAATTCGCTGAAGAACTGACTGAACCATTCATCGGGGGTTGGGAAGAAAAATATACTGATAATTCATCGACTTGTAGTTGTGTAAGATTCGTAAAACCCCACATGAACTGAGTCCCGTAGACATCTCGTCTGATATGACCCTTAAAATCGGTGAGTTGTGCCTTGAGGTAATCTGGTTGTTGTCCGGCTAATTTAGGAAATTGTGCTGATATTGATTGACCGTTTAACCCGTGGCAGTTCGAGCAATCTTGAATTGCTATGTCAATACCTTTGGTTCTTGGGTCGTTTAAATTCCTTCCTTTGTCCGAGTTGGGGCTAATGCAAGCAGTTAATAAAAGACTTAGTAAAAGAAATGAAAGTCGTTTTGGAGTGTAGAGTTTAGTAAGTGACATGATTACTCCTTTTTAAAATGCAAGCCATGCATATAAATATGCAAAATTATTGTCAGATGCATTCCTGTTATTACCATCGTAATTGCTTGTTGCGCCCAAATACTGCGTAAACATGTTGTATTGCAAACCTAATCGAAGATTTTGCATAGGTAACCAAAAAACCTCCGGTGTCCAAAGCTTAGAGTTCGGGGAGTTGCTCAAACTCGTGCTGTAACTTGAGGCTTGAGTCGTCGCATAATTTTGATACGCACCTATGTCTGATGATCCATTTACGCTTCTATAAGCGACATCCGCCCCGTACTCATTTCTAAAGACATACGTAATTTTTGCAAAAAATGAGTTCAGACGGTTTGAGTTGGCATTGGTTCCTGTATCGTCGTTGATTTTCTCCGTGATGTAACGCAATTGCGCAGTGACAGTATGTGGATCTAAAAGGTATTGATACTGAGCGTCAATGCCTTTATCTTGGTAATGAGTGACTACCCCGTACTGGGGAAGATTGGACCCATCAAATGGGTAAATGTTTGTGTTCATGGCCATCAGACCGATCATGAAGTTCTGCTCATTCCATTCCTTCGTGTAAGCAACCCTCATATAGGGGCTGATACCTTGTGAGTAGGTTAGTGGGCTGTTGGGGTCACCAGGTTTGTAGCCCTGACTTAGGAACTTCCAAAAACCTGTAGCTGTTTGGTAGCCTGTGAGTTCCAAATAAATTGATTTGTTCCAAAAAGCATAAGCCCCTAGACCGGCGACTTGACTTGAAAGAGTGCCGTCTTCTAATTTTGTTGATACAGGAACACCTGCAAAAGCACTTGCAGCTCCAGGCGCAGTCAAAAAAGGGAAGGACCAAGCCGGGGCGCTGTTCCAGACATCTTGGACTCCAGGATTATTGTGAACCGTAACACCGAGTATTAAGTCGTTTGTGGGTGTTAAAAAACGATTGACATAACGAAGATCCGTATTATCTGAGCCTAAGTGACCTCTCCAGTTTCCAGAGCCATCTTGGTGATCGTAAACGGAGTAGGTAAACTGAGCAAAGCCGCCTATGTTATCGGTTAATTTACCCGCTATAAAAACACTACCAACGTCAATAAGTGGAATGTTGTTTTGAGAGGAAATACCAGTGTTAGAAACCAAATCGGTATTATTCTTATTTTGTGTCAAATCACTTACAACCATTGCTGAGAATGGGTTACCTAATGAGCCTATCGTGTAGCCAGTAAGTTTAAATATACGGCCGTAGGGCGTTAGCTCGGGAAACTGGCCACCCGCATGACAGGCCACGCAACTTTGTCCTGTTTGGCGAGCAAATGTAGGAAGTGCGCTAGCGTGGTTAGGTAATCCTAGGAGCAAAAGAGCTGAGATTAATGAAATCAAACCCCAGAGGGAAAAGTATTCTTGAGTAACGTTTAGTCTCGGCTGGACTCGCGATTGATGTGAAAATTTTCTCATCTACGTCCCCTTGATCATGTTTTAACAAAGATCACATCTTATAAGTTGGGATATTAGAGAGGTTGATACAGATCAAAAATAAAATATAAATCTATAGGGAATATAGTTATATTGATCTAAATCAATATATGTAGAAATGAAGCGCTAACTCTGTACTTTTAATATGATCTAGTAGATTAAATAAATAAGCCTTACAAGTAACAGCCAAGCTGTTGCTATGTAAGGCTTAAAACTTGCCTCTGACTTAGATAAATAGTGTGTTCACGCAAGCGTGTTAACGTTACTTCCCTTTGACAATGAGGCAATAAGTTGCGCACCAACTGCAGCCGCAGGCGCTGCTGGCGCAGGAGTCGGCTTTGTTGCCGATGCCTGTTGCCACTGTGACACGCTACTTTGGGCTGCTTGAGCCATAGCAGCACCGCCGCCTGAACCAATTCGCATTCCCATTTCTCTCTCCTGATCGCAAAAATGTTCTTACCAAGTATTGATTAGAAAACATCTCACGCAGTAGCCTAATCGGATCGGTTGGTAAATACTTTAATTATTTTTTACTTTCACTGAGCTACAAAGTATTAGAATCAAAACCCAAAAGAAAGTAGGTATTTAGATGGCTCATTTGTTAATTATTGATCTACCCGGAGGTAATGACACTGATATTTTGGAAGCCGCAAAAAATCGGGGTGATACCTTCACTTTTTTGACCTCTGATCTTAATCTCTACCAAAGCCAAGATTGTGTAAAGCCATACTTAGATATGGCTTTAGAACTCATTGAGGTTAAAAACTTTGAATTTGAAGTTGTGCTTGCCAAGGTATTAGCCAGTCATCAGAAAAATTCGTTTAACGCTTTACTATGTTTAATTGAAATCCGGTTGTTGGAGGCTTCAAAACTAGCAACTGTTCTAGGCCTTCATTATTTAAATCTAAACAGTGCTGTGCTTTTAAGAGACAAATACAACGTACGTAGACGGTTAGCTGAATGCGCAATAGTACAACCTGATTTTGCATTGGCAACAACGACTGATGAAATTAAGTCCGCTGTTAAAGGGCTTGGCCTTCCGTTGCTGATCAAGCCCTCAGACGGATATGGATCTCAAAACGTTGTAGTCCTTCGCACAGAGTTAGATTTAGACCCTCTCATCAGTCCAATTGAGATCATGCTCCCAAGTCGGGCTGACTACGGCCTGGGCGTCATGGCAAACGACCGGTTACTAGTGGAGCGCTATATCACAGGTCGTTTCGTAGGTGTGGATACACTGACTGTTAATGGGGAGCATAAATTTTTGGGTGTAAACGAGAAGAAAATGTTTGCACCACCCTCGTTCGCCATTCAGGGGGGGAGTTTTACGCCTAGAAATGAATCGCATTTAGAATTAGAAAAATACGCATTTGCAATTTTAGATGCAGTAGGGTTTGACTCAGGTGCTACACACATCGAGATGATGTTGACTGACGATGGACCTAGACTGATTGAGATCAATCCAAGACTCGTTGGGGCAAAAATAGCTAGATTGATTGGATTTGCAACGGGAAGATCAATTCATGAGGATTTAATTGACATCCATTTAGGGAGATGGCCTCTAGGTTTGGATAATATTAAAACTCAATCAGTTGCCACTACAAGGTGGTTTACATCTCCAGTTGAGGGGATCATCAAAAGTATTACCCCCCCTAGTTGGTTAGATGGCAATATTAAATGTGTAGAGTTTTTAAAAGGGGTTGGCGATAGAGTTCGTCCTGCCTTTGATAATGCCGAGAGAATAGGGTACGTAATGGCTTGCGGGGTGGATGAAGTCAAAGCAGAGGAGCTAGCTGACCGGTTCATCGAAGAAACGGATATTTTGATCGAAAGCGTATAGAGCTCAGAGAGAAAACGAATAGAGATAAATAAAAATCAAGAATGAGTAAGATTAAGAATGAGCCATATCTTCTTTGAGACCAATCAAGTGGCCCATCTTAGTTTCTTTTGTTTTTAAATAATCTTGATTGAATGCATTTTCACCAACACGATGCTCAAGTCTTTTAACGGCGAAACCAAGATCTCTAAGAGCTTTCACTTTTTCAGGATTATTTGATAAAAGATGGACCGAGCCTACATTGAAATAGTCAAGCATAGCCTTACAAACTTCGTAGGTACGAAGATCATCTGCTAGACCAAGAATCCGGTTAGCTTCTACAGTATCAGCACCATTCTCTTGTAACTTATAAGCTTTTATCTTGTTGACAAGACCTATTCCTCGTCCTTCTTGTCTGAGGTACAAAAGGATACCTTGACCCGTATTTGCAATTTTCTCTAAAGCGGCTTCGAGTTGAGGTCCGCAGTCACACCTTAGACTAAATAAAGTATCACCAGTCATGCATTCTGAATGGATTCGAACTAGACAAGGCGTTGCGGCGTTAACTGTGCCCAGAGTTAATGCAAGGTGCTCTTTACCGCTTGATTTATCCGTAAAGGCATGTAGTTCAAAGGATGCCCATTTGGTTGGCAGTGAGCAACTCGCCTCATGAACAACAACATTCTCAAGCATTTTAGTGGGCACTTAATTTATAAATTTCACCGTCATAGGATCCGGCCAGAAAGCAATTGCTTGAATTATCCCACGTTATAGAGGAAATGCCCGAACTCGTGGGTCTAGAAGTTTTGATGAATGTCTTTTTATCCAAGTCAAATAAACTAAGGGTTCCTGAATAGCTCCCAGTGAGTATCACCGTTTTATCCGAGTTGATTCCCATACATTTCACAGAGTTTTTGTGGGGCGTGATGTAGATTGAGGCTTCGTCGCCTTCCCATATTCTCAAAGTCAAATCGCGCCCAACACTGGCGAACTTGTTCTCTCCAATCGTGCAGCAAGCGTTCGTAATACGTTTATGAGCTTTGTGCTTTGTCTTGATGAGAGACCAGTCTTGTGCGCTGTACCAAGAAATTTGAGTCGACGCACAAACCGCGAACAAAACACCCTCTGAATAACTGAGTCCTTTGACTGCATTAACAAAAGCTCCAATCGTTACTTTTAGTTTGATTTGTGTTTGTTCAATTTGTTCAAAAATTAATATCTCCCCTGTATATGCACCAACCGCTATAAATCTTGTGTTGTCGATGACAAAGGATACTGCACAGTTTAAAGGGGAGTGGTGAGAGTACAAAACTTCGCCTGTGTTGGCATTAAAGACACTTCCAAGTTGCCCACCAGTCAATACGAGATCACCGCTTGAAGAGATGAAATTACAAAGGCTCCCCATCGAATGAGTGGGTTCACCGTTAATATGCATGACCCCGGAGTCACCTACCGAATAAACTAGCGATCCAACAATTTGAACAGCGTTTATTGCTTGCCCCCCCTCAACACCTACAGCATTCCAATTGTGACTCTTTATGTCGTACAAAGCATATGTTGAGCCAAAGGTGCCGGTTGCGATTTGGCCATTATTTAATACGCATGCAGCTCTTGCCCAAACAGTTTCGGGATAATCAGTTCTGGAGATTTCGCTTATCGATAGGTCTGCATTTATTTGCCATATAGCCATGGATCTGTCATAGCTCAAGGTGACAATTTGCTGCGTTTGAAAATTAACAACTAACTTCTTTATACCCGCTTTATGGGCCTGAATGAAGTAGGTTGTTTCTGTGTTGATAATAGCTATTCTGCCCAAATCATCGCCAGCGTAGATTATTCCGTTTGAATCTATTTCAACGCTATCCGTTCTAACTTCTAGATGGGTCGTTTGAATAAGTTCCCCGGTATTTGCATTCCAACGACGGATCGTCCCGTCAACACTGGAGGAGATTACAAACTGATTATCTTTAGACCAAGAAACACTTAGTACATTGCCTGTATGCCCTGCCATTGCGTGAAGGCAGTTACCCTTCATATCGAATATTCTTACCAACCTATCAAGTGCGCAGGTAGCTATTTTAGAATCATCGGGCGAGAATACTGCCATATCAACATCATCCCCATGTCCAGGTAATACAGCCTGAAGCCTCATCTCAGGCACGGACCATATTCTTGCTGAATAATCACTGCTCGCACTGACCAACCATCTACCGTCATTGCTGAAACGGCAATCGTTCACCAAGTGGTCATGATTTCCTCTGGCGATTGAAGTTCTCTCCTGAGCGTTCCAAAGTATGAGTTGATTATCGTAACCAGCAGTTGCGACCCAGTTACCCCAAGAAGCGATTCCGGCAATGGGACCTTTGTGAGTCATCATAAATTTGCTTATCTATTTTTAAAAGTTGAATTGACTAAATATTGTTGAAACACTCAGCAATAAACGAACCACTAAATCCTTTAAGGTCATTCATCACAAAGTGGCAAGCAATTGCCATTCGACATAGATTAATTCCAAATTTGGTGGCAATGTATTGCCATCTAAGATCAGATTTACAAATAGATAAATTAAAAAAATGTAAAGTTTTCAAGCAAAAAATGAACTGAATCAACAACTTGTACGTATTGCCATCGATAACCCTAAAAAAATTAAGATTATTCAGATTTGTGGCTTAGAAAGTGCTGAGTAAATAGTTCTTCAAGTCGTTAATCACTAAGTGAGTTTGGCTTATTAAGTTTATTTACAGGAGCTACAAATGGGAATGCGTATCGGATCAAGTAATGCGATGGCTATGCAAAGTACAGCCTTAACACAAACACAAGGCAAGCAGAAAAATGTTTCTGACTTGTTCTCTGCGCTCCAGTCTGGAGATCTTCAAGGAGCTCAAAAATCATACTCCGCACTTGGTCTGAGCTCTGGCGCTACTGGTTCAAATTCACCTTTGGCCCAAATTGGAAAAGCACTTAGTTCTGGCAATTTATCAAGCGCACAAGAAATTGCAAAATCAATGAATGCAAACGCTGCATCCGTTGCAAGTAAAACTACTCCATCTCAAACGTCTGCTCAGCCTTCAACAGCAATGGATTTGGCGCAGCAGTTAATGAGTGATTTCTCCTCTGCATCCTCAACCCTTGGACTTGGCAATCAAATCAATACTCTTGTTTAATTACAAACACATTTTTTTTCTGCTTGTCAATTCTTCATGAAAAAACTACTCCTTCTCTCAGGCAGTCAGAGAAAAGACTCACATAATCTTCGTCTTCTGAAGAATTTGGGAAAACGTTTAGAAGATGTTTTATCAGTTGATACAGTTGAACAAGGGCAGATCAATTTGCCTTTGTTTGACCAAGATTTAGAAGATGATCAACTACTTAGAGTGCAAGTTAAAAACTTGCATTCCCGCATTTTTGCATGTGATGCAATGATCGTTGCATGTCCAGAATACAACGGACTGATCACGCCTTATTTAAAAAACACAATTGATTGGGTATCTAGACTTCACTATGTTGATGAAAGTTGCTCGAACGCTTTTATAGATAAACCCGTTCTTTTGGTAAGTACCTCAACGGGTTGGAGTGGTGGTGCAGTTGGGCTGCCAAGTGCAAGAACTCTTTTTGGCTATATCGGGTGCAATGTTTTAGGAGGATCGATATCCATACCCAATATTCAGCAATACTTATGGGGCACAGAGTTGAATTTCGATGAAAATTACGAAAATTTGATAACTTTTCACCTCCAAAGATTTAAAGATTTGGTACGACCAAACACTTTTGTAGACGCAAAGCCTTTGAAAGGGTAATCATGTCCGCAAGAGATGCTATTACACATACTGAAGCATACATAGAAGCA
>DAITOS010000005.1:0-53275 GCA_036834025.1 Limnohabitans sp.
TTTTGAGCTTTTGTAACAGATTCAAAGAAATGCTGTGTTTGTATCAAAAATGATTACTTACCTCAAAAGACAGGATTTTTTTTAATACTCGGAAAAATTCATTATGTACATTCACTTCAATTCCTAAGTGCTTAATTTTAAATAATATTTTATTCAGAGAAAGAGCGTGAAAATCATTCTAAGTCCTTGATTTCATTGAAATAATTGTAAAAACTAATTACAAAATACAAAAAACCTGGTAAAGTGCAAATAAGTGGTATTTTGTGGGAAATTGTGTAAGCAATTGATCCTGCTGTTTCTTTGCATTTAAAAAAGGTTTTTATTGTGTTTCAAGGCGCATCATCGCTCAGCTTAGACGGGAAGGGTCGTTTATCGATCCCTACTCGCTATAGAGATTTACTGAGCGCAACAGCTGCGGGGCAACTCACCATTACAAAACATCCTCATGGTTGTTTGATGGTTTTTGCTCGTCCTGAGTGGGAACGCTTTAGTGCCCGTATCTCAAATTTACCTATGTCTGCACAGTGGTGGAAAAGAATTTTTCTCGGTAATGCGATGGATGTTGAGATGGATGCAACAGGCAGAGTACTTATCTCTCCAGAGTTAAGAAGTGCCGCAGGGCTGACAAAAGAGATCGTATTGTTAGGTATGGGCACGCACTGTGAATTGTGGGACAAAGCGACATATGAAGAGCAAGAGGCCAAAGCTTTGCAAGGTGAGATGCCTGATGTGTTTAAGGAATTTTCTTTTTGAAGGAACGTAGTGACTCTCCCATGGACACACACTTCTGTGATGCTATCAGAGGCCCTCGAGGCGCTAGCGATCCACAAGGACGATACATACATCGATGCCACGTTTGGTCGAGGCGGGCACGCTCGGGAGATTTTGAAAAAACTCTCAAGCCAGGGGACTCTGATTGCATTCGACAAGGATTTGGAGGCTGTGAGGGTAGCGCAGGAGATGGGGGACGCTCGGCTAAAGATCCATCACAGCGGTTTCAGCGCCATTTGCGAGTTGCCGGCAAATTCTGCGGCTGGAGTGCTTTTGGACTTGGGAGTCAGCTCACCTCAAATCGACAATCCTGCCAGGGGTTTTTCATTTCGGTTCGATGGGCCTTTGGATATGCGAATGGACTCAACCAGGGGGGAGAGTCTGGCAGAGTGGTTAAACAAAGCATCGGTCGAGGAGATAGCTCGAGTGATACGTGAGTACGGTGAAGAGCGGTTTGCAAATCAAATTGCAAAAGCAATCGTGCAAAGGCGAGATGAAAAAGGATTACCAAGTGGTACTTCTGAATTGGCAAAGTTGGTTGGTGAGCATGTGAGAACAAGAGAGTACGGGCAAGACCCTGCGACGAGGACATTTCAAGCTTTTCGAATTCATATCAATCAAGAGTTGGATGAACTCAAAGAGGCATTAGAGGGTGTTATTAAAGTGTTAAAGCCTGAGGGGCGATTGGCAGTGATCAGTTTTCATTCATTAGAGGACCGAATCGTTAAACAATTTATTGCAAATCATTCCAAAGATGAGTACGACAGGCGTCAGCCCTTTGCTGCGCCAAAGGTGATGGCGTTGAGAGCTCTTGGGCGGGTCCGCGCATCAGCTGAAGAGGTAAAGGCAAATCCAAGAAGTAGGAGTGCAATTCTTAGGGTTGCACAAAGATTAGGAACTGGTTCGTGAACCGAATTAATGTATTGTTGTTATTAGCCGTGATAGGAAGTGCACTGTACTTGGTGAGGACTCAGTACGAGTCCAGAAAGTTAGTGACTGAGCTAGACCGTGCTAACGCCCAGGCTCATAAATTAGAAGTTGAATATGACCGGTTGGATGTTCAACGCGGAGCAGAGGCAACACCCGTGCGGGTAGAGAAACTAGCGCGTGAACAAATAAGAATGCACGCCATTACACCGGCAATCACTTTATATGCAACGCCTGCAGGAGAAGTCTCTAAATTGGGTGGTTTAGTTAGTACTGGAGAGACGCAGTGATTGGTAGAAGCGTCAAATATACCTCCAGCCCATTATTAGCTAGTAAAACGCCAGTGTGGAGAAGCCAGTTTATTGTGGCTGCAATCGCGCTTGGGTTTTTAGGTCTGGTTGCAAGAGCCGCCTACGTTCAAGTGCTTGACAATGCATTTTTTAAACGCCAAGGGGCAGTCAGATTCATTAGAACACTTGACCTCCCCGCCAACAGAGGAAAAATCTTAGATAGAAACGGTTTGATTTTGGCCTCCAGTGTGCCTGTACCTAGCATCTGGGCAAGTCCTGAAGATATTGACCGTGATCCCCAAAAATTAAAACAATTGGCAAGCCTTTTGGGATTAAGCCCGGCAGAGCTAGATAAAAAACTACAAGACGAGGACAAAAACTTTGTTTGGATAAAACGCCAAGTGGATGAGCCCGTTGCTGAACAAATTGCTGCTTTGAAGATCAAGGGCGTCTTCTCAAGGATGGAGTACAAGCGAGTTTATCCTGAAGGGGACGCAGCAGCCCATGTCGTTGGCTTCACCAACTACGAGAACAATGGTCAAGAGGGTATGGAGTATGCCTATAACACTCAGCTAGGGGGCAAGTCAGGGACAAGGCAAGTCATTAAGAACAGACTCGGCCAAGTGGTTGAAGACATTGGGGAGATGATACCTCCCATGGACGGACGTGATTTGCAATTGAGTATTGACTCAAAAGTTCAATTTTTTGCATTTGAAAAATTAAAAGAGGCCGTAATACTCCATAAAGCGCAGGCGGGTAGCGTTGTGGTCTTAGATGTTCAAAACGGAGAAGTTCTAGCTCTTGCTAATTATCCAAGTTATTCACCAGATAAAAGGGATAAGTTAACCGGTGAGCAATTAAGAAATAGGGCGCTTACAGATACTTTTGAGCCAGGCTCAACAATGAAGCCCTTTGTTGTGGGACTGGCGTTAGAACATAATATTGTTAAGCCCGAAACAATTATTCAAACAGGCAATGGACACTTGAATATGTCTGGTGTCGTGATCTCTGACTCTCACCCCCACGGCGCAATGAGTGTGCGTGAGGTCATTCAGAAATCAAGCAACATTGGTGCTGTAAAAATTGCAATGCAAATGCAGCCCAAGGATATGTGGGAGATTTATACACAAGTTGGATTTGGGCAAAAACCGCAAGTACCCTTCCCCTACGCTGGAACAGGAAGACTAAGGGCTTACAAGACTTGGAGGCCCATTGAGCAGGCAACCATGAGCTATGGCTATGGTCTATCTACAAGCCTTTTTCAACTTGCTCAGGCATACACACTTTTTGCAGCAGATGGGGAAATTATCCCAATGAGTCTGATCAAACGAAAAGAAAAACCAGTGGGGGCGAAAATCTTAAGTGCTGCTAATACCTCCGAGCTGAGGAGCATGTTGCACATGGTTACTGGGCCCGGGGGCACAGCACCTCTTGCCCAAACCATGGGGTACTCAGTGGGCGGGAAAACAGGAACCGCCCACAAACAAGAAGGCAAAGGCTACGCAAGTAATAAATACAGAGGATTCTTTGTTGGTTTGGCTCCAATTGAGCAACCTCGAATCGTTGTTGCAGTCATGATTGATGAACCCACAGATGGTGTTTATTTTGGAGGAGACAACGCGGGACCAGTTTTTAGTCAAACAGTTCAGCAAACGCTTAGGCTCTTAGGTGTGCAGCCTGACATGGCCGTTAAGCCGCAAGTATTTAGCGCAGAAAAGGAGGCGTTATGATTGCCTGCCTAAGCACACCAAAACAAGTTGCAGATTGGCTTAAAGAGAAAGTCATTGGCGAACTGTCCTCAGACAGCAGACGAATCAAGAGTGGTGATGGATTTATTGCTTGGCCAGGTTACGCCGTAGACGGCAGAGCATTTGTTCAAAGTGCCATGAATCAAGGTGCCACTGCATGTTTGGTTGAGCAAGACAGAGTTGATGAATTTGTGGATGGATGGGACAGATCCCGTGTAATGGCCTATAAAGGCTTAAAGGCCGATTGCGGATTAATAGCAGATGAGTATTTTGATACACCAACTCGCAAGATCAAAGTATTGGCTGTGACGGGAACAAATGGTAAAACATCTATCGCTTGGTGGATTGGTGCAATTCTTGGTGCAATGCATAAAAAATGCGGAGTTATTGGAACTCTTGGTGTTGGCGAAGTACATGATTTAGACAGCAATCCTCAGGCACACAATATTGACCCATTAACGAGATTTAAACCGAACGGACTGACGACACCAGATCCGATAACTTTACAAAGAAGTTTAAAAGAATTCACAGTACGTGATTTCGAATACTGTGCTCTAGAAGCCTCCTCCATTGGTCTAGCCGAGCACAGACTAAGTGGTACACGAATTGAGACTGCTATCTTTACAAATCTCAGTAGAGATCATTTGGACTATCACTCCGATATGCAGGAATACTGGAAAGTCAAAAAAGGATTATTTGAATGGCCAGACCTTAAAGGCGCAGTGATCAATGTTGATGATCCAAAAGGTCTTGAACTTTATAAAGAACTGAGTGCAAAGCAAAATTCAGCGTTAAAAATTATCGCCTACGGTCAAAGTGAATTATCTAATTTACGTGCAACTGAGGTGATCTATCCAAATACAAATGGAGGATTAAGTTTTAAAGTATCTTTTATTGACGATGCTGGAAAAAAACAAACGGGTACTTTGGAAACAAAATTTGTTGGAATGTATAACGTTTCAAATTTGTTGGCCGTTATTGGTACTCTGTGTAATCTAGGGTTCGATTTGCAAACAATTTTGCACCACTGTGAGTGTCTGAGCCCAGTGGTTGGCAGAATGCAAAGAATAGAGATTGCCAACAAGAAAGTGCCGATCGTTATTGTTGACTATGCACACACCCCGGACGCTTTAGAGAAAGCACTTCAAAGCTTAGTACCCATAAAACTAAAAACTAATGGAAAATTGCACTGCTTGGTTGGATGCGGGGGCGAGAGAGATGCGGGTAAACGATCTGTAATGGCCCAGTTTGCCAATAAATACTCTGATAGCGTCATTTTTACTTCAGATAATCCGCGCGGTGAAAGTGCTCAGGCCATTATCAATGACATGCTAAAAGGCATCGAACCCGCAGATCAATCCAAGGTTGATGTCGAATTAGATAGAGGCCTAGCTATATCGAAAATAATTTGTCGAGCAAAAGGTGAGGATATTGTATTAATTGCAGGCAAGGGCCATGAAAACTATCAAGATATTAACGGAGTAAAAATTCCGTTTTCTGATGCATTGCATGCAAAAGAATCTTTGATGTCTGAGTATATCGAAGCAGGAGTTGAGCTATGACCGTAATTACGCTGTCAAAAGATTCAATGAACTCCTCTTTAAGCGACGTAGCGCAAATGCTGGGTGGTTGTGAAATGCTTGGGAATCCAGCACAACAAGTACAAAGAGTTCAAATGGATTCAAGGACCGTAAAAGTAGGTGATCTATTCATCGCTCTTAAAGGCGAGAGATTTGATGCTCATGATTTTTTATCTGATATCTCAAAGATAGATGGTGTGAGCGTATTGGTAAACAAAACGGCAAAGGAAAAAGTTAAAGAGCTTGGACTGAACGCAGTTTTTGTAGAGGACACTAAAAATGCACTTGGAGAGCTTGCTAAAGCTTGGCGAGCTAAACACTCCATTCCCCTAATAGCTGTAACTGGTAGTAACGGTAAAACAACTGTTACGCAAATGATTGCAAGTATTTTGAAATCGTTTGAAGGTGAAAATGCATTGGCAACAATTGGAAATTTGAACAACGAAATTGGAGTTCCACAGACGCTTCTCAGATTAAGAGCTCACCATACATGCTCTGTACTCGAACTTGGGATGAATCACCCTGGTGAAATTGCTTATCTTGCGAATTTAACCAAACCAAGCGTAGGCTTGGTAAATAACGCACAACGTGAACACCAAGAGTTTATGAATTCTGTTGAAGCGGTGGCCATGGAAAACGCGCAAGTAATTAAAAGTTTGGAGCCCAACGGTATTGCCGTATTTCCAGCCGATGATGAATATACAAATCTTTGGATTCAGATGTGCGAGAAAAAGAAATTCATGTCATTCTCGCTAGGCCGTGTACTGGAAGATAGCACCGACAACTCTTCTCTCGTTATTAATACAAAAAGCGATGTATTTTTATTGAGTGCTGAGTTTGAAGGCTCACGCTGGACCATAAAGGTTCAAACTCCCACCGGCGTAGTGGATACGACTTTGAATATTGCTGGAAAGCATAACGTTAAAAATGCGCTTGCAGCTATTACTTCATGCGTTGCTTTAAATATTCCTTTGGGTTTTATATCAAAAGGCTTGTCCGTGTTTGAACCGGTAAAGGGTAGATCTAGATTGTTCGAGTTGAGAGTAGATGATAAAAAAATTACAGTTATTGATGACACCTACAACGCTAACCCTGATTCTGTGATTGCTGCGATTGAAGTACTTAAAACAATGAAGGCACCAACAATATTAGTCCTTGGCGATATGGGTGAAGTTGGTGCTGAAGGACCTCACTATCATAGTGAAGTAGGTGCATACGCTGCTGATAATGGAATTACGTCACTCTTAGGGTTAGGTGAGTTGACAGAGTACAGCGTAACAGCTTTCAACAAAAAAAATGCACTCAATGGAGTAGAAAAATCAGGAATTCATTTTGATTCAATGCAAGACCTTACAAATGTAGTACCAAAAATTTGTAAAGAATACAGCAGTATTTTGGTCAAAGGATCTCGATTTATGAAAATGGAACAAGTCGTAAACGAGTTGCAAGAAAGTGTTAATTTAAAAGCTAATGCCCTCAACAGTGCTCATCTTCAGGAGGGCGCATGCTCTTAACTCTTGCCACTTGGCTACAAACTTTATCTCCCGATTTTGGATTTTTCCGAGTATTTCAATACATCACGTTTAGAGCAGTCATGGGAGCTATGACTGCTTTATTAATCGGACTTGTAGCTGGGCCATTTGTGATTAGAAAGTTAACTTCCCTCAAAATAGGCCAGCCTATTAGAGCGTACGGAATTCAAGAACATTTGAGTAAAAGTGGAACACCAACAATGGGGGGAGTATTGATATTGCTGGGCATCTTTGTATCCACGCTTCTTTGGGCTGATTTAACCAATAGATTTATCTGGATCGTTTTGATTGTGACACTGGGATTTGGTGCAATTGGATGGGTAGATGACTGGAGAAAAGTTGTAGATAAAAATCCTGAAGGTATGCGCTCGAGAGAGAAGTATTTTTGGCAATCAGTGATTGGTCTGGTTGCAGCGATTTATTTGGTATTCAGTATTTCAGAAAATTCAAATTACAGAGTGTTTGAATTATTCATTACTTGGGTTCAATCAGGATTTGATGTGAGTTTGCCGCCAAAGGCTGGACTCTTGTTGCCATTCTTCAAAGAGATAAGTTATCCGCTAGGAGTTCTTGGATTTGTAATTCTCACCTATTTGGTGATTGTTGGATCAAGTAACGCGGTCAACTTGACCGATGGATTAGATGGGTTGGCCATCATGACTGTGGTGATGGTTGGCTCAGCACTAGGTGTGTTTGCATACGTTACGGGTAGTGCAGTCTATTCAAAATATCTGTTGCTCCCTCATATTCCAGGATCCGGTGAATTGATGGTTTTTTGCGCCGCAATGGCCGGTGCTGGTTTGGCGTTTCTTTGGTTTAACACCTTTCCAGCACAAGTGTTTATGGGAGATGTAGGTGCGCTTGCACTGGGCGGTGCGCTTGGAACGATTGCAGTGATTGTTAGACAAGAAATTGTGTTGGCAATTATGGGCGGAATATTTGTAGTTGAAGCCCTCTCAGTCATGATTCAGGTCAGCTACTTTAAGTACACAAAAAGAAAGTACGGTGAGGGAAGAAGAATATTAAAAATGGCACCGCTGCATCACCATTTCGAGAAGAGTGGATGGAAAGAAACACAAGTGGTCGTGCGGTTTTGGATTATCACCATGCTTCTTTGCTTGGTGGGTTTATCAACATTGAAACTTAGGTAATCGTTTTTTTATGTATCTTTTTAAAGATCAGCAGGTATTGATTCTTGGTCTAGGAGCTTCGGGCTTGGCTATGGCTCGTTGGTGCTACCGCCAAGGAGCAAGAGTAATCGTGGCTGATACACGCATAGAACCGCCGTACCTAGAGGAGTTGAACAAAGACTGTCCTTTGGCTAAATTCATTAGTGGAGCATTCACCAAAGAGTTGATCTATGTTGATACCCAAGGTGCCGTGCAAACTGAAGTAGGAACTAGAGAAATAGTGAATGCAGTTTTTAAGAGCCCGGGGTTAGCTCCTTTGGAAGTTGATTGTGTTTTAAATGAAGCTAAATCTATCGGACTGTGGGTTGGCACTGAACTCAGTTTATTTAGTCATGCCTTAGATCATTTAAAGGATGAACTCGGGTATGAGCCCAGCGTTCTGGCTGTTACTGGTACAAACGGGAAAACAACCGTAACATCTTTAACGCATCAAATGCTCCAAAGAGGGGGCGTTTATAGTGTGATCGCAGGAAATATCGGCCCCACCATGCTCGATACATTAGCAGAAAAAATGATCGAAATGCAAGCACACGATCACGAGATTGATACTCAAGACAGTCGAGATTCATCTCTAAAACAGGAGGTAGATAGCGTCTTTAATACAGAAGCCTCTGAGGATGCCTCTGATGTAACTGTAAAAATAGAAGATAAAAAAAATGATAAACCCAAATATAAGTTACCTGAAGCTTGGGTACTCGAGTTGTCAAGTTTTCAATTGAACGATACGCAAGGTTTTGATCCCACAAGTGCAGTCATATTAAACATTACAGAAGATCACCTTGACTGGCACGGTGATATTCAGTCGTATGCACATGCGAAGTCAAAAATTTTTGGCAAGCACACGACGATGATTTTGTACAGAGATGATCCAATTGTGGCAGCGTTAAAACCCCCAGAAATGGTTGAGAAGGAGCGCAAAAAAGCAAAGCTACTGGCCGAGCAAAACGCACAAGAATGGTTTGAGCCTGACGTAATCACATTTGGAAATAACTTACCAACTGTTGCTGGCGACTATGGGCTGGAAACAGTTAACGGTATGACTTGGCTTGTTAAGGGAGTAGACCCAAACGAAGACGAGAGTGAACACAGAACCCGAAAAAGGAAAATTGAAATACAAAGCGATGAGCTTTTGATTCAGCGACTAATGCCTGCAGATGCCCTGCGAATAAGGGGTTCACATAATGCACTAAACGCATTAGCTGCTTTGGCGCTTTGCTCAACAACGAAAGCGACCAAGCTAGGCCATGGCCCCATGCTTTATGCACTGCGGGAGTACCAAGGTGAGCCTCACCGCGTAGAGCCAGTTGCGAGAATCAATGACGTTGAATATTTTGATGACAGTAAAGGCACAAATGTAGGTGCAACTCTTGCCGCAATCAATGGACTTGGACCTGATTTCTCTTTGATCGTCATATTAGGAGGTGAAGGTAAAGGACAAGACTTTAGTCCCTTGTCCGAGCCGTTGTCAAAGTATGCAAAGCTTGTGCTATTGATCGGCCGGGATGCGCCGGCGATTGAAGAGGCCTTAAAAACTCATTCTATAAAAATTATTAACGTCTCAGATTTAAAAGAAGCCGTTGAAGTGGCTCATCAACATGCAAACTTAGGAGATGCAGTGTTGATGTCGCCAGCCTGTGCAAGTTTTGACATGTTTGATAACTACGAACATAGAGCATCAGTATTTGTCCAAGCTGTTAAAGATCTTGCATTAGAGGAGGGAGTCGTATGAGCGTAAATTCGCGCTACGGTCATACCTCAGCTAGCGATAGTGGGCAAAGCGGTGCTGGGATGATCAGTCGACTGAGTAACTGGTTATCAAATCTGTGGGGAGGTGCTCCAAAAGACGGCGTTGACGCATTACCGGTTAGAGTGCACGGCCGAGAGTTTGCTCGAACAGCTGTGTCACCCGTGGGTATTAAAGGTTTTGATCAACCACTGATATGGTCTATTGCAACACTTCTGATATGCGGACTTATCATGGTCTACTCCGCCTCTATTGCGATGCCTGACAACCCGCATACAGCTCAATACTCGCAGACTCACTATTTGGTTAGGCACGCCATATCCTTGATTATAGGTTTTACGATTGCTTTATTGGCCTTTCAAATACCAATGGATATATGGGAAAAATATGCACCCCATATTTTTATTGGTTCACTTGTATTGCTGATCTTAGTGTTGATACCTTTTGTTGGTAAAGGTGTAAACGGTGCAAGAAGATGGATATCTTTTGGTGTGATGAATTTCCAGCCCTCTGAGTTGGCAAAACTTGGTGTGCTTCTTTATGCATCTAACTATATGGTGAGAAAAATGGATGTGAAAGAAAAATTCTTCACATCAGTTGCACCCATGAGTATTGCAGTAGCTTTAGTTGGTTTTTTGTTGTTGTATGAGCCTGATATGGGTGCTTTCATGGTGATTGCCGTCATCGCGATGGGAATACTGTTTTTGGGCGGTGTTAACGCAAGAATGTTCTTCCTTATCGCATTGATTTTGCTGTTTGCGTTTGCGATGATGATTTACTTCTCTGACTGGAGACGGGAGAGGATATTTGCATACCTGGATCCTTGGGGGGATAAGTATTCGCTCGGAAAAGGCTATCAACTCTCTCACTCATTGATTGCCTTAGGTAGAGGCGAGATCTTTGGGGTCGGATTAGGCGGTAGTGTCGAAAAACTACACTGGTTACCTGAAGCTCACACAGATTTTTTATTGGCCGTAATTGGTGAAGAGTTTGGATTTGTAGGTGTTTTTGCAATCATTGCACTCTTTATGTGGTTAACCAGAAGGATTATGTATATTGGTCGTCAAGCAATTGCTATGGACCGTGTGTTCTCTGGGCTTGTAGCACAGGGTGTAGGAGTTTGGATGGGGTTCCAAGCTTTTATTAATATGGGTGTTAATTTGGGGGCTCTACCCACCAAAGGTCTAACCCTACCCCTCATGAGCTTTGGTGGATCAGCAATATTGCTTAATTTAATAGCATTGGCAATAGTCCTTCGTGTTGATTATGAAAATAGATTGTTAATGCACGGGGGAAGATTGTGATTAATCTAGCCACCGCTCAAAATACTCAACATTTACAAAATGCTCGCACAGCACTTGTAATTGCTGGGGGAACGGGTGGTCATATTTTCCCTGGACTCGCAATTGCTGGGCTTCTTAGAGAAAGGGGTTGGAATGTTCATTGGATAGGTGGTAAGTCTCCAAGTATGGAGAGTCAACTCGTACCCAAACAAGAAATTAATTTTCTAGGTATTGAATTCTCTGGTGTACGCGGTAAAGGTTGGAGAGCTTTGGTAGATCTACCCATTCGGCTTCTCAAGGCTTCAAAGCAGAGTTTGAAGATCATCAAAGAAATTCGCCCCGATGTGTTGATAGGGTTGGGAGGCTACATTACTGTGCCACCTTGTTTGATGGGACGTTTGATGGGTAAGCCCTTGATCTTGCATGAACAGAACTCTGTAGCGGGAAGTGCTAATAAATTATTGACTAAGTTATCTAGGAATGTATTTACAGCATTCCCTGGAGTCTTAATGGGTGAATGGGTTGGCAATCCGCTGCGAGAAAATTTTAGAAATCAAGAACCACCCGAAATAAGGCTCGCAAACAGAGAAGGCCCACTCAGGGTGTTGATCGTTGGGGGGAGTTTGGGTGCCAAAGCACTGAACACAATTGTTCCTCAGGCCATAGCACGTATTCCAAAAGAACAAAAGATTCAAGTATTACATCAAGGCGGCGCAAAGCAAATCGATGAACTTAGGCTAGCCTATCAACGCGAGGGCTTACAAGAGGGTGAGAACATTCAACTGGTTCCTTTTATAGACGATATGGCGAGCTCATTTGCGAACGCTGATTTAGTGATCTGCAGAGCGGGAGCAAGCACTGTTTGTGAATTGGCGGCGATTGGTGTGGCGGCAATCTATGTGCCTTTCCCATACGCTGTAGATGATCATCAAACCATTAATGCAAAGTTTATCGTTGACAGTGGTGGTGGATGGCTAATTCAACAAAAAGATTTAGATGCAGAAAAATTATCTGAATTAATTGTGAGCATCAGTAGAAAAGAAATATTAGAAAAAGCGACCAAAGCATATTCGATAAGAAAAATACAAGCAACCGAAAAAGTAGTGCAAGCCTGTGAGGAGATAGTGATTTGAAACAAGCCATCAAACATGTTCATTTTGTAGGTATTGGGGGTGCCGGAATGAGCGGCATCGCTGAAGTTTTGTTCAACTTAGGCTATACAGTCTCAGGCTCTGATATTTCGTCCGGCGCAGTGTTGCAAAGGCTTGAGAATCTTGGTATCAAAACCTATGTTGGACATAGTGCAAAAAACATAATGGGTGCTGATGCAGTCGTTACATCGACTGCTGTTAAGGGTGAGAATCCAGAAGTCGTTGCAGCTCATAAGAAGCTAATTCCAGTTGTACCTCGCGCGGTGATGTTGGCAGAGTTGATGAGGCTTAAAAAAGGCATCGCTATAGCGGGCACGCACGGAAAAACAACAACCACAAGTTTAGTTGCCAGTGTGTTGGCTCAAGGCGGACTAGACCCAACATTTGTAATTGGTGGAAAACTAAACAGTGCGGGTGTTAACGCCAAGCTTGGAGGGGGGGAGTATATTGTTGTTGAAGCTGATGAGTCCGACGCTTCGTTCCTAAATCTCTCCCCGGTCATGTCCGTTGTCACCAACATAGATGAAGACCATATGGACACTTATGGCCATGACTTCAACCGATTAAAACAAGCTTTTGTTGAGTTTTTACACCGCATGCCCTTTTACGGCGCTGCAATCCTATGCATTGATGATCCTTCACTTAGAAGTATTTTGGCCGATGTATCGCGACCCATCACCAGTTACGGGTTTTCAAAAGACGCGCAGATTAGAGCGTTTGATGTTAAGGCTGAAAATGGAAGAATGAGTTTTAAAGTCTCACGGTCCAATGGAATTACTCTACCGGAATTAAAAGTGGAGCTCAATCTTGCGGGTGAGCATAACGTTCTAAATGCCCTAGCTGCAATTGCGGTTGCAGTTGAGCTCAACATCCCTGATAAAGCGCTTTTAAAAGCTCTATCTGAATTCAAAGGTGTGGGCAGACGTTTCCAACGGCACGGGGAGTTCAAGGCTGCGACGGGCGGAACCTACACCTTAATTGAGGATTATGGTCACCACCCAGTTGAGCTAGGCGTGACGATTCGTGCGGCAAAAGGAGCTTATCCCGGTAGACGCATCGTTGTAGCTTTCCAGCCCCATCGTTTCACCAGGACGCGCGATTGTTTTGAAGACTTTGTTCAGGTTTTAAAGACAGCAGATGCAGTCTGGATGACTGAAGTCTACGCAGCAGGCGAGAAACCCATTGCTGGTGCAGACGGAAGATCACTCACGAGAGCGCTTAGGTTGAGTGGTCAACAAGAGGTGAGCTTTGCCAAATCTGTAGAGGATCTCAGTAAGCACATCTTAGAAAATGCATTAGGCGACGACGTCGTTTTATGCATGGGAGCTGGATCTATTGGAGGCGTTCCAGCCTCTGTTTTGCAAAGAGCAAAACAATCAGATCTACTGGTAGAGCTAAAAAAAATAAAAGATAAAACAAAAGCAAAGAAAAAAACAAAAATAAACATCAAAGATGATGACAAGAGCAAAAAGAAAACAAAAAAAAATTCAGTTGCTCAACTCAAATTAGTCAAGGCAAATAGCGGTAGTTCAATGCAAAAAACTAAAAAAATCAACAAAGGAGCGGGTGCATGACCTTGGCCCAGGCTTCAGCGCATTCTCTTTCATCAAAACCGTTTGATATTCATACTGCAAAGGTAGCGGTGATGATGGGGGGATCCTCGGCTGAGCGAGAAATTTCATTGATGTCAGGAAATGGAGTTTTGAGCGCCCTAAAGTCAAGGGGTGTGAATGCTCACGCCTTTGATCCAGCTCAAACGCAACTAGACCAAATCAGAAACCAAGGGTTCACCCATGTCTTTATCGCATTGCATGGTCGCCATGGTGAGGATGGAACAATTCAAGGCGCACTAGAGTTGATGGCAGTACCCTATACCGGTTCTGGAGTCATGGCATCGGCGATTGCGATGGATAAGCACATGACAAAACAAATTTGGATGGCGAACGAATTAACAACTCCACATTCAGTTTATTTAAAACCAAACGAACAGACCCGAGAGCGCATTAAGCAAATTATTGATGAAATTGAGTTGCCTCTTATTGTGAAACCACCAAGAGAGGGGTCCTCTATAGGTGTAACTAAAGTGACCCGAGCTGATGAGCTAGAAAGCGCTGTGAAAGAAGCGATTAAGTTTGATCCAGAGCTTTTGTGTGAATCATTCATTGAAGGACCTGAGGTTACTTGCCCAATCATTGGGACGGGTGAGAATGCAAAATGTTTACCGGTCATACAGATTGTTGCGCCCGAGGGGGCTTATGATTATCAGAATAAATACTTCACTGATAGTGTGAAATACCTTGTGCCAAGCGGTCTGAGTCGAGAACTTGAAAAAGAAATACAAGACCTTGCCTTAAAGGCATACCTAAGCCTAGGCTGTCGGGGGTGGGGTAGAGCAGATTTAATGATTCGTGCCCGTGACTCTAAGCCCTTTTTACTTGAGATGAACACGAGTCCTGGTATGACCTCTCATTCATTGGTTCCTATGTCTGCAAAGGCTGCAGGGATTTCCTACGAAGATCTGTGTTTGCAAATTCTGAAGGATGCAACCAATGATTCTGCTATGGGTGTATCTAAGGAGGGAGACGATTGAACGCACAGAGTAATGTTTACAGTCGAAGCACCCACTACAGGCCAAATTACGCAAGAGAGCCTGAAGTGGTGGTTGAGCCTTTGGACGTTAAGTTAATGAATATGGTGTCGGGCCTTCTTTTGTTTGGCTGTGTTGCGCTCTTAAGCGTTGCAGGTTTATGGGCGCTCGTACGAAATCCTATATTTGCCTTGACTGACATTACAGTCTCAGGCGATGTGACTCACAACAATGCAGTGACGATCAGAGCAAACGTTACGCCGCAATTATTAGGAAATTTCTTTACGCTCGATTTGCTGAAAGCAAGACATACATTTGAATCTGTACCCTGGGTCAGAAGAGCCATTATTGAACGAAAATTTCCAAATCAATTATTGGTTCAATTAGAAGAACATCAACCCGTGGCTTACTGGGGATCAGGAGCGGAAACAAGACTCGTTAATAGTGCGGGTGAGATATTTGTAGCTAACTCGGATGAGATAGATAACGAAGCAATGCCAAGATTAGATGGACCTGACTCAGAGTCCGCACAAGTACTTGAGTTGTACAAAGCATTGGCGCCTGAGTTTGAAGCAATTAAATTGCCAATAAGAGGGGTTGAACTATCGGGTCGAGGAAGTTGGAGATTGACCCTTGAGAGTGGATCAGAAATAGAGCTTGGAAGAGGACGGGTGAGTGAAGTGCAAGTCAAGGTAAAGCGATTTATTGACACCTTAACTCACGTCATGAATAGATTGGATAAGAAGGTTAGTTCACTTGAATCAGCAGACTTACGGCATGAAAACGGATACGCAGTCAGGATCCGAGGTTTGAGGACCTTGGAGACTGGGCCACGCAAATAACTAAGGTGAATTGAAAATGGCAAAAGAATATAAAGATTTGGTGTTTGGGTTAGATATTGGTACCAGTAAAGTCATGGTCGTCGCAGCGGAGGTGTTGCCGGGCGGAGACTTGAAAATTGCTGGATTTGGTGTCGCCCCAAGCAATGGATTAAAACGCGGTGTTGTTGTCAATATAGATGCAACGGTGCAAAGCATTCAACAAGCTCTAAAGGAAGCGGAGTTGATGGCGGATTGCAAAATCACCAGCGTCTACACGGGAATTACGGGCAGTCATATTAGAGGCATCAACTCCTCAGGGATGGTCGCTGTAAAAGACAAGGAGGTGACCGCTCCAGATGTGGCGAGAGTTGTGGAAACTGCAAAAGCAATCAACATATCTAACGATCAACGCTTGTTGCTCGTTGAGCCACAAGAGTTTGTGATTGACGGTCAAGACGTCAAAGAGCCCATAGGCATGAGCGGAATTCGCTTAGAGGCAAAGGTGCATATTGTGACCGGGGCCCAAAGCGCTGCAGAAAATATTATCAAATGCATTAGACGATGTGGCCTTGATGTTGAACAGTTGATGCTCAACCCACATGCATCTAGCTTGTCGGTGCTCACACAAGATGAGAAGGAGCTTGGCGTTGCAATGGTTGACATCGGAGCAGGTACTACAGATGTCGCAATCTATACGGGCGGTGCAATACGCCACACCGCAGTAATTCCAATTGCTGGGGATTTAATCACCAGTGATATTGCAATGGCCCTTAGAACGCCTACTAAGGACGCAGAGGACATAAAAGTTGAGTCAGGCTTTGCTAAACAGTTACTGGCTAATCCTGAGATACAAGTGGAGGTTCCAGGTCTTGGGGACCGTGGACCCAGAATGCTCAGCAGGCAAGCGTTAGCAGGAGTTATTGAGCCAAGGGTGGAGGAAATTTTCTCATTGGTGTTACAGGCGATTAGGGATTCCGGCTATGAGGAGATGCTCTCCTCTGGAATCGTTTTAACAGGTGGGAGCGTGATCATGCCAGGTATGGTCGAGTTGGGTGAGGATATTTTCTTAAAGCCTGTTAGGCGCGGTATTCCCCATTACTCCAACTCTTTATCAGATATGGTTTCACATCCTAAAGCAGCAACCGTTATGGGCCTGTTGGAGGAAGCAAGAATGGCGCGTATGAGAGGATTTAAAGTAGCACAAAAGAGTGGGTCTTTCTCAACCACTTTGGGGCAATTAAAAGATTGGTTTGTTGGGAATTTCTAATGAATAACTATGACATTAATCTTGGACAAGATAGTTCAAAGATTTTGAACTATCAATGCGGTCCACCAGCAGTCCTCAAGCGACGATGGCGTCCTTGTTGTAGAGGAGCGCCCCCATGAAGCGAAAATAAATGAGAACATAAAACTTAAACCAGCGCGATGAGTCGAAGACAAGGTTGATAAAAATAAGAAAAAAATTTACAAGGAATAGACCCATAAGGTAGGAAAGTGAAATTAGGGAAAAACAAAAAATCAAACCCTAAATTGAAAAATATTTCAGGCAACTGCAACAATTTAAATAATGGAGTGAACTATGACTATAGAAATGATTGAAACTGATGAATTTACACCTGTTACACAAATTAAAGTAATCGGTGTAGGCGGGGGCGGGGGTAACGCTGTTGAGCATATGATCAAAAGCGGTGTGCGAGGGGTTGAGTTCATTTGTGCCAATACAGATGCTCAAGCTCTAAAGTCCTCAAGTGCAGAGAAAGTAATTCAGCTAGGCGATAGCGGTCTAGGCGCTGGAAGTAAACCCGAGCGTGGACAAGAGGCAGCAGAGGCGGCGGTTGAGAAAATCCGTGAAACACTAAAAGGCTCAAACATGTTGTTTGTAACCGCCGGCATGGGCGGTGGAACTGGAACAGGTGCTGCCCCCGTGGTTGCCAGAATAGCGCGTGAGATGGGAATCTTAACGGTTGGCGTGGTCACAAAACCTTTTGACTGGGAGGGCGGTAGACGCATGACAAATGCCGAGTCAGGGTTGGCTGAACTAGAGGCTAATGTGGATTCACTTATCGTTGTGTTGAACGAGAAGCTGCAACAAGTTCTCGGAGACGATGTATCTCAGGACCAGGCCTTTGCATTTGCAAATGATGTGCTTCGCAACTCCGTTGGGGGAATTGCAGAGATCATCAATGTTGAGGCATTGGTGAACGTCGACTTTGAGGACGTTAGAACCGTAATGAGCGAGCAAGGTAAGGCCATGATGGGGACTGCTACGGCAAGTGGGCCAGACCGTGCGCGCATCGCAGCTGAACAAGCAGTGGCTTGCCCCTTGCTTGAAGGTGTCGATATGTCTGGAGCAAAAGGAGTGCTGGTACTCATCACTGCTGCCAAGGGTGATTTAAAACTCTCCGAGTCTAGAGAAGCTATGAACACCATCAGGGCGTTTGCTTCCAACGAAGCTCACGTGATCTACGGAACAGCTTACGATGACAGCCTAGGTGACCAAATCCGCGTTACTGTTGTTGCAACAGGCTTGGCACAAGCGGGTCGTCGTCATGCACCTACCTTGCAAGTTTTGAGAACGGGGACCGATAACATGCCCATCAACGTTCAATCAAACTCCAGCGGGATGCAATCTTCCATGCCAACTTCGATGCCCACATCGATGCCGACATCCATGCCCACATCGATGCCGACTTCTATGCCTACATCTATGGTTGGAGCTGGGAATGCGGCGCCTGCCCCAGTTGTTCAGCCAGATTACACAGGTATGGCAGTACCTAGTGTTTGGCGTACAAATCGTACCCAAGCTGCAGCAAAGGTGGATGCATTATCCTCAGGCGGAATGGATGATTATGAAATTCCAGCCTTCCTTCGTAAGCAAGCCGACTAAAATACGGATGTGTTAAAACAAAGAACTCTTCAAACGTTGACCAAAGCTGTGGGCGTAGGCCTTCACAGCGGTCAGCGCGTGGAGTTAACTCTAAGACCCGCTCCCCCCAATACGGGAATCGTATTTAGGAGAACGGATCTTGCTAAACCCGTAGAAATTGCTGTAAACGCGAAAGCGGTGACAGATACACGTCTGGCCTCAACCATCTCCTCCAATGGGGCTAAAGTGTTGACGGTTGAGCATTTGATGTCCGCATGTAGTGGTTTAGGGATAGATAACCTTTATGTGGATATCACAGCAGAAGAGGTCCCAATACTTGATGGCTCAGCTGCCTCTTTTGTGTTTTTGCTACAAAGCGCGGGTATCGTTTTACAAGAAGCCCCTAAGCGTTTCATTCGTGTAAAAAAAGAGGTCCATGTGACCGAGGGATCAGGAGAGAATTTAAAGTGGGCAACTTTAAAACCTTTTGAGGGCTTTAAGTTGAACTTTGAGATCGACTTTCAACATCCAGCCGTCGACTCAACAGGGCAAAGTGTTGAGTTTGATATGGACACAGGTACTTATACCAAAGACATAGCTAGAGCGAGAACCTTTGGATTTACCAAAGATGTCGAGATGATGCGCTCTAAAGGATTGGCATTGGGGGGGAGTTTAGATAATGCAATCGTAATGGATGATTACAAGGTGCTGAACGCTGAAGGACTTAGGTACGGGGATGAGTTCGTAAAGCATAAAATTCTTGATGCGATGGGAGATCTGTATATACTTGGAAAACCCCTGCTCGCAGCTTACAGTGCATTTCGCTCCGGACATGCCTTAAATAACCTGCTTCTCAGAGAGCTGTTGAACGATCCCCTGGCCTATGAAGTCGCTACCTTTGAAGATGAAAATTCTGCCCCTAAAGGTTTGGCCCAATTAGCACCTGCTTGGTAAACCAAAGTTAATTACTTGAGATGCCATAGTTTCGTTGGCACACCCAATTAACCACTAGCGAGCTCTGCCTTTTACAAACATACCAGTAGCTCGCCTTGCGTCACCACTGGGGTGCATGAGTTTTGCGATACCCTCACCTGCATGGGCCTGAGTAATAGCAAGACCAAGCGCATCCGCAGCGTCTGGGCCAGGTAGTTGGGGTAGCTTCAATAGCCTTTTAACCATTTCTTGAACTTGTGCTTTAGCTGCTTTGCCGTGACCTGCTATTGCTTTTTTCATTTGTAAAGCAGTGTACTCGTTGAGAGGTAATTCGTTGTGAACGATCGCGGCAATGCAGGTCCCTCGGGCCTGTCCAAGGAGTAGGGATGCCTGGGGATTGACGTTCATAAAAACGATTTCGATAGCTGCCTCGGTTGGTTTATAGCGCTCTACGATCTCGTTTATACCTGAGAAAATAACTTTTAATCTGGGTGGAAGATTTCCAGTGGGTAAGTGTTTGGTACTGATGGTGCCACTGGCAACGTATTGCAAATTAATACCGTTAGAACTGATCACGCCAAACCCCGTTGTTTGAAGACCTGGATCGATGCCTAAAATTATGCGTTTATTCGCAGTCGGTTGAACAATGGGCATAAAGTTTAGGGAAGTTTTGCGCTATTCATTCGTGAAGCAATCACTTGAGCGCGTTCGTTCAAGTAAACGGATCCCAGATTTCTTTCGAAATATTTGGGACGGGGTAGCATGACGGCAAGTCTTGCCGACTCCTCGGCTGATAGCTTAGAGGCTGGGTGGGAGAAGTAATGTCTTGCTGCAGCCTCGGCCCCAAAGACTCCGCTACCCCATTCCACGTGATTTAAGTAAATCTCTAAAATTCTAGATTTAGAAAGCAGTGTTTCTAACTCAATGGTGATAACTAATTCTTGAGCTTTTCTGAGAAGGGTTCTTTCCTTAGACAGAAATAGATTTTTAGCCAGTTGTTGAGTTATGGTGGAACCACCCACAATTTTCACGTGTTTGTGAGAGCCTTTCTTATTTAACTCAGCAGCTTCAGTAGCTTTGGAGTTATTTGCCCAAGCTCTCTCAACCGCCTCCCACTGAACCCCGTTGTGGGTGCTAAAAACGTCGTCTTCAGAAACAATTACCGCTCGTTTGATATTGTTTGATAGTAGAGAGTTAGGTCGCCATTCTTGAAGCCAAGGTAATCTAAAAAATATCCCGTTATGAGAGGAAGTAAAGGAGGCTTTACCAATCCGTAAGGCCTCAGAGCGCTCAAAAGTAGTACTGACTGGGTTAATAAAAGTGAAAAGGGAAATTTGTAAAAAGAAATAAAGTTGAAGCGCTAAAAAACCAAGAAACAGCAATGCAACATAACGGCGTATTGAAGTAATAAATATTTTGAAAATTTGTTTTTTCATAAAATTCAAGATCATTATTGCTCATGCAATTAATCTGCGGTTCATCCTAATCAAAACGTTAGTTAATGTTTCTTTTATATTTATTCTTGTCACTCTGATTATTGTGACATTGATTCGGTAGGCTGGAGTTGGGTGTTTAGGGTCCCATCGGAAGAAAATATAAATTTGGATACTAACGCAATTTGGTCTGCTTTTGATTTTAAAGTTGTATTGAATACAGAAAATGGACCTGCACTTAATACAATTGCTTGAGCTCGTTTATCTAGCTCAAGCCTCCCTGATCCCTGAATAATTTCGACCGACAATACCTGACCACTTGAGTTGACAGTGACCATCATGGTCAATGTCCCGTAAAGTTTACTACCGGCCAGGGACGGGAAATTTTGAGTGCCGTGGCGTTCAATTTTTCTGCGCATTTCATCATAATAAATTGCAAATGCACTCTCCTTGGTGGAAGGGGAGAAGTATCTTTTATGAGGCCTTTGGTTGGATATCTCAATTTTTGCCTCTATCTCAGCTAACATCTCAAGCATACGTCGTCTTTTGCTCTCGCGCTCGGGATTACTCGGATCTGGTTGAGTAAGATTTAACTCAGCCATTTGAGCACGGACTTGGGCAAGTAATTTGTTTTGCTGGGCAAAGAGTGCTTTGAGTGAGGCCTCTTCTTGATTAAGATCCTCGGCGTCTTGAGCGTTGTTGGTATGGGCTGCACTTGGAAGTGGCGAAGTCATTCGACCTTTGAGTTCCTCACCTCCGCCCTCTAAATTACTTTGCGCCAGTGCATGGGCTTTTAAATTTGTATCAGCTTTAAGGTGAATGTTGACCAAGATGAGCGGCAAATTGGTGTTTTGTATCAATCTATCAAACTGTTCGGGGGCGTGAAATTTAATACTTAATACAGTGGCATGAAATACCAACGAAGTAGCTAGCGCCCACTCAATAGGGCGAAGATTTTTAATAAGAACGAAAAATTTATACTGGGCTCTCAACGTCTATGCAAATTAGTTAAGCTTGGGGTTCATGGGAAGAATTAATTGTAGATGCTGAGTTGAATTTACTATCTTCATCACTAGAAGCATTATCTTTTTGAGTATCAACCTCACTTGTTTGTTTAGTGTGTTCGGTCTCCATCTTCATCTCCGTCTCCACCTCTAGATCAAGATCCAAACCGATAGGCTGAGGTATTTGTCCAGACTCAGAATCTTCAAAATCATCTTCAAATTCCGGAATTTCAGTGCTTTCATGAGTGGTGTTTGATGACGCCTGACAAAGCTCAAGAAAATCTGCCTTAATGTCCAAGCTCATCAAGTCAATTCCAGACAAACGTACCCTAATTTGTGCACCCCGTTGTAATTCTGGAGCACCATTGATACTTAGAACTAAAGGCAATGTGTCCGCACGAGCAAGGGGAGGGGTGCCTGGATAAGTCTTAAAGACATTAACGGTGAGCTCATGGATATTTTCTTGCTCAACATACTTTAGCGTCCAGTACCGCTCCATACTTGATTGGTATGCATTGTAAGCAGTGTATGTAGAGTCAAATGCAGAGATGATAGCCATGAGATCAGTTTCTTTTGGCTTGAAAGGGGCTACGAGAGCAGCAGTTGCTCCGTGTTCTGCACACGCACAAAGTTGCCATTGATTGACCAAGTCCGTGTACCGTCTAAGTGGTGAAGTACTCCAGGCATAACAAGATACCCCGATTCCAGCATGTGGAAGTGCCTTTGTACTCATTCGTACTTTGATGCCTGGTGCCATGCTTGCTTGACTACGGTAAATCCCGGGCACGCCAAGGTCGGCCATCCATTGGCCCCAAGTGCTATTGGCTAAAATCATGGCCTCCGCCACGATCAAATCAAGTGGCGCACCGCGGTGGCGAGGCTGAAGGCGAACATGCTCCTTGCCTGTGATAGGTGCATCGACAGTTTTTTCAATCTGAAAATTAAAATCAGGTCGATTGAAGTTTTCTGGTTTGCCGCGTACTATTTCTCTATTAGCTTTTAAGTGAAGAGCTAATTTAAAGAGGAAACTAAGCTCCGCTTTTGGTAATTCATTTGATAAGTCAACTGGCGAGTCAGAGTTGGAAGGTATATTTTGATTTTGTTTTGCTTCATTTTCCGTACTCAGCCAATCGGCAGTGACGATGTGATCGAGTTGATCATGTCTTAAATTTTTCTTTATGTCTACTCGTTCAATACGTGTGTAAGTCTCAGTGATCTCCAGGCTCTCTGTGTTGAATAAGACATACAAAGAGAGCGCAGGGCACGCTGTTCCTTCTCTGAGTGTAAAGTACTCAATAACTGATTTGGGGAGCATCGTAATCTTAGAGCCAGGCATATACACCGTGGATAAACGTCCACGAGCAACTGTATCTATAGCATCATTGGATTTAATCCAAAGTGCAGGGGCTGCAATATGCACACCCACAGTAACTGTATCTGTCCCCAAACCTTGTACGGACAAGGCATCATCTATTTCAGTTGTATGCGAGTCATCAATTGAGTAAGCAACAGCACTAGACAAGGGAAGTGAGGCATGGATTTTTTCTAGTTGAGCCACCGTGGGTTCAGGTAAATTATTAGCGAACTCAACACCCTTTGGAAACTGATCAAATAAGAATCGTTGCCAATGAAATTCGTATGCAGATGCAATTGCACCGACTTTTGTCAACAAAGCCATTGCTGGCATTTGTGTTTGTTTGGCAGCTTGAACTACAGCCTTGTACGGGGAAGAATTCTTATCTGGCTTGAAAAGTATCTTATAAATATCGTCAGAAATAGGCTTGGGACAAGTACCCGCTGCAAGCTCAGCTGCCCAGGCATCTATTTGCGCTAACAACTCCTTCTTGCGCTCAATAGCTATCAGCGCTTGTTGGATAATGTCAGCACTCGCTTTTTTGAATCTTCCTTTGCCAGCACGTCTAAAGTAATGGGGCGCATCAAAAAGAGTTTTGAGGATTGCAACTTGTTCACTGAGCGAGGGCGACGCACTGAAATACTCAATGCTTAGATCGTGGAATCCAAACTCTTCAACGGGGGCAAATTCCCAAGCTATTTGTATATCTATCTCTGATCCAACCTTTTCTGCGCTAGCCAAAAGCTCCTCTGGACGGGGAGCCTCAAACTTTAACAAAATAGCTGCATCTTTTACCTTGATGCGCTTACCGCTTTCAAGTTCAATTTGTGCTGATGCCTGAGCCTGAGACAAAATGCGCCCAGTGCCTAGTTTTCCAGAGTCTTCGAATAATGCGTACATGGGTAGATTCTCCCATGGATAGAAAATGTAATTTTGCTTCCTTGCAAAATCATTACATTTATTTTTAAAAATCTAATATTTTCAAAAATCTCAAAGCAAAAGGCGCATGTTTGTCAAAATCTGACATCCCGTGATCAGAGCCTTCTACAACATAGTGTTCTGAGTTAGGATGCGCCTTTATCATTTCACTCCAGTCAAGTACCTCGTCCCCAGTGCATGCCATGACAAGTTGTTGCTCTTTTAGTGCCACTATTTCCTCGTCCTTTAATCTTTCATCACACGGCTTGGGATATAACGATAATAATTCATCTAGATATTCTTTTTTGAAGAAAAAAGACTCCTGCGGCGACTGCCAGTTCGTTTGCTCTCCAATATACTTTTCAAGATCCCTAGCCGGGTAGCTTGCTGGATTGATGAGAACGCTTCTAAACCCTTTGACCCCCGCTAACCAGTTAGCGTAAAAACCGCCCAATGAGGAGCCAATTAAAGCGCTTGTTCCGACTTGCCAATCTTTGGAGATATCCAAAATTAGTTCACTTGCTCCCTTTGGAGAGGGTGGAAGCTGAGGACAATGCCACTTAATTTCGGGAAAATCTCTTTGAATAAGTCCAGCTAGATACTGCGCTTTAAATGACTTCGGCGAAGAACGAAATCCGTGCAAATACAAAAGGTGTGTGATCATAAGGTGTTTTTTTTAATCCTTAGTCCTATTTGGGTTGAGTGTAGACGCCAAAAATGTCTTTTTTAGCAAACATCCTGAGTGATAATGAGCACCTATGCAGACAGAGTTCAATCGACCTAATTTTTATTACAGAGTGTCGCCATTATTAAAGGGCTTTGATGGCCCTTTGGCGTTGGCAGTTTTTATGCTTGCTTGTGCAGGGCTAATTACGATTTACTCTTCAGGATACGGAGACGGTCAAAGATTTTGGGACCATCTCAGAAACATGGTGCTTGCTACGGGTATTATGTTTTGTGTAGCGCAAATTCCTCCCCAGCGGTTGATGACTTTTGCCATGCCTCTTTACACAGTTGGACTTGCACTGCTGGTTGCGGTTGCACTTTTTGGGCTTACAAAAAAAGGAGCTCAGCGTTGGTTAAACATTGGCATTGTCATTCAGCCTAGCGAGATTTTAAAAATAGCGATGCCACTGGCACTTTCTTGGTGGTTCCAAAAAAGAGAGGGGCAACTCAGGCCGCTTGATTTCCTTGTTGCCGGTGCACTGCTTTTAGTACCCGTTGCTCTCATCATTCGCCAGCCTGACCTAGGGACTGCTATTTTGGTTTTATCGGCTGGTTTATTTGTCATCTTCTTTGCTGGCCTTAGTTGGTGGCTCATTGTTCCCCCCGTACTCATTGGTCTGGTCTGTGTGTCTTTACTCGTGGTATTTGAACCCACACTTTGTGCAGACGGCTTTCGATGGCCTTTATTACACGACTATCAGCAGCAAAGAATATGTACCTTGCTAGACCCTGGGCGAGACCCTTTAGGTAAAGGATTTCACATTATCCAAGGCATGATAGCAATTGGCTCAGGCGGTTTTTGGGGTAAAGGTTTTGGTCAAGGCACGCAGGCTCATCTTGATTTCATACCTGAGAGCACAACAGATTTTGTTTTTGCCGCCTACTCAGAAGAGTTTGGATTATTTGGTAATTTGCTCTTGATAGGTGGATTTATCTTTCTCGTTCTTCGTGGCTTGACGATTGCACAGCAAGGTCCTACCTTGTTTGCCCGCTTACTTGCAGGAAGCATCACGCTGATATTTTTCACCTATGCCTTTGTTAATATGGGCATGGTCAGTGGTCTTTTGCCAGTCGTTGGTGTACCACTCCCTTTCATAAGCTACGGAGGTACTGCCATGGTGACTTTAGGCTTTGGTATTGGTATTTTGATGTCAGTTGCAAAAGCAAAACAATTGGTGCAATCTTGAGCACAGTCCAATCACTTCGCATGCCCAGTATCGCTGTTATTGGGGTAGGAAATATGGGGGGAGGGATTGCGAAAAATTTGCTCTCAAAAAATTACACTGTTTATGTTAAAGATATAGATCACCAGAAAACGCAAGCCCTCGTTCAATTGGGTGCTCAATCAATAAATAGTTATTCACAATTACCGAACGAAGTAAGTGTGATCATTATTTGTGTTGTGACCGCATCCCAGGTCGGGGACGTTTTAAAGGGTACAGATCAACCTGAACAAACTCAATCAGAACTAGGATTACTGAGTGAACTAGACCAAAGGCATACCGTTATTTTGTGCCCAACGATCGGCCCAACAGATGTCAAAGGTTTTGCAAGTCAAATCCAGGCAAGGGGTGCAAGTGTTATAGATGCACCCATGTCTGGCGGTCCTGTAAGGGCGCAAATTGGTAAGATGAGCCTGATGGTCGCATGCACTGAAGACGTGCTTAAAGCCAATGATAATTTGCTACACACTATGGCTGACCCAGTTTTTTATATAAGTAACAGGGTTGGGGACGGAGCAACCACCAAGTTGATCAACAACTTGCTTGCCGGTGTTCATTTGGTAGCGAGTGCAGAGGCGATGGTTTTAGCAGAAAAAATGGGGCTCGATTTACAAAAGACCCTAGACGTTATCGAGTCCTCGAGTGGGCAAAGTTGGATTGGATCTGAGCGCATGAGGCGTGCGATCCATGCGGACCCTCTTCAACTAGAACCTCTCGCACATATGACTCTCTTGACCAAAGACACAGGCTTGGCTTTACAAATGGGCGATGAGGTCGACTACAACGGCCCGCTTGGCTCTAAAACGGTGGAAACTTTCAACCAAGCTTGCGCGGCTGGACTGTCGGGGCGTGATGACGCGGCGATGCTGACTTTTTTACGCGATAGTGCGAGAGAGCCTAAATTAAAGTCTTAACGAAGTTTCGTTTTTTTGACATAAAAGGGACAATTCCCTGCCCAGCTTAGTGTCAATTTACATGATATTACAATGGTCTCATGATATCAAGAGAACCCACCCTAGAACGCCTGTCCATAGCTCGTCGCTTGTTGCTTGACCCATACGGCTTAGATGAGTCACATTTAAGTCAAGCACTTGCCCAAATTAGAGCGCACCAAGTCGATGACGCAGATTTGTATTTCCAGTACACCCGCTCAGAGGGGTGGAGCTTGGAGGAGGGTATCGTCAAAACGGGCTCTTTCAGCATCGATCAAGGCGTTGGTGTAAGGGCAGTGAGTGGTGAGAAAACCGCTTTTGCTTATTCAGATGACATCTCAATGAGTGCATTACTGGACGCGGCAAATACCGTCAGAACCATTGCACAGGCTGGTCAAGACAAATCAGTTCAAATCCCTAAAAATACGGTTCCTGCAACTCGAAGTTTGTACCTGGAGCATGACCCAATCGCTAGCTTGGGGAGCGCTGAGAAGGTTACGTTACTTGAGAAAATCGAGAAAATGGCGCGTGCCAAAGACCCTCGAGTCGTTCAAGTTATGGCCGGTTTGGCCAGTGAATACGATGTAGTTCTTATTGCCCGTGCTGACGGTTTACTTGCAGCCGATGTTCGCCCGCTTGTTCGCTTAAGCCTCACCGTGATTGCAGAGCAAGGCGCAAGACGCGAGGTTGGCTCATCCGGTGGAGGGGGAAGGTTTGGACTCGCTTATTTTGACCAAGCACTTTTAGAGCAGTATGTAGATGAGGCCGTACAAGCAGCTCTTACAAATTTGGAGGCACAAGCGGCACCTGCCGGTGAGATGACTGTCGTACTGGGTTCTGGTTGGCCAGGTATTTTGTTGCACGAGGCAATAGGCCACGGATTGGAGGGAGACTTTAACCGTAAAGGATCAAGTGCTTTTGCTGGGCGAATTGGTCAAAGGGTTGCTGCTAAGGGCGTGACCGTCCTAGATGACGGTACTTTGTCTGATAGAAGAGGCTCTTTAAATGTTGACGACGAAGGTAATACGACTCAAAGTAACGTTTTGATTGAGGACGGAATATTAAAAGGTTACATCCAAGACACTATGAACGCAAGGTTGATGGGCGTCTCTCCAACGGGTAACGGAAGGCGTGAGAGCTATGCACACGTACCCATGCCCCGGATGACCAATACTTACATGCTCTCAGGTGAGCAAACACCTGAAGAGATTATTGCTAGCGTTAAAAAGGGCGTCTATGCCAGTAATTTTGGCGGCGGACAAGTGGATATTACTTCTGGTAAGTTTGTCTTCTCCGCAAGTCAAGCTTGGTGGGTGGAAAATGGAAAGTTAATGTATCCAATCAAAGGTGCCACGTTAGTTGGCAACGGGCCTGACGCTTTGACTCGCGTGAGTATGATTGGAAATGACATGGCTTTGGACAGTGGAGTCGGCACCTGCGGTAAAGAAGGCCAAAGCGTTCCTGTAGGCGTTGGACAGCCCACGCTCAGGATTGATGGATTGACGGTTGGTGGAACCGCCTAATTCATTAAAAAATGTGGTAAAGTTTGATTCATGAAAGTTTCAAAGTTCTTTTTTAGCTACTTTTATTTCTCACGCTTTATTGGCGGTCGAGAGGCTTAAAAGTACAAAAATACTTTAACTTCAAATCGACCGCCTTAGTAGGCGGTTTTTTTTTGGTATTTTTTAGACGCTTGATTTAATTTTTATATTGAAAGTCCCCTGCAATGAAAACACAATCACCACTGTCTGTTCAACCCTTCACCTCGGGGGGGGCTACCGTGGGTGGGACCCACTCGACCGATAAAACGAGTCATACAGATGATGAAAGAATTAAAGACATTACGGTTCTTCCACCACCGGAGCATTTAATAAGATTTTTTCCTATCCTTGGAACTCCGGTAGAGGATTTGATATCAAGTACCCGTAAAAAAATATCCAACATCATGCAAGGCAAAGATGACCGATTATTGGTAGTTATGGGTCCTTGTTCTATTCACGACCCAAGTGCGGCGCTGGAATATGCCAGAAGGCTTAGCGTAGAGCGAGAGCGTTTCAAAGACACACTTGAGATTGTTATGCGCGTATATTTTGAAAAGCCAAGGACCACAGTGGGATGGAAAGGGCTTATCAATGATCCCTATCTAGATGAAAGTTTTAAAATTGATGAGGGCCTGAGGATCGCACGCCAACTCTTAATTGAAATCAATAGACTTGGACTGCCTGCAGGAAGTGAATTCTTAGATGTAATCTCACCTCAATACATTGGGGACTTAATCAGTTGGGGCGCCATTGGGGCTAGAACAACTGAGAGTCAAGTTCATAGGGAGCTTGCCTCTGGGTTATCAGCTCCAATTGGCTTTAAGAACGGAACAGACGGAAATATAAAGATTGCGACTGACGCAATCCAAGCAGCTTCAAGGGGACATAACTTTTTATCCGTCCATAAAAATGGTCAAGTCGCTATTGTTCAAACCCAGGGTAATCCTGATTGTCACGTAATCCTTAGAGGAGGAAAGGCTCCTAACTATGACGCACAAAGTGTCAAGTCCGCCTGTGATGAACTTGCTCAGTCCAAGTTAGCGCCTCGTTTAATGGTGGATTGCTCACACGCCAATAGCAGTAAACAGCATGCTAAACAAATTGAGGTAGCTAAAGATATTGCCAGTCAAATTACCGAAGGCTCGCACCAGATATTTGGATTAATGGTTGAGAGTCATCTGATTGAGGGGGCACAAAAGTTCACCCCTGGGCACGATAGTGTTGCTAAGCTCACATTTGGTCAAAGCATCACTGATGCATGCATCAACTGGGAGAGCTCGGTACCCATGCTTGAGCTTTTATCTGAAGCTGTTAAAACGAGAAGAAATAGCTAAAGAAGATTCAAGCAAGAAATTTCTGTTTTAAGCCAGCAAGTATTTTTTCGTGAATGCCGCCAAAGGATCCGTTACTCATGCACAAAATTTGATCCCCCTTTTGTGCATGGTTACATACTTGGTTTACCAGTTCCTCAAGGGTTGAGGTTACGACAGCTTTTGGGCCCATGGGTTTGAGTACTTCAGATGGACTCCAGTCCAGCCCCTGAGAGTGACAAAGGGATATATCTGCAGCACCAAGGCTTGCAGGTAACAATGCGTTCATTGATCCCAGCTTCATCGTATTTGAGCGGGCCTCAAATACAGCCAAAATCCTCACATTAAGGCCTACCTGCTTTCTAAGTCCCTCAATGGTGGTTTGAATAGCTGTGGGGTGGTGTGCAAAATCATCATATACCGTGATTTTTGTATCTGCACCAGAACTAACGACTCCCTTTACTTCCATACGGCGTTTCACGTTGTTAAAACTCTCCAAGGCTTTGGCTGCTGTCGAGGGATCTACGCCGTAGTGTTTTGCAGCTGCGATGCTAGCCAATGCGTTCATTTGGTTGTGTTTGCCACTCAGCGTCCAGTTCACATGCGTGACGAGTTGCTCATCCAAGAAAACATCAAAGGAGTTTGCATCACCCTTTGCGCTCCAGTTGGCTTTGGGGGTGCTCCCAAAACGTGTGACACCGCTCCATAGACCCATATTCAATACACGCTCCAGACTCTTCTCATCAGCGTTGACCACGACCTCCCCTGAGCGAGGTACTGTCCTAACCAAATGATGAAACTGTCGCTCTATTGCCGCTAAGTTGTCAAAAATGTCTGCGTGATCGAACTCTAAGTTATTGAGTATTGCAGTGCGAGGTTTGTAATGCACAAACTTACTACGTTTATCAAAAAAAGCTGTGTCATATTCATCCGCCTCAATAACAAAGGGGGGAAGTTGCGTGTGAGCTGTTTTACCAGGGTGCGCGCTCATCCGTGCCGAGATATTGAAATTCAAAGGTACACCGCCTACCAAGAAACCTGGTTTCAATCCTGCGAATTCAAGTATCCAGGTAAGCATTGCGGTAGTGGTTGTTTTTCCGTGTGTACCTGCAACTGCAATCACATGATGGGGGTGGGCGCGTGTATGTAAGATATGCTCAGACAGCCACTGAGGTCCACTGGTGTAAGGCAAGCCCAATTCTAAAATTGCCTCCATCAAAGGAAACTTAGGGGTATTGGACTCTAAGTGAGCCCTTGATACGACGTTTCCAATAACCCAAAGGTCAGGGTTTAATTTAATTTGATCAGCACCATAGCCCTCTATTAACTCAATACCTAGTCCACGAAGCTGATCGCTCATAGGTGGGTAGACGCTAGCGTCACAGCCCGTCACTTTGTGGCCCGCTTGGCGAGCGAGCGCTGCAAGACCACCCATGAAGGTGCCGCAAATGCCAAGAATATGTATGTGCATAACTAAATTGTAGGGCCTAGAAACACAAGGTAACGAGCTCCAATTAAATAACGTGCACAATCTAGGTATGCAAGAACTAAGTCATGAAATAGCCTCTCAGGCAGCCAGGCTAGTCGTAGAGGAGGGGTTGGATTACGGCGCTGCTAAGCGCAGAGCCGTGAGAGATATGGGTCTACCCCCAAACAAGACGCCCATGCCCTCAAATGATTTACTTGAGGAGGAGGTGAGAACCTACATCAGCATTTTCTGCGCCGATAGCCAACCTTTGGAGCTTGCCGCACTCAGGAACACTGCCTATCAGTGGATGCAAAAATTAGAAAAATTCCGACCCCATTTGACCGGCGCAGTTTGGAGGGGGACGGCAACCAGGCTAAGCGACATCTATATTCAGTTATTTTGTGATGACTCAAAGGAAACTGAAATTGAACTCATCAATCAGGGAATAGACTTTGAGGTGCGCAGTGTCAACGGGTTCAGGGGTGAGTTGGTTGACGCTTTAAGTATCTCAACACTTTGCGAGGAATTGCAAGAAGAGATTGGCTTGCATCTCATGATCTATGATCATGATGATTTAAGGGGCGCTTTAGTCTCCGATCAAAAGCAAAAACGAGACTCTGAGCTTGGACAGTCTCAGAGTCAAAGCAAATTTCATAGCCCAATCGTGAATCAACTCGCTCAAATCCCATCTCCAATGCCCGCATCCCCCCTAGCACCCATAGGTTCTCTTAAAGCCCTCAAACAGATTATTGATAACTCGGCGAATGACAAATAGCCATACCCCTTGATGATATAAATTCAAATTATGAATAAAACTCCAGAGCCCATCTCAAACCCCGAGTCAGGGGATTTATTAAAAAATCGCAGATTGATTTTGGGCGGCGTTGCTTTGGGTGCGCTTTTTGCGGGATCCCTTGCTTCTTGGTTTCGGTTTAGCTCATCCAAGACCAGTTCAGTTGACCTTCAACCCCTTTGGAATTCAACTTTTGAGCATCCAAACGGTCAAAGTGTGGACTGGAAGGAGTTCAGAGGGAGGCCATTGATTGTTAATTTTTGGGCAACCTGGTGTACCCCGTGTGTTGAGGAAATGCCGTTAATTGATCGCTTTTATAAAGAAAATGTCTCTAAAGGTTGGCAAGTTGTTGGCTTGGCAATCGATCAACCCAGCAAAGTTAGGAGTTTCCTTGCCCAACACTCTGTAAGTTATCCTATTGTGTTGGCGGGTTTAGGTGGAACTGAGCTTGGAGAGTTACTAGGAAATGACGTAGGTGGTTTACCATTTACGCTTGTTTTAAGAGCCGATGAGAGCGTTTTGTTTAAAAAAATAGGCAAATTAAGACAAGAAGAGCTCAATTCACTTTTGTGAAATGTTAAAAAATCACAAAAAATGAGTTTTTGAGATGAAAATAGTAGAAAATACTACATCTTCCACAAAAAGAGCTGTTCGTTATGGATTTAAGAAAACTCAAGACGTTGATAGATTTGGTGTCTGAATCAAATATCTCAGAACTTGAAATTACTGAGGCTGAGGGTAAAGTCAGGATTGTAAAAAGTGAGGGCGCTGCGCCCACTGGTTTTTATTCAGCCCCGCCTCCCCGTTCGGGCAGTGCTTTTCAAAATAATAATTTTGATCATTCAAACTCACAACCTCAAAATAATGAGACTGCTGGCTACATAGCTCAGGGCGGGCAATCATCTGAGCCGTCAAATCATCCTGCTTCTAACTTTGCGGGAGATACAAACTCGCAAGACAGTTCTGCTCAAAATGTTTCTAACGCAGTTACAGGGCATGTCGCTAAATCTCCAATGGTTGGTACTTTTTATAGATCCTCAACACCAGGTGGGAAACCATTCATCGATGTGGGCTCTGTCGTTAAGGAAGGAGACACCATTTGTATCATCGAGGCGATGAAAATCCTCAATGAGATTGTGGCTGACCATTCAGGTACTGTTACTCAAATTCTGATCAAAGATGGACAAGCCGTAGAGTATGGACAGTCTTTGTTTGTTATCGAGTAATTAAGTAACCAAGTCAGAAGTCAAGTATGTTTAAAAAAATTCTGATCGCCAATCGAGGTGAAATTGCACTTCGCATACAACGAGCCTGTAAAGAGCTTGGGGTTCGCGGTGTTATTGTCTACTCAGAGGCCGACCGAGAAGCTAAATATGTCAAACTTGCCGAGGAAGCAGTTTGTATTGGGCCTGCCCCATCAGCTCAAAGTTATCTCAACATGCCGGCTATTATTTCCGCAGCAGAGGTGACCGATTCAGAGGCAATTCACCCCGGATACGGCTTTTTAAGTGAGAATGCAGATTTCGCTGAGCGAGTTGAGAAAAGTGGTTTTAAATTCATTGGGCCAACTCCTGAATCCATTCGAATGATGGGGGATAAAGTTTCTGCTAAGCAAGCGATGATCAAAGCGGGCGTGCCTTGTGTGCCTGGCTCCGAGGGCGAACTTCCCGATAATCCAACGGAGATGAAGCGGATCGCAAAAGCAATAGGTTATCCGGTCATCATCAAAGCGGCGGGTGGCGGTGGTGGCCGAGGAATGCGCGTGGTCAATACTGAGGCTGCACTCATCAATGCGGTTCAAACAACTAAGGCAGAAGCGGGCGCAGCCTTTGGTAATCCAGCGGTGTATATGGAGAAGTTTCTCCAAAACCCGCGACATGTTGAAATACAAATCCTTGCAGATCAGTTTAAGAATGTGGTTTATTTGGGTGAGAGAGATTGCTCCATGCAAAGGAGGCATCAAAAGGTCATCGAAGAGGCACCTGCCCCAGGGATTCCCAGAAAACTGATCGAGAAAGTGGGGGAGAGGTGCGCTGCTGCTTGTAAAAAAATTGGTTACAGGGGAGCAGGTACTTTTGAGTTTTTATACGAGAACGGCGAGTTCTATTTCATAGAGATGAACACCCGCGTTCAAGTAGAGCATCCCGTCACAGAATTTATAACTGGTATTGATATCGTGAAGACCCAGATACAGGTTGCTGCTGGCGAGAAGCTTCCTTTCTCACAGCGTCAAATAACTTTCAAAGGCCACGCAATTGAGTGCAGGATCAATGCAGAGGACCCCTTCAAATTCACTCCCTCACCGGGGCGAATCACGATGTGGCACGCCGCTGGTGGTCCCGGAGTGCGGGTCGATTCGCATGCCTATACCAATTACTTTGTCCCCCCCAACTACGACTCTATGATCGGCAAATTGATTGTTTACGGGGATACCAGAGAACAAGCATTGGCACGGATGCGTACTGCGTTAGCTGAGTGCGTGGTTGAAGGAATTCAAACCAACATTCCTTTGCACCGTGAAATCATGAACGACGCAAAGTTTATTGCAGGCGGTACAAATATTCACTACCTAGAAGAATGGCTAGCAAGCCACAAGCGATAAATTATGTTCGAACTGTGCTTACAGGTAGCTCAAGACGCGGTTGATGATTTAAGCGATGCGTTGATGGAGCTCGGGGCGCTTAGCGTAAGCGTTGAAGATGCTGATGCACTAACCGATCAAGAAAAAGCTTTATATGGCGAGCCAGGAATGCCGGCTCCTTTAATGGGTTGGACTCGCTCGGTAGTTATCGCTTTATTCGAACACTCCCAGACCGCTGGCGAAGTTGGTGAATGGTTGAAAGACAAAAGCGAGTGGTCAGTGCATTTGAGTGTTGTTCAAATACGAGAAGTTATAGAACAAGATTGGGTTCGACTTACCCAGTCTCAGTTTGATCCAGTTCAGATAACCTCTGATTTTTGGATAGTTCCCACGTGGCACGAATTACCTGAGGGTGCAACTCGTGTTTTGCGCCTAGATCCTGGGTTGGCATTTGGAACGGGGACTCACCCGACGACGAAAATGTGCTTAAGATGGATTGCTACTCACCCACCTACCGATCAACATGTACTGGATTATGGGTGTGGTTCAGGTATTTTAGCGATGGGTGCTGCGCTTTACGGTGCAACTTTGGTGGACGCTGTAGATATTGACTCTGCCGCGGTTAGTGCAACGATTGATAATGCGCGTGCGAATCATTTAGAGGAAAAAATCAATGCCAGCTTACCCGATCGCAGCAATCTCGATGAGGGCGCAGACCAAGCAGGCAAAGGGGGCAAAACAGTTAAAACCAACGGACAATACGATACCGTGTTAGCTAATATTTTGGCTTCACCTCTAAAAGTATTGGCGCCTTTATTGGTCGGTGCCGTAAGGCCTGGGGGCTCACTCATTTTGGCTGGCATCTTGGAGCGCCAAGCTCAAGAACTCATCACCGCCTATGAACCTTATTGCACCTTAAGCGTACTTGATCAGATGGATGGATGGATTTTGATGGGCGCTGTTAAAGTGAATTGATCAAACTCTTTTGCTACTCAATCTCAAACCTAATAGTAGCGCATTTGGTACAAACGGTAAAAGTCTTGAAAATACATACTGCTGATTATTTAATATGCAACTCATAACCCGTTGCCCTCAGTGTAAAACTGCATTTGCATTTGATGCTGCTCAGATCCGTGTGGCTCAGGGCTGGGTACGCTGCGGTAAATGTGCAACTCTATTTGAATCGGATAAGCATTTATTTGAGCGCAAAGAATCTATACACCCACTGAGCCCAAGATATGAAGTTGATTTAAGCAATAAAGGCCCTCGCACAGAGTCGCAAACAATTGAATCCGATAAAAATGGGGACTCCAAAAGTATAGATTCTGTCAAGTTAGAGGACTCAAGCGACGAGATAGTTAAGCTCAGGTCAGATTTAGAGGCCCTACATGATTCCCTGGATGAAACAAATTCAAGTGCTTATAAAGCTTATCAAAACATAAATAATACGATTAAATCTGCAAAAGGAAACGACGCGCTAAATACCATGCAATCCTTAAGTGAGGATCTTCAGGATTTTCAATCCTTCAAGTCCGAACAAAAACAAAATAATGTTGAGCATGAGAATTCCAATTCAACGGGGCTATTAAAACAAGCCAATGCATCTGCAATTACTCGGTTCAGTTATGGGATTGTTGTAACTTTTTTGGTCTTTCTTAGCGTAGGTCAAGTTCTTTGGATTTACCGAGAAATTATTGGTGCTATCAGTGCAGAGTCACACTTCTTTGTTCAGTCAATATGTGAAATTTTTGATGTTGAGTTAGGATGGCCTAAGGAGCCCGAGAGTCTGCGTATTGAGTCTAGTAGTTTCAAAGTCAGTGAAGAGGGCCCTTACCGTTTAAAACTCAGACTTAAAAATCATCAAGATTACGCAGTCATGATGCCACTATTTGAGTTGACCCTTTTGGGTAGCGATGAAAGTGTATTGGTTAGAAAAATTATTAAGCCCGAGGATTTAGATCTGCAAAAAGCTCTTGCTGCAGATAAGGACTTAAGTATTGCGTTTAACCTGACTATTGACCCTAAAATTACAGACCAAATTGTGGGTTATAAAATAGACTTCTTTTATCAGTAAAGAAGCGTCATATTTAGTTCGGACTACCTCAAATTCACATATCCATTTTTTTAAACTTAGGAAACTTAAACCATGTCAGCACTTATTTGTGGCTCCCTTGCATTTGATACTATTATGAGCTTTGAGGGGCGATTTGCCGATCAAATTTTGCCCGATCAATTGCACATCTTAAACGTATCTTTCCTCGTGCCACAACTTAGGCGTGACTTTGGTGGTTGCGCTGGAAATATTGCCTATGCTTTGAAGCTTTTGGGCGGAACTCCTCTTCCTATGGCAACACTTGGAACCGATGCAAATGATTATTTAGCAAGACTTAAGACACTTGGGATTTCAACTGAGTTTGTTCAAACTGTTGATAATTCAATGACTGCTCAAGCAATGATCATGACAGATCGCGATAACAATCAAATCACAGCCTTTCACCCAGGGGCTATGAGTTTTGCACATCAAATTAAGGTTCAGGCCCGCTCAGATATCAAACTTGCCATCGTCTCTCCTGATGGACGCGATGCAATGATAGAGCATGCAGAGCAACTCGCGCATGCAAAAATTCCCTTTGTATTCGACCCAGGACAGGGACTTCCTATGTTCAACGGAGTTGAGTTGGCGAAATTGATTGGTCAATCGACCTGGGTCACGGTCAATGATTACGAAGGAAAAATGCTCAGCGAGCGCACAGGCTGGGATTTCTCTGAAATTTCCAAACAGGTCGAAGGACTTGTTGTGACTTTGGGCGCCGAGGGGTGTGAGGTATGGATCAATGGTGAAAAAACCTGGGTTCCCCCAGTTAAAGCTGCACAAGTAGTTGATCCTACAGGGTGCGGGGATGCATGGAGGGGCGCTTTGCTTTTCGGACTAGAGCAGGGTTGGTCTTTGGCTAAGTGTGCAGACCTTGGCAACAAGGTCGGCTCAATTAAGATTGCGAGTCGCGGACCTCAAAATTATTCTTTGTAAAAGCGATACAAAAAACCCGACGCTTTTCAGGGTCGGGTTGTAGTCCCAGAGACTAAGACTTTTGATTAAGGCTTAGCCGAAACTGGGAAGGGCCATGCGGCCTGAGGATTCAACGTTGTTTGAGCAACGGGTTGGGTACTCAAGTGAGTTGTGACCTGATGAGCGTGGTGCTCCGGTGCATGATGCTCTGGTGTGTGGTGTACAACAGGCTTAGCCGCTGGCTTGTGGGTTGGTTTATGAGTGGGCTTATGTGCGCTCACCTTTTTAGCCACCGGTTTCTTAGCAACAGGTTTTTTAGCTACGACTTTTTTTGGCGCTGCTTTTTTAGCTACTGCTTTTTTTGCAACAACCTTTTTAGTAACAGGCTTTTTAGCTGCGACTTTTTTCTTAGCTACCACTTTCTTTACCACTGCCTTTTTCGCTAGTGGCTTTTTGGCGGCGACCTTTTTCTTAACTACAGGCTTCTTGGCTGCAATCTTCTTTGGTGCAGCTTTCTTAGCTACTGCCTTTTTTGCAACAGGTTTTTTAGTTGCAATTTTCTTCTTAGCCACTACTTTCTTTGTTGCTGTCTTCTTGGCCACTGGCTTTTTAGCCACCGGCTTTTTCTTAGCAGCTACTTTCTTAGCAGCAACTTTCTTTGCTACTGTCTTTTTTACCGCTGGCTTTTTAGCCGCTGGTTTTTTTGCTGCGGCCTTCTTTGCGGCCGTTTTTTTTGCAGTTGCCATAACTAACTCCTAGATCAAGTTAACAGATCGCTGGATCAAACGCGCGCTACTTAGGATTGAGTAACAAGCGGTTCTAGCAGCTGAACCTAAGGTTCAACTACTTGAACGGGGTTTAGTCTACTCTCAAAATTGCGATGCTCTCGCGAGATTTAACTCCGTTGAGAGACTAGATATTCCAACTTTAAGCAGTAGACCTATTTCTTTCCTTTTTCGATCCATCCCGTCGATGTTATCGAAGAATTAATCCCAAGAGAGTGCACCACCTGATTGGTACTCAATAACTCTTGTTTCAAAGAAGTTGCGCTCTTTCTTGAGGTCAATCATCTCACTCATCCAGGGGAAGGGGTTTTCCTCATTGGGGAACAACATCTCCAAACCAATCTGTGTTGCGCGTCTGTTAGCTATGTAGCGAAGGTAGCCTTTGAACATAGAAGCGTTCATACCAAGAACGCCTCTTGGCATCGTGTCTTCTGCGTATTTGTACTCGAGTTCAACGGCTTTTGCAAAGAGCTCTTTAATTTCTGCTTTGAATTCATTGGTCCACAGATGTGGGTTTTCAAGTTTGATCTGATTGATCAAATCGATACCAAAATTACAGTGCATGGACTCATCACGCAAGATGTATTGGTACTGCTCAGCAGCTCCTGTCATTTTGTTTTGACGCCCAAGTGCCAATATTTGGGTAAAACCAACATAAAAGAATAGGCCTTCCATTAAACAGGCAAATACGATCAAAGACTTTAAGAGCACTTGATCGTTCTCTGGTGTTCCCGTTTTGAAGTTCGGATTCATGATCGCATCAATGTAGGGGATCAAGAACTCGTCTTTGTCACGAATGGACTGCACTTCGTGATAAGCATTAAAAATCTCACTCTCCTCAAGTCCTAGGGACTCGACGATGTACTGGTAAGCATGAGTATGAATGGCCTCTTCAAAGGCTTGACGTAATAAAAACTGGCGGCACTCAGGCGCCGTAATATGACGGTAAGTCCCAAGCACAATATTGTTGGCAGCCAATGAGTCTGCCGTTACAAAGAAACCAAGGTTGCGTTTAACGATACGTCTTTCGTCCTCAGTTAAACCGTTGGGGTCTTTCCAAAGCGCGATGTCCCGAGTCATATTAACTTCTTGTGGCATCCAGTGGTTTGCACAAGTAGCTAAATACTTCTCCCAAGCCCATTTATATTTAAATGGCACGAGTTGGTTGACGTCGGTTTGTCCGTTGATGATTCTCTTATCTGCAGCATTAACACGGCGTGAATCAGAGGATGCGTTAGAAGGTGCTGAAGACGCGTTCGCAGAATTTGCAGAATTTAAAACTGGAGCAACCTGAGGAATTGGAGCTCCGTCGTTTAAGGTTCTAGGAGTTGTAGAGACGCTTGCTGTTGCAGACTGGTTCACTGAATTCAGTGATGACAGGTTGCCAGCATTTGGCAAAGGCGCTATTGAGGCTGTATCTTCTTCCCAGGTCAACATATAAATATTTCCATTGTTCTAATTATGAATGCAAGTGAACTAAATACAAAGATTTAATAGCACTTGCCCTTGTTGAGTGTTGTCAAAATGCACTGCATTTTCAGCAGTGCAAATGATATACCGCTCTTGAAAATAACGAATCCCAAAGTGAGGTATTACCTCACTTTGTCAAAGACTTTAAGAAGTTACTGACAGGACTCACAGGTTGGATCGTCAACGCCGCAAAACTTAATATCAGTAGCTGCTACGCTCTCAGAAACTTGGGCTCGCGCGGCCTGAGCAATTGCATCCAGCGCACTCATGCCAGATCCACCTGAGGACACAGAGTTGAGTTGATTGGTGTGCCCGTGCACAGTTGATTTCTCCACGTGAGTGGCGCTCATCGTACGCAAATAGTAGGTGGTTTTAAGGCCACGCAACCAAGCTAGTTTGTAAGTCTCATCTAGTTTCTTACCGGACGCGCCGGCCATATAGATATTCAAAGACTGGGCCTGATCGATCCATTTTTGACGTCTCGCAGCAGCCTCCACCAACCACTTGGTTTCTACTTCAAACGCCGTAGCATAAAGAGATTTGATACTCTCAGGCACCCTGTCGATTGGGCGTAAGGATCCGTCAAAGTGTTTAAGATCCATCACCATCACATCATCCCAAAGTCCTAAACGCTTAAGGTCACGAACTAGGTATGAGTTAATGATTGTGAACTCACCTGATAAATTGGACTTGACAGACAAATTACCAAAGCAAGGCTCAATTGATGCGTCCACTCCAATGATATTTGAAATGGTCGCTGTTGGTGCAATCGCTACGCAGTTGGAGTTGCGCATACCGTCCTTCGCAATTTTCTTGCGCAGCGCCTCCCAGTCAAGCGTCTGTGTACGGTCTACTTCAACGTATCCACCGCGCTCGCGCTCTAGGAGATCAAGAGTATCAAGGGGCAAAATCCCTTTATCCCACAAAGAACCCTTATAAGATGAGTAAGCCCCGCGCTCTTTTGCAAGCTCCGTGGAAGCCCAATAAGCGTGGTAGCAAATCGCCTCCATCGAGCGGTCAGCAAATTCAACTGCCTCAGTTGATGCGTAAGGTATACGCATTTCATACAAAGCGTCTTGGAATGCCATCAAACCAAGTCCTACAGGGCGGTGACGAACGTTTGAGTCCCGTGCCTTTTTAACAGCGTAGTAATTGATATCGATGACGTTGTCCAACATGCGCATCGCAATTGTGATGGTCTTTTGGAGTTTGACATGGTCAATCTCTTTGCCATTAGGTCCATCTTTGAGGTGGCGCAGTAAATTGACAGAGCCAAGATTACAAACAGCCGTCTCAGTGTCACTTGTATTAAGTGTAATTTCAGTGCAAAGATTAGACGAGTGAACAACACCAGCGTGTTGTTGGGGTGAGCGCAAGTTACAAGGATCTTTGAAAGTAATCCATGGGTGGCCTGTTTCAAAAAGCATGGAGAGCATTTTTCTCCATAAGTCACTCGCTGGGACTGTCTTACTTGGTTTTAAGTCCCCCGCGCGAGCCAGAGCTTCATATTTTACGTAAGCCTGCTCGAAGGCAATTCCGAATTTGTCATGCAAATCAGGAACATCAGAAGGTGAGAAAAGTGTCCACTCACCTTTCTCCATGACTCTGCGCATGAAAAGATCAGGAATCCAGTTGGCAGTGTTCATGTCGTGAGTACGTCTACGGTCGTCGCCCGTGTTTTTACGCAACTCTAAGAACTCTTCAATATCCAAATGCCAGGTCTCTAGATAAGTGCAAACTGCGCCTTTGCGTTTGCCGCCTTGATTGACTGCAACTGCAGTGTCATTGACCACTTTTAGGAAAGGAACAACACCTTGAGACTCGCCGTTTGTGCCCTTAATGTGTGAACCTAAAGCGCGAACTCTTGACCAGTCGTTACCCAAGCCACCAGCGAATTTGGACAAAAGGGCGTTTTCTTTAATTGATTCGTAAATTCCGTCCAAATCATCTGGAACAGTCGTGAGGTAGCAACTTGAGAGTTGTGAACGCAGCGAACCACTGTTAAAGAGTGTGGGTGTGCTAGACATGAAGTCAAACGAGGAAAGAATCTCATAAAACTCAATTGCTCTTGCCTCCCTATCTATCTCATCAAGTGACAATCCCATTGCGACACGCATAAAAAATGACTGAGGTAACTCAATCCTTTGCTTACGAACGTGAAGAAAGTAGCGGTCATAAAGAGTCTGCAGTCCCAAATAATCAAACTGAAGATCTCGCTCCGCTTTTAAAGCCTTTGCCAGTCTTGGTAGATCAAATTGTCTGAGGCGCGGATCAAGAAGATCGTTTTCAATTGCTTTCTCAATGAACTGGGGGAAATATTCAACGTACTGAGCCGATCTTTGTTCTGGCGGAACCTCGCGACCAAAGACTTCCTTGGCAATCGTGTGCATCAAAAGTCGTGCAGTTGCATAAGTGTAGTCAGGATCTTTTTCGATCAAAGTTCTAGAGGCCAATATGGAGGCTTTGTAAACTTCCTCTATTGGTACTCCATCATACAAATTTCTAAGAGTCTCATTCAAAATAGGCTCTGCTTGAACATCAGCGCTAAGTCCTTCGCATGCTGAGATCATCAAAGACTTGAGCTTCTCCATATCTAGCGCTACACGTTGTCCGCCGTCCAAAACGTGAAGCACTGGGTGTGCAGGTTTTGCAGATTCTTTTTGTGTTGAGCGCTCTTGGGTTCTACGCTCTCTGTATAAAACGTAGGCTCTTGCAATTTCATGATGGCCACCGCGCATTAAACCAAGTTCAACATGGTCTTGTACATCCTCAATATGAAAGGTACCGCCTCCAGGACGAGAACGCATTAGCGCACGCATAACTGCTTGAGTTAAAGCTTCAACGGTCTCCCTAACGCTTGCCGATGCAGCGCCTTGTGTGCCGTGGACAGCTAAGAAAGCTTTCATCATGGCAACGGCAATTTTGCTAGGCTCAAACGGAACCACTGCGCCGTTGCGGCGAATGATTTGATACTGAGCTAACCCGGTACTTGGGGTTGATAAATTGATAGAACTTAAATCAACATCTGACAGTAGATTACTTGGAGTAGATCCGACCGTAGTAGAAGCTATTTGCATATTCTTAAAACACCTTTTTGATTTCGAAATTCGTCACAAAGCAGACCTTTGAAATGCAAATGTCTACTGAAAATTGGAGAATGGGATTGCGATACCCCACACTATATCTGGGGTATGCGTAGTTTACAAGACACTAGGGGTAGTGTTTTGCACTAATTTGAAAAAAAATTGAAAATAAATAATTTTTCGAAAATTCATTGATTTATGCGTAGTTTTTTTGCTCAAAAATGATGAACCTCTTAAAAGGCTCATAAACACTATATTTCATTAAAAGAAAAGGCATGAAATGCGGGTTTTGAGAGATTTTGGCTCTTATAGCCTGAAAAATAAATGATTTAAGACTTTGTCTGAAGGGTGATCTTGTCTCTTATCATAGAGATTATCTATGGTGTGCACCATTTCGGTAATAAAAGTGCTAGGAGCCCATTGGGATAAAACCTAGGTAAAACTAAGTATTCAAATACTTAATTGCGGACTTGGTCAGGAAAACATGAGCTTTGAAGTCCCAAACTTTTTTGAAATTTTAACCAGTTGAATTGATCACCGGGATCTTTTTTTCGTCCCGCAGCAATGTGTTCATGTCCTGCAAAGTGCTCAATCGGATATTCAATTAGTAACGATGCGCAAAGAGCACTTAGAGTTTCGTATTGTCCCTGCTCAAAGGTGCCGCCAAATTCAGCCCCCTCTAATTCGATTCCAATTGAAAAATCATTGCAGTTATTCCTGCCTTTGTAGGAGGATTCACCTGCATGCCACGCTCTGTCCGAGCAACTTACGAATTGGATGAGATCTGAATTTCTTTTAATTAAGAAATGAGATGATACTTTTATGCCTCTCAACCCCTCAAAGTAGGGATGCAAATCATGGTTGAGTCGGTTGGTGAAAAACTCTTCTATGTGACCTGTGCCAAACTCATTTGGGGGCAAACTAATTGAATGGATCACAACCAACTGAATCTTTGTAGTTGCCGGTCTTTGTCCAAAGTTTGGAGACCTGACCTGCTTGGCGAACCGGTACCATCCATCAAACCATAACTCAGAATCTGGATGTTGCATTTAGTTTTTTTCTTTTGCTTGGAGATGGTTTGAGCAGCAGTATGGTCCGAGATTTCCGATAACCGCATCAGATTTTGGAAAATGTACACCGCAGTGATTACATTCAATCATGATTTGTGGTCCATTGTTTGAAAATTCCGACTTGGCTGCTTGCTGACTTTGCTTGTTACGACGAATGTAGCTATAAACAAAATACAAGACTACGATTAATATGAGATATTTCACAAACTTCTGGCCAAAATGACTTCCAGTACGAACCTAGATCCTACATACGACAATAACAAAAGAGCTGCCCCAATGTAGAGCATTCTAGAGGCTAGAGTGCCCCTCCAGCCAAGCTTACTACGTCCTAATAGGAGAGTACCTGTTGTTATCCAAGAGAGAATTGCAAAGACCGTTTTATGATCAAACTTGAGTGCTTTAGCTGGTCCATAGAGTTCATCGGCAAACCAGATCCCTGCGATCAGTGTGGCTGTTAGAAGTACGAAACCAGATTTGACAAACCTAAAGGTCAGTCTCTCAAGCGTTAATAGGGGCAAACCCGTTTGGTTGTCTTGAGCAAGCCGCATTTTTTTCTCCGCTCTTTGCAAAAGAATAGCGTGAACTACGGCCACTGCAAATAACCCATATGAGGCCATACCAAACATCAAGTGCAAAGGGAGCCAAGGTGAGGACTGCAGATGCAGCGGATGGCCTATAAAGGACATACTCAAAATTACGCTAAATGCACCCAGTGCAGCCAGGCCCCCGTGGACCCTCAATTGGGGGATTTTCCAGTGCTCTATTGTGTATATGACCAACACCATCCAAGTTGTGGCCGATAGTGCAGGGGCGAAACCAAACTGTGGTTGTCCGTCCTCTGAAATCATGCTGCTGATAATGCTCAGTGCATGAAAGAAAATACCGACAAAAAGTACTTTTAAGCCTGTAGTTTCATTGTCGCGTCGAACCCAAAGCGCTCCAACCGCATAGATCAGCGCTGCCAAAAGGCTGGTCATCAAAAAGAAAGTAGAGAAATTGTTGACACTCATAGAGGATAAGTTTAACTGAAGCTATCATTTTCACAAAATTGCGGAAAATATATCCTGTTGTTAGCTGGCTTCAAAGAATTTCCATGAAATTTAAGAGCTCAATAGCGCTAAAACTACTTAGATTGCGTTCTTGAATTGCTCCATGAAACGTCCCAGTTTTTGAGTCGCCTCAAGAGTTACTCCGTTATAAAGGGAGGCCCTAATACCTCCAATTGAGCGGTGACCACTCAGCCCGGAGAACCCTTCGTTTGATGCAAGTTCTAAAAATCTAGCCTCTAACTCCGGGGATTGGAGATTAAATGAAATATTCATCAAAGACCTGTTGGACAAATTAACCGAACTTTTATAGAAGCCCTGGCTTTGATCGATTTGTCCATAAAGGGTAGAGGCTTTTTGTTCATTGATTTTTTGCATATTGACTAAGCCCCCAATTTCCTCCACAAGCCATTTGGTAATTAAATTTACGACATATATTGCAAATACTGGCGGAGTGTTGAAATTTGAATGTGCTTTGGCTTGTACCCTGTAATCCAAAAAGGCTGGGAACTCATTGGGCATCTGCTTCATTAAACTGTCTTTGATCACAACAACGGTTACACCTGCAGGACCAAGGTTTTTTTGAGCATGTGCGTAAATCAGAGCATATTCATGGGCCTGAATTGGAGCCGATAAAAAATCAGACGACATGTCGCAAATCCTGGGGACATTGGGTAACCCCATCAACTCTTTAAACTGAAGCCCCTCTACTGTTTCATTTGAAATGTAATGAAAATAACTAGCTTTGGGGTCTAGTACCAGTTCATCATTCCTCGGGAGTAGGGTATATTTTTGTCCCTTGCCACTCCAAACTACTTTTAATTTATGGCTGTCACTAGAGTTAATACCCAAAGAAGGGTGAGCTCCTTCAATTGATTTGGCACTCCAGTAACCCGTATCTAAATATTCTGCTGGGTGTGTGGGGTTGTTGTTAAAAGCCGCAGAAATGGTTGAAAACTGCTGTGTCGCACCACCTTGAAGAAAAAGTACATGATAGTCACTAGGCAGGGAGAGTAGGCTTTTTATACGATCTTCGGTGTCTAGCACAAGGTCAGTAAACCATTTAGAGCGGTGGCTGATCCCTAAAATTGACAGCCCCACACCCGGCACCGCATGAATGGATTGCTGGACTTGTGATAACACCGATTCAGCCAAAGCGCCAGGACCGCCAGAGAAATTAAGCAAATTGCGCTGATTTGGTGTTAGTTTGTTCAAAGTGCTGGAACCATTTGATGTGATTAGCAAGTAGTTTAAGTCATCACAGTGAATTCGAATTCATTCATTAACGCAAATGGCTCAGTAGAGCTAAAATTGAATAATTAAATTGCCACATATTCGTGTTTTCCATTAATCTTAGATTTTTTAGAACGGATCTCAATCCATGGCCAGCCTTCTCACAGATAAGCTTTCCGGTTTAGTCAAACACATCAGCGGGCAAGCCCGCATCACTGAGTCCAACGTCTCCGATATGTTGAGAGAAGTTCGAATTGCCCTCATTGAGGCCGATGTAGCACTACCCGTGATAAAAGATTTTATTGCCAGGGTTAAAGAAAAAGCGCTAGGTCAAGAAGTTATAAGCTCTCTTAAGCCGGGACAAGTCCTGGTTAGCATTGTCCAAAAAGAGCTCGCAGCAACTATGGGGGAGGGGGTATCAGATATTAATTTAGCTGCACAACCCCCTGCTGTTATTTTGATGGCGGGATTGCAGGGCGCGGGTAAAACCACAACCACTGCTAAGTTGGCTAAACATTTAATGACAAAGCGAGGCAAAAAAGTTTTAACTGTTTCAACAGATATTTACAGGCCAGCTGCAATAGAGCAACTTAAAACAGTCACTGCTCAAGCCGGTGCTCAGTGGTTTGAGAGCACCACTGAGCAGCGTCCCGTGGATATTGCGCTCGCAGCATTAGATTTCGCAAAAAAACATTACTTTGATGTCCTCTTGATCGATACAGCGGGTCGTTTGGGAGTCGACGAAGAGTTGATGAAAGAGATTAGAGAGCTTCACGCTGCTGTAAAACCTGTAGAAACACTTTTTGTAGTTGACGCGATGCTTGGTCAAGACGCGGCCAATACAGCCAAAGCTTTTAATGACGCCTTGCCTCTTACTGGCATTGTGTTGACCAAACTAGATGGAGACTCAAGGGGAGGGGCTGCTTTATCGGTTAGACAAATAACCGGAGCACCTCTAAAGTTTGCTGGAACAAGTGAAAAGATTGATGGTTTAGAGGTCTTTGATGCTGAAAGGCATGCCGGGCGAGTCCTTGGGATGGGGGACATTGTTGCATTGGTTGAGCAAGTAACTTCGAATGTGAATGTGCAAGCTGCCGAGAAACTTGCTCAAAAACTTAAAAGTGGCAGCGATTTTGATTTGAATGATTTCTTGGCTCAAATTCAGCAAATGAATCAAATGGGTGGGCTGGCAAGTTTGATGGAAAAAATGCCCTCTCAAATTGCGGCTAAAGCACAGGGTGCAGATCTATCAAAAGTAGAGCGCGATATGCTCAGGAAACAGGGCATTATTCACAGCATGACCCCAAAAGAGAGAAGTAAACCAGAGCTAATTAAGGCAACACGCAAACGACGTATTGCAGGGGGCGCAGGTGTACAAGTTCAAGATGTCAACCGTATGCTCAAAGAGTTTGAGCAGATGCAGCAGATGATGAAACAAATGAAAGGTGGGGGCCTCATGAAAATGATGAAGCGCCTTGGAGGTATGAAGGGTATGGGGGGTATGGGAGGGCCAGGTTTCCCCGGCATGCCCCGTTAAAGTACAGTTACTTTAAAGTTTTTAACTTAATTAAACCAAACTCTCGCTAAGCACTAACTCCCCTCTTAAAGAGTGTGCAAGTGCTTGTGTGATTTGGACTTCAATCAGTTGACCTGTTAACCGCTCAGGTCTTGGACCTGCTGCAAAGTTAACTATCCTGTTGCACTCAGTTCTGCCCATCAATTCACTGGCGTCTTTGCGAGAAGGTCCCTCGACCAAAATACGCTGTACTGAGCCAATCATAGAGTTACTTATTTTCCCAACGTTTTCCTCAATCGTCGCTTGCAAATGCTGAAGTCTTTTAAGTTTGACTTCATGGGGAGTCGTGTCCTCTAAGTTTGCGGCTGGCGTGCCAGGGCGGGGGCTGAATATGAACGAAAAGGAGGCGTCAAATCCGGTGTCAGTGATCAATTTCATCAACTGATCAAAATCTTGATCAGTTTCTCCAGGAAACCCAACTATGAAGTCTGAACTTAAGGCTAAGTTAGGACGTATTGCTCGAAGTTTGCGAATCGTACTTTTATACTCTAAAGCTGTATAGCCTCGCTTCATCGCCATCAATATCTTATCGCTCCCGTGTTGAACTGGCAGGTGCAAATGGCTAACCAATTGAGGAATCTTGGAATACGCTTCAATCAGTCTTGGCGTGAATTCGTTTGGGTGACTGGTTGTGTATCTTAGGCGCTCAATTCCGGGGATCTCTGCGATATATTCAAGCAGTAAAGCAAAGTCCGCAATCTCTGAGGTGTCCCCCATAATGCCTCTATAGGCATTCACATTTTGACCGAGCAGATTGATCTCTTTAACACCTTGCGCAACTAGACCGGCGATCTCAGTCAAAACATCATCTAACGGTCTATTTACTTCCTCTCCCCTGGTGTATGGAACAACACAATAGCTACAGTACTTGGAGCAACCCTCCATAATGCTTACAAAGGCTGAGGCTCCTTTGGTTTGGGCCGGGGGGAGGTGATCAAACTTCTCTATCTCAGGGAAACTGATATCTACTTGAGGTTTCTTAGAAGTAGATCTGGCTTTTAACAACTCAGGCAATCGGTGAAGTGTTTGAGGGCCAAAGACGACATCAACGTAAGGTGCACGTTGAATGATGCTGGCACCTTCTTGGCTTGCAACACATCCTCCTACAGCTATTTGTACGCCTTTCTTCTTTAAATGTCTGACTCGTCCAAGATCAGAAAACACTTTCTCTTGTGCTTTTTCACGCACTGAGCAAGTGTTAAATAAGATGAGATCTGCTTGGTTGACATCTGATGTAGTCTCATAACCATCACTTGCAGCCAAAACATCGGCCATCTTGTCAGAGTCATACTCATTCATTTGACAGCCAAACGTTTTAATAAAAACTTTGCGGCTCATAATGAATAACCAAATTTGTTTTTGCAGCGTTGCATGGCTTATACCCAGGGGCTGTAATTAAAGGAGTGTGTATTGTAATAGATTGCATTCTTTAAGTGTAGTAATATTGGATTTATGCGAAATTAACACTGCGTGGAATACAAAATGATTTTCAAAAAAATAGTACTTTTTACAAACACAAGTGGATATGCACAGTTCAAAGAGGAGGAGATTGAGCTTGATCAGGGAACAGAGAAAGCTAAGTTATCATCTCTTATGCAAAGCGGTGGTTATCAGCTAAGGGAGAGTCCAGTTGGCTTTAAGAGCGAATTTCATGTGACTCCTGTAGCACAGTGGGTGTTTATTTTGAGTGGGCAAATGAAAATTGGCTTGCAAGACGGCTCAAGTAAAACCTTCTCTCCTGGCGAGCATTTTTATTCTTCAGATCTCCTGCCTAGTGGTGCCGTCTTTGATCCCAAAATACATGGACACTGGAGTTGTCAAGTCGGAGATCAGCCCTTGGTGACTTTGTTTGTGCGAGACTAATTTAATCTTCATCAAATTAATTTCGTGGTCCTTTTTTAAAAGTTTAATCAATATGCATGAAACAAATTGGTCTCCAAGCCCTCGCTATCCCGATCCTTCTGTTGAAATCTTAGATGATCGATTTTTAAAATACAGACTCTTTCATGCCTCAGTTGAGCGGCTATTTACGGGCTGTAGGTGGTCCGAGGGACCGGTATGGTTTGGCGATGGAAGGTACGTCCTTTGGAGCGACTTGCCAAACGAGCGGATCATGAAGTGGGATGAGAGTTCACAAACCGCTAGCGTGTTTAGAAACAATTCAAACATTAGCAACGGTAATACAAGAGACAGGCAGGGGCGACTGATTTCCTGTGAACATGCGGCTAGACGCGTTACACGAACTGAATACGACGGAACAATTACAGTGATCGCAGACACTTACCAAGGCAAGCGTCTTAACTCGCCCAACGATGTGGTCGTGAAGTCTGATGGATCTATTTGGTTTACAGATCCGCCTTTTGGATTGCTTGGGTGGTATGAGGGCGCTCCCGCAGAGCAGGAGTTACCAACCAATATTTACAGGGTCGATCCCATCAGCGGCAAAATCCAGGCCGTCTGTACAAGTGTTGAGCGTCCAAACGGCTTGTGTTTTTCACCCGATGAGCGACTTCTCTATGTTGTTGAGTCAGGTGCAACTCCCAGGCGAATCAGGCTATTCGATGTGAGCGCTGAAGGGAATTTATCCAACGACAGAGTTTTCCTTACCACTCAAATGGGAGAGAGTCCAGACGGTTTTCGTTGTGATGAGGACGGAAACCTATGGGCAGGATGGGGTATGGGGGAGAATTTAGATGGGGTTCGTATTTTTGCCCCTAACGGCGACGCAATAGGGCATATACATTTGCCAGAGCGATGCGCAAATCTTTGTTTTGGTGGCGCAAAGAGAAACAGGCTCTTTATGGCGGCAAGTCATTCTTTGTACGCAATTTATGTCAACACCAGAGGTGCTACGAGTTGCTAAGTTGACTCAGAAAGTCGTTGGATCAATAATTAGCTCTTAAGTATTGGTTTTTATCGATTAAAGCTTTAGACTCATCGAGCCGATACTCTTAGGACGCCGCTATTTGCATCCTCCTATTTTTTGGAAAAAGTGCAAGTTGCGTGCCCCTTCTTTATCCATTATCTGAATGTGAACTGCTATGAAAAAGTATTTACGCATCATCTTAGAAGTCCTACTCGCCGTTGTGTTGGTGGCTGTAGCGGCTTTTGCATATACAAATTACTCTGGCAAAAAGCATATGTCAGATGATTTGACTCAGTCAACTGAGGAGTTGGATCAGACCAAAGAAGCACTAGATAAGGCCACTGAAGACCTAGAAGCTAATAAAGAAAAGATTGCGGCCTTGATGAAAGACCAAATTCAACTCAACGCTCTTAAGTCAGCTTTTGCAAATGGTGTTGTTTTGGCAGATTTGGATGCACTTTATAAAAAAGAAAAATCGATTGGTGCTGACAGACAAGTAGGACTGGGTGCTCTTCGTATGCTTACCAACGGTGTGGATGATCCCAGCACAATCAGTGCTTTTCAAAAGACACTTGAGCTTGCGGAATGGAATACTAGACTACAGACCGTTTGTGCAGCTCAAAACGGTTTAGTGTCTGCAGGTCAAAAAGTAACCGTTCTAGCCGATTGCAACAAAGATGCAAATCCCCCTAGGGAAGTTGAAGAGGCTCAAAAAAAAACTCTAAGTGAAAACGACTTTAAGTGGGGATACGACGGAGATGCAGGTCCAGAGCATTGGGGAGAGAATTTCCCAACTTGCGCAAAAGGCAAGAAGCAATCCCCAATGAACATTATTGGTCCTTTTGAGAAAGCCAAAGAAACCTTGACAGTGGATTACAAGGAAGGCGCACTCAAAATGGTCAATAATGGACACACAATTAAAATTCTGCCCGAGCCTGGTAGCACGATGCTCGTTAATAAGGATCTTTATGATTTAGTTGAAGTTCATTTTCACCGTCCAAGCGAAGAGGAGGTGGATGGTAAGAGCTCAGCTATGGTGATACACCTTGTACATAAAAACAAGAAAGGTAAGCTTGCTGTAATGGCAGTCTTGATCAATGAGGGTAAAGAAAATCCAGCTATCAAACTTCTATGGACTAATCTCCCACCTAAAGACAAAGAAGGTCAAGAATTCGCACCGCCTAAAGTTGTCTTCAATCCTGGCGCACTCCTCCCCTCCGATCTCAGTCATTTCACCTACGAGGGATCCCTCAGCACTCCCCCTTGTACTGAGGGTGTGATGAACTATGTTTTAAAGGCATCAGTTGATTTATCAAAAGGACAAATCAATAAATTTCCTTTTAAAGCCAATGCCAGACCGGTTCAAGACTTTAACGGTAGAAAAATTGCTGCAACCGTTACAAAGTAAAGTCCAATCGTTTGCCGTTTTGTGAGGGCATTTTCGGTTCATGGTCTGCTGCGAGCTGAATATTTAATGACACCTTAACTGACTTAATTTAGTAGAGGGTTATCTTCAAACGCGGTGAAAATGCCAAGTGAAATAAAAATAGTTGCTGTTAGGTATTGACCCATTAATGGGCTTATATCTTTATTAACTTGGAGTATCAAAAAAAGATTGAACTTAATTAAATTTAAACGGTGCACGGTACATCCATACTGGTCTTCCGTCGGCACCACAAACCACAGCATCAGGAGTGATGAGTCTGGCCTCAAACTCTAAGCTAACTAACCAAGCGCCAGGTTTTAATTCAGCTGCAGCTTTCTCAACCGCCTTGGGCATACTCTCGGGGCGTTGGAACATGTAAACCAAGTTGTAAGTGGACCAGTCGGCCAGCCAAATATTTCCTTGTCTTATATTGGCCCACGGACAACGAATTGCACAAAAAAACCTAAGAGGCCAACTCATCTCCAACCCAAAGAGTTTGGAGTTTGGATAGGCCCCTCTAAGCGCCTTTAGTCCGTCTCCAAGTCCGCATCCTGCGTCTAATATCTTTGCTCCCTCTCCCCCCAGTCCCGCTTGACCGAGTTGGATGTGTAGCGGCATTTCAATCAATGCTTTAGACGGGGTAGGAAATAAAGGCGCATCACTCCATGCATTTAAGGGGTAAACAAGAGCAATCAAAATCACCAATCCCAACCAAGCAAGGGGTGGGAGTGTCCAAGAGGCTTGAATAAGTAGGAGTTGAGATAAGGGAAATCCAACGACGATTAAAAATCGCCTCCAAAGTGTTGTGCCCAAAGTGGTTAGGACCACACTTAAAACAGTGGCTCCTAAAAGTGCCCATTCGTTGGAACCGAATAAACTTAAAAGTAACGAAAATAAACCCCACGACATTCCCCAAGCCAAGAGGGCGGGTAAGGGCCAGGTGAGTATTTTCATTCAGACGAAAATATTATTTGCCAAAATTAAATCAATTCCAAGTAAACCAACTC
>DAITOS010000005.1:53375-72366 GCA_036834025.1 Limnohabitans sp.
AAGTTTATAGAGACTTCAATCGGTCACTAGAGGGCACAACTCGTGTTAAGCGAATACCGTAACGGTCGTTGACCAAAACAACTTCGCCTTGAGCAACAACTGTGTCATTGACCAATAAGTCAAGTGGTTCACCCGCGATGCGGTCAAGCTCTACAACACTACCTTGAGTTAGGCGCATCAGATCTTTAATTTTGATTTGGGTGCGTCCGACTTCAATAGCTAATGAGACAGATATGTTTTGTAAAACCTCAGGGTCAATGTTACCTGGGTTGCTCATCTCAAAGTCAGCAGCCGAGGGACCAAGGTGGGGTTTTTCTGAACCAGTAGGAGTTGCAGAAGTCGCATCTGTTGCGTCTTTTGCATCCTCAGCGCCGTCTTCTGTGTTTGGATTTTCTGTTGTATCGTTCATATTGCTTTCCCGGTTTTAATCTATTCCAGGGACTATGACATCTTCTACACGCACTGCCACATTGGAGCCCCGGGTTCCAATGTTGACACCAAATGCGGGAACGCCTTTGGCAATGAGTTGTGCGTGTTCAGGTTTTTTGAAGAAAAGAAGATCCCCTTCCTTCATGGTTTTTAAGTGGTACAACGTGGTTTTGAGGTTGCCCATCAGTACTTGAATATCAATGTAAGCATCTCCAACGGCAACAGCCAAGTCTTGGCTCCACTGTTTATCAGATTCCTCGTCACCGTCACCGGTTTGAACGCGGTTTCTAAGGAGCTCTCGCATCGGCTTTAGGGTTGCGTACGGGTACACGAGATCCATAAAACCTTTGCCCCCTGAGGAGGTGGCGTCAGACTCAAATCTACTGAGCACCACCAGATCGTTTTCATCTGCAATTTGCGCAAACTGTGGATTGATCTCAGAGCTCACTTTTTCACAATCAATATCAACCACTGCAGACCAAGCATCCTTTAATGACTTAAAGAACACCTCTAAGATGATGTTGATGATTCTGTTTTCTGTTGGTGTGAACAAGCGTCCCGGTGGTAGCTCGCCAACACCTTTGCCAAATCCACCAAAAAAGCTATCCAGGGAACTGAATACAACGTTGGGATCAATGATCACAACTGAGTAGCCTCTAAATGGACTAATCCTGATGGTATTGACCGCAAGTGGCGGTTTTAGCATCTTTAAATAATCACCAAACTTAAGAATCTGAACTCTTGAGGGGTTGACTCTTGGAGTGGTCCTTAAGACCTCTAACAAACCCAGTCTGAACATACGGATGAACCGCTCATTGATCATATCGATCGATGAGACATTTACCCCCAGTGTGCTGTTCTCGCTAGCAAGATCGTGCTTTCTAACGCGCACAGACGTATTGAAACCTGTATCCGTCTCCAGGCTCCCGTCTTTGAGTCCCTCCGCTAGCGCGGAGAGCTCATCTTGAGATAAAAGGTTAGCTCTATTGGTTGCCATAAAGTCTTATTGCATTACAAAGGAGGTAAAGAAAACTTCCTCGATACCACCGAAATCTTCATACTCTTCAAGTAAACCATTCATGGTTTCTTTGATTTTTGCTGCGAGTTCCTTTCTGAACTCAGGCTTCTTGGTTTCAGCCTCTGTTGTTTGACGCATCACATCAAGCATCGCTGATCTTAAAGCAAACTCGTGCTTTTTAACATTATCAAACACGCGGTTGTCATAGTGAGTCATCAAAGCGATTTGCACGACCATGACTTTCTTTGAGTCGGTGATGTTGGTCATCAACTCTTTATCAAGTTGAAAGTAGTTTTTCTCGAAACGAGTTTCCTCTGGAGCCTCTTTTTTGATCTTAACGGGAGCTTCGTCTTTGGCCTTTGTTGCAGCCGCTTCCAACTCTTCCAATTTATCCATGGCTGCAAGCTCTGCTTTTTTCTCGTAATAGCCCGAGAAAAATAGCGTACCAAAAGCAACACCGATCAATAAAACGATTGATCCTACGGCAACGCCTGCGATCAGGAGGATCGGTTTTTTCTTCTTCGGTTCTTCTGCGCCGTCTTCGGCTTCTGGGGCTGCGGGTTTGGCTGTTGCCATTTTTATCTCCTGTTAGAGCCTAATGAATTAGGCAAGAATATCAAGTTGTGAGTTGCTACTAGACAAAGCATTTTGTTTTGTATCGTCAGCAATTGGAGTTTCTTCAGTTACTTTAGCAACTGAGCTTGAAGGATTACTCTGATAGCTGTAGGGTACACCAGAATTTTGTCCAGAACTAGAGCCTGAACCTTGTCCGCTGGTTTGACCAGATCCTACTTGAACTGAACTTTGATCAATTCCTGAACCTTGAAGTGCATTTCTGAGCTGATGGCTATTGGTGTGAATCAAATTTTGAGTCAATGGGTTATTGGACTGGAAATTGGCTGCCAATTTACCGTCCTTCATCTCAAGTTGAATGTCTACAATCCCCAAACTTGACGGTCTGAGAGCAAACTTCATCTTCCATTGGCCTTGCGCAAACTGCTGTTGAAGCCTGTTTGAAATCTCAGCTGCGAATTTGTTACTCAACTTCTCATATGCACCCGCCATATCGGCTGGGACATTGTTATTGCCTTGAGAACCATCAGGGTTTGAGGATGAACCTGAATTTGTACCGTTGTTTGAATTCTCAGATGATCCACCTAAATTTGAACCAAGTCCTTCAGGGTTCAAAGAATTAAGTGCCGTATTCATATCCAAAGTAATTGAGCCAGAAGCCCCTTCATTTCCTGTGCTGCCCAGTGCATTTGTGCTGCGCGTTGTATTTGCAAAGTGTGCTTGTAGCGCCTCAACGTCCTCGGGTCTTAAGCTGGCCTCCATAACAGAGAGGGCTTCTAAGGTGCTAACTGGGCTTGCTGAGGCGGAACCCGATGCGCCGTTGACAGCTCCTGCAGAGGTAGAAACTGCCACCTTTGTGTTTAACTCAGCAAGTGTCGCCGCTGTTGCTTGGCTTTGAATGCCGATGGCTCCAGGAGCCTGATTGATTTGAATTTGTAAGTTGGAGACTTGATTCAAGACGGAGGTAGTTGCGTCCGAGGGAGTGTTTCCTGTTGACAAAGTTCCTAGAGCCTGTGAGTTGGCATCTAAGCTAGAGGTGCTTGTTGTATCCGCTGTGGTGCTTGGAAGGGTAGTACCTGTGCTGATTAATGATTCAGTAGATGCGGGCTGTGAGGATGCCGCACCTGCTGGCGTTTGTCTAGCTGCCTCAGCTCCGAAGAGTTGGTGCATTTGAGAGTCGTTCAAACCCATACCACGTGCATATGAAATTAAACTCTGCGGGCTGGTATCCGTTTGAGCAGGCGTGATAAGCTGTATCTTGTTACTGATAGATACTGTTTTAAGGCTATGCCCGTTGAGGGAATCTGGAGAAGTTGCGCTGTCTTTTCCTTTTAAAGCATTTTGCTGAGCCAAGAGTGCAGCCCCAATGGAGGGTAAAACAATCGGCAAACCGTTTGGTAATGAGCTCGCAGCGTTTTGCGAGTTGGCATCCCCAAGTTTTCCGTCTTTAGAGGACACGCTAGGATCAGTAACTTTATCATTTGCCCCTTGAGATCCATTGCTCATTAGCCAAGCGTTGGTGGAATATGGGATTCCTTGTCCGTTAGAGGTGCTTGAGGATCCAGCGTTACCCGTTGAACCACCTTCCAAAGAGTCCCCTAATATATTAGTGGAGCCTAAGTAATGTCTATATTTTCCATGATTAGAAGGATTGCTGGCTTGGTTTGTGCTCGAGGAATTAGCTGAATTTGTAGAGCCGTTGCTGGATTCTGAGCCATTTGTTCCATTAGTTCCATTCGTCCCGCTCGCACTGCTAGAACCGGAAGACGAACTGTTTGAATTCGTCTGGTTATCTTGTGAGTGTTGGGTACCGTTATGGGTAGGCGAGGTCGAAAAACCATTGGGCTGAGGACCAAACCCACTATTTTGAGTAGCTAAGGAGTTTTGACTCGCCAAAGCACTGGTCAAATTTTGCCAGTTGGCAAATTGGCCTGAACTTAATTGTTGAGCCATGTAGGACGCAAAAGCGTCCCCACCTGAATTGGCGGAGTTACCCCCGGAGTTAGGTGTATTCTGGGCGCCATTGGAGTTATCGGTTAATAACTTATTGGGCGCACTCGGCAAATTAAATAGAGATGAAAGACTCATGGTGCTTATAGCATTCCAAAAATTACAGAATTACAGATACATAAGCAAAAATCGTGACCGGCAATTTGTTGCCGCTTTACGGCCCTAAGCTTTGTCTGAATTAATCCATCCCTTAAAACTGGCCAACCGTTTTTGATCTGAACAGATACACCTAGAAATCCTGGCACATCGATTGCTTATGTGTTGTACTGCCGCAAAATTTGCGACAGAAAAAGAATACTAAACGATTCAAAAAACTGGAAAAATGGAAATGTCAACCTTATCCCTGTCAACGATCCGACAGAACTTAGCGAAATTTGATTACTCTGGCCTGGGAATTCCTGCGCTGGTGTTACTCATCATGGCTATGTTGGTGATCCCATTGCCATCCATTATTTTGGATTTCTTCTTCACTTTCAATATAGTTTCTAGTCTAGTAATCATCATGATTGCAATTAGTACTAGAAATCCTTTGGAATTTTCCTCATTTCCATCGGTCTTATTATTTGCGACGATGTTGAGATTGGCCCTAAACGTAGCTTCAAGCCGGGTGATTTTGGTGAACGGACACGAAGGCCATGACTCTGCTGGTAAGGTGATTGCAGCTTTTGGTGAGTTTGTGATCAGCGGTAACTATGTAGTTGGATTTATCATTTTTGCGATTTTGATGATCATCAACTTTATTGTGGTGACCAAAGGTGCCGGCCGTGTATCAGAAGTCAATGCTCGTTTTACTTTGGATGCGATGCCGGGTAAACAGATGTCAATTGATGCGGACTTGAATGCTGGGGTTATTGATCAGGCAACGGCTAAGAAACGCCGTGAGGTTTTGTCTCAAGAGTCTGACTTCTTCGGATCTATGGATGGTGCATCTAAGTTCGTTAGCGGAGATGCTGTCGCTGGATTGCTAATTTTGATTATCAACGTGGTTGGTGGATTAGCAATTGGAGTGCTCCAACATAATTTACCCGTAGGAGAGGCTGGTCGTCTTTACGTTCTTTTGACAATTGGTGACGGACTAGTCGCTCAAATCCCATCTCTCTTACTCTCCCTTGCGACTGCGATTATTGTGACGCGTGTGACCACATCAGAGTCCATGACCGAGCAAGCCAAGTCCCAGTTCTCTAACCCTGCTGCTTTATTTATATCCTCTGGTATTTTGATGGCTCTGGGACTTGTGCCCGGTATGCCTCATTTGATGTTTGTTACTCTAGCGGCTGCAACGGCTGGTATGGGCCTTATGGTTATTCGCAGTGAGGTTGAGCAAGAGGCGACTGAAGAGGCCGCTACTCAGGCCGCTACTAAAGTGGAGCCGCCCAAAGAGCTTGGCTGGGATGATGTTGAACAAGTTGATTTGATTGGTTTAGAGATTGGCTACGGACTCATTCCACTGGTTAATCCTGAGACTGGCGGAGAGCTGATGAGCCGCGTTAAAGGCGTACGTAAGAAATTGTCAGCAGAATTGGGCTTTTTAATCCAACCTGTCAGGATTCGAGATGATTTGAATATCAACCCAGACACCTACAACATTGTCTTAAAAGGCGTTGTTAGGGGTAAGGGAGAGATCAGGGTAGGAAGAGAGCTTGCGATTAACCCTGGTCAAGTTTACGGAAAATTACAAGGCATCGACACACGTGAACCCGCTTTCGGTTTGGAGGCCGTGTGGATTGAGCCATCACAACGTGACCATGCAAGGACACTGGGCTACACCGTTGTTGATGCCAGCACAGCAATTGCAACGCATTTGAACAAAGTTCTTCGTGAAAATGCATCTGACTTACTGAGTCACGATGAAGCTCAACAACTGTTAGATAAGTTAGCAGCCAAGTCACCCAAGATTGTTGAGGACTTAATTCCTGGAAAAATCTCTCTTGGCGTGTTCACCAAAGTACTTCAAAACCTCCTCCTTGAGGGCGTATCAATTAGAGACATGCGCTCAATTGCAGAGACTTTGTCAGAAATGGCTCCCAGAAACACAGATCCAGATCAACTCACCTCTGCCGTTAGACCTAAGCTTGGACGCATGATTATGCAAAGTTTAGTTGACGATAAGAACAGTTTATCTGTGATGACTCTAGACCCAGGTCTTGAGCAGATGATTCACAACATTTTGCAACAAAGCCAACCTGGCCAACCCGTGGTGCTTGAGCCTGGTCTTGCAGAGGGATTGTTTGTTGCACTTAGAAATGGATGTCGAACCATGGAAGACGACGGAAATCCGGCAGTCTTGGTGGTATCCCCCATCGTGCGCTCTTGGCTCTCAAAAGCTGTGCGCTACAGGGTCAACGATTTGACCGTTTTGTCATACAACGAAATTCCTGACGACCAAGCTGTCAAAGTAGTCCACTCGGTGGATGTACAAAAGAACAATTAACCCATTAACTGACCAATCAACTATTAATCACTGAGAAGTATCATGGAACTCAAAAGAATTATTGCAAAAGATACGCGTACTGCAAACGAGAAGGCAATGGCCTTGTACGGCAGTGATGTGTTGATTATTTCTAGTTGCCAAGTACGTGGGCAAACAGAGTTAATTGTCGCGGTCGATATAGATCCCATTGCGCCTGAGATTGCAGTGAAAGAGGAGTTCATCCCCTCTGACTTGACTTACAGCACAAAGAAGAAACCAGGTCAAACAGATGACGACGATATATTTGTGCCGGCGCATGAAAAATTGAACAGCAAAAAGCCACAAAGTTTTGATGAAGTTCTTGAGCAAACCCTCAAACAAAACAAACGTATTGAGCGCACGCCTAGACCAACAAGTAAAGATCAAAGTATCGACAAAACAACCAAAGCTCAGCCAAGCGTCGCTGCAACTCATAGCGCAGGGAAATCTATGTTTGTAGGTCCTATTAGGCCAGCTAACTGGAAAAAACCAGTCTCAAATAAACCAAAAGTCAAGACAACGACTCAAAACCTTGCCAATAAATCTGTGTCTAATGATGAACACAACCTGAGTGATCAGGCAAGGGACGAGCGCGAAGTTCTAAGAGGTCGCGAGATCGTGGACCTTGTACGCGAAGAGCTTGCAACGCTTAGAAAAGAGTTCAAGTTAAGTCAACAACTCGCGATGTGGCAAGGAAGCCCCTTATCAAGAAATCTACAACCCCTGCGCAATGCTCTAAATGAGGCACCTATACCCGCCGCTTTAAGAGCATTGTTGATTGATAGTATCCAAAGCTTTGATGACGTTGAGACGGCACTTCAAGAGATCAGACGCCAACTTTGCTCCTCCATTCAAATCGGTCATTCTCAAACAGGGTCTCAATTACCTAGCGACGGAGTGCATGTCATTGCGGGTCCTTCAGGCTCTGGTAAAACTTTAATGATTGCTCGCCTTGCACAGGAGATCAGTGCAACGGTGGGTAGTGATCAAATCGCTGTAATCTCTTATAGCGATTTAAGAGCTGGTGCTTGGAATCAAGCCCAACTCTTGAGCGCACAATCTGGAGTCGATTGCTTTAGAGCAAATAACCCAGCCACTTTGAAATTGTTATTAGAAGAGCACAGTAACAAAAAAATTGTATTCATCGACACACCAGGGGTGCAAATGTCAGACCGCATCGCGGAAATTCAGTCCGTATCAGCTGAGGCGCAGTTTCACTGTGTGTTACCAGCAGATGTATCCCTCACCACACTGCGAAGAATATTTGGTCTATCAAGCATTGTGTGGCAAAGTTTGATGATCAGCAAGTTAGATGAATCTAGTCAACCATGGCCATTGATTCAATGTTTAACTGAAGGTAACGTCAACGTGAGTGTTGCCAGCAAAGGTGAGCGTTTAGGGGACTGGATACGTCAAGTGAAGGCCGAGGATTTGGTCAATCTTGCTTTATCCAACTTGTCATTGAGTCACAATGATGCATTAAGTGATGATGGTCATCAATCGATGGACATGGCGCGCATAGCTCGCCTGGCCTCTCAACTGACAGGGTCTAAGCATGAGTAAAAATAAAACCACAGAAGTCATTGGTATAGCCAGTGGTAAAGGGGGAGTGGGTAAAACCACCATCTCTGTCAATTTGGCTGTTGCCCTTGCTCAAAGCGGTCACAGTGTCATGCTCTTTGATGCTGACTTGGGTCTTGCAAATGCTCAAATTGCATTGGGTGCGAGGGCGGAGTTTAATTTAAGTCATTTCCTTGCAGGACAAAAATCTCTGGAAGAGATCATCTTGACAACACGTCAAGGGGTAAAGCTCATCCCCGGTGCCTCAGGAGTTCATGAGCTTGCTGGGCTCTCTCAGATCCAAGCTGCTAGTATCGTTCAAGCTTTTAGCAACATTGCCTCCGACATTGACTATCTAATTGTGGACGTTGCAGCGGGTATTTCCCCATCCGTACTCTCATTCTTAAGTGCCTGTCATAGACGCTTTGTTGTGGTTCAAGACGATCCCTCTTCAATTGCTGATGCATACGGAACCATCAAAGTCATGACCCAAGAGCTCAAACTTGATGAAATCTATTTGCTACCCAATAACGTACATTCCCAAACCCAAGGGTGGAAGCTCTACCAAAGGCTGAACGATGTGTGCGTGCGCTTCTTGGGTGAATCAGTTCACTATCTAACAGCCATTGAAGCAGATGAGATGGTGCTTGCTTCGCACAAAAAATATCAAACCGTGATGGAATTTGCGCCAGGTACTGGCGCGGCAAGAGATTTTCGCCGATTGGCCGAGATGAGCACTCAACTGCGCCCTCTTGGACACGCAACCGGTGGTTTACAGTTTTTTATGGAGCGGCTGATTCAAAGCAGTCCGAATCAATCATGAGAAACCAATCTGCAGTTTATATGTATCAACCCGGACGCCCAAAGGGTGAAGAGCTTGTGCTCTCTCATCTAGGGCTGGTCAAACGTGTTGCACTTCACTTGAAGGCCAGAGTACCAGCTTACATGGAGCTTGATGAGCTTATCCAAGTAGGAATGATTGGACTTCTTGAGGCATCAAGAGCCTATGATCCTGCAAAAGGGGTGGAGTTTGAGAACTTCGCGCACAGCCGAGTCAGAGGGGCAATGCTTGATGAGGTAAGACGGTTGTCCTTTTTACCTAGATCGGCTGTTGCTTTTAACAAATCTCACAATGAAACCGTTAGAGCTTTAGCATCTGAGTTGGGTCGTGCGCCCTCACAAGCTGAAATTGCAGATTTCATGGGCAAGGACTTAGAGGATTTTCATAAAGAGCGTGGTAAAGCCAGACTCTTTGAGACCTACTCCATGGAGGTCGTAACGGAGGAGGTCATGGGAATGGCCGATGATCCCATGAATCAGCCGGAGGCAATTTACGAAGAAGCTGAGTTTATGGAGGCCGTGACCCAAGCGATTACGGAGCTACCAGAGCGAGAGCAATTGGTCATGCAGCTGTACTACGTTGAAGAATTAAATTTGAAAGAAATTGGTGAAGTACTTGGTGTCTCAGAGTCCAGAGTCAGCCAGATTCTCTCAACGGTTGTGAAAAAGTTAAGGGTGACGCTACAAATTGAACCAGAAGCCTTAGCGGGGTTGGTCAGTAGGAGTGCAGCATGAACGGGTTTTTCCAACTCTTAATTGCATGGGGCGTTTTGCTTGTCTTTGTGTTGCTGCTTTATATGATTGACAAGTTCAACTTTGTCTTTAGCAGTTTATCTCAAGCTGAAACTCCCCAAACCTATACCGATGGCTTATTTGGTGAGCTCTACGGCAAACCCCTGTGGGATGCGATGAGTGGGTTGCCCATTCCTGGAATTGATAAAAAGCTTGTTGAGAATCTTAAGCCCCATTACGAGCCTGCACTTAGGCAGCACATTGAGCAAGTATTTATGGAAGGCTATCACCATGCCCGTGAAGGCACGCTGGGTGTCCCAAGCAACAACAGGATGATTCCCACTCCAAGGGGAGCACTTGAGTCTTGGTTGCCCCTTCATCATTTGAGCAGCATTTACCAAGCAGGTTCTGAGTTTTACAGCAAGCCTGATTCAGATGTCTTAAGGATCCAACAAAGTTTGGATCAAATTACTTCTATGCTTTATGCTCGCGTCGGAATCTCTCTTTTAGACCCCTATTCAAGAACACTGATGGTTCACCCTATTGGTGTTGAGCGACCCTTTGCGCAACAAAGCCAAGCCTTGAGCACAGAGTCATCTCAACCTGTCGTTAGTGCACCTACCACCGGCGTGACTCAAGCCCCTGCATCCTCAAATTCAGCACAGAGTACATTGAACGGTGTTGGATCTAATGCGGTTACAAATGAATCGGTTGCAACCCATGAGGAGTTGACAACTTCCTCTGCAAGTTCTGAAGTTGCTGCCTCCAGCGCCTTAGCCACCTCTGGACCTAGTCCTTCTGGTTTGGTATCTGAGCCAAGTTCAGGCGATAACGTTTTGTTGCAGCCTAACTTGAATGCAATCGGAGCAGCTCAAAGCGAACGGGTAATGGAGGCTGCACAGCCAGCGGTTTAAAGCAATTGATAACTATTTGGGAAATTTGGAGTGGCAAACATTTGCCGCGTTTTAGAAAGTAAATTAGGAATCAGATCGATAAATTAGAATATTTGGACAGTTTTTCAAAATTGTCGATTGTTTTTGTTTGAATTTGAAAGAGTTGGGGAGAAGAACCTTAAATAATGACTTATTTCACGGCTAATTGAAGTTAACTGAACTTTTTCACTCAAGTTCGGTTTTCTAGTTCCGATTCTGCAGTTGTCACCCAGAGAAACTAGGAGTTACTGCAAATGAGAATTAATCACAAAGCCATCGAGAGTTACGGTCAAGTTAAAAATGTCACAGGCGTGACACAGTCAAACAATGTGGAGTTGATCCAAATGTTGTTTGATGGCTTGGTTGAGAGTTTGTCTTCTGCAAAGGGACATATCCAGCACAATTCAGTTGCAGAAAAAGGAAAAGCAATTTCCCGTGCAACAAGAATTGTTCTTGGACTTCAAGGCGCACTTGATTTTGAGAAGGGCGGAGAACTTGCTACAAATCTAAATGATTTGTACAACTATGTGACGCGTCGTTTGCTTCATATTAATCTTCGCAATGATTTGGTTGCTTTGGACGAAATTTATGGCATCATGACGGAGATACGTGAAGCTTGGAAACAAGTACCTACATTGGTACCTGCAACGAACATGTCTCCTTCAATGATGAATTGATGGAAAAATTCAATTCATCATTGAATTAAAAGACAAAGTGAAGATGAGTAACAGTTTCCAAGTACGTATTCATAGGTCATAGGTGGTTTTGAGACAAAGTGAGGATTGGGTGAAGCTCGCTTTTAGATGTTAAAAGTTGAGCTTAATAATTAGGAGTTAGCTATGGGACCAGTTGGAATTGTTCTTCTCTTCGTTTTCGTTTTCGGTGGATACATCATCGAGGGCGGAAGTATGGAGCCAATTATTGAAGCCGCTCCGATGGAGATTTTCATTATTTTCGGTGCCGGTTTGGCGGGTATGATTACTGGAAACAGTACACCTATTTTAAAAGGTGCCTTCGGTGGTATGGCCAAGTCCCTCAAAGGCGCTAGGTACAAAAAAGACGATTACGTAGCCATCATTTTGGTGGTAGCTAAGATTATGAAAACCCTCAAAGCTGAGGGTGCTGTCGCTCTTGAGGCCCACGTTGAGAGCCCAGAGTCGAGTGCAATATTCGGTGAATTCCCACCCTTACTTAATGACCATTCCCTTTTGCACATGATTTGTGACACAGTGCGTTTGATGGTTGTATCCTCGAGTAATCTGAGCCCCTACGCTGTAGAAGAGGTGATGGACGCCTCAATTAAACTACACCACCATAATGAGGCCGCTTGCGCAGATGCAGTACTAACGCTTGCTGGTGCGCTGCCGGCTCTTGGAATTGTTTCCTGCGTTTTGGGTGTGGTTAAGACCATGGGCGCGATTGACCAACCCCCTCCTGTACTTGGAGCCTTGATTGGTGCCGCTTTGGTGGGTACGTTCTTAGGGGTGTTTATGGCTTACGGTCTCTTTGAGCCGATGGGTAAACGACTTGCCCAAATCGTTGAAGAAGAGGGCGAGATCTATAAAGTTGTTAAACAAATCATTATCGGCACTATGCATGGTCACCCTGTGCCCTTGGTTATTGAGGCAGCACGTGTTTGTATCAGCCACCACAACCAACCTACATTCGGCGAATTGTTTGACGGCATGAGAGGCAAATAAGTATGGCCACTGAGGTAGCAAATCCCGAAGAGGCTCCAAAAGAGGAGGCGCCAGCAGCGGGGGCCGAGGCTCCTGCTGAGGCACCTGCAGAGGAGGGCGCGGCCCCGGTCATTGTCATCAAAAAGGTGATGGCAGATGGACACGGCGGTGCTCACGGGGGTGCTTGGAAAATTGCTCTTGCAGACATGATGACCGCCATGATGGCGTTCTTTTTGTTGATGTGGCTTTTGGGTGCTACAAACGCTGACCAAAGAAAAGGTATCGCTGATTACTTCAAACCCAGCTCGCACAGCTTAAATCCATTTGGACAACTCGCGGGATCAAACGGAGTCCTTGGGGGAAGATCTATCATTGACCCAGACGCATTTCCTTACGCGGCAAGACAAACCGGCTTGCTTGAGCGATTGACCCCAAGGTCAGAGGGTGGGCCCAATCCAGATACTGAGCCTGGAGAAGAGAACGAGAATCCAGCGGCAGATCCAGCTAATAAAGGCAGCGGAAAAGGGGCTGGAAACGGAGCAGGTAAGGAAGGCTCTGGTAGTGGCAAAGCTTCAGCGGATGAGTTGACCGAAGAGGAAAAACAAGAAATTGCAAAGCAACAAGATGAAAAGTATTTCAAGCCATTAGAAAAAGAAATCAAACAAAAGCTGGGCGAGAACAAACGACTTAGCCAACTCAAAGACCAAGTTGCGGTTAGTCGCGACAAGGAGGGTTTGAGGGTTGAGATCATTGATAAAGCAGATTTTGCAATGTTCCCAAGCGGGGGGGACGGTATGCAGGGCAAGGCCCAAGATTTAGTCGCCGAAGTTGCAAAGTCCTTGTCGTCGCTCCCAAATAAACTTGCCATCCGTGGTCATACTGATGCAGTCCCATTTAAAAACCCGGACGGTAAGAACAATTGGTCTTTATCTGCCGAGCGTGCAGAGGCGACTCGTCAAGTTCTTGCTAAATCGGGTGTGAGTGAGGACCGATTTGTGCGAATTGAGGGAGTTGCTGATACAGACCCGTTCAACCCTAAGGATCCCAGGGACCCAAGAAACCGCAGGATGAGTATTACCGTATTAAACACGGACCCAAAAGACTAGGTTAATTTGACAACCAGGGTTGGCGTTTGTTAATAATACTTACGCTGACCTTAATTCGTACTTATTTATTTTCTCAATTAGAGTTGTACGCTGGAGATTCAGCAATTTTGCAGTCTTAGAAACATTACCCTGAGCACGCTCCAGAGCTTGTTCGATAATATTTTTCTCAATCTCTGCAAGTCTATCCTTAAGGGACAAGCCCTCTGGGGGCAATTGAGGCATGCCCTGCGCGAGCATGATGATGTTCTCAATTTCGTTATCTTCAGGCTCAGGTTGGTCCTGCATTTCCATCAAGACCTCAGGTGGCGGGGTCATTTGCTGGGTAGCTGGAGCTGGTCCGTTAGCAAGCATCTCTGCTTGCATCAGTATCAAACCCTTGGGTAGCAAATTAGAGGGTATTGCCCTGAGATCTAGCTCTTGAGATGTATACAGAGTGCTAAAGCGGTCCACTACATTACAAAGTTCACGAACATTTCCAGGCCAATGGTAGGCCTCAAGCGCTTTTAGAAAATCTGGCTTAAAGCGAATGGGAGCGGCATCATTAGGGGCATATAGTTTTGCATAGTGACTTAAAAGCTCAGACACATCCTCTGGTCTCTCCCTAAGTGGGGGGGTAACCATAGGCAATACGTTGAGCCTGTAATACAAATCCTCTCTAAACCGACCCGATGTGATCTCTGCCTCTAGGTCTCTGTGCGTCGCAGCAATCACTCGGACATCTACTTTAACTGCCTTTGTAGAACCAATGGGATCAATGGTCCGTTCTTGTAAAACTCTAAGCAATTTGACTTGCATATCAAGGGAGAGATCCCCAATTTCATCCAGGAAGATGGAGCCACCATGTGCAAATTCGAATCGGCCTATGCGGTCAGCAACAGCGCCCGTGAAAGAGCCTTTTCTGTGACCGAAGAGTTCACTTTCTAATAAATCTTTTGGGATAGCAGCGCAATTGAGGGGGACAAAATTTCCTCCCACCCTAGGGGATTGGTCATGAAGTGCGCGAGCCAAAAGCTCTTTGCCAGTTCCGCTCTCACCTGTGATTAACACAGTGGCGTTTGAATTAGCCATCGTCGTGATCAACTGACGAAGCGTTTGGGCGCTGGCGCTTTTACCTATAAAGTTCGCTGTTTTGTTCATTATTTGTACATTTTTTGTACAGCCTCCATTGTGTACGATGAAGTCATGCCGATCAATAAGAATAATAGATTTTTATTGAATTTAAAGGTGAAAATGATACAAATCGAATGTTACTTTTTAAATCTGAAGGGTTTTTTGGTCAAATTTCTCAACTTAAATCAAAAGAATTTTAAAGAAGATCCAAATCAGGTCGATTTAAAGTCTGACGCAATTTTACTTTTGTTTACTTTTGCACTGAGCCAGGGGCGTTACGCCAATCGCTAACTTACGAGGAACTTGACATGAAAACTTACTCTTCCAACTCAATTTATGCTGGTCTCGCTATTCTTGCTTTATTGGCAGGTTGCAGCTCAACACCAAGACGCAGCGCTGAAGCAGTTGCAGCACCAGTTGCACCTCGTGCTGTGGCTCAAAATTCAAGCGCAACTCCTGCCCCTTCTGAGGCTCCCGCCAACATGATCTCTCCCATGATGGAGAAAAGAGAGTCCTTTACTGCAACCGGATACGCTGTGATTAGCATCCAGTCTAATAAGAACCCTGCACAGCAAAGACTTCTTGCTATTCGTGCTGCAAAACTAGATGCCTACCGATCACTCACCGAGCAGGTTTATGGTCAGTACTTGGATGCGACAACGACTGTTGCTGAAATGACAGTTATGAACGATACATTTCGCACCCGCGTCGAAGGCGTAATCTATGGTGCTCAGTTGGTAAGTATCACACCAGTTGGTGACGATACTTATGAAGCAACAATGTCTTTAGACCGTAACGTGGTCCGTGATTTGAGATCACTTTACTTGAGCCAAATTGCTCAGCGTGCGCGCTAATAAGGTTTGATGTAAGGATGCAAGTGCTTTGATTGAGTAAGTTAAAGCCCCCCTTAAATCTATCTGCTTAAGAGCTCTTCATATGTCTAAACTCAATACACCACAAGCTTTTTGTAATGCCTCTATAGGTTCTCTTTTATTGGGAATTTCCTCAAAGCTTTGCATTTCTGGTCTTGCGCTTGGAGTAGTATTTTCTATGCCTCTGAGAGCTCAGGTGCTGATGGGAGCAGATGAGAGGCTTGAGGCCATAAGAAACTCGCTAGTTCAGGCCGCACTTGAAGGGCCCACAGAAGTTAAATCTACCAGTTGGATTGATGAGAACGGCGCATTAAAAGAAAGCAACTCCTTCACATCTGGTATGCAGGTCCGGGGTGTACGGGTTCTTGCATATGGACGCGATGAGCAAGGTGAGGGTAGTGCAAAATTAGCAACCGACTCTAAAAATAATTTAAAAACTGCAGCTTGTTCTAAAACTACTTTTGCAGACAAATTGGCATCCTGGCATCACATGACTCTAGAGTTCAATTTTGCCCCAAACATGACAGGATCTGAGCGTTTTAGAGCCAATCAGGTCATGCAAGATTTGCGTCGCAATTTGCTCTTATCTGGAAATCAGTCAAGATTGGTTCATTTTGGCGATATGACTTTGCCAAATACTCGGTATGAACAAGTTTTGGTAGGTAAGGGGGAGGAATACATTCCTTGGCGCGTTAGGGTGAGTATCGGAGTGAGCTCGGATTCATTATCTACAGCCCCAACATTTAATGCTCATTTTGAGGTGACTGAGAAATCTTTACCTGAAGTTTTTTTAAACTACGATCAAAAAATCAGTTTAGATTCATACCCTCAAAATACCACGCCTAGACCATTATCCCCCGTGGTGATGGAGGAAGTTCAAGCGGTGTCAGAGGGGTTTATTAAAACCTTAGAATCCAAAGTTGCTTGTGCACCCCCACAGTTTCAAGTGCTCAAAATTCAATCAGACACCTACAGAATCAATGGTGGCAGTATGAGCGGCTTAAAAGTCGGAGACCGATTGGTGGTTGCCGATAAAGATAAAATTCCAAACCGTGTACTAGAGCCTTCAGCTTTAAATAAAATGGCGATGACTCAGGTCACGTCAGTCTCAGGATACTACGCTGACCTCAAGCAAATTGCAGGTCCCCCTTTGTCAGGCAATGCGCAGTGGGTTGCAATTGTTCAGGCACGCTGAAGAAAAATATTTAGGAGATTTATCGTGAAAACATCACACTTTTTAAAATCATCGACTCTTCCTCTCATATCATTGTGCTTTTGTGTGACAGCGTTTGTTACTCCAGTGCAAGCTTTTGCAGAAATGGCATCTAGATCTTATACCGTTGCTCCTGGGGACACGCTTGATAAAGTGATTAGAAAATTTTATCCAGGTAGTGCACTCAAGGTAGAGGCAATACGCTCCGTTATTACTGAGCAAAACCGCGGTGCATTTACCAAAGGGGAACAAAAAGTGTTGATGGCAGGTGCGGTCATCACTTTGCCAGAAGAGTCTGAAATTGCAAACGGAGTAATTAACCCCAAGGGTTCAAAGGGCTCTGAGAGAGGTGAGTACAGAGGTGAAAACGGATTGGGTGGAGATAGCTCTAATGTGCACCGCAATTGGGTTCGGTTTCCTTGATAAATTAGGAAATTAAGCTGGGTTTATTTAAAAGACTGTGCAGAGACTAAAAATTAATTTAAGATAGTCCACCAAGCGTTAGAAATCTCTTTAACTGCTGATCCGATAAAAATGTAATCTTGACAAAAACCCAGCCCCCATAGCCTTGAGCCGATAACCCCTAATCCCTATTCCCTATTCCCTAACCCCGGCCCCGAGCCATTTGCGAGGATGATGTGTTTAGTGCAGATAATGTTCTCATCAATTACATCCGTCCCCCGGTTGTCCAAATGGACCCGCGAACAATGGGTGTAACCGCTCAGGTTGCACAAGACTTAGGGCTAACTGATGGACAGGTAATTCAGGCAACGGCCGAAGTAAGAGATAACGTGATCAGATTGGTTTTGAAGGGCTTCAAAATCGATGCACCAACCTTTAAGGTAGATGCTCCCACTTTCAAAACCAGCGCTCCCACCTTTAAGTTAGAGGCCCCTAGCTTGAGTGGATCAGATTTAAAAGACGGTCAAAGTGTTGAGCTGAGAGCGAGTTTAGGTACAGAGGGGTGGACACTTACGCCCAACGTCAACACCAATTTAAACCCCAGTACGACTTCAAATAACAGCGTTAATATTAACCTCAATCCCAACTTAGCGTCTAATGCTCAAAACCTGGGCACGGGCTCTGGTGTTGGGGAGTTAGCTGCTGCGCATGGATTGAGCGCAAATGGATTTGCACTTAATCAGAATATGGCCTCCTCTGGTGTGCTTCCCAATTGGAGCGCAAGAGTAAATAGTCTTATGTTTGATCCCTCCAAAATGAGTGTGATTTTTGAGCTTTTGATGCCAGAGGTTTTTTCTCGTGCTTTGGTCCAACCTCAATTACAGAGCTGGTTGCAACGTTGGAATGCTAATCGTTTATCGATGGCTGGGGTCAATGCAGGAGCTTTGAAGAATCTTGTTTTAGGGCAGTCCAGAAGTCTAGAAAATAGGATTGCTTCTCAAAGCGTCGCATCTCATATTTCGAATTCGAACAACTATTCAAGCACAGCGAGTGGTAATACTGAGAATATAAATACAGTAAAAAACTCATTAAATTCAGAAGACTCTGAGTTGGACGGTTTAAACGGGTTGAACGGGTTGAACGATTTGAGCGATCCTAAATCTATGCTAAGTAGCCTATCTGCATTGTTGAGCCAAATGCCGCAAACAGATGAGCTGGGTAAGCTGAATCATCAAATAAAAACCGCCAACCATGAACTTGAGTCCGCTCAGATTCAAAGCGTTCAACATCTCCTGCGCTCAGAGTTGGGCTTTCACGTAGTGATACCGTTTGTAGATGCTGATCCCGTAGATCTTTACTTTAAAAAGAATAAAACCGGTAAGGACGATGACCCAACCCCTAGTTATTCAGTGGATATTCACTCAAAGAGTAGAGTCTTGGGTGAGGTATGGCTTAACACCACAATCGTTAAGTCAACTCAGGTCGATTTGATCATGTGGGCAGTCAGCCCTGAAGTGGCTGAACTTGCAAAGACCAATGCCTCTGAGCTTGGATATGAGCTTAGTGCATCGGGATTAACTCTTAACTCATTTCAAATTTTTAATGCGCCCAAACCCAGTGAACTAGAAGAGCCTAAACCCTCTAGTGGATCTGTTTTAGATACAAGAGTTTGAGAAAAAGATTTACCCATGTTTGGTTAAACATCATCCCCAACTATTCATAAAATGCAAAAACAATTAGAAGCTCTGGCACTTGAATACGGTCGAAATAAAACCCCTAAGGTCAGTGCCAAGGGTGAGGGGGAGCTTGCGCGAAGAATTATCGATGAAGCCAAGAAACACGGGATCTATGTGGCTGAGGATCCTCAGTTGTTATCGTTGCTGAGTAAGTTAGATGTTGGGGATGAGATACCCCAGGACATGTACACAGCAGTAGCTGTCATTTTGTCATGGGTTTATTGGTTAAAAGGCATGAAGCCTGGTGATGAGAAAATTTTTAACGGTTAATTCCAAGATAGCTCAGTTTGACTGTCTCAGTTTAACTAACTCAGTTTAACTAATTCAGTT
>DAITOS010000005.1:72466-79763 GCA_036834025.1 Limnohabitans sp.
AGATAGCTCAGTTTGACTGTCTCAGTTTAACTAACTCAGTTTAACTAATTCAGTTCAACTAACTCAGACCGACATGTAGCCTGATATTTGACGACCTCGTTTCATTTTGCCAAGTCGGTCATAAGTTTCTACGTTGCTGGTATGTATGGGTGAGCGCAAACTCTCTAGTGCGCCTTTAATTGCATCGAGTTTACGGGTGACCAGCATTTCGCTGCGCCTGTGAAGGTTGCGGCAAAGGCGCATTTTTGCTTTAAAGTCGTTCCACCTGGGATCTAGTTGAAGAGCATCTTCTGCTTTGTATACCCCGGTCAAGGCCATTAACTCTTGTAAGAGTTTGTCTTTGTTTTGGTTTAGTTCGTCAAAGTTTTTAAGATCTTGTTGCTTAAGTGCCTCAAATTCTTGCTCCAGTAAAGACTCAAGTAGCGTTACACGCTCCATGGCTTTTGCCAGGGACGCTTCCACATCTTGATTCATCAAAGCAAGTTCAGTCAAAGTTTATTCCTTAATAAGTTTTTCTAGAGAAGTAAAACCTTGCGCAATGCGACGTGGATCGATTGCGTAATCACCGTTTTGAATCGCCTGCTTGATAGAGCTTACTTTGCCCTGGTCAAACCCTGATTGCTGAGCAATCTGTAATGACACATTGCTTAAGCTCACTGTGTCTGCACCAGCAGAAGGAAGACTAGCCGTAGGCGTAGGCGCAGGCGCAGAATTTGTACTAGATCCGCTCTTTGAAGAAGAGCCAGAGGTAGACAAATCGCTTACGCTTCTAAGTGTCGTATTCCCTGTCGGGACACGAGAATGGTTGGAAATAGCGTCAGTCATGATGCACTCTCTTACAAAAATTTATAGCTAACAAAATATTCTTTGACAAGGTTAAATTCGTCTCGAAACTTTAAAACTTGAGTCTTTTTAAAGTTATTTTTCAAAAAAATGAAAATTAATACTTTAGAACCCATTAAATAGCCTTCGCCGTGTTTACACCAGTGACTACAGCTGAAATAGGTCGACCCGACTCGGTATTTTTCAACCGAATTTGCTCTCCTAATTGTCCATCTTGCAAAGATTCTGCCCTCACAGTAATCAAAAATCCCTTACCCTCTCCAATGGACACTAAAACTTGTTGTCCTTTTTTGATCATCACCATGGGCTTTAGATCAAAACTCTTAAGTGTCGTGTTGGCCGGTAAATCCCTCAAAAGTTCCATATGAGCTACATCCTTCGGATTGCTCAATGCGGAATTATCACCAGGTGTGAAAGCAACTTCTGTGCCTGTGAACATGCTGGGATCCAATATAGTCCCACGTTTAAGGAACTGGGAAGAGGTTAACACGGTGTGATACCCGGGGTTATTAGGGGTGTTTTTGGGCGGGCTAGTTAATGTTGGAGAAGCTGTATTGGCGGAGGCAGAAGGAGAAGGCTGTGTGGGAACGGCTTTATCCATTGAGGAAGCCGTTGAACTTGGGGCTCCTGAGTTGGTACTGACGCCTAAGTTTGTAGTTGCAACAGCTGGAGCAGTATTGACTTGTAGGTAATACTGCCACTGGGGCGAATCGCATCTGGCGCGAACCGTTTTATGAGAAACAAACGGAAAATCAAAGTTGATTGGTTTTTCACAAGCTTCTATTTTGAGTCTTGAATCCAACGCAACGATGCTTACAGATGACTCCTCCACCCGCTCAACCTTTGCAAACCAGGGCTTTAGTTGAGCATCAATTCTTTGTTGACCAGCACTGGTGACGGCATTTTGCGTTTGAGCTATCGCTGGATTAGAAAGGCCGCACACCAAGGCAAGCAGCGCGGCTCCAGACACCCCACCAACTAGAACTCTGGGGAGCTTCTTTAAGTGTCCGATTCCAGACACTTTTAATGATTTTTTAGATCGGCACAGCATTTGCAAAATAGAAGGGAAGTGTTGGTTAATTGACGTATTGTTTATTGATACAACACACTTTGCAAATTTTGTACCAAAGATCGAAAAGGCCACTGGAATTGCCATGAACTATTTAACAGACACGAAAAACTTGGTAAGAAATAGTTACTTGGACAGTAATAAATATTTGTTCACGGACCGCGCAAATAGTTCTGGCGGAACCGATAAGACTGCTTTCTCCAAAATGCTTGCTCAGGCTCAGGCCCAATCAAGTGTCAATACTTCGTCAAACCAGACGACCAGTGTGGTGGATGCAAACGCACCAACTGTTGCTATCAAAAGCGGTGACACCCTCACTAATATAGTTAAAGGATATTTTGCTGGACAAGGACAAAACATCAGCTCAGCAGATTCAATGCATTTAGCTCAATTAGTTGCTAAATCAAATGGCATTCAAAATCCTGACAAAATCTTCCCAGGCCAGCAGCTCAATTTGAGAGTTTTAAGTTCCATTAATTCAAGTGGTGGAGACTTTGCAAAAGCAAATATTACAAATAACATTGCCACGGCAAATACCTACAACTCAACTGGACTTACTAATAATAAGCCCCCACAGAGTAATGTAGCAGCTCAAAATGGCTCACTAACCAATGTCGCAAGTACTGTCCTAACTTCTCAAGGAGCTAGGTCAAGCTCCAGCTCCAGGGTACTCACAAATGCACCCTCCGGGTTTGATAAAGGTGACAACCCAGTTCTCAATAAAACTCTGGACAGAGCAGTTGAAAAGGGCTTTATCCCAGCTCAGGAGCGGTCAGCCGTTTACGAAAAGATCGTGAGCATGTCCAAAACCTACCAATTCCACCCAGATGATTTCGCTAGGTTGACTTTGATGGAAAGCGATGGGATGAATCCCAAAGCCACGAATAACCGTTGTCACGGCATTATTCAATTTTGTGAGGGTCCTGATAGGGGGGCTGCGTCAGCTGGGTTTGCTTCAAACCCTAAAGACATTACAAATCACAGCGTGCTGCAGCAATTGGACTTGGTGTCCAAATATTTTGATGAAACAGGGCTCAAGAACTTTGGGCCCGCCAACCTTGACGATCTGTATTTAACAGTTCTAACCCCAGCCGCCCGCAGCGAGACCCGAACGCACGCAAATTTAAACATAGCTGGATCTCAGGCCTCGATGCTTCACGTCAATAGGGATACCAGTGCACCTATTACTAGGCACTCAATAATTGAGGGGCTTCACCAAAATGCAATCAACCGATTAGGACTGGATTTCTCAAATACGACTGTTGCTCAGAACAGTCAAACTAATTCAAATGCTTTTGCTGGTGTACAGACCAACAATACTTTGAATGCCAGAAGTCAAGCATTAATTCATGCTCAAAATAATTTAGTCATGAATAACGGCGAAGCCCAAGGTGGATTTGGATCGATGGGCGGGCAGGGCACACAAAATGTCCAACTCCTGCAAGCAACTCTGCTAGCTCAAGCGGCCCAAACATCACAAACATCACAAAGAGCTCAAAATTCAGGTCAAAGTTCGAACACTATGAACACTCAAAACTTGGGACAAAATCAAACCGCCCAGATCGAGCAAGTTCAGTTCAACCCAGCGAACTCCTCCACACAAAGGACCCAGGCATTAAGAGTTAGTGCTTATTTAAACCAGACTTATCTTCCCTAATTAAGCGATTTGATCGATTAGGTTAAGCAGTTTAAAACTAACCAGTGGCAAGAAATCGATTCTTAACTTATAGGCGGCAATCCCAGGGTCTTGAATTTTGAATATTGGTGGCAAGAAATGTATCGAACGCTTCAAATTATTCAATTGACTTGGCAAGATATTGATGAAAATTTGAAGAGTTATAAAAAGTGAATATTAAAAGCGGCAATAAATTGCCAGTTTTAGTGGCAATATAAAAGTTAAGCGCTAAAGGGATCTCAAGAGGAAAAATATTGCCACTCCCTTTGTGAGAAATCCCCCAAACACTGCATACAACACCGTCATTTATTGGTGGCATACAAATTGCAAATGTCGTACTGAGGTCTTAAAACTTTAGGACCGAGTGTCGTGAATACGACGATTTTTGTACAAGTTAATTGGAGTGATGATGGATCTTTCATCTGCTTTTGGTGTCAGCGAGCAAGCCCTTCAAGTCAGGAGTCAGCGACTTGAGGTTTTGTCACGCAATATTGCAAACGCTGATACGCCTAACTACAAGGCGCAAGATTTAGATTTCAAAGCGGTGTTTAAAGAGTCAGAGAAGCAGTATTTGACGGCTACTCATCCAGAGCATTTCGCTGCCATCACAGACGCGCCCGATAACGGCATGCGTTACAGAATTCCTTTTAATAGCTCTTTTGATGGAAATACGGTTGAGATCAGTGTGGAGCAGTCTAACTTTGGTAAGGCTGCAGCTGATTATCAGGCCACCGCAAGTTTTTTATCAAACAACATCAGTGGCATTAGAAAGGCCCTCAAAGGGGAGTAATAAAAAATGAAATCCTTAGACAGTGTTTTTGGAATTGCAGGCACAGCGCTTAATGCGCAGATGGTTCGTATGAATACGACAGCATCTAACCTGGCCAATGCAACAACAGTTGCCAATACTGAGCAAGATGCATTTAGAGCTAAAAGAACCGTTTTCAAAGCCTTAGTAAAGGAGGAGTACACCAACGCTGCTGCTCCATATCTAGGCGGAGTTAAGGTCGATCATGTGGTTGACGATCCAACCCCCATTAGAAGCCTGTATGACCCCGGAAACCCACTGGCTGATAAAGACGGCAATGTCTATTTATCAAATGTGAACGAAATGCAAGAGATGGTGGAGATGATGGCGGCCTCCCGCTCTTATCAAAACAACGTTGAAGTTGTGAACACTGCTCGTCAACTCATGATGAGAACTCTGGACATCACTAAATCTTAATAACTGAATTTTTTAAACATTACTCTAAAACCCCATTAACCCTAAGCTGAAAGAAACAAATCATGACCGTATCCTCTTCAACATCTAGCTCACTGCCCGCATCCCTTTCATCTACTTTACCAAATGGGATTACAACACTTGCTCAGCATCAAGCGGCCCTTGCAGCAACTCAGATTTCAACGTCCTCTGCTCAGTCAGCGATGGGGGAGAACGATTTTTTGACTCTATTTACGACTCAATTGAAGAACCAAGATCCTTCTCAGCCAGAGGATAACTCTACATTCGTATCTCAACTCGCTCAGTTCTCACAATTAACTGCTACGACTAACATGGAGTCTAGTATGAACTCGTTGGTAGGTAGTTTGCAAAACGGGCAAATGTCTGCAGGAGCCTCACTCATAGGCAAACAAGTTTTAGTGCCCGGGGGAGCTGCAACATTGATCAATAGCCAGCCAGTTAACACATCTGTCAGTCTGCCCAATGGTGCAAAGACACTGACGATGACAGTCACGGATAGTTCAGGTCATATTGTTGATATTAAGGCCTTAGGGCCGCAAACTGCAGGAAATATGACAGCGACTTGGGACGGAAAGGACCAAAACGGATCACAACAACCTGATGGAATTTACAAATTAGCATTCTCTGCTGTTGATTCAACAGGTAAAACAGTAACACCCACATCCAGTACTTACTCACAAGTCATAAGTATCAGTAATCCAAACGCAGGTACGCCTGCCAGCGCATGGATGCTGAATTTTGCAGGTGGCAAGACGATGAACCTTGCAGACGTTAGTTCCGTAGCTAACTAATTCAGAATAAAAGATTCAACAGGAGTTTGAAAAATGGCATTTTTTACAGCACTAACAGGTATTCACGCAGCTAATTCTCAATTAGCCGCCACTTCAAATAACATTGCCAACGCTGCAACCACCGGATTTAAGAGATCAACAACCAATTTCGGGGACATTTTTGCATCCTCCCCACTACAAAAGAGTAGTTCAACGATTGGTCAGGGTGTGGCTTTAAAAGGCGTTACCCAAGACTTCAGCCAGGGTAACCTGACCTTCTCATCGGACACGCTTAATTTGGCGATTTCAGGTTCAGGATTTTTCCCGATGAAATCCCCTGACGGATTGCAAAGCATTTATACCCGTAACGGTACGTTCATGTTGAACAACGAGAACACTGTTGTGAACGCTGCAGGGCAACAGTTGATGGCGGCCTCCGTTGATAGTGCTGGTAACGCTGATATCAGTAACATGAATCCGTTAAATATTCCCTCCGCAACTGTAGGTGAGGCAAAGCAGACCACTCAAATTCAATTAGGTCTTAATTTCCCAGCATCTGCTGCTGTGATTACGAAATCATTTGACAAAAACGATCCCTCTACTTACAACGAAAGTACAGCGATGAACGTTTACGACGGAGCAGGTAACAGTTACTTGGCGACCGTTTACTATGCAAAAACACAAAACGCAAGTGCGGCGTCACCTGCCAATAAATGGCAGACCTATGTTTATGTGGGTAACACTTTGGTGAGCTCAGCGCTCCAACAATCGACTGATTCAACTGGATCTGCGCAGTACGTCAATCAATACGGACAAATTGCTAATGCAGCTCAAGTGGGTGATCAGCTTACCAACAGTAAAACTGAGATGTTTAACTTGGATAACTTGACCAACACTCAGTCCTCTTCGGCCGCCACAGTGTCTGGTACCTTAGCTCCAAACCTGGGCTCGCTTAGTTCAGACGTCATTAACTTTCAGTCACAAACAACTGTAAGTGGTATCGTTTCGTCAACAGGGGCCCCAATTCCGTTATTTGATATCTCAGTTGACGGCTCCAAAACAGTGCCTATCAACATTGCCGATTTAGCGGGGCAAAATCTTCAACTCCACGGATCTGATATTGCAACCGAGTTGACCAATAGGATCAATCAAACATTTGGTTCACAAAAATATTTTGACTTCTCAGGAACCAATAACAGCTCCGTTAATTTAGAACTTCAAAATGGTTCTGGATCAGGTTCCTCAATGCAAAACATACCCCTCAATTTGGGTAGTGGCAATGAGACTTATCAAACTGTTGTGAACAATATCAATTCACAGCTTCAGGCTGCAGCTGCAAACACGCCAGCATCTACCGCTACGATTGGTGGAATTAACTTTTCTGGATTGGCAGGGCAATCCATGACTTTGAAGCTCACATTGCCAAATAACGGCGGAGTTGAGCCGTTATCAATACCCTCAACTGCACAGGTCACTGACTTGCAAGGACTTATAAACTACGTTAACTACGGCAACACAGCAGGAACTGGTACTCCGACCCCTCAATTGCCTGGCTTTAGTGCAGTAGCGTCTGGTCCGTTAGATGCCAGCGGTAAACCAACTGCAGTTAAATTTGTATCCAGTAATACAGACCCTATGCAAGCTGCAATTGAATCCCCAACTTATGCAAGCTTAACTACAACAAATGGAACAACTTC
>DAITOS010000006.1:0-28927 GCA_036834025.1 Limnohabitans sp.
ACTAAATTGATACCAGGCAACTCATTGTTAATTAAATTGGCAAGTGCCCTTGCCGCTCCACAACTTAGAGTCCACCCACCGGCGCCGTGACCAACGTTTAGCCAAACTCCAGGTACTTTAGTGCTCCCAATAATCGGAACCCCCTCAGGTAGGCTTGCTCTGGCCCCGCACCACTCTTGAACGCTCTCTGAGGTTCTGGCGCCACCAGGAAACCAGTCATTCAATACCTTATAAAGCGAGTTAAATGCCCCCTTCAAAGGAGTTTTTGTTGAACCCCCTAATTGAGAAATGCCTGAGACTCTAATTCTTTGCCCCATTTTTGATATTGTTACTTTGTACTTATCATCCATCACTGCGCTTTGGGGGGCATCAATAGGCTCTCGAACGGAAGCTGAGAGGGTGTAGCCATAGACTGGTATCAAGGGAATTTTGATGCCAAGAGATGAAATCAATTCTGCACTATAGGTCCCTGCACAAACTACGACTTCATCAAATTGCATTGAGCTGTCTTGAGTTTCAAGCTGTGTCGGTCGTTTGAGAGACAGGGGTTTTACTTTTGCGTTTAAAACAAATTTAACGCCCATGCGCTCACATTCATCCTTTAATTGAAGGGCATATTGCCTGCAATTGGCAACTCCGTCATCTGAAAAGTAAAGCGCTCCTGCCAGCGGGGTCTCTGTATTTAATGCGGGCTCAATTGCCCTTGCTTGCTCAACAGTGATTTCGGAAAAAGGAACCCCCATCTCTTTGTATATTTGCAAGTTGGTTTGATAACTCTTTAGTTGCTCAGTGCTTCGAAAAAGCACCATGAAACCACGCGTGCTTTCATAATCAAGGTTTAGTCGTTTTGTAGTATCTTTTAGTACTTCTTGGCTAAAAGCCGCTAAGCCGTGGAGTTGGCTTCTGTGGGACAGATAGCTGTCCATCTTGCAGGACGCTCGCCATTTTGATATCCAGGCGATCTCTTTTTTGCCAATCCCCCCGAATCTTATAGGGGAGTGTTCAGCAAATAGCTGGTTAAGAAATACCCTTGGGAGCCCAGGCGCTGTCCAAGGCGAAATAAAGCTTGGACTGAAAATGGATCCATTTGCAAAACTTGCTTCTTCAGCGCATGCACTATTTTGGTCAAAAATGGTGACGCTATGCCCCTTAGAGGCTATCTCATAAGCTGTTGTAATTCCAACGATACCTGCTCCAATAACTGCAATTTTCTTCATGTCTTTAGCCCGGTACTATATTGGGAGTGTCTTGGGGTGGATAAATTAGATGGCATATGTTATAATCTTGTGGTTCAAGATAGTAGATTTAGGTGTTTACCTGTATACATTATCATTGAAACATTCGCAAACCAATCCTTACAAGGTGTCAACGAAGTTGGATTTTTGATCTTAACTGATTTGATGATGGATTGGATTTTAGAAACAACCTTTAAAGAGATTAATTATGTCAGTAACTATGCGTGAAATGTTAGAAGCGGGTGTCCACTTTGGGCACCAAACACGTTTCTGGAATCCCAAGATGGCCCCCTACATCTTTGGTCATCGCAACAAAATCCATATTGTCAATTTAGAAAAGACATTGCCCTTGTTCCAAGAGGCGATCAAGTTTGCTAAACAATTGTCCGCTAACCGTGGGACTATCTTGATGGTAGGTACAAAGCGACAAGCTAGAGAATTAATTGCAACTGAAGCCAAGCGTGCGGGCGTTCCTTTTGTTAACCAACGTTGGTTGGGCGGTATGTTGACCAACTTCAAGACCGTCAAGACTTCAATCAAGCGTCTCAAAGAAATGAAGGCGCAACAAGAAGCTGGTTTAGATGCAATGTCTAAAAAAGAACAACTTACTTTCACCCGTGAAATTGAGAAGTTGGAAAAAGACATTGGCGGTATTCAAGACATGGCTACTTTGCCAGATGCTATTTTTGTCATAGATGTGGGTTACCATAAAATCGCAATCGCTGAGGCCAAAAAGCTCGGTATTCCTTTGATTGGAGTCGTTGACACTAACCACTCACCTGAGGGAATTGACTACATCATTCCTGGTAACGATGACTCCTCTAAGGCTGTGACGCTTTACGCTCGTGGAATCGCAGATGCGATATTGGAAGGTCGTGCCAATGCTGTTAACGAAGTAGTTAAAGCGGTACAGGCTGAAGGTGAAGATGAATTCGTTGAGGTTGGAGGAGAAGACGCTACTGCAGCGTAATTTCTCAACGCTCACCCAAAGGGGCTTAGGGCCCCTTTTTTACAACTACTGAATTGAAAATGGAGAATTGAATATGGCTGCAATTACAGCGAGCATGGTCGCCGAGCTAAGAGGAAAAACTGATGCACCAATGATGGAGTGCAAGAAAGCATTGACTGAGGCCGATGGAGATATGGCCAAAGCTGAGGAGCTATTAAGGGTTAAATTGGGTAGCAAGGCTGGCAAAGCTGCTTCTCGCGTTACATCAGAAGGCGTGGTTGCTCAATTTATCGAAAATGATAAAGTCGGCGCATTGATTGAAGTGAACTGTGAAACAGATTTCGTTACCAAAAACGATAGCTTCTTAGCTATTGCAAATGCTGCTGCGAAACTGGTTGCGCTTCACAACCCCTCGAACGTTGAAGAGTTGGGCGCATTGGCTTACGAGCAAGACGGTTTTGGTCCTACTTTGGAAGACGTCCGAAAAGGGCTAATTGGTAAGATTGGTGAGAACATGAGTTTTCGTCGTTTCAAACGTTTCTCAAATGGTCATGCTTTGACTTCCTACCTTCACGGTACCAGAATTGGTGTAATGATCGAGTTCGAGGGTGCAGAGACTGCTGCCCGCGATACGGCAATGCATGTGGCTGCGATGAAGCCCGTGTCTTTAACAAGCGCTGACGTTCCAGAAGAGTTCATTGCTCGCGAAAGGTCAGTTGCGACTGCTAAGGCGGCTGAATCTGGTAAGCCTGCGGAAATTGCAGCTAAGATGATCGAAGGTTCCGTTCAAAAGTATCTCAAAGAGGTATCACTTTTTGATCAACCTTTTGTTAAAAACGATAAACAGACGGTTGAACAAATGCTTAAGGCTGCTCAAACCAAAGTGCATTCATTCACACTTTATGTTGTGGGCGAAGGTATTGAGAAAAAGGTAGATGATTTTGCCGCTGAAGTGGCGGCTCAGGTCGCTGCCGCAAAGCAATCGGCTTAATATAAAAAGGAGACTTCGGTCTCCTTTTTTTTGAACAAAACATCCTCAAAACGTCAAACTTCATTCTTAGGAGAAAAATCCATGACCCAAAATCAAGCAACTCTAAAACCAGCTCACAAACGTATTTTATTAAAGCTCTCTGGTGAAGCGTTGATGGGGGATGATGCTTTTGGGATCAATCGTGACACTATAGTTCGTGTTGTAGATGAGGTTGCTGAAATTATCCACATGGGGGTTGAAGTTGCAGTTGTGATTGGAGGGGGTAATATTTTTAGAGGGGTTGCTGGGGGCTCTGTCGGTATGGACCGTGCAACTGCAGACTACATGGGAATGCTTGCAACAGTGATGAATGCACTTGCATTGGCTGACACTATGAATAAGGCCGGTCTGACCGCTAGGGTCATGTCCGCAATTGGTATTGAGCAAGTTGTCGAGCCCTATGTGAGACCCAAGGCACTGCAGTATCTAGAGGAGGGTAAGGTGGTGATTTTTGCTGCCGGTACGGGTAACCCATTCTTCACCACAGACACCGCAGCCGCTCTAAGGGGGGCGGAGATAGGTGCAGAGATGGTCTTAAAAGCTACCAAGGTCGACGGAGTGTATACAGCAGATCCCAAAAAGGATCCCAAGGCGACCAGATACAACAATCTTACCTTTGATGAGGCCATCAAAAATAATCTTGGCATCATGGATGCCACTGCATTTGCCCTATGTCGTGATCAGCGCTTACCAATTAAGGTGTTCTCAATCTTCAAGAGCGGCGCATTAAAGCGTGTTGTGATGGGCGAGGATGAGGGTACGTTGGTTCATGCTTAAGCCGATCGAATGAAGTTCTTCTTAAAGCACCCTTTTCTTTAGGAGTGCACCTAATCAGGAGATAATATCACCCTGAAGATTTGAGCTCTAATTTAGGAGCTCCTGTTTGTTTAATTCAAATAAAAAACCAGAATGATCATTTAGATTGCTGGGACTAGGCCATTTAAGTAGGAGATGAGTATGACTATCGCAGAAATTAAGAGTACAACTGAGACGAAAATGAATCAATCCATTGAGGCTTTTCGTCAAAATTTAGCCAAAATCCGAACTGGTCGGGCTACTCCGACTTTGCTTGACTCTGTGATGGTGGATTACTATGGCAATATGACCCCACTCAATCAAGTTGCTAATGTTACTGTTCTTGACTCAAGAACATTGAGCGTTCAGCCCTGGGAAAAGGGGATGGGTGCAAAGGTTGAGAAAGCAATTCGTGAAAGTGATTTGGGTTTAAATCCCGCTACCATGGGGGAATTGATTCGAGTTCCTTTGCCTGCAATGTCAGAGGAAAGAAGACGCGAGATGACAAAAGTTGTTAAAAATGAAGGCGAAAATGCCAAGATCGCAATCCGAAATTTGCGAAGAGATGCCAATGAGAGCGTTAAAAAATTAGTAAAAGAAAAAGAGGCTTCAGAGGATGATCAAAAACGTGCTGAAGCAGAGATTCAAAAAATTACAGATAAACACATTCAGGATGTGGACAAAATGGTTGTGGCTAAAGACCAAGAGTTGATGGCTGTGTGATGATCAATTTTTGATTTTTTTAAATACTTTTTTCAATTCATTCAACCTCAATATTAGCTACTTTGTTTAGCACTTCCTCTTTAATCACCAATGCTTAAACAACGTGTAATCACAGCGCTTGCGTTGATGTGCGTATTGGTCCCCGCTCTTCTCTCGGATAGCCAAGTGCCCATGACAATTTTGTCTTTGACATTATGCGCCGTAGGAACTTGGGAGTGGGGAAGACTTAATGGTCTGAGCTTCACTGGTTCAGGTGTTTTGGGCGGTGTTTGCTCTCTCATGTGTGCAGCTTCTTGGCACTATGAAATCCTTCTTGTCCCTAACTATTATTTTTGGCTGATCTGTACCGCTCTATGGGTATTGGTAGCTAGTGCACTATTAAGGCTCGGTCCCACCCGGTGGTTAAATATTTACTTACCCCTAAGGCTAGTTGCAGGGGTATGGGCTTTGTTCATAACTTGGCTTGCCATATACCAAGCAAAGGCAATGAGTATTAATTTTTTATTGTCAATATTTGCCTTGGTTTGGATGGCTGATATTGGAGCCTACTTTTTCGGAAGAGCCTTTGGGCGCAGAAAACTAGCGGTCAATATAAGCCCAGGAAAAAGTTGGGAGGGAGTTTGGGGGGGAGTTTTTGCAGTTATTTTGCTATCTTGGGTATGGGTTTTGATTGATCAGTCTCGTTTAGGCATCACTGATTTTTCTGAAATTCCAAACCAAATCATGCTCGAACAGCTCAGTCTATTTAGTTTGCTGGGGCGCAAAGGCCTATTCATACAAATACTTGCTTTGATTTTTATGGTCTCCATGAGTGTTGTTGGCGATTTACTTGAGTCACTGGTTAAAAGAAGTGTGGGTGCAAAAGATAGTAGCAAACTCTTGCCAGGACATGGTGGTGTTTTAGATCGAATTGATGCGCTACTTCCGTCGCTGCCCATTGCTATGTTTTGGAGTCTAATTTGAACTCTCAATCATTTTTTTTAGGCTTAAATTTAAAAAAATCTAAGAATAAAAGTCAAGAAAAGTCGTTCCTTGCTCTAGATTTAAACTATGTACCTGGTCTAGGTATTGTTCATTTTTGGAGAGTTTCAAAATGAGCCAAATTCATGGAGCAAGGAGTACGAAACTTCAAACCCTAACGGTTTTAGGTTCTACAGGATCAATTGGCACAAGCACCTTAGAAGTAGTGGCTCGGCATCCGGATAAGATCAGAATTTTTGCGTTGACTGGCTACAGCCAAGTTGATCTGCTATTTGAGCAGTGTCTTCGCTTTAAGCCGAAGTATGCGCTTTTGGTTGATCCTGACTCTGCCAACGCGCTTCGCACTCGAGTGCTGTCCACAGGATTAGATGTGGAGGTATTGACGGGCTCACAGGACTTGGATCTCTTGGCTTCTCACGAGAGTGTTGACACCGTAATGGCGTCTATAGTTGGTGCTGCAGGCCTTTCCTCTTGCCTTGCGGCGGCTAGGGCTGGCAAACGCCTTTTGCTTGCAAATAAGGAGGCTTTGGTGGTCGGGGGCGAATTATTTTTATCCCAAGTTAGGGCTGGTGGTGCAAAACTGTTACCCATAGACAGCGAGCATTCTGCTATTTTTCAATCACTTCCAGAGGATCCAAGCACTTGGAATGACAGGATTGAAAAGATTATCTTAACTGCCTCTGGAGGGCCCTTTAAATCAAGAGACCCACAAACTCTGCATTTAGTGACCCCAGAGGAGGCCTGTCGTCACCCCAATTGGGTTATGGGACAGAAAATATCGGTTGACTCTGCAACCATGATGAATAAATGTTTAGAGGTCATCGAGGCTCATTACCTATTTGGTGTAGATCCATCAAAGATTGATGTATTGATTCACCCACAAAGTATTGTCCACTCAATGGTTGAATACAAGGATATGTCAGTTGTGGCGCAATTGGGTACTCCTGATATGAAGGTTCCAATCGCTTATGGATTGGGGTGGCCTGAGAGGATTGAGTCTGGTGCCAACAAACTCTCTTTCCAAAATACTCCCCCCATGACCTTTGAAGATTTTGAATCTAACCGTCACCGAGAAAGATTTCCAGGGCTTTTGCTTGCTTGGGAGGTACTGCGCTCGGCAAATGGGGCGCCAGGAGTTTTAAACGCTGCAAACGAAATCGCGGTTGAATCGTTTTTGAGTAAAAAAATTAAGTTCACCCAAATTCATGAAGTAAATTTAAGAACTCTTGACAAATATTTGCCTGGGTCAGCTAAGTCTCTTGATGATCTTTTGGCTTTAGATTTGGGTGCTCGTGATGTAGCTCGACAAGTCGTTGAGGAGCTTTCTAGCTCTAGATGAATAGATAAATGTTCACAATAATCTCTTTCATCGCTATGCTGAGTTTGATTGTGGTTGTCCATGAGTATGGACACTACAAGGTGGCTGTTCTTTGTGGGGTTAAAGTACTTAAATTCTCGGTCGGATTTGGGCGCCCGATCATTGGCTGGCAGTTGCATCCTTTTAGATGGGTCAGTGCCAAAGATTTGAGAGATATTGAGGTAAGAAGTAAACTTGAAAATGGTAATTCCAATCTCAATCTCAATCAAAATGACAACACCAATACTGTTGCCAATGCACCGGTCCTCAAGGTTTCACATGTTGACCTACAGCAGACCCTCTTTTTAATCTCATCCATTCCATTGGGCGGATATGTCAAAATGCTTGATGAAAGGGAGTTGCCAGTCTCAACTGAGGAAAGGGCGGGCTCTTTTAATTCAAAAACCTTACTTGAACGAGCCGCTATTGTTATAGCTGGGCCGATGGCCAACCTAGTTCTTGCCGTTCTTTTGTACTCAACCCTGAACTGGGTCGGTCAAAATCAGGCCGCCCCTATCATCAGTAGCCCTCCTGTAGGTTCAATAATGGAGAAGGCAGGTTTTTTATCTGGGGACCTTATTACGGGCATTCACTATCATCCCATTGAAAATAATAACGATCTAACCCAAATTCAAAACTCAGTTGAAATACCCATCCGAACTTTTGCTAATTTTAGGGAAGCCTTGGTAGAGGCCAAAAAGGGTTTTCAGTCCCAATTGAGTCAAACTCAATCGGAGTCCGGAGATTTTTATTCAAATCCCACCCCTGCGATGCAAACACTTGAGGTTTCAGTGCTTAGGGGGGGGCGATTAACTCAATCAAATAAAATTGAAAAACTGGATGATAAATCAATACAGTCTAATACTGTTATTAAACTTAATTTAAATGATTGGAACTTAGATGAGCGCTTTGATGTGGAGCCTCAATCTCAGGCGCGAGCATTTGAGAGCTTAGGATTAACTGGGCCCTCTCGCGAGGCGCTTATTAGCTCAGTAGTTCCTGGTGGCGTTGCTGAAAAAGCAGGCCTTTTGGCGGGTGATTTAGTGTTAAGCATAAACAATGTAGATGTTTTAGATGCTCAACACTTCGTACAAGTGATAAGAAATAGCGCCCAAATTGCAAGTTCGGATGATTCACTTGCTCAACAAAACTCAGGTTTGTCGTACGTCAAGTCGCGCGATTTGACACTGAAAGTTAATCGCATCCCAGAACAAACTGAAAGTCCCGACCCCAAAGGGCGAATTGTCGACATAATCTTAAGTCCCAAAGTTATTCAAGATGGCGACAAAACCATAGGTCGGGTGGATGCCATAATAGGAGGGTCTGCACAAATGGTATTCGTCAGATATGGGTTTTGGCAAGGACTTGCTTTGTCCTGCCAAAAGACTTGGGATCTAGCAAGTATGTCATTACGTTCATTTGGTCAAATCTTGGTTGGCCAATTATCACTGCGTCAACTCAGTGGCCCATTAACTTTGGCGGAGTATGCTGGTAAAAGTGCTCAGGCGGGATGGGTCAACTTTGTAAGTTTTGTGGCTTTTGTAAGTGTCAGTGTAGGAGTCTTAAACTTGCTCCCTATTCCAGTTTTGGATGGTGGACAACTGATGTATTATCTTTGGGAGTGTGTGACTGGGCGAGCACCCTCTGAGATTTGGCTTCAAAGGTTAATGCGCCTGGGACTGGTGACTTTGCTTTTGATGATGGGCGTTGCGCTGATTAACGACGGATTGCGTCTTTTTGGCTAATAAAACTGCATGATTTTTTTGCTTTTGGATTCAAACTTTTTCATCGATTCTTTAAAAATATTGTCGGCCATTACATTTTCATGAAACAAAATTTACTTACTACCTCGATCTTAAACAAACTTCTCAGTTTAGTTCTGCTAGGTCTTATGGTGTTTAACAGTGCTTGGGCACTTGACACCTTCAAAATTGACGATATCCGTGTTGAAGGATTGCAGCGCGTTGAGCCAGGAACTGTTTTTGCTACTGTGCCGTTCAAAGTAGGGGATAACTACACAGAGGAAAAAGGTACTCAGGCCATTAGAAGTTTGTTTGCGCTCGGGCTGTTTAAAGACGTCAGAATTGATATCAAGTCAAATGTGATCATTATTGCCATAGAAGAACGTCCTATCATTGCAAACTTGGACTTTGTTGGTGCAAAGGAATTTGATAAAGACGCTCTAAGAAAAGCTTTGAGAGAGGTTGGTTTGGCGGAGGGGCGCCCCTTTGATAAATCACTTGCTGATAAGGCAGAGCAAGAGCTTAAGCGTCAATATATTAATAAAAGCCTTTACGGCGCTGAAGTCATCACTACGATTACGCCTATCGAGCGTAATCGAGTAAATTTAACGTTTAGTGTGACCGAAGGTGATGTTGCAAAGATTAAAGAACTTCATATCGTTGGAGCGCAAACTTTCTCCGAATCTACTCTTTTAAGTGAAATCGATTTAAGCACCCCTACATGGCTGAGTTGGTACACAAAGTCGGATCGTTATTCACAGACAAAACTAAATGCCGATATTGAAGTATTGAAATCTTATTACCAATCCAGAGGTTTCCTAGAGTTCAAGATCAACTCGACTCAAGTCGCAATTTCTCCCAATAAACAAAAAATTAATATCACCTTAAACATCACTGAGGGAGACCGCTTTGTCGTCTCAGGAGTTCGTTTGGAGGGATATTACCTGGGAAGGGACGACGAGTTTAAAGCCCTTATAGCGATTAAGCCAGGGGAGGCCTACAACATCAATCAAGTAACGCAGACAACAAAAGCTTTCACTGATTTTTACGGTAATTTTGGATTTGCTTTCGCACGTGTTGAGCCCAAACCAGAGATTGATCGTGCAACGAACAGAGTGGTTATTGTTTTACAAGGCGACCCATCTAGACGTGTATACGTAAGAAAAATCAATATTTCAGGAAACGCAAAAACCAGAGATGAGATTGTTCGTCGAGAATTCAGACAAATGGAGTCTGCTTGGTACGACGGTTACAGAATTAAGATGTCTAAAGACCGTTTAAAGCGGCTCGGATTTTTTAAGGAAGTTGAAGTGGACACTAAGGAAATTCCTGGCATTCCTGACCAGGTAGATTTAGCAGTTACTTTGACCGAGAAACCCACAGGGAGTTTGCAACTTGGTGCAGGTTACTCTAGTGCAGAAAAAGTATTTTTGACTTTTGGAATCCAACAAGATAACGTCTTTGGAACAGGTAACTATGTCGGAACGCAGGTCAGTACAAGTAAGTACAACCAAATTTTTCAAATAAATACAACCGATCCCTACGTGACAGATGACGGCATCTCTCGAAGTATCAATTACTATCACCGCTCAAGTATTCCCTACGTTGATCAAGGTGGTAACTACAGGTTGGTAACAGACGGTGTGGGTCTTCGTTACGGGGTACCATTTGCTGAGCTAGACACCGTATTTGTTGGAATTGCTGCTGAACAAACCCAAATCAAACCAGGAAGTAATATCCCTGCGGCATATTTAGACTTCGCCCAACGATTTGGTTATACTACGACCTCTATTCCAATGACAATTGGATGGGCTAGAGATAGCAGGGACAATTTGTTAACACCTACCTCTGGGCGGTTTTTCAGGTTAAACAGCGAAGTTGGAGAGCTTGGAGATACGAGGTACACCAGAACAGGCGGACAGTATCAAGAGTACATTCCAATTTCCAAGCAGTTCACTTTTGCATTCAATTCTGAGCTAGACCTTGGATCAGGTCTAGAGGGGCGGCCTTATCCTGTATTCAAAAACTACAGCTCCGGTGGTCTAGGTTCTGTCAGGGGTTTCACCGCTGGAACACTTGGTCCAAGGGATGTGTCAGGTTTGACGGTCGGTGGACCTAAGAAATTCACCTTGAATACAGAGTTTTTGGCTCCTTTCCCAGGGGCAGGTAATGACAAATCACTTCGTTTGTATGCCTTCTATGATATGGGTAACGTGTACGGTGAGAGTGAAAAAATGGACTTTGCCTTACTCCGATCCTCAGTCGGCGTAGGTTTGAGTTGGATTTCGCCCATGGGACCACTTCGATTCGCGCTTGCTAATCCCGAGAAATATTTTCCTGGAGATAGAATGCAGAAGGTACAATTTCAGATCGGAACTTCTTTTTGATGAAAATGCTGACAACAAAACGTTTACTATTAACTCTTCTTGGACTAGCGGCAACTTTCGCTGCGCTGGCTGATGACTTTCGTGTGGGTTATGTCAATACTGAGCGAATTTTTCGCGAAGCCAATTCCGCCATAGCCGCGCAAACCAAACTTCAGCAAGAGTTCTCCAAGAGAGAAAAAGAGTTGGTCGAAATGGGTAATAGCCTCAAAACAAATTCAGAGAAATTCGAGCGTGATGCTCCAACACTATCTGAATCACAAAGAGTAACTCGCCAAAGACAAATTGCCGATCAGGACCGTGAGTTCCAAAGGAAAAGACGCGAGTTTCAAGAGGATTTGAATGCTCGTAAGAATGAAGAGTTCCAACAAGTGCTTGAGAAAGCCAACAAAGTTGTTCGTCAAGTTGCTGAGGCTGAAAAATATGACCTTATTCTTCAAGAGGCAGTTTATATAAGCCCAAAGCACGATATTACTGAAAAAGTAATAAAAGCCTTTAATGCTCAAACACCGGCAACATCCGGTGCACCGAGTTCTAAATAACACCGAGCCCCAACTGCTCCTAAGGTCAATTTGATGCTTTACACAGTACGTTATTCGGGCTTTAATTTACGCCTTGAACTGTGTCGCTAACCTTAGGTCAAATTGTAGAAAAGCTTGGTGGGGAGCTAATTGGCTCAAAAGAGCAAATTGTTAATGCTATTGCGCCCTTAAATAGTGCAGTAGAGGATGAAATTAGTTTTTTAAGTAATCCACTCTACGCTCAAGAGTTGGACTCCACTAAAGCGGGTTGTGTAATCCTAACTAAAGAGCAATTTGAGCTTTCGAGATCCAGTGGCGAAAATCCAAATTTGGCTTTTATTCTCAGCGATAAACCTTATCTTTATTTCGCATATCTTACTCAACTCTGGCGAACCCTAAACCCGATTCATTCGTCAGTTGAATCTCCAATTCATCCAACAGCCGTAATTGATCCAACTGCTGTAGTGCAAAGCGGTGCCAGAGTTGGTCCCTACTGCGTTGTTGGGGCAGGGGCTGTTATTGGTGAAAGAACATGGCTTAAATCCACTGTTAACGTAGCTCATGGATGCAAAATTGGATCTGATTGCATTCTTCATCCCGGCGTAGTGATCGGAGCTGATGGTTTTGGATTTGCGCCGAACCAGGGAACCTGGGTAAAGATTGAGCAACTTGGTTCTGTTGTGATCGGTAACCATGTAGAAATTGGGGCAAACACTTGTATTGACCGTGGTGCTTTAGGTGATACCGTTATCGGCGACGGAGTTAAGCTCGATAATTTCATTCAAATAGCTCACAACGTTAGGATTGGTCCCCATACTGCTATGGCAGCGTTTGTTGGGGTCTCGGGTAGCACTGTCATTGGCGCGCATTGCACTGTTGCTGGCGGGGCCGGATTTGTTGGCCATATTGAAATCGCTGATCGTGTAAATATAGGTGCCAAGGCCGTCATAACACGCTCTATTACTCAGGCAGGTAATTACGGAGGGTATTATCCCTTTGACTCCGACTCAGCTTGGAAGAAGAATGCTGCAATTCTGAGGCAACTCAGCACCTTAAGGGATAAGATTAAGAGCTTAATGGGGGGCTCGATTAAGTGAGGTGTTTGTGCAGTGAGAAGTGAGATTTTTAGTTGGTGTGCTTGTCAAAACTTAAAGATTTTGAAACGGCTAAATCGTTAATTCATAAATTGCTCCTTTAGGGATCATAATCTGCTTGAGTGGATTGGTTATTTTTTGTTGAAGGTTTGAAAAACTTTACCTGTTGGAATCCTATAACTTTACGTGAAGAAAATTAACATGAGCATGGACATTCATAAAATCTTAAAACTTCTACCCCATCGTTATCCAATTCTTTTGGTTGATAGGGTACTTGAAGTGGTTAAGGGCAAATCCATCAAGGCTTTAAAAAATGTTTCTATCAACGAGCCTTATTTCAATGGACATTTCCCTCATCGACCTGTGATGCCAGGTGTGTTGATGATTGAGTCCCTTGCGCAAGCTGCAGCGCTTCTTGCCTTTGAGAGTTTTGACATCAGTTCTCAAAGCAATAATGTGTTCTATTTCGCCGGCATTGACGGGGTAAGGTTCAAACGCCCAGTTGAACCGGGGGACCAATTGATACTTCAAATCGAGGTGTTGAGGATGAAGGCGGGTGTGATGAAATTTAAAGCCCAAGCTTTTGTTGCTGATGAATTAGCTGTTGAGGCCGAGTTGATGTGTACGATGCGTACGATTCAAGAATGACGAAATCGTTAATTGCGCTAACCTGTTTTTATCACTTTAATCCAATTTCAGCACTTACATCTTAACGATATGACTAGGATTCATCCCACTGCAATTATTGATAAAGGCGCCGAACTTCATGAGACCGTAGAAATCGGAGCTTATTCAGTTATAGGACCGCATGTGCGTATCAACCGTGGGTCAAAGGTTGGAGCCCATTGTGTGATTGAGGGGCATACGAGCATTGGTGCTGATAACCATATATTTCAATTTAATTCACTTGGTGCTGTTCCGCAGGATAAAAAGTATGCTGGCGAGCCATGCGAATTAATCATTGGCGACAGAAACACAATACGTGAATTTTGTACTTTCAATATCGGCACCGTTGGGGATAAGGCTTGTACGCGTGTTGGCAATGATAATTGGATCATGGCGTATGTTCATTTAGCCCATGACTGCGAGATTGGTAACCACACTATTTTTGCTAATAATTCTTCCTTAGCAGGACATGTGCAGGTAGGGGACTACGTTATCTTGGGTGGCTTTACAACTGTTCACCAATTTTGTCGTCTAGGTGCACACTCTTTTACATCCATCAATGCAATGATCTGGGCTGATTTGCCGCCCTTTGTTATGTGTCAAGGACAGCCCGCCAAGGCCAGATCAATGAATTTTGAGGGACTAAAAAGGAGAGGTTTCTCCCCCGAGCGTATCAAAGTCATCAAAGAAATGTATAAATTACTTTACCGAGATAACCTAACCCTCGAACAGGCTAAAGTTGCTGTTTCCGAGCTTGAGAAATCCAATCCTCAATCCGATATTGATATTCAAATGATGCTTGGATTTTTAAACGCGCCAAGCTCAGATCGCGGAATAGTTCGTTGATTCACGAGCTTACTCTTACGAGTCACACTTTGCAGCATCCACTTGAAATCAAAACGCCGTCTGAAAATGCCTGTATCTTTCGTCCTCGAATAGCATTGGTTGCGGGCGAGGCCTCTGGTGATTTGCTTGCCAGTTTGTTAATCAAAGGAATCCTATCTCGTTGGCCCCAGGCAGAGATTTACGGCATCGGCGGTACGCAAATGTGTAAACTGGGTTTTAAGGCACTTTGGCCTGCCCATAAACTATCAGTGAGAGGCTACTTTGAAGTGCTGATGCACTACAAAGAAATCCTAGGAATAAGAAATCAACTCAAGAAAGAGTTACTAGAACGCCCACCTGATTTGTTTATAGGTGTCGATGCGCCTGACTTCAATTTGAACCTGGAGAGATCTCTTAAAGAGGCTTTAATCCCAACAATTCATTTTGTGTGTCCCTCCATATGGGCATGGCGGCCCAAAAGAGCAAATAAGTTAGGACTCAGTGCTGATCATGTATTGTGTATTTTCCCATTTGAGCCGGCCATACTTGAAAAGTACGCCATCCCAGCTACTTATGTTGGCTACCCCCTAGCTCAGGAAGTACCGATGCAGGTGGACCAAGTCGGCGCAAGGCAGGAGCTTGGTTTGTCAGGGAATGTAAAAGTTATTACTCTCATGCCAGGGAGCAGAGCGTCCGAGGTCCAGCAAATGACGGAGCGTTTTTTGCGCGCTGCTCTGATCATGCAAGAGTCAGATCCCAAATTACATTTTCTACTCCCTGTAGTTCCCCATTTGATAGATTGGGTAGAAAGGCTATGCTCAAAAATACATGTTCCTAATTTAAAGGTTCTTCACGGTAATTCACACACCGCCTTAGCTGCCTGTGATGTAGTATTGGTAGCAAGTGGAACAGCAACCCTAGAGGCCGCACTTTTCAAACGACCCATGGTCATTGGATACCATGTGAATTGGTTAAGCTATTTCCTCATTTGGCCTCAAAGATTATTGCCATGGATTGGATTGCCCAACATATTACTAAACAGGCAAGTAGTTCCAGAGTTGCTCCAAACTAAAGCAACTCCAAATTTACTGGCAAAAGAGGTAATGAAGTGGTTAAATTCACCCAAGGAGGTGATTGAATTAAAGGCAATCTTTAATGCCCTACATAAAGATCTTTTAAAGGATACACCCACCCTGGCAGGCCAAGTCATTGAGAGATTTCTCAACCGTGAACGATCCTAAGATTCTTGAGACTCTTGGGTTTGATCCTAATGAGATGGCTGCGGGGGTAGATGAAGCTGGGCGAGGCCCTTTAGCCGGTCCGGTCATGGCCGCCTCGGTCATTTTGGATCCAAAGCGACCCATCAAGGGATTGGCAGATTCCAAGAAATTAAGCGAGAAAAAACGCGAGTACCTTTACTCCCAGATTATTGAAAAAGCGGTTTCTTACTGCGTAGCTCAGGCAACTATTGAGGAAATCGATGAGCTCAACATATTGCAAGCAACAATGCTTGCGATGCAAAGGGCCGTTGATGGTTTGTCAGTTATACCGACGCGGGTTTGGGTTGACGGTAACCGTTTACCCAAATTAAAAGTTCCGGCTGTAGCCGTGATAAAGGGGGATTCATTGATTGACTGCATCTCTGCTGCATCCATATTGGCAAAGGTTAGTCGCGACAAGTGGTGTACCGAAATTGATCAGGTTTATCCACATTATGGATTCGCAGTCCACAAGGGCTACGGTACAGCAGTGCATATGAAAGCATTACAAGAGCACGGCGCAACCCCGTATCACAGGCGTTCATTTGCCCCGGTTGCTAAAGTGTTAAAACAAATGTAAGCCTAAATTAATCCCCATTTTGCTAAATTACTAAACTTATTTTTTGAATATTTTAGTACTACTTGACTTGCGGTTTTCTAAAGTTCTTACTCTTCAAGTCGATTTGATTTGCTGTAGCAATTGATACGGTGATGTATTGATTTTGATGAAACTATTTAAAAAGTGAGAATTTCCATGAAAAAGCTATTCCTTTTAATCGCACTATCAACTGCATTTGGAGCATTTGCCCATGAGGCCGCTGAGTCACATGGTGGGGGTTCTGAGTCTGGAAAGGGACCTATTGAGTATGAGCGCGAGTCAACCTTTCAGTTGGGATTAGATGGTGGATATGACTCTTATTCAAAGAAAAATCTTGTCGCGATCTCAGCCGCAGTGCCCCTCGGCGAATCTGGATTTAAGATTGTTGTTGAATACGCAGCAGGCAGGCAAGGCGACGTGGGATCCAATGTGTCCATACTAAAGGGGGTTAAAGAGATTTATTCCTACTCACGCTTTGAGCTTGGAGCGGTTTTGGGATTAGCTCACTCCGTGGAGGCTGACGTCACAGGAAATGGTTGGGTCGCAGGAGCAGAGGTTTCCTACGACATCTCCAAGTTGTATTCTTGGAAAGTTGAGGCGACACGCTTTACTGGAACAGGTGTCTTAAGTGATGAGCGCTCTAACGTAGTTCAATCAGGTTTGATTGTTAAGTTCTAAGCATCCCTCTTTTCTTAGTCTGTCGCACTGATTGATCTGTCACAGATCAATCAGCTTTTTTGAATGATGAAGATTCATGAAAGTTCAAAAAACTGCAACATTCTTAATTAGCAAAATCACTTGGCAATAGATCTTTGTTAAGTGATAATCCGCATTGAAGATTTGATCTCACAATTCAATTTGTAAAAGCTATCTCAACCCAACTCATTTGTTTATTTATGAGTCACCTGGACTGGCAATCATCGGACGGCATAACCCTTAAATCATTACGCCAATCGGCTGGAATGAGTGTCTCCGTGTTAGCTAAAAAGGCTTCCTTGTCTACTGAGCAACTCATGCAACTTGAGGAGGGTGGTAGCAATCTATTTTATTCACAGGCTATCAAGTTACGTTCAGGACAAAGGGTATTAGCCATACTGGGTTTTCAATTTAAAGAGCCCCCTACTCAGCAGGTAACCCCAATATCGGTTGTGGATTCAAAAAGAATAATCCCCTTGGATCAATCGATTGGGAGTTTAGGCAATCGTTTCCTATCAACTGTCAGCTTGAATTTTTTTAAAATTCTTTTTAAAAAATCTCCTGTGCAGAGTTCAGTTCAAGCAGATTTGGATCGTTCGACGACCAACCCCAGTTCTCCCAACTATTTGAGCCGTATTTGGCGAAGCACTACCCTTTGGAGTTTAATGGGCACCGCTGCATTAGCAATCATTATTTATGACTTTTACGCAATGCATTTTTTGGCCAGGTTTTGAAAATCGATAACAAAACAGCTGATATTTCTCTCTATCCTTGCAGCAATTAGCGCCTCTATATAATCTAGGCATGCACAATGAAGCCATAAGAAAATTAAAAAATCTTGAGATTATTCAATCTAAAGATAATCCACTGGTTAAAAAATTAAAAGGCATTCAAAGCGAGGTTCGGGCTTATCAAATGACTGGTGAATTGTGGCTTGAGGGGGAACATCTGTGTGCAGCTGCGTTCGATAAAGGTTTAGAGCTAAACCACTTAATTTGTTCTGATGCTCAATACGGGGAATTGAGTCAAAAATTCTCTAATTGGTTTGAAAGTGCTAAAAAAGTCAGTTTGATTCAAGATGCACTCCTTAAGAGTCTAAGTTCTTTGCCTTCGCCTGCTTCAATTGGTTTTTTAGTCCAGACTCCAACCCCCCTCGGTTTGGATCCACTCCTTGCAACTGTGGTGCTAGACAGGGTGCAAGATGCCGGCAATGTAGGCTCAGTGCTAAGGAGCGCCGCAGCTTTTGGATTTAGACAGGTTATAGCACTTCAGGGCACTGCAGGTTTGTGGTCCAACAAAGTCGTTCGCTCAGCAATGGGCGCCCACTTTAGTCTCAGACTGGTTGAATCCTCATCAATTGAAGCGATCATGGAGCTCAAAGTTCCACTTTTATGTACAAGTTCACATCTGGGAGAGTATTTGCACCAATTACAGAAAAATATGAAGATACCTTACCCGTGTGCCTGGATATTTGGTCATGAGGGGCAGGGCGTGCGTCAAGAATTAATTGAGCTAGCAAGCATGAGAGTGCGTATTGCTCAACCAGGAGGTGAGGAGTCTCTAAATATCGCAGCAGCAAGTGCAGTTTGTTTGTATGCCTCTAGTACGAATCAAATTTAAAAGATATCCTATTTCTACTTGTAAATCTTTGTTTGTCTAAATCCATTATTAATATTATGAAGTACCAAAACCGCAGAAGCATTCTTTCAAGTTCCATTAAATTAATTTCCTCTGTTGCTCTAATGCCCAGTGCATTCGCCAAAACTCCTTTATCTGGAAGTCAAGTTATCAGCATACATAGGATGAAAGTAGGGGAGTTTGAAGTAACTAGCATGTTGGATGGTTATATTGAGTTACCACAGACATCTTTGCAAGCGGATAGCTCACTCATAAAGTCTATGTTGTCTGCAGGAGGCTGGCCTGATAAGTCAATGCGTGTTCCTGTCAACACGTTTTTGGTGAATACTGGTAACAAACTAATTCTTATTGATTCTGGGGGTGCCAAAATGCTAGGGCCTACCGCTGGAAGACTTTCCCAATGCCTAGCCGCTGCTGGAATAGAGCCTGGTCAAATTGATGAGGTATATATTACCCATATGCACGGAGACCATCTCCACGGCATAGTAACTCCAGAGGGGGGCATGCTGTTTCCTAATGCGATTATCAGAATTTCAAAGAATGATATGGATTACTGGGCTAACCCTGAGGTAGAGGCTAAAGCGGCTGAAAATCAAAAAACCAGATTCGTCCCCGCTAAAAGAGCAGTTGCAGCATATGGCGCTCAAATAAAAACATTTAATCTCGGAGATGAGTTGACGCCTGGCATTAGGTCCATTGAGGCAGTGGGGCATACACCCGGACATAGTTGTTATTTAATTCAGTCTGGCTCGGATAAATTACTTGCAATTGGCGACACTATACACGTCGCACCTGTTCAATTTCCACGACCAGACATCACAGTAGCCTTTGATTGGGATCAGTCAAAGGCAAGAGAAACCCGGGGCTCTATTTTTGAAATGGCAGTTAAAGAATCGATTCCCATTGCAGCAGTGCATTTACCTTTTCCAGGTATTGGAACTCTAAGAAAAAAGGGAACTGAATATATTTTCGATCCTATTAGTTGGCAGCTATTTTGATCACAAATCGAAATTATGGGTCCTCAATGTAATAGATCAATGTAAGAAAACCGCACAAAGTAAAAACTTAAATGCGGTTAAAAAAAGAGCCCTCAGTAAATTTATCCCAAATATCAGAACCCAAAGGACAATTAATTAGGTTTTAATATTTGAGCTTCAAGTTAGATTCAAATACTACCTAGCATCTGGGAGTTCTATTTTTACTTCCAAAACTTCCAAGTTGTCTTGGCGCTCCAAATTAACTTTGATGTCTTCGGCATTTATTTTTACGTATTTGCTGAGGACTGCTATCAAATCTCTTTGAAGCTCAGGTAAGTAATCGGGCTCTGCAGCGTTTCGTCCAGTGCGCTCGTGAGCTAAGATAATTTGTAAACGTTCTTTTGCAACGTTTGCGGACTTCTTTTTCTCACCAAGTAGGAAAGACAGGATGGACATGAGTTACTTCCTCCCAAATAGACGCTGAAGAAGTCCAACTTTTTCAGCTTCAATGAAACGCAGTGGCTTGTCCTCTCCAAGGAAACGGTCCACAACATCTAGATATGCCTCTGATACTTCAGTTTTTGCAAGATGAACGGCGGGAACGCCCTGGTTTGATGCCTGAAGAACGTTTTCGGACTCTGGTATCACACCAATCAAAGGAATACGCAAAATATCTTGAATGTCCTCTATAGATAGCATCTGCCCCTCCTCAACACGGGTAGGGTTGTAGCGTGTGATGAGTAAATGCTCTTTTACAGGATCAGAACCATTAATAGCTCTTAGGGTTCTACTGCTTAACATTCCAAGAATTCGGTCTGAATCTCGCACAGAGGAAACTTCAGGATTAGTCACTACCAGAGCTTCATCAGCATAGTGCATTGCCATAAGAGCACCAGTCTCTATCCCGGCCGGGGAGTCACAAATGATGTAATCGAACTCCATCTCTGCTAAGTCTCGAAGAATTCTCTCCACTCCTTCTTGCGTTAAAGCCTCTTTATCGCGGGTCTGAGACGCAGCGAGTACAAAAAGATTTTCTGTATGCTTGTCCTTGATGAGTGCTTGATTGAGTGTGGCTTCGTTATTGATGACGTTCACAAAGTCGTAGACCACTCTGCGTTCGCAACCCATAATCAGATCCAAGTTACGCAAACCCACATCAAAGTCTATTACGACGGTTTTGTACCCGCGTAATGCAAGCCCAGAAGCGAAACTCGCGCTAGTCGTCGTCTTACCAACTCCACCTTTACCAGATGTTACAACTACTATTTTTGTCATCGATTTGAGTCCTTCATTTAATATAAAACTTACCAATAGTTCAGTTAGGTTGCATTACCAACTTATCATCTATCAATCTGATCTGAGCCGATTTGCCCGCAACCTCTTTGGGTATTGGGTTATCACTTGTTCTGTAAACTCCTGCAATGGAGATTAATTCAGCCTCCAAGCAAGTGGTATAAATTCTTGCTTCCTTATTTCCTCTAGCACCCGCTATGGCTTTACCTCTTAAAGGAGCGTATACGTGTATGTGACCATCGGCCATGATCTCTGCTCCAGCATTCACCATAGCCATCACAATTAAATCTCGACCTTTTGCATATACGTGTTGACCAGAGCGCAGCGGTTTGTCGACAACCAATGCAGAGGTGGGATGGGGCGCTTCTAAAAGATCTTGCTTTGGAATCGCCTCATTGTTTTGAGTTGGGTTGTCGACTATTTTTTCATTTATAGCTTGCTGTGATTTGTCCATGTTCACAGGTACTGATTTTGAATCAGTGGTCTTGCTTTTCATTGGTTGGCCGATTTGAGCATCTGTTACGAGGAATAAACCAGCTAGCTCAGCCCATGCCTGGTGATTGGGGTTTTTAGATCGCAATGCAACTGGGTTCATTTTGTGTTGCTTTAACTCTTGGTAAAGCACCGAGACATCTAAAGATGGAGTGTCTTGATCCTCACCGATTTGGGTAAGGTCAATCATTATTGGGTCATTATCAAAGAAGTCAGGATGTTTGGAAAACCGAGACTTAAGGTCGGCTATCACTTGGCTCAAGTTATTTGAGCGGATAATGACACTCTCTAACGGTAAAAGAGTGCTCTTGATATCAAAAGATAGGGTGTTTTTGGAGGCTTGGGTTGAAGACATCGTAAGTTGTTGTGTCGCATATGCAGATATTGAAAAAACTTTTTGTTCCGCTAGGATGTTTGCTCAATCATCTGCTTGTCCGCATTAGCTATGAATTTTCTCAGAGTTAGAGGCGTTTTTCTGTATAAATTGAATTTTTTTTCACAAATTCGCAATAACTCCGTCTAACATCACCTTTTAGTATATTTTTGAAGCCGCTTTGATTTTTGAATCATTCATCAGAACTGATTTTGTGTAAATAAAAAAATAGCCTGCCAATCATGAGTTCCCTGATACTCTTAGCCATCTATTTCTTGGTTTTATTGATGACTTTCTTTATTTCATCTAAAACTATCCAAGGTCCCTGGTTTTTTTTATTAAGAGCTTTTTTCCCAAATTGGAAGTTCTACCATGCCTTAGGTTGGCAACCCCAATTGCATGTGAAAGTAAGGATCAAAGAACTTCGAAATTTTCAAAACACCGATTCAAATGAGTGGACATTGGAAAAATGGCTTTATCCAAGAGCTCACAGAAATTTTTTTAGTTTATTTCACAACCCCGGTGTAAATATTGCACTCGCGAACCAAAACATGGTTGAGCATTTATCTAACGATTTGCAAGTCTTAGAGGAGGGTACTGATCCTAGTCAATTGGTGAGTTACAAAATTGTAGATCGGTTCGTAGCATCAGAGATCTCAAAAGACAAAATGTGTACCGATTTAGCCCGATCACTGAATAAAGAAGAGGCGATTTTGGAGTACCGTTTTGAAATACGCCTAAAACTAAATAATCCTGAGCTAAAACCGGAAACTCATATTTTGATGGTTTCACCTACGCTACAAGTTCCCTTTGAGCACGCTAGCATTTCTCCTTTGACAGATCATAAAAAGATGGATGGAGGAATTTTATGAGCATCCTTTTGGCTGCTAGATTAGTAGAGATATTGCTAGGAATAAGCCTCATAATTCAAACCGCCGAATACCTGAAACTTCTTGAATATTCAAAGGTAGGCGGAGTTTGGGATTGGAAATTTCAGCGTGCCGATGTCCCAGCCTCACAAATTTGGGTGCTTCAGGTTTTGGACTTCTTTTTTACCCCTGAGAACTACAAGTTACTGTTGGTTTTTAGGTTCGTATTTGCACTTAGTCTTATTTTTTCCGGAGTGAGCATCTATACAGCCTGGGCCTTACTTCTTAGTAATTTGCTGATTTTGATACGCTGGAGGGGGGCATTCAACGGGGGAAGTGATTTCATGACCCTAGTTGTGACCTGTGGCCTTACCCTGGGGCAGACCTGGGGTTATTTTGACGGGCAAGCCATGGGTTGGGTGGCTGCACTTTGGTATATCAGCATTCACTCAATCTCTTCTTACTTCATGTCAGGTTGGGTAAAACTGCTTAACGGCGCATGGAGGAGAGGGATTAGCATGCCAGTTTTCTTAGATACTGGGGTTTATGGCCCCCTCAAGGATCAGAGTATTTTTGCTCATCCCGTTGTGGCTCGCCTGTGTAGTTGGTCTTTTATTTTGTGGGAGGCGTGTATGCCGCTCGCACTTACCTCATACCCAGCGGCCATGTTTTTCTGCTCCATCGCGGTTGTATTTCATTTCCTGGTCTTCTGGTTTTTTGGTTTAAACCGTTTTTTCTGGGCCTGGATCAGCAGTTTGCCAGCCATTCTTTACTGTTCTACTTGGAATTGGTCTGTGTCCTGAGGGATCAAAAAGTCAGTTAATTTCAGGATGATATTAGTACCATAGTATCTATTTATTGATTATTTTCTATTTTTCACGCACTTTTCATTGTGAATTATTACGAAATGCATAAAATGAATGTCCCGCCCGAAAGACTGAGAGTTCGGGCGTATTTGTCTTTGAAGTCTAGGATCATAGAAATATGGGTCGGATGAGTTTTTTTAAGTGATTTGTATTTAAGAGATTTGTGAAATGCAGTTGATGTGGCTATCAGGACCAACCGGTTCTGTGAAAACGATTTCTATTACTTTGCGAACCGTTCTTGCGGGGATCAGTGTTGCTGTCTTTACCTTATTGCTTTCAGGATTTTTGCTTCATTTTGTAGGTTTTAAAATCGCTGTCGAATACAACCCTGCATTAGCCAGGAGCATGGGGGGCGTCACAACCGAGGCTGAGCAGCGAAAAATGGAGGCGATTTACCGAGAAGATTTAGACAAAATGCGTGACTCATTGCAAGCCACCATAGGTGAGATCAAGCAGTTAGAGGCGATGAAAAACCATTTCATGGAGATGGCAACGCCCACCAATTTAAGAGACAAATGGTCACACAACAAGGACGACAGCCGTGGTGGTCCTTTTGTAACTCCAAGGGTTTTAAGCTCTTTTATACGACTTCCGCTTGGGCAAGAACTTGAGCAAACCCTCGTGGATATTAATCAGACTCAAACAGCACTAAGAGATATTCATGCTAAGTGGGATCAGCAAATTGAGTGGTTATCCACATTACCAACGGGAGTTCCCGTTCAAGGTGATTTTCGAATAACCAGCGGTTTTGGCATAAGAAACGACCCCTTCTCAGGCTCACTTGCTATGCACGAGGGTTTAGATTTCGCTGCTAACGTAGGCACCCCAGTCGTCTCAACGGGACCTGGCACTGTTGTTCGATCTGCTTGGGACCCTAGCTACGGTAATGTAATCGAGGTTTCACATTCTGAAGGCTTTGTAACTCGCTACGCACACCTCTCTAAGAGGTTGGTTGCAGAGGGTGATAAAGTTTCCAGAGGCGATGAATTAGGAGAGATCGGAACCACTGGCAGATCCACCGGACCTCATCTGCATTATGAAGTCATTAGGAAAGAACGTTTGATTAACCCAGTTCAGGTTTTGCCCTTTGGACCTGCGGTATAACGCTTTATAGATTTTTTTAATTGTTACCACTTTTGTTAGCCCACTAGGAGCTTGATATGTTTGAAAAACTAAGAGATAAAAAGCTAACAACGACTCAAGAGCGTTTTGATACCATTATTGGCAAAACAACTCAAATATATGGCAGATTGGTATTGCTCGACAGTGTCAGAATCGATGGCAAAGTGGTTGGTAATATTGAAACCAACAAAGAAAACAAAGTAACAGTTGCTATCGGCTCAAGTGGTGAGGTGTCTGGGGACATTACTGCCCACCGTGTGATGGTTGCCGGTAAGGTAGAGGGAAATATTTACGCAACTGAGCGAGTCGAGTTTCACAAAGAGTCGATTGTCCACGGTGATATCTCCTATGGCTCCATTGCAGTCGAGCATGGGGCTAAATTGCTTGGTTTGGTCATTCAAAATCCAACCGGCAATCCTCCTACCGCATCCTCTGATGCTTCCTCAGCCATTAGAAATGCTCAAAGCGGTATTACGGGCTAATTATCTCCATAAATAATTTTTCAATAGACGCAATTAAATTTGTCAAATCTTGTAATTTATTTTTTAATCATTATGGGTAAATGGTGTAAATGTATTTCAACTCATTGAGATGACGTTATCATTGCTTAAACAAGCGTTTCAAAGTTCAATAAATCTTCCTTAAATCTCTTTAGGTTTTACGATGAATCCTCAACCCATTTCCTCAGGCAACCCTCACTCAACTCAATCAGTCCATCATTTGCAGGCTGAGCACTCAGAGGACTGGTATGACAAGATGTATAACAATAGGGCACTTGTTCCCAATTTCGCGGAACACTTTAGTCACTGGCAAAATGAATCTATAAAAGCTCGACTTAATCAAAGAGCAATTTTGGATGTGGCTTACGGGCGTGGGACTAAGGAGAGCCTAGATTTATTCCCTGCACACAATCCGCACTCGCCAGTGGTAATCTTTATTCACGGTGGGTACTGGAGATCGCTGGACAAATCCGACCATTCTTTTATTGCACCAACCTTTAATCATATGGGTGCTACAGTAGTTGTTGCTAATTACGACTTATGTCCAAACGTTACGATTCCTCAGATCACCATGCAAATGGTTAAATGCATTGCATGGGTTTATAAAAATATTAAACACTGGGGTGGTGATCCTAGTCAAATACATTTGGCAGGGCATTCAGCAGGCGGGCACTTAGTCGCAATGCTCATGGCCTGTCACTGGAGTCAATATGACGCTGAATTGCCTCATAATTTGATCAAAAATTCATTATCTATCTCTGGTCTTTTTGATCTAACACCCTTGACGAAAACACCTTTCCTAAAAGACTCACTAAAACTAACCGACGAGGACGCACTTCGTTGTAGTCCAGCATTCTTTCCTGCTCCAGAAACCGGCAAATTGATAAGTGTTGCAGGTGCATCCGAAAGTCCTGAGTTTGTGCGTCAAAACCATCTCATCCAAGAGGCCTGGGGAGAGCACAGAGTCCCTGTGTGCGAAGATTTGCCTGGATTAGATCACTTCAGTATTTTGAGTGATCTAACGACACCGCACAGTCGATTACATGACTTAGCACAGTCGTTACTGGATTAAAGTCCGAATGAATCGGATTGTTAGCAATTCAAACTTATCAATCGCAAGAAAAAGAACTTGCATTTGACTGGTTTTCTAGATTCAAAATTAACACTTCTCAAAATTTAAATTTTTATGCATATAGATTCCACCATTTTTAAGGCATACGATATTCGAGGCGTTGTTCCTAAATCTTTAAATGAAGATATTGCTAGAGCGCTTGGGTTGGCCTTTGCAGATGCCGCCTTAAAGAGCTCAGAGAAAGTTGTTGCCGTAGGTCGAGATGGACGATTGAGTGGTTCAATGCTCAGAGACGCCCTGGTAGAGGGGCTTTTAATCGGTGGAGTAGACGTCATAGATGTGGGTATGGTTACTACTCCGATGCTTTACTACGCTGCACATACCCTTTGTCATAGTGGTATTCAAATCACCGGTAGCCATAATCCAAAGGACTATAACGGATTCAAAATGGTACTGGGTGGACGTGCCATTTACGGAGAGGAGATACTGGGGCTTTATGCATACATGAAGGATGATGCAAATCACAAAGTTTCCAACACAAGAGGTCAGTTAAGGCATGTTGATATTACTGAGGATTACAGTAATCGAATTACTTCTGACGTCAAACTATCTAGGAAAATGAAAATCGTAGTGGATAGTGGAAATGGAATTGCTGGTGCCACTGCACCGGCTTTATTTCGCGCTATGGGGTGCGAGGTCATTGAACTTTTCAGCGAAGTAGATGGTAATTTTCCTAATCATCATCCTGATCCAAGCAAACCTGAGAATTTAAAGGATCTTATTCACACACTCTCAACTACGGATGCGGAGTTGGGTTTAGCATTTGATGGTGACGGAGACCGACTCGGAGTCGTAACTAAGGACGGACAGACCATTTATCCAGATCGTCAGATGCTTTTATTTGCAAAAGACGTGCTGAGCAGAGTGCCAGGTGGGTCAATAGTCTTTGATGTTAAGTGCTCTCAGCAACTTGCACCCGCTATTAAAGACTTTGGCGGCAACCCCGTGATGTTCAAAACTGGCCACTCCCTTATTAAAGCGCAAATGAAAAAACTTGACTCACCCTTGGGGGGTGAGATGAGCGGCCACATTTTCTTTAAAGAGCGTTGGTTTGGATTTGATGACGGCACGTATGCTGGAGCTCGTTTGCTTGAAATCTTAAGCAAGAGCAAAGACTCAAATCAAGTTTTACTAGATTTACCAACTAGTTTTTCTACACCCGAGCTCAATGTTCCTTGTGCCGAGGGAGAGCCACACCGGGTGACACAGGGAATTTTAGACATTGTTAAGTCCTCTAGTATGCCCTCACCTGAGCATCAACCAATTTTGTGCGATGTTGATGGCTTAAGAATTGACTGGAGTGACGGTTTTGGTTTGATCAGAGCATCAAACACGACGCCCGTGTTGGTTCTCAGATTTGAGGGGCAAACAAATGAGGCGTTGGTTCGTATTGAGAAAGATATGATGGAGTTGCTAAGGGCAGTAAAACCAGATGCAACTTTTCAAGGCTCAGCCCATTGAATATAAATAATGTTTTGGTTAAAGCGTCATTAGAGAGCCTAGCTGCAAAAAGATTAGCAACTGAATTAATGCCCGTACCCCCGCCTTTGAACATTCTGATTGTCAAACTCTCTTCTCTAGGGGACGTTGTTCATACACTTCAAGCAGTTATGGATATACACGCTGAGTTTGTCGATGCAAAAATTGACTGGGTGGTTGAGCGCTCCTTTGCCCCTTTGTTGAAAATATGTCCTGCAGTTAACCGCGTTATCGAATCCGATATAAGGGCGTGGAGAAAATCCTGGTGGAAGCAAAAGACAAGAAAAGAATTTATCGACTTTAAAAAACAATTGCAAGAAAATACCTACGATGCAATCATAGATTTGCAAGGTCTTACTAAATCGGCAATCGTCTCAAAACTTGCAAAACTAAAGTTTGGTGGTCACCGTTATGCAATGGGTAACCAAACGAATGGGGCCTCCTATGAGTTTATGACCCGTTGGGTTGCTGACAAAGCAATCGACGTTCATGCTCAGGTTCATGCCGTTGAACGAGCTCGCATTATTTGCTCCAAAGCACTCGGTTACTCATATCCAAGACCTGAGCAGTTACGAACTGAAATTTATCATGGTGAGTTGACTCCTTTGGTCGTTTCCCCATCGTTGATGGTTCCACCTCAAACGGTTGCATTGGTTCACGCAAGTTCAAGAGAAGATAAAACTTGGCCTCTTCAAAACTGGACCGAGCTTGGTGAAGAGTTGATCAAACTCGGTTTCAATATTGCACTACCCCAGGGCTCCCCGAAAGAGTTAGAGATGGCTAGACAAATATCCAATACTTTGCCTGGATCAAAGGTTTGGGTCAAAATGAGTTTGAATGAAACTGCTGCTCATCTTTGTGCATGTGTCGGGGTCATTGGGGTAGATAGTGGCCTCAGTCACATAGCAGAAGCCCTAGACCTACCCTTGGTTCAAATCTATAACTTTGATACTTACTGGAGAACTGGCCCTCAAAGGCTCCCTTTTCAAAAAAGCGTATACGCTAACCCCACCCCCAGTGTGCAAGATGTATTAACTAACTGGAAAGAATGTTGGAATACATTTGCTGCACATAAAAAAGATTCGAAATTTAATCACTTAAGTTTAATCAACGATGATGAGGCTGTGCCACTGCCTGACCACATTAAAGCTGAAATTAAAGAGCATATCCAAGACACAACAGTATTAGTTGTGAGCGACTTAAATAAAACCCCAATTGAATCACTAACCCAGCTCAATTCAATTTCTTTGCCCAGTGATATAGAGAAAAAGAAGTCAATATCATCCGTCAGAAAAACCAAGGCCTCTAAGACTGAGCCTAGTCCTAGTCCT
>DAITOS010000006.1:29027-56124 GCA_036834025.1 Limnohabitans sp.
AATATCATCCGTCAGAAAAACCAAGGCCTCTAAGACTGAGCCTAGTCCTAGTCCTGGTCCTAATCCTCAACCCGACCTTTTTGACTAACTATGAAAATACGAAGCCTCACTAATGTTGACTTTGCAAAAAAATAGTTTTAAGTTAAAGCTGAGTCTAGGAATTTACTCACTTCTTACCCGCATACTTTGTCCTCTCGTCAAGTTAAAGGCGCTTAGAAGAGGACGCAAGGAGCCAGGTTACTTGGTTGCGGTTAATGAAAGATTTGGATATTTTGATGATTCTTTCTTACCCTTAGTCAATCAGTTTGGATCAGGGGTAATTTGGATACATGCAGTATCTTTAGGTGAGACCAAAGCAGCTCAAATTCTTATTGAAGCAATTCATGATCACCTTGGAAAACAGAGTCTCAACTTGCCTCATCCCCCTTTGACCAAGTTTTTGTTGACCCATTCAACCGCAACTGGACGTGCTGCAGGGGAAGAAATTATCAAAGTAATCGGTCTTCAAGGATGTGAGGTTTTACAAGTTTGGTATCCCTGGGATACCCCCGGAGCAGTAGGCCGATTTTTAGATAAATTTAAACCCAAATTAGGCCTACTTATGGAGACCGAGGTCTGGCCTAATATGGTTTGGATGTGTTCACAGCAAAACATTCCCCTAATTTTGGTCAATGCAAGGGTAAGCAAAAAATCATTCGAAGGCGCTGCTTCATTAGGCTATTTTGCAAGGGGTATTTATCAAAGGCTAACTGCTTCGATATCACAAAACCCAGAGGATTCAAAGCACCTAATAGCTCTTGGAGCCAACGTTATTGGAACAGTTGGTAATATAAAATTTGACGCAGTCGTTAACTTTGATCAACTCAATGACGGTAAAGCATTTGCACTTAAGTTTGAAAATCTAACTTCAAAGCCTATCGTCATGTTTGCAAGCTCTAGAGCTGAGGAAGAGTCACTACTTTTTCAAGCACTCATAGCAAACAAGGCGTTGCAAGAGGGAGTTCAATGGTTAATAGTGCCTAGACATCCTCAACGCTTTGATGAAATTGTTCGTGTGGGCTTACAGCTTGGTTTTACTTTCTCTCGAAGAGTCAAGACTAGCTCAGGTACAAACGGCGAGTCTTACTTTGAAAATAGCCAATCAATCAATCAATTGCTGCCTAATATATGGATGGGTGATACATTGGGGGAGATGAACCTTTATTTTGGAATGTCAAAAGTTGCATTGCTGGGAGGCAGTTTTGAGCCTCTAGGCGGACAAAATTTGATTGAGGCTGCGGCCTGTGGTTGCCCAGTAGTTATGGGGCCTCATGTATTTAATTTTGCCCAAGCCGCAGAGCAGTCCAAGCAATACGGGGCAGCCGTGCAATGTGAAGACCTACAAAGCGCTTGTGTGCGCGCCCATAAAATTGCTTTGAATAAAGCAGAACAATCTCACATGTCCCAAGTCGCCCTAGAGTTTGCTCAGGATAACAAGGGAGCAATCGACAAAACAGTTGAGTTGCTAAGCCCTTATTTTTGATATTAATTCATAATCAATACAAAACGTTACTTATCTAGCAGGTTGTTCACTGCTACTAAATCCTCACTAGACAACGTGCCATTTGCTTGTTTAAGCTTTAAGCTGCCAACCAGAACAGAGTAACGAGCCTTGGCTAGTTCTCCCTTTGTTTGGTAGAGCTGGCTTTGAGCGTTCAGAACATCTATATTGATACGAATCCCTACGTTGTATCCGAGCTTGTTTGCGTCAAGGGCAACTTGACTTGAATTTTGAGCAGCCTCAAGTGCTTTAACTTGGCTTAGTCCCGAGACTACACCAAGGTAGGCGGTGCGGGTATTGAGGCTAACGCTTCTGCGTGCGGCCTCTAAATCGTCCCTTGCTTTTTCCTCTAAAGAGATAGTCTCTTGAATGCGGTTGTGTGTGTACATTCCTGCAAAAAGAGGTAAATTCATCACAATTGCAAAAGATGAAGAATTAGATTTAGCCTCACTGTTTCCAATTAAAACACCGGATGAGTTTGTACCGCCCAAGTTAACTTGGTCGGTAAATTGTGTTTGAAAATTAATAGTAGGCTTGTGACCACTATAAGATTTATCTACTTCTATCTGAGCAACCTCAAGAGCAAGTCTGGCGTTCAAGATACTAGGATGAGTATCCTCCGCTTCCCTGACCCATATCTCGGGATCTTCTTTTTGCAATTGAGGGAGTTTGACCCCTTTGGCCAGTGGCTTGGGATGAGTGTTCGTCATGCCAACTAGTTGGTCCAAAATTAGTTTTTTGACTCTGACGTCATTTGTTGCCGCTATCTCTTGTGAGGTGTTCAAGTCATATCTTGCTTGGGCTTCCCGTGAGTCTGTGATCGTTGCAGTACCCACTTCAAAATTTCGTTTTGCAGCTGCGAGTTGCTCGCCAATCGCCGTTCTTTGGGCACGAACAACCTCCAAACTGTCTTGACTTGCAAGTAAGTCAAAATACGCTTGACTAACCCTGATCAGAAGATCTTGCTCTGCTGAAATAAGCTGTGAGGCACTCTGACTCAGTTGCTTCTTACTTTGTTTGTATGTTGCATAATTTGTCGGGTTATAGAGTGGTTGTATTGCTGTAAGGCTAGCTACGTGCGTTCCAAGTAACTGTTGATAAGTGGGAGTAGGTTGTTGACCTGCCACATATCCATTTACAGTTTGATGTTGATTAGTTGTTGAAAGAGAGATATTTGGGAGCAGGCCGGAAAGAGATTCGTCGGCTTTGTATTTACTCGCCTCAAAGAGTGCTTTTGCTCCCTGGTAATTAGCATCGTAAGCTTTAGCGGATTCATAGAGCTCAATCAGGCTTTGTGCCTGAGCATTAGATTGAAATGCCAAAGTCATTCCAGTGCCAAGCATTATGCAAAGGGCCGAACGAATTGAGGCTTTTAATGGGAGAATTTGAAATAATTTCATTGGTTATCCTAGACGCAAGGAGTTATCAGACAAGCACATACCCGTCAAAAATTCGACACTGTGCCTTCATATTATGCAAAAAGTGAGCCAATCATTTTTGACTATGCATTTTGGTATCAAGGCACAGGTCTATTTAATTGATTTCACCATGTAATTGGATGTAATATAGGGTTGTACAAATATCTGGAGATAGTCTTGAAAATATCAGATTTATTTATATCTGGAGACTCTAGTTTTAGGGACTTTATCCCCTTGAGAATAATCTGTCAAAATGCATTGTCTCTTAAGCGAATTGCTTGTCTGGCGGTTTTATTTTTTTACGGTACCTTGATATTGGGCTGCAATCAAAACTCAGATAAAAACTTTGTTCTGGACTGTAGCGGCAAGACAGGAGTCAGTGACTACGTAGTAGGGGGTGCGAGTACAGAAAAACACACCGTTGACACCCTTAGGTTAAGTTTTGAGGGAAAGAATGTATATCTTTCAGGAACTGCTGCAAAGCATTATCTTAAAACGTATGAAGTGTGCAATGATGCTGAGCGTATCTCTTTTGAAGATACTTGTAAAAGAGTCATAGCCGATGAATCAAAGTTGGCATATAGCGTTGATAGCTACACCGGACAGTATGATACTGCTGCTAAAAAACTTACGATGAGCACAGCGATGAGGTCGTATGAAAGAGCTAACTTAAGCGAGTCTTTTCATATGAAAAGTCAAGCATTGAGGGGTGGCACATATAATTGTAGTAAGTTTGAGTGATCGTCTAGGATGTGAAAATTTACCCAAGTTTTGATGTACTTTTTAAAACTTGGGTATTTGCAGACAATTTCAGAAATGAAAATGTGATGGCTCTTTGATACCCTCTAGTCGGGGAATGATCGTGTCCCATAGATTCTTATGTGTGAAGCTGCTAGGTCCTTGTCTTGTCACCAAACAAGTTTGCATCATAGGATCCTCTCCAACCACGGCAATCAACTTTCCTCCTATCTGTAGTTGCTCTAAAAGATGATGCGGTATTTCAGGGACAGAGCCTTGCAAAATAATTGCATCATAAGGACCGTCTGAAGCACTACCTTCCAACGCATCTCCAACCCTAACCTCTACATTGTGGACACCAGAATTTTGAAGATTCGATTTTGCTGTTTGAGACAATATTGAGTCTTGTTCAATGCTAATGACTCTGTTGCATAGGCTTGCCAATATAGCAGTGGAGTATCCGTTTGCAGTCCCGATTTCAAGAACTTTATCTGTGGAGACAAGGTGTAAATCGTGAATGAGTCTGGCTTGAATACATGGAGCAGGCATGGTCTTTCCTCCCGCCAAAGGAATATCGGTATCTGAGTAAGCTAGATTTTGATACTCATGAGGTACGAAGGTTTCTCTTTTGAGTCTAAGTAAAACATCGATCAATTTAGGATCAAGTACATGCCATGTCCTTATTTGCTGCTCAACCATGTTAAAACGAGCTTGATCAAAATTCATATAAAAAAACTCCACCATAGATCAGATTGGACAAATATTCATCCTTAATTTTAGCTTCTTTAGCCACTTAGAAACCCCTCAAGCTAACTAAATATCTGCTCAGAAAAGCCGTTTAGGGAGGCAACTAACAAACAAAGTTTAGGTAATAAGTAACCCCAACCATTCTTTGATAATCCATCGAGAGTCCCTGAGGCCAGTTTCAGAGGGGAGAGCGTCCAAAATTTTAGATTCTGAAGATGTGATGAACCCCATGGGTGCAGGAATAACCTCAAACCCCGCTTCCCTGAAGTTCCTAGCTGCCCTTGGCATATGCCAGGCATGAGTTACAAGAGCAACTTTTGTGATACCTGCCTTGGAGAGGACTGAGTAGCTGTAAATTGCATTTTGCCGCGTATCTTTGGAGCGACCCTCAGAAAGCATTAATTCTAAGTTCCAGTCTCTTTTGAGCGTTTTTTTCGCGACCTCAGCTTCGGATAAAGCATTGGCGTCCGCTCCCCAGGCAACACCGCCTGCATAGGTCAGGGGAAGACCAAAAGACTTTGATAAATGCACCCCATAACGAAGTCTCTCGTATGCGGGTGCTGTAAGCTCAGGTCCGTTGTATTCGGGCGAATAAGAGTCTGTACCCCCGCCAAGAACCAGGACGACTTGGGCATTCTTGATTGCTTCAGCGTTGACGGGCGTAAACTGGGGCAAAAGGACCTTGGATAGCCATACAGAAGTTACCTGACAACTAAGAATCCAAAGTCCTGCGGCACCAGTGAAAATTAGGGCTTGAGCAATACGCCTACGCTGTTGCCTACTTTTGAGCGAAATCAACCAACCCAATAGAACAACGAGCAAAGGACCTGCAGGCGGAACTATGAGAGTCGTTAAAATTGGCTTAAAAAAGAGAATGCTACTTAAATCCATTGGAAATTGATCTTTTAGCTAATTGAAGGTATTTAGTGGTATCACTATATGAGCTACTCATTGTATATACTTCATTAAATGAACTTTTAAATTAACTAACTTCTTAGATTTTAAATATGACTATTGAATCCATTACCTTAGGCGGCGGTTGTTTTTGGTGTGTTGAAGCCGTATTTGAATTGGTTAAGGGTGTAACCAAGGTTGAGTCAGGTTACTCAAATGGTAAGACATCTAATCCAACCTATGAAGATGTATGTTCAGGAACAACTGGATACGTTGAGGTTTTAAGAGTTGAGTTTGATACAAGCGTCATCACCCTTAAGGATATATTGCATATATTTTTTGCAACACATAATCCGACTACCCTTAATCAGCAAGGGAACGATATTGGTACGCAGTACCGCAGTGGTATCTATTACGAAAATGAGCAACAAAATCTTATTGCGAATCAGATCATCAAAGAATTTAGCAACCAAAATATCTTTGACCAGCCCATTGTGACTGAAGTTAAAGCTCTTGAAAAATATTCCCCTGCAGAAAGTTATCACCAAAATTACTTTAAAAATAATCCCAATCAAGGCTATTGCTCCTATGTCGTAGCACCTAAAGTTGCAAAATTTAGAAAAGGATTTATTCAGTGGCTTAAACCTTAGTCGGGATAAACCTTCAAGTTTTTTTGTCACCTATGTGTTTTTAGTTTTATCTGATGGATACTTTTTGATTTTTCATGTTCTAAAACAATCGAAATACATGTGATGAACACAAAATCTGAATCAATCTTTCCTGGTTTCATGGTGTTGCACGGCAACAGGTTGGAAGATTTGCGTGATTTACTTATTCAAATTTTAGGACGCTACAAATTACCCGTTTTTTCTTCAGAGAACATTCTGGTACAAAATAATGGAATGAAGCATTGGCTAGAAATGTCTTTAGCTAATGAGGACACTATCGGAATATGTGCTGCAACAAAAATTGAGTTTCCAAGTACCTTCTTGTGGGGTATCTATAGGACGATTTTGAGCGATTTGGATATTCCAATACGTATGCCTTTTGATAAAAAAAGTCTCACTTGGCGCTTGTATAAGTTGTTGCCAGATTTAGTTGATCAGGCTAAATTTCAACCATTAAAAAAGTATTTGGGCGAGGCACGTGATCCCAGGCGGCTATATCAATTGGTCAGTCAAATCGCAGATGTTTTCGACGGTTATCAAAACTACAGAGCGGATTGGTTAATTGATTGGTCAAAGGGAAATGACCGCCTTAAAAGTGATTCCTATTTAGCGAATCCTTGTGACCCCGTACCTTTAGGGGATGATGAAGTATGGCAATCTGAGCTATGGCGAGCCTTGAGAGAGGATATTGGCCCAGATTTGGAGGACGCATCAAGAGCAAGTGTTCATTCGCAGTTCATTTTGAAAATGGACAAATTGATAGATGAATTTAACCGAACAAAGCAAAAGCCGATAGGACTTCCAGAAAGAATAATTATTTTTGGGATTTCCTCGCTTCCACCGCAAGTGATTGAAGCATTTGCGAAGATCGGCAGTTTATGTCAGGTCTTTATGTTTGTACAAAATCCTTGCCAACACTATTGGGGGGATATCGTGGACGGGCATGAAATACTCAAAGTAATGTCTAGAAAAAGACAAATCAGACAAATTGGCATTAATCCTGAGGACTTACATCTTACTTCTCAGCCTCTTCTTGCCTCGTGGGGTAAGCAAGGTCGCGATTACTTTCATTTACTAGACGGATTTGATAATGTAAGTACATACAAAGATAAATTGCAAAAAGTGGATGTGTTTAATGACCCACTGAGCCCAGGAATTGAAGCAACACAGCTCAGACAAATACAGTCCTCAATATTAAATTTAGCCTCTCCAGCGGATTCAAAGGTTAAATTGAATAGGACTGAAAATGACGAATCTATTCAATTTGCTTGCTCGCACAGCACTCAAAGGGAGGTTGAGATCCTTCACGATCAACTTCATTCATGGTTCGATGATGATCAGGAATTACGTGCTGAGGAAATCATGGTAATGGTTCCAGACATGGAAACTTTTTTGCCTCATATTAGAGCTGTCTTTGGAAGATTCACAAGGGGCGATTCTCGCCATATTCCTTTCTCAATCGCTGATACTACCCCTAAGGAAACACCGATCGTTAGGGCGTTGACTCAATTGCTATCCACTCCCACCTTAAAAATCACAATACTCGATTGGTTAAATCTATTTGAGGTTGATGCAGTTTGTAAAAAATTTGATCTGACGAGCGCAGACATAGCACAGTTAAGGGGATGGATTGAGGGCTCAGGTATTCGTTGGGGACTTGATAAGGAGCATAGAGTTCAGCACGGAATGGACGTTGGTCTAGAGGATTTAAACCAAAATTCTTGGGATTTTGGTCTACAAAGGTTGTTACTTGGATACTCATTAGAAGCCAACAAGTGCTGGAATGAAACTCTAGCTTACCCTGGAGTAGGCGGTCTGGATGGTCCCACGGTTAGTAAATTAATGGACTGGATTGATTCAACAAAAAAAATCAACACTGAATTATCTATTGCCAAGACACCCGATCAATGGGTTAAATTTTTTAAGGAATCGATCTTAGATGGTTTTTTTAAACATTGTGATGATGCACAAGAAAGATTACTAGAGAAAGTATATGAGCCCTTAGAGGAATGGTTAGCTATATGTGAGCAATGTAATCTAGTTCAAGAGATTGACCTCCAAGTGGTTCGTGATTACTGGTTGCAACAATTGGAGGAGGTGGGGTTGCAACAGCGTTTCTTTGGAGGAGGGGTACAGTTTGGAACTCTCATGCCAATGCGTTCAATTCCTTTTAAAATTATTTGTCTCTTAGGGATGAATGACGGAGATTTTCCAAGACAAACTTCGGTAAAAGATTTTGATTTGATGAATCGTAATTGGCGAACAGGAGACCGCTCAAGACGCGAGGACGATAGATATCTATTTTTAGAGGCTCTTCTCTGTGCACGGCAAAAACTATATGTCAGTTGGCAGGGCAATAGCGCAAGGGATAACTCCAAGCAACCTGAGTCTGTATTGGTAGCTCAACTCATAGACTATATCAATTCAAATTGGAATCAGAAAGTTATTCCAGTTAAATACCCACTTCAACCATTCTCCAGAGAGTATTTCGACACTAACAGTAAGTTAATTACTTACGATAAAGATTGGGAGCAAACGCTAGGGATTCATTTAAAGTTCAAAGAAACTGTTGTTCATGAAAAAAATGATCAAATAACACCAATCCAGGAAACCCCTGAGTTTAAAAAACTCTCACAAGTTGATTTAACCCGGTTTTTACGTCATCCAATTGAAATTTATTTTAGAAAAAAACTCAATATACATATAGATCGGCTAGAAGAGGAAACTGCTGAGACTGAGCCTTTCACGTTAAATCATTTAGAAGAATATAAAGTGTCGGATAGTTTCCTTAGATCAAAGAACTTTAACGAAGTTGATCAGAACCTTCGCTTGACTGGTCAATTACCGCTGCAAGGTTTTGGTGAAATATTACTTTCTGAGACAAAAGAAAAAGTTTTAAGAGTAATTCACTTTCGTGAAGAGTTAGCAAAATCTTATCCACAAATCTGCGATCCAATTTCGATTTCCATTGAATCTGGAGAAACAGTTCTTGAGGGGGTGCTCGTAGGTTTAATGGCGAGGTCAAATTCAAATGACTTGGAATATCTGCAAATTGGACAAAGAGTGGGTGCCGTTACTGAAAAAATTAAAAATTTCAAATTTCCAAGAGGGCACATCATCCTTAATTTATGGATCAATCATTTATTTGCATGTGCGAGTGGGCTTAAGATAACCTCAGTTCAAATCGGATCAGATGCTCAAATTATTTTGAATCCTATGAGCAAGCAAAAAGCTCTTGCTATCTTGGCGAAACTTGTTGAACATTATAAAATGGCTTGGTCTAGTCCACTTCCAGTTGCCTGTAAAACAGCATGGATATGGCTCCAAACACAACTATACAACCAATGCTTAGATGGCCAAGATACCAAAGATGAACCTGAAGATTCAGATGAGGCTGCGGCAAGTGTATTTGAGTCGTCATTTCATAAAAAAGGGGAACAAGAGGAGTCTGTCTATTTAAAGCGAGCGTTTAATGGATATGATGATTTGAGAGAGAAAATTGCAGAGCTCTCAAAATCCTTATATGGAGATTTAGCATCCGCCTCAGTCGTTAGTATGTACAGCGATGAGGAGACCTCGTGAGCATTGCATTGAATATGCCATTTAAAGGGCTACAAGTAATTGAGGCCTCTGCCGGCACCGGTAAAACTTGGACATTAGCGGCTTTGTACGTCCGATTGGTTTTAGGACATGGCCTAGATGCTACTAAATCACAAGGTTTAAATCCACCTGAAATTTTAGTGATGACGTTTACTGATTTGGCAACGTCTGAGCTTAGGGGGCGTATTCGAGAGCGACTTCATCAAGCTGCTGTTTACTTTCAATTACCTAATTTAGAGGATCCTTGTGCAGATGAATTTCTAAGAAAATTAAAAGAAAGTGTTCATTCTTCAAAATGGACACATTGCGCTAAAAGGTTAGAGCTTTCTGCTCAGTGGATGGATGAGGCGGCTATTTTTACAATTCACTCTTGGAGTGCCCGCATGCTCAAAGAGCACGCATTTGACAGTAAGAGTTTATTTGATCAATCATTAAACGAGGAGGCTGCCAATCTGAGGGTTGCATCCGCACAGGAATATTGGCGCAAAGAACTTTATCCTTTATCAAGACAGCAAATTTCAGGACTAAAGGACTATCCTGCTTCTCCAAAAGAATTATTAGATAAATTGTCTGGAAGATTTTATAAGAAAGATAGATCTCCTGAAGATCAATTACCTAAAGGCGTCGCTCCAAGGGTTGCATTAAAAGATTGGGACAACCTGAAAGACAAACATGATCTAGTAGTGGTTCAGGCTAGACAGGTATGGAATGAGGCTAATAGAGAGCATATCAAGACCAATATTTTTAGACTTAAAGAGAGTGGATTATTCGGTAACTATAGAAGTAATTGGTTAAGTGGCTGGTTCAAAAAAATGCTTGAGTGGCATAAGGGCGGTGAAATAGATCTAAAAACATTAGAGCGATTTTCTTTAAAAATGCTTCAAGACAATGGTTGGCAACAAGCAATTGAAATACCGTCGTTAGAAAAAATTGATGAATTATGTGAAGTTTTAAGAAAAATGTCCGAACTTAATAAGGAAGATTTATTAGATCACGCTGCATATCAAATTAATGAAATCTATGAAAATTCAAAAGCCAAGCTAGGACAATTTGATTTCACAGACTTACTAAAAAATTTATATTTTGCAGTCAACGCCCAGGGATCAAAACTGGCTCAAACAATTCGGACTCAATATCCAGTAGCCCTGGTGGATGAATTTCAGGATACAGATCCATGGCAGTATGGGACTTTGAGAAAAATTTATGTAGATGAAGGTAATTTTGATTCAAGTTTAATTATTATTGGAGATCCTAAACAAGCCATATACGGATTTCGCGGTGCTGACCTTGATACCTACTTGAAGGCAACAAAGGATGCTCACGAAAATGTACATACTCTACAAAATAATTTTCGATCTACAAAAGGGCTTGTAAATGCTGTTAATCATATTTTTTCAGCAGCAGATAGGCCATTTAAAAATGTTGATTTTCATGAAGTAAACGCCGCAAAAGACATATCTCCACTCTTTTTGGGAAATATTGAACAAACTGCCGTTACTGTTTTTTGCTCTAAATCTGATGAGCCATTGAGTGGCGATGAATACAAAAGAGAGATGTCTTGTGTATTTGCAAATTTCATGGTGGAGTTACTGAACTCTAAGGCCGCACAGCCAAGCGAGATCGCAGTGCTTGTCAAAGACATGAATGAGGCCACCTCCATAAGAGGAGCGCTAACTGACCTAGGAGTTAAAAGTGTCTATTTATCCGAAAAGGACAGTGTTTATAGCACCCAGGAAGCTGCAGATCTAAGGTTATGGATGCTCGCTGTTAGCAATCCGAAATCGCCCAAATATTTGAGATCTGCTGTTTCAACTAGAAGTTGGGGTTTGAGTTTTCAGCAACTTGAACAGGTCTTTAATAATGAATCTGAATGGGAAACACTGATAGAGCGTTTTCATGATTATCAACTCATTTGGCAGGCACAAGGCTTTTTGCCAATGCTGCACAAACTACTACATGAAAACAATTTACCACAAAGAATATTAAACTCATTCAATTGCGAGCACTTGGAGGGAGAAAGAGTATTAACAAATCTATTACATCTAGGCGATTTATTGCAAACAGCAAGTTTGCGCTTACACGGTGAAGTTGCTCTTGTTCGTTATCTTGAGCAACAAATGCTTGATCCAAGGACCTCGGGAGACTCTGCTATTGTGAGGCTTGAAAGCGAAGCTAATTTGATTAAAGTGATCACAATACACAAATCAAAGGGATTGGAATTTCCACTTGTATTTTTGCCCTTTATCTCAAACTTCAGAGTGGAAAAAAAGACCACAGATGCTGAAAAGCAAAAAAAATTGGAGGAGGATATTAGATTAATGTATGTTGCCCTAACGAGAGCTCAAAAAGCTCTTTGGCTTGGATTGGCAACAATTAAATCTGACTTTACCAAGAAGGGATTGAATCCAAAGAGTGCAATCTCTGTTCTTTTGGGAAGACAAAGTGCAACTGATTTAAGAGAAAAATTAAATACCAACTGGGGGAGTTGTACTGACATATCAATAAAAGATACTCCAGTTACGGAAATTGCTAATTATGAAATTACTGAAGAGTCAATGGAGTTTAAAAGCGCGAGAACGCCTAAAAATATTTTGATAAGTAATTGGTGGACCGCTAGTTTTAGCTCTATTTCAAAGGGGTCTGTCAAAAGGGGTACTGATGAGTATTATCCCCAAAGTTACAGAGATGACAGGAGAGCTGATTCCCAGGATGATAACGACCATAACTTGACTGATCATGAAGCACTTAATAAAGTATCAAATCAAAATAAACTTACCACTGACGCACAGGATAATCTTTATACATCTTTGAAGTCAAGCAGCACATTTGGAACATTGCTGCATGATTTATTGGAGTGGCAGTTTAATCATGGTTGGCCAATTAGTTCCTCATCTGCTAAAGAGCAAGTCTCCTTTGAATGGAATTCACTGATTAACAATAAATTATTTAAGCTTGGATTCGGTGAGGCTCAAAAAAATCTACTCATTTCCTGGATTAAAAAAATTGTTACCACAGAGCTATCAGGTGAAAAATCGCCCATTTCTATTTCCGATCTATCTCTAGATAATTTGAACCATCTAAATGCCTGGGCAGAAATGAGCTTCACTCTTCCAGTTAATGAAATGAGCGTATCCAGGCTTGATGAAATGATTACTAAGTTAGTCCTTCCAAATCAATTTCGGTCTCCCTTACAAGCTAGACAGATGAATGGAATGTTGACGGGTTTTATGGATTTGGTATTTGAACATGAAGGACTTTACTATGTTCTTGATTACAAATCCAACCTTCTAAAAAACTATTCAATAGACGATTTGACTCAATCTATATTAGATCATCGTTACGATGTCCAATACACCCTTTATTTAGTGGCCTTGCACAGACTTCTTAAATTTCGTTTAGATGATTATGAATATGATACTCATATTGGAGGTGCGGTATATATGTATTTAAGAGGAGTCAATACGTCCTCTAAGGGTATCTTTGTTGATCGTCCACCCAAAGAACTTATCTTATCAATTGATAACGAATTTAAGGGGGGTGAATAGATGCAAGAGAATCAAGAAATAAAACTTCCATTCTCAAAGTTTGATGTCGCATTTGGTGAATTCCTACAAAGTAAAGTTCCAAGTCAGGATACCAATCATCAGATTTTGGCCTCACTAGTTAGTTTTTTGTATTTCAAGGGCCATACTTGCCTAGATCTTGATTTGTTGGCGACTGCTAGTTGGGCAGCAATGTCCTTTGAGCCCATTTGGGGCAGATTACTTCCCAAAAATTTATCCTCGTCTGCTCAATCAATGCCTTGGAAAGAGGGTGATGATAGTCCCCTAGTCCTTGATGGCAAGTTACTTTATTTAAGAAAAAACTGGGAAGCCGAACAAAGAATCATCAACTCAATTAAATCAAGGCTAGCTTTAAATTGTGACCCTGTACCCGATTTAGCTGAGGATCTAAATATCCTATTTGGTCCTGATGGGGGGGGTGAGCAACCCAATTGGCAAAAGCTTGCATGCGCTGTTGCAACCAGAAAGTACATTACCTTAATTACTGGTGGTCCTGGGACGGGAAAAACAACTACAGTTACAAAATTGTTATCCCTACTAATAACCAATGCACGAAAACAAGATCCAAATTACACCCTGAACATAGCTCTTGCAGCCCCAACCGGGAAAGCTGCAGCAAGATTAGGTTCTTCGATTATGAGTGCAATAGATTTATTGCCGACTCAATTTAAGTTTGAAGTTGCCACTGCTCCTGTAACTTTACACAAGTTGTTAAATTTAAGGTCAGACCAGTGGAGTACAGAAATAAACTACCTCATTCATGACGTCATTGTGGTGGATGAAGCATCAATGATTAGTTTGGAGTTGATGGATAGGCTATTACAAAGCGCCAAACCAGATTGTAGGATCGTTTTGCTCGGAGACAAAGATCAGCTCGCCTCTGTGGAGGCTGGAGCTGTCATGGGACAATTGTGCTCAAATGCATCAAGTGGCAACTATTTACCAGATACCCTTCGTTGGCTCTGCGCACTAACCCAATATGATTTAAGACAGTGGGCAGGAGACGGCTCTGCCCTTGAGCAGCAAACCGTCATGCTTAGAAAGAGTTATAGAGTAGAGGGCGGTGGACTTATCAATCAATGGGCTCAGATGATAAATGGGGGGCGACAAACAGACTTTGATAATCTTAGAGATCGCTGGAGTGGACTAAAACTTTGGACAACTGACCAAAAGAGTGATCCTCTTATTGAACATCTTTTAGAGCCAATACAAAGATTAAATATTAAAAATTTTAATGAACCCTCAACTAAAATTTTTTTACGTAACTCATGGAGTAACTATCTAGGGTTGATTAGAAGCACCAGGTTTGATGCAACCATAGATGAACCTGAGACGCATCTTATGGCTAAACGTATTTTGGATGCTTTTGATGAATTTCAGGTTTTATGTGCCCTTAGAGAAGGGCCTTGGGGAGTTAATTATCTAAATCAAATGATTGCCCAACACCTTGGCTTTAAGGACCTTGGGTGGTATTCGGGTAGGCCGGTAATGGTTACTAGGAATGACTATAACCTTGATCTTAGGAATGGTGATGTTGGAGTATGTTTGGAATTAAACGGTACTTTACGCGTTGCTTTTCCCTCCAGTGCAGGTGAAGATAAGGGCAATTCAATTCGTTGGATTCCTGTTCACCGTCTAGACTGTGTAGAGACAGTTTTTGCGATGACTATACATAAATCTCAAGGTTCAGAGTTTAATCATATCTGCTTGGTCCTTCCCGACGAGCGAAATGCAGTTATGACCCGTGAGTTAATTTATACGGGGTTAACCCGCGCAAAGAAGCAGGTCACTTGGATTGTCCCAGATGAGATTGAACTTTACAGGGCTGTTGAGTCGAGACTGTCCAGGAGTGGGGGCTTAGATGCCCTTCATACTAAAACTTAACACCCAACGCCTAAGGTTGTGATTTAGTACTTTTGGAATTAAAAAGAGGTAATACGCCTGCCTAGGTTTATCTGGCAGAATATGTCATACCATGAGAATTTTTAAAGAATTTTTTTGTTTTTAATTTCAAAACTGTCAAGCTCACTCGTATTTATTTTGGGTTTCAAAATGTCATTATTTACTCGCCTTATTGGTGTTGCTGCTTTTCTTATTTATTCAATCTACCCTCCTGCCTTGGCTGCCTATCCTGAGAAGCCTGTGAGAATTACGGTTGGATTTTCTGCAGGAGGCTCAGCAGATATTATTGCCAGGGAACTTGGTGCCAAACTAACTGAGCAAAGCGGACAACCCTATATCGTTGAAAATAAGTCTGGAGCTACTGGAACCATAGCCGCAGCGGCTGTCGCGCATTACCCCGCAGACGGGTACTCCATGTTGTTAATTTCGCAATCAACTATGGTTGTCGCCCCCGTCATCTATCCTAAGTTGGGATTTGACACCCTGAGAGACTTTATTCCCGTCTCCTTGCTGGTAACGATGCCCATGGTTTTGGTGGTAAATCCTGCAGTTCCTGCAAATAATCTACAAGAACTTATCACATATGCAAAAGCTTCGCAAAAGATTGGGAAAGAAATTGCTTTTGCTTCTGCTGGCCCCGGTGGACCTCAACACATCGCTGGGGAGTTACTCGCAAATATGGGTAAATTCAAGTGGATTCACATACCTTACAAGGGAGAGTCACAAGCTCTAGATGATGTGCTTGGTGGGCAAGTGCCAGCCATGTTTGTTCAACTGCCAACGGTTACGCCTTTTCTTAAAACAGGTCAACTACGTCCAATAGCTATCAGCACAGCTTCTAGGCATCCAAATTTTCGCGATCTTCCAACCGTTGCTGAAGCCGGTAATTTGCCAGGTTATATGGTTCAAACTTGGTACGGTATATTTGTCCCAACTGGGACACCCCCAGAGATTGTTAAAAAAATTAAAGACCAAACCTATACCGCGTTGAAGTCTCCAGATTTAATCAAAACACTTTCAGATCAAGGAGTAACCCCCGTAGGTGCTTTAGAGCCAGATTTCGCCGGTTTTATAAGAGATGAAGTTCCTAAGTGGACAAAGATAATCAAAACATTCAACATTCAAACACAATAACTACTATGACTGATAAAAAAAATTTAGAGACAACTAAAAAGGCCACGGGTATCCGTAAAGGTTTGACCAATTACGGAGATACTGGGTTTTCACTTTTTTTACGTAAAGCTTTCGTTAAAGGATCTGGGTTGTCCGATAACGCATTAGAGCGTCCTGTCGTGGGGATCATAAATACGGGTAGTGCTTACAACCCATGCCACGGGAATATGCCGCAATTAATTGAGGCGGTTAAACGAGGCGTGATGCTCGCCGGCGGCTTACCAATGGAGTTTCCAACTATCTCTATAGGAGAGAGCTTTGCTCAGCCAACGAGTATGTTCTTACGTAACCTGATGTCCATGGACACGGAGGAGATGATTCGTGCTCAGCCTATGGACTCTATTGTGCTGATTGGTGGATGTGACAAAACGGTACCTGCCCAATTAATGGGGGCTGCCTCTGCGGGAATACCAACAATTCAGTTGATAACTGGATCCATGCTGACAGGTTCTCACCGCGGTGAGAGAGTCGGTGCTTGCACAGATTGCAGACGTTATTGGGCTAAGTTTAGAGCCGGTGAGATTGATGAGCAGGAAATCTCAGACGTAAACAATCAATTGGTTGCAAGTGTTGGAACCTGCTCTGTGATGGGCACCGCAAGCACGATGGCCTGTATAGCCGAGGCTCTAGGTATGACTGTCCCGGGTGGAGCGTCACCGCCTGCAGTAACTGCCGACAGGATACGAGTCGCAGAGCAATCTGGCGCGCAGGCAGTGAAAATTGCCCAGGAACATTTAACCATCGACAAAATTATCACATCTGAATCCCTTGAAAACGCGATGAGGGTCTTGCTAGCTATTGGTGGGTCAACTAACGGTATTGTGCATTTGGCTGCCATCGCAGGACGCGTTGGTCTTGAGATTGATATGCAAGCTCTGGACCGAATGGGTCGAGAAACACCTGTTTTACTTGATTTGAAGCCCTCTGGCGCTCACTACATGGAGGACTTTCACCATGCAGGTGGAATGGCGACTTTGTTAAGAGAATTAAAGCCTTTGCTAAACCTCAATACATTAACAGTCATGGGCCGTACATTGGGTGAGCAACTTGAGCTTGATGGGCCAGGCTTTAAGCAAGATGTAGTCAGAAGTATTTCAAATCCCATTTATCCTCAAGGGGGAATCGCTGTATTGAGCGGGAATCTAGCGCCTGGAGGCGCAGTAATTAAACAATCTGCTGCAAATCCTGAACTTATGGAACATGTAGGACGTGCTGTAGTTTTTGAGAATATGGAGGACATGGCTACTCGAATCGATAGCGATGATTTAGACGTAACACCCTCAGATATTTTGGTATTAAAGAACATCGGACCCAAGGGTGCTCCCGGAATGCCCGAGGCGGGATACCTTCCTATTCCACAAAAATTAGCTCGCGCAGGCGTAAAAGACATGGTTCGTATTTCTGATGGAAGAATGAGCGGAACAGCCTTTGGAACAATTGTCCTGCACATCACCCCTGAATCCGCAATAGGTGGACCCCTGGCTCATGTTCGCAGTGGCGACAATATCCGACTTAGTGTGAAAAATCGAGAGATCAGTCTACTGGTCAGTGCAGAAGAACTTGCAAAGCGCGGAATTGACAATCCTGTCATAGAGCCCGTGGCTGCTAGGGGTTATCGCAAATTATTCTTACAAACCGTCACACAGGCGGATAAAGGGGTGGATTTCGATTTTCTCCGAGCTGAAAAAATTCACGGCAAAACACCTAGATAGTTTTAAGCACGGTATTGATAGACTACCACTTTTAATATGACAAGCAACTGGATTACCTGACAACATAGGAATGACTTGTTGGTTTTGTTGATCACTAAATCAAGTGGCCTACTCATCATTTCAAAAGTGAATCTCAACAATAAACTTCATTTCTCTCTTGAATCGACCTCTCTATTGATTAGCACCGTTTATATTTAAATAAGTCATGATTGAAAATCAAACAAAAAGTACCACCGGCTCTGTAATACGCTTACATCCTTCAGACAACGTTGTGATAGCCCGGATTGATGTTGGTATTGGTTCGAAAATAGAATCCGAAGGATTTACCTCCAAAAGCCAAGTGCCAGCAGGCCATAAGATTGCCGCAGTTGATATTCCTAAAGGCTCGGCAATTTTAAAATACGATACCTGTATTGGATTTGCTGCTGTTGATATTGCAGCAGGTACCTATGTTCACTCTCACAATGTAAGTTTTCAAGAGTATGACCGTGACTACGCATATGCTAAAAATTATGTCGCAACTCCTGTCCTCCCCCTTGATCAGCAGGCTCGGTTTATGGGGTATGTTCGATCGGACGGCCAGGTTGGAACCAGAAACTTTATCGGCATACTTTCAACAGTTAACTGTTCTGCGACTGTTGTCCATAAAGTGGCTGAAGCATTTACAACTGAAAGACTTAAGGATTTTCCAAATATCGACGGCGTGGTTGGTTTGAGTCACGGCTTGGGCTGCGGAATGGAGATGACCGGTGAGCCAATGGAGTTGTTACGTCGCACTCTAGGGGGGTACGCGAGAAATCCAAATTTCGCTGGTGTACTTATCATTGGATTAGGCTGTGAACGTAATCAATTAGCTGGATTGATGACTCAGGAGGGACTTGAATCTAATCCAAAATTAAAGACATTTGTAATGCAAGAAAACGGGGGAACTCGCAAAACGATTGAGTCTGCCGTTAATGCCGTCCAAGGGATGCTTGTTGATGCCAACAACGTTCAAAGAGAGTCAGTCTCTGCGAGTCATCTTAAAATTGGACTCCAATGCGGTGGTTCCGATGGGTTCTCCTCAATCACAGCCAACCCTGCACTTGGGGCGGCGATGGACATTTTAGTAAGACATGGTGGAACTGCAGTATTGTCTGAAACTCCAGAGATTTACGGTGTAGAGCATACGCTGACCCGCAGGGCTGTGAGCAAGGAAGTGGGTGAAAAACTAATCGAGCGGATTCGTTGGTGGAAGGATGTCTACTCCCCCGGCCGTGATGTACAAATTAACGGCGCCGTTAGTCCAGGAAATCAAGTTGGCGGATTGGCTAATATTTTTGAGAAATCTCTTGGATCTTCTATGAAGGGTGGAACAACTGGGTTGATGCAGGTCTATAGATATGCAGAGCCTATAAGAGATCATGGATTTGTGTTTATGGATACGCCTGGATTTGATCCGTGTTCTGCTACTGGACAAATCGCTGGGGGGGCTAACATGATCATGTTCACAACTGGAAGAGGATCCATGTTTGGCGCTAAACCAGTACCCTCAGTTAAATTGGCTACTAACACTAAAATGTATTTGAACTTAACAGAGGATATGGATCTTAACTGCGGTGAGATTCTTGACGGCACTGCAACCTTACAAGAAATTGGACAAAGAATTTTTGATTTAATGCTCCGAGTTGCCTCTGGTGAGAGAACCAAGAGTGAATTACTCGATTTAGGGAACCATGAGTTTGTTCCTTGGAACATCGGAGTAGTTAGCTAATTTTGAAAAATAGACTAATTACTAAAACTCAAAAGTATAGAAAATAATTTTCACAAAACATCAATCATTAATATTAATCACCTTATGAATACAACTCAACAACACCCAAAAGGCATTTACTCTCCAGTACTAACCCCTTTTAACAACGACAGTAGTCCAGACTTTGATCGTTTTTCAAGGCACTGTCGGTGGCTTATTGATCAAGATGTTGGTTTAGCAATATTCGGAACTAATTCTGAGGCTACTTCCCTCTCACTTGTAGAGAAGCATAAACTTTTAGATACTTTGATCGATTCTAAGATTCCTGCACATCGTATGATGCCTGGTACTGGAGCTTGCGCGTTGGCAGATGCCATTGAGCTTACACGACACGCTGTGGAGGTGGGTTGCGGTGGTGTGTTGATGTTGCCCCCTTTTTATTACAAAGGAGTTAGCGAGGAGGGACTTTTCCGGGCCTATGCAAGCGTTATAGATGCTGTTGCAGACGAGAGACTCCGCATTTACTTGTATCACATACCACCCGTATCTGGTGTGCCCATTCCGCTAAGCCTGATTGCAAGGTTAATGAAGGCCTACCCAAAAGCTATTGCCGGTATTAAAGACAGTTCAGGGGACTGGAGCAATACAGAGGCAATGCTGAAAGAATTTCAACCTCATGGTTTTGATGTTTTTGCTGGAAGTGAAACCTTTTTATTGGCTAACTTGCGAGGCGGTGGCGTTGGCTGTATTACCGCCACTGGTAACGTGAACCCAAGCCCCATGGTTCAGCTTTACAAAACTTGGCAGGAAAATCCTAACAAGGCAGATGCTGACCAAGCAAAACTTGATGCAACTCGCTCTGTCTTTGCCAAATTTCCGATGATTCCAGCTATGAAAGCAGCAATTGCTTGGAAAACTGGCAGACCTGACTGGGGCAATGTAAGGCCTCCCTTGGTTGAGTTATCAACTGATCAATCAAAACAGTTACAAGAGTTATTGACACAAGTTAATTTTGAGATGCCAAATGCATCTAGTCTGGCTTAAATAAACTTTAATCGGCCATGACAGATAAGACCTCCAAAAGCGCAAATACCTATGTTTATATTTCAAATGCGGATGATGGGGATATCTGCGCATATGAACTAGTTTCCAGCCAGCCCCAGGGCTCTAAGAGTACAACCCCACATTTAGAACCACTTGGTCGTATCGAAGTTGGAAATCTAGTCATGCCGATGGTTGCCTCACAGGATGCAATGACACTGTTCGCGGCTGTTAGGTCCGCTCCCTATGCTTTACACTCCTTTAGGATCAATCCAACGGATGGTAAATTAAACCGGCTCGCAACGACACCATTGCCAGACAGTATGGTCTACATCTCTTTGGATATGAGCGGGAAGTGGCTTTTGTCAACTTCCTTTGGGGGAAATAAAAATTACGTCCACAAAGTGAATCAAGATTCATCTGTGGATCCAATACCTGTGCAATCGTTTGCCAGCGGGGGTAAAAATCCTCACTCAATTGTTACTGATCAAAACAATCAAGTCGTATATATTCCCCATCTGGGGTCGGATGAAATCAAAGTCCATCTCTTCAATCCAACCCTTGCAAAGCCTATAGATGAGTCACCGGTTGTTGTGAGTGTTGAAAAAGAGTTCGGTCCAAGGCACATCGTCGTATCCCCAGATAATAAGTTTGCATATGCGATTACTGAGATGATGGGTAAGGTATTGGTGTACTCCATCGACTCAAACTCTGGAACTCTAACTCCTTTACAGTCTATCTCAAGCCTTCCAATTGACACAAAACTAGTTCCAGGAAAACCAAGACCCCCTACAGGTTCACCTGATGCTGTTGCTTTTGATGATTCAAATATGATTTATAGCGCAGAGATTAAATTAACTCCTAACGGTAAATATTTGTATACGTCTGATAGAGCCAACAACTCTTTAAGTGGCTTTGAAGTTGATTCAACTACTGGCAGACTTAAGTATTTATTCACAACACCAACAGAGCAAATGCCTAGAGGGTTTGGTATCGATCCTGATGGAGCATTTTTGGTTGCGACTGGGCAGAAATCTGAGAACGTATCACTTTACTCCATCAACCAAGATAGTGGAGAATTAAAACTTATTGAAAGAGTACCAGGAGGAAAGGGCGCTAATTGGGTTACTTTTGTAAAAAAACAATAACCCATATGACCCTCTAAATTTCAATGCACTATCATGTACTTTAAAGTGCTTTAATACCCCCCTTAAGCTCCCAATGCCATTGATATCACACCATTAACCAATTGGTTAAAGAGGGCCGGATCTGCCCCCGTAACATATTCAGGTGTTACCGTGTAGGTTCCAACTACTGCTACGCAGGGAGTATTGGTCACGCGTAGCTCCTTGGTGAGTTGGATAAGAGCTGATAGGTCATTTATTAATATCGATTTTCTTGAAAGTACAAGGCCCGGAAGGTTCACTTCGATATTGCTTGCTTTGGTAATGCGCTCTATAGCTGACCAATTTTTGCTATTCAATCCTAAATCTTGAAATCCCCTGAAGCTAGACTTAGTAAACTCACTTGTGTGCTCGGGCATGAACCTTCGGATTGCTAAAAACGCTAAAGCATACTCAATACCGTCTCTTTTATTGGGTAAGGGGGATAGCTCAAATTTAAGCTCTTTAGGCAGTGACTGAGATAAATTCAAAAAGAAATTGAAGTAGTTGTAAGAATAAGGGCAATTAGGGCTAAAAAAGACTCTTACCGTGCTTTCTTCTTTGGCTACAGTTGGTACTTGTAAATAGGGCCTTATTTGCTGATTTTGAGTGGTCAGTTGCTCAGAGCTTTCATTCCTTTGTAATTGGGTTGTTGTCGAGGATACTGCCTCCATTGATGCAATCAAAGTTGCTGCGCAAATTGATGCATATTTAATTAATGATCGCCTATCGTTTAAAAATTTTGTGGTCTCTACAGGTCGCATTTTCATCATTTTTTTACTTAACCGCCCTGCTCAGTATTTACGACCCTAGATATATCGACCTGTTCTTTTAAAAGCATGCGTAATTTAGACACAGACGCATCAGAAATTGAGGTGAGTTCTTTCTTTTGAATTTCAATTGCACTTCGCATCAATTCATGGTTCATACTTAAGTGCATATTTTGATCAATAACATTTTGAATTTGCAAATAACTAAGTTCATATGAAGCCACAAATTCAGTTCTAAGGCTAGGCTCAAGTGCTGCCTGGTGGTGGGACTCTAATTTAATCATACATTCAGCTAACTTGGTGTCTCCACTTTCAACACTTCGGATTCCGCACATTGCAAGGGTTTCATATTGAATTTGATTTTTAGCAGCAGTGTAAACACCCTCAGTATTGAAAATGGGGGAACAAATAATTTTCTTGATAGAGTGATCAATACTTATTGCCTCAATTAATGCTTTAACACCTATTTTTATACTTGAGCTCGTTTCATGAAATATCTTTGGCAGATGCAGTCCATTTAATTTCATCCAATCAACTTCCAGTTTATTCAGTGTTCTTTTGCAAGGTGTTCGTTCGTATTGATTTATCAATCTTTGAGCAATGACCATCTTCAACGTATCCGCCACTCTAAAGGCATCCCTGTCCTTATCTAGTGTGAGCTCTAACATGCGACTGATTGTTTGCGCTGCACTACTTGCATGTATGGTTGCAAGAACTAGGTGCCCAGTTTGGGCAGCTTGTAGGGCAACTTCCATAGTTTCCGAGTCCCTTATCTCTCCAATTAAAATGACGTCTGGATCAGATCTTAGTGCACTTCTCAGGCCAGCAGCGAAAGTGACTTGTCCATGCGTTTGCACTTGGGTTATAGGGCCATCCCCACTGATCCTAAATTCCACTGGATTTTCAATGGTGAATATGGAGCGGGATCCATCATTGAGTTCACCGATCATGGCATTAAGAAGAGTTGTCTTGCCTGAGCCTGTAGGTCCCGATACCAAAATAAGCCCAGACGGCTCATTCAAAACTTTTTTTATTTCACTTTCTAAAATTTTAGATAAACTCATCTCACCAAGGCTAGGTGTTCTTTGTTGATCTAATATCCTGCAAACGATACTGAATCCTCCAAATGTCTTTTGAAATTGAACCCTTATGTCTATTTTATAGGGTTCTTTATCTTTGACTTTCAGTGATTCTTCAATTGCCCACCAATGAGGAAAATCCAAACTAAATCTGCTGGAGATGATTTCAGCCTGTGTTCCCCCAATGGTGTTATTGGAGAGTTGAAGTAGCTTTGTTTCAAAATGCATGGGATCGCCAAGTTCTGGATTGAAGTAATGACGCACAAACCCAGATTTAGTTCTTATGTTTACGCATACACAAAACTTGCCATTAACAACTTTACCGTTAAAGTGAACATCAGAGCATTTAGTTGCAACTGCAAATGCTAGTGAGCGCAAAATGGTAGATTCAACATGGATGTGATCCGGATTTTGAGATATATACATGAGAGCTCGCTTCTCATCCCCAGTTAGGGAGAAAAGATTCAGGTATTGGGGCAATAGTTGTGTTGAGGGTTGCATTTGTGAAAAGTTGAACACACAGGTATAAGTTAATCTATATCAGGATTTACTAAATTGGGTTCTTACATTTCAATAATATAGTCTATTTAAATTTTCTTGAATGGCTTCGTTGAGCAATTGTTGATCGCTACATTTATGAATTAACCTTTTTAGTCATTGATCAATGTTTACTTGAATAAAACTAAATCTTATTGAGTAAACGGCATACATGATCTTCTTTATAGCTTGGATGTAGTAAGGTATGTAGCTTGAAAATTTAAAAAATAATTTCTAATGAATAGATCTCTGAATGATTAAATTACTACCGATAATTTTTGTAAAGACTAGACAGAGTACTTCGTTCAGTTTAAGGGTTGAAGCTTTAACACCCCTGATATTGCGTGCAACACTTTTTTTTGCTTTAGGAATAAACCCTTGTATTGCTCAAATTAACGCCGGCTCATTTTTAAAGGGTGAATTTCTATCTTTGAACTCAGCTGCAAACTCAAACTCAAATCTAACGCCAACTCCAACTCCTTTATCAGCTCAAACAAGTGGACTAGAGTTTGGATCCTCACTTTTGCCGACTAGACCAGGTGAATTGATTAATTCAAACACCGCAAATTCAACATCTTGGTCAGGGGTCAATAGCTCGACTAACTTGCCTGAAGGTTTGGGCGCCTTTTCCCGTCCAAATAACGGCTCTGGTTTTACAGGTGTTGGTTATCAGGGGGGGCTGAGTGACTTGGGAATTCAAGCTCAAAAGGAATGTCTGAATTACAAGCCTGTAGGAGACCCGGCTCAAGATCAATACTGCGCAGCAATTAACTTTATGGCTGGCTGGTGTGTTCAAACCAATAGCTTACAAAATCAAGTAATTAATGCCACAGGTAACAATACCCGTAATTTTAATCCTGCAGTTGGTGGGGTCAACTCCAGTTCATGTTTAGGCTCTATGGGGGAGGGTGCAAAGGCTTTTAGCTTCGCCGATGTCTCCTCACCAAGTCCTCAAAATCCATTAATGAATCAATTTCGAAGCGGTATTTTGTCTGCCACAAGTATCAACCAACTTGACGTGCCATGCTCGGCGCTTGGTGATAATTACCAGAGTAATTCCACGACTCGCACCGCCGAATATTCCACAAGCACATGCTGGATTTCAAACCCTGTTTCTGCTTACAAATGTTCACAAACACTAGGTGTACAAGTTATACAAACGATATCTCCTCCCATTGAGTCCGCATCCTGTAGCTCTGGTCAGTTAGTGGGGAGTAATTGCCAAACCTCCAACTTACAGCCCCCACAAAACGATAAGTCCTGTCCTGCAGGGTTTTTAATCAACGGGGGGCAATGCACTCAGACCATCAATTTATCCGCGAGTACAAATCCCTCATGTCCAGCAGGGGGAGTTTGGTCAAGCTCGCTTCAAAACTGTGAACTTACAACTCAAGTGATATCCAAGCCAACTCAGTCCTTTGAAGACTGTCCAAGTGGAGCAATAATGCAGTCTGGGGCTTGTGTTCAAACGATCACTCAGGCTGCACAGTTGATGGCTTTAAATTGTGCTTCAAATCAAACCCTAGACGGAACAAATTGTATTCACTCCGAAATCACATCAAGCTCCCCAATACAAGGATTGAGTTGCCCGAATAATTCAGTAATACTGGGCTCTCAATGTGTGCAGATTACAACCACAAATGCCATACCCGTTTATGTATGTCCAAGTGGATCCTATTTGAGCGGACAAACTTGTTCAGGGACCGTTACTCTGTCTAAGACTGCACAACTTTCTTGCAAAGGATTTGGTACTTTAAGCTCATACCTACCTCCCAGTATGCCTTATCAGTGTTTAAGGGTTGCGACCCGCTTGGATTGCTCATTGATTGCTTATTTGTACACATTATCAAATGTCAACACAGATGCATCTTCAGGGCAATCGGTTTGTGTTCTCGGACCTGTGTTGGTTGAGAGCTGTCCGGTAGGAACTCAATTGATGAATGGGGTGTGTCAGCAAGACATAATAAGTGTAGCAACAGTTGGCAGTTACACATGCTCTAATGGAACTTTGCAAGGTCAAAATTGCAACGTTTCAACCTATTCACAGGCTCAAACAACTTATACATGCCCAGCACAAAGCCAGTTGGCTAATACGAATGGTAGCTATTCATGCTCAAGTGTAACTACGATCACCCAACCCGCAGTTTTAAATTACTCTTGTTCGATCGGATATAGCCTCACAGGCACTATTTGTAAGAAGGTACTATCTATTCCTGCAGCAGTTAATTATTCGTGCGCTCTACCAGCCTACCTTAGCAACTTGAGCTGCATTAGTCAATCAAATACGACTACAAAAGCGGATATGAATTATTACTGTGCAGCAGGATTTTTACTTACCGCTAACCTTTGTACTCAAACCGTGACGGTCTCTGCCATCATCAATTTAAGCTGTTTAGGTGGCGCGACTTTAAATCCAGGCACAGAGCTAAATTCAGCAACTTGTTCAACCACCACCACTATTCCTGCACAGATAAATCTGTCTTGCTCTGTTGGATCGGTGCTTAGCAACTCATCTTGTATTCAGCAAATTGTTAAAACGAATTGGACTGACGGGTGTGCGCTGTATGAGCAAAGTGCTGGAGAATTACTATCAACACCTTAATGAGAATTCAAAAATGGGTTAATAAGTTTTTGCTACAAATTAAAAAGAGAAAAATCGATTTCATTTTTGTAAGCTTTAATACATACTGTTTAATCTTGATAGCTTCAATTTTTTTGTCAGATCTGGCCAGGGCTAATCAGACTCTGGATGGTCTTGATTTACTTTCTTCAATAACTTCAAGTCCCAGCGATTTAACAATTTCTTCTAACTTTTCTGGT
>DAITOS010000006.1:56224-67294 GCA_036834025.1 Limnohabitans sp.
TTCTTCTAACTTTTCTGGTACGACGAGTGATTTTGGATCATGCTCAGCTGTCCCAAGTTCGCAGGCCTGTATAGATGCAACACCTTGCAAACTGGACTCCTCTGGGCTTATGGTTTGCCTAAAGGGAGCGGTCTTAACCAATGGAGCTCTAGAGCTGAGTCAATCTTGTTGGCAATATTCCTACGAGTATGCATGCAATACAAATATTAGTCAAAAGAGCATTCAAAATGGCAGTCAAAATACTAATGGCATTCAAAATGGCTGTTCAGTAGAGCAATCCAACCCTTTATGTTCACTTGCACAGAGTACTTGTATCAGTATTAGTGAAGCTACTCCGCAAAGTACTGGTTGTACTGAATATCAACAAACCTATTCTTGCCTAATTAAGCCTGCTGCTCTACAAAATAACTTTAGCTGTAACTCAGGAGTTATCCAAAGCAGTACCCTATCTATGATAAGTGAATCTAATGCTTCAAGTTTACTCTCAGTCAAAAACCAACAGTCCAACCTCAATGCATTGGTTCAATCAGCGACGGCCATGGAAATTGCAAACGAGATACAAACTTATGCTGATTGTTCCACTGCGAATTCAAAGGACTGCTCAAACGCACAACTTTTTGCTGGAGTACAAGAAAGTTGTACTAAAGGCTGGGCTGGACTTAAGAACTGTTGTAGTGCGCAACCAGGTGCAAAGTCAAATGCTGCGATGTTGGGTCTATTGCTTGGCCCTTTGGCGAGTGTTGTTAAATATGCTGGACAAAGCGCTGTTGATTCCGCCTCTCCATATGTTTTTGATGCAATGTACTCAAGCGGAGTCTATACACAGGGTATGTCTAATGCTATTACGCAAAGCAGTAGTGTAATTACAGATGCCAATGGTTTGGCTAGTTCAACCCAGTTTTCATCAGCTGGATTGAGTTTTGGTGCTTATGGTTTTACTTTTGGGGCTGGAAGTGCCCCAAGCGCATCCACCGGGCTCTTTGGAGCAAATACACAACTGGGCTCATTATCCTCTTCAACTGATTCCTATTATGTTAGTTTCAATCCATACGTTTTTGCAGGAACGATGGCATTAACTGTGGTTGAGTCAATGCAGGCTTGCACACCACCGGAGACTTTGCTTGCCATGCACAGGGGAGAGGATTTGTCAGTTTATGTAAGTCAGCAGTGCAATGAGTCGTTCCCCCTGAGTGGCGGTTGCCTTGTGTATCAAGATAATTACTGCTCCTTTAATGGGGTGCTTTCAAAGATTATTAATCAACAAGGAAAATTGCAACTGGGATTGGAATTTGCAAGCTGCAAAGGACTCTCTTTAGCGCAGTTAACTAATTTAGATTTCTCAAAAATTAATTTCACAGAATTTGCAAACTTGGTTACTCAACAAGCTCAGAGTAATCTACCCGTGTCTGTAGGGCCGAAGTATTTATCACATGAGCAAAACGCACTGACAGGCTCATCTCAAACTGCTACGAATGGCTTGACTTATCCAAATACGGCTGGCGCTTTGACTGGTCCCCCTTAATCTGAATTCATTGGGACATTTTGTTCTCTGAAATTTACTTAATCAACTGAATATAACTATGCTTAATTTTAAAAATATCTTAAAAAAATCCTTATTTCCTTGTATATGCTTACTGTCCTGCTTTTTATTTTATGTCTTACTTCTTGCTCGAAAAGAATTAAATAGTGAAAGACAAGTAATCTCTTTAAGTCAACAAAAAATAGCCGATTTGGAAAGTGATTTAGCTGAGCTGAAGACGAAGAGCTCTGATCATCTTTTAAAAATTCAAGAAGATATGGAAAATGTTAAAACCATTGAAGATATTAAGATAAGCGCCTTTGCCAATCAAGCTATGAAGTGCGAAGCAATTAAATTGAAGCTTGGGGTATGACAATCGGTATGAAACCCACATTAACTCTCTATGCCAAACTCAATAGAAATGAATGTTCTTTGTAACTCGCAGTGGAGTTTCAATGGATCAATTGACTAGAGATAGCTTGAAATATATTTTCAATACGCTCGATAACATAATTCCATTCATAACTCATTGCAGTTTGGCGGGCTTTTAGTCCAACGTCTTTAAGCATTTTTCTTTGACCGACTACAAGTGAGAATTGGGTCAAAAAGGACGATTCATCATCTTGAGGTACGACTAAGCTGTTGACATTATTGATTAACAAATGTGAGGTGGCGACACTGGTTTGAGTCAAAATTGGTAGGCCACTGGCCATTGCTTCGATCACTTTGTTGCTAAGTCCATCTCCTGCACCGGGAGAGAGTAAGAAATCTGCGCTTGCAAGGTAGGTAGGAAGCTCATGCTCTTGAAGCTCATGGGCAGCAATAATATGTTCAGTCTTGGTTTTCTTAAGAGGTTTTGATTTTCTGTTTGTGATGATAACCAGTTTGATGTTTCCAACGTTTGCTTTGGCTATTTTCAGTGCTCTTAAGATCCATTTCAGATGCTTATCTTTGTTGCCCTGCATTATGTACATCAATACCAAGGTCTCATCCTCAGCCCCCCAGCTTGATCTGAGCGCTAACGAGCGTTTATCGGGATTGAATAAATCTGTATCAACCCCTCGAGGGACTACTTCTAGGTTTTGAAACCCCATGTTGGAGAGCTCCCTTTTGAGCTCTATTGTCGGCACCATGGTGCACTGAGAGGAGTTATGAAATTTACGTAAATAAGCCATCACAGCACCTCGAAGCCACTGGACACCAGGTTGATGATGTTGGGTATAGAATTTTGTTCTAAAATCTGAAATAGAAGGGATTTTAAGTTTTCTCGCCGCTTTCAGTGCCGACCACCCCAGTGGACCCTCGGTTGCAATATGAATGAGATCGGGACGTCTAATTGCCCAAAGCTGAGAAAGCTCGTCTTTCGCTGGAAATCCAAGCTTAAGATTGTTATTGATTGTTAGCGGGGCACCTCTGACCAATGTTTCAGCGAAGCGTTCAGAAACCATTGGGATATCAGTTCGCTTATTCCTGGGGCGGATCAAAGATATTTCATGGCCTCTTGCCTGAAGGCCTTGTACCATTCTGGACACCGCGTAAGCAATTCCGTTTATCTCGGGAGGATAGGTTTCAGAAACCAAAGCGATTCGAAGAGTCCCACGTGCGGGACCGAAGTGCTCAACTTGCAAAGGGGAATGATCTGACATGATTTAGAATATTAATCAAATTAAATAACAATTTGATGACAATCTATCTTGTGGATCACTCGCTTACCTTGCGAAAACACCTTAAAAGTTAGAAAAATAATCAAAAATTCAAATTGTCATCAAATCTTCATCAAAATAGAGGATATTAGCTACATTGATTCTTGATCATGCAAGTTAAAATTACTTCATGATTTTTTTATAACTCTTTTTTAAAAGGGACCGTCATGGAAGAAAGTTTTTTTCAGACATTGAAAACACAGCGTTGGGATGATCATCGTTATTATCATCACAGCAGAATCAACCAATCACTTCACTTCATTAGTGCATTGTCATTCCTGGTTTCATATGTTTATCTATTTATCGATCCAGTCGTTTCTGCATTGATTGCTTGGACGATTTCCATGACTACACGTCAAGCAGGGCACTTCTTTTTTGAACCAAAGGATTATGACGTGGTTAATCAGGCTACAAATGACCATAAAGAATTCATCAAAGTGGGCTACAACCTGCGCCGCAAAGTAGTTTTGATGGCAATATGGGCTGCAATTCCAGTCATTGCTTATTTCTTCCCTGGTTATCTGACATGGTTCGCACCTGAGACTGATACAAGCTTCATCAGACTTGTTGGAATAAGCTGGTTTGCATTAGGCGTAGGTGGTTTGTTATTCAGAGCTGTTCAGCTCACTATACAAGACAACATCCAAGTTGCACTGTCTTGGGTTTTTAAGATTTTGACAGACCCTTTTCATGATTTAATGCTTTATTACAAATCACCGATTTATTTGCTAAAAGGTCAATTGATTGATCCAATGGAGCACGTAGAGCAACACGGTGAACACGCTCATTCAGCGTAAACCACAATTCATTTCTATCAAAAGGTCTCTCTGTTAAGAGAGGCCTTTTTTTTGGGCAACTATTTAAATAGTCTGAATCTATCCGATGTCATATTCCATTGCTTCTTCTTACCACGCTTGAGATCGAGGTAATATACTTGTTACATGTGTTGGAAATTACAAAGAGTTGCTTTTATTATGCAGAGTTCTTAATTTAGTTTTTGCGGCTCTACACACCCTAGTTGGTGATTAACTTATGAGTCTTAACTATTAGCGCACTTTATATCGGAAATCGGGAGCGCTTGGGGTTTCGAGAGTTTTGGGCGATTAATCCAATTACGAAGTGCTTATGGGTTTGTTTGCTTGTGCCAGGTGCAATAAATTTGCTTATTTGGCCGCTTACTTAAAATCGAAAAATGGAATACAAGTCGTGACCTGTGTTGACAGGTAAATGGATGACTCTGTTATGCACTAAGTGGAGGAGTTTCGTCTTGCGCATAACAGAGTAATTTGCTTATTAACTACCAGCGAACCTGACCTTTAACATCTCTTTGAGTATTCCTCTACGGATGCTCTTATTCGTTTGGGTAGCCCCTCTCCAAAACCATCCGTCCTGAGTCATCTTCTGAGCCGCAACTATAAAGCGTTTGGTGAATTCAGCGAAATCTTCATCACCAAAATTTAGGCTGAATATCATACGCCCTGTACCCACCCAACTCAAAGCAACTCCTTCACGTCTAAGGTAGTATTGAAGCATCCAGTTGTACCTGGTTTCAGATTGTATCAAGACTGTCCAAACAGTTGACATGTTTGCAACTTTGATTGGTAGATTGTGATTTTTGAATTCTTGATTTAGCTTTTCAGCTCTTGAATTCCAAGTCTCCTCTAAGGCTGCGTACTGGGCTAGGACCACTGGTGTGTCCAGTCTTTTTAGGAATACGTTCATAGCTCCCATAACGTAAGGGTGAGCATTAAAAGTTCCCCGAGCAAAGCAGATATCAGCAGGACGATCATCATTAAAACGGCGCATCAAATTTGCTTTACCGCAGATGACTCCAACAGGTAGCCCCCCTCCAAGTGTTTTACCATAAGTGACCATATCAGCTTCAATTCCAAAGTACTCTTGAGCACCTCCTTTTGCCAGCCTGAAGCCAAGGAATACCTCGTCAAATATGAGAACAATGCCTTTTGCAGTGCAAACCGCTCTCAATTGTGTAAGCCACTCTTTGTAAGCGCTGTAATCAAAATGAGCCTTCCTGCTTCCGTCCACAAGTGTTGAGTCCCCAGGAGCCGCTTGGTTAGGGTGCAAGGCCTGTAAAGGGTTGACCAGCACACAGGCGATATCTTTCCTATTGGTCAATACGCGAAGTGTAGATTCGTGCATCTCTCTAAGAGTAAGAGTTTGGCTTGCCGGTGGCATAGGATTGCCTGGACCAGGTTGTACGTCATCCCACCATCCATGATACGCACCGCAAAAGCGGACAATTTTTTGCTTTTTGGTGTGGTATCTGGCGAGCCTTACAGCTTGCATGACCGCTTCTGTACCAGACATGTGAAATGAGACCTCGTCTTTCTTTGAGAGTGCACAAAGGCGCTGTACGTTCTCTAAAACACAAGGGTGATAGGAGCCAAGTGTCGGTCCAAGGTCTTTGACAAGGTCGCTTCCTTCTTGGATACATGATTTATAGAAATCTAGACCAAATAAATTTACGCCGTAAGAGCCTGTAACGTCAATGAAACGATTTCCGTCCATGTCGGTCAGCCAAACGCCCTGACTTTCTTTCCAAAAGCTACCTAATTTAAGGTATTTTTGTAACACTGTTTTGAATTGAAAAGGCACCCTATAGTTGCTTGTAAACTGAAGATCTGAGATGAGCGGCTTGGTTAGCTCGGTTTGTCGAAGAGTTAGTGGACTTTGCTCAACCAAGTCCTGTCCAAGTTGAGTGAGGGCAGATTTTCTTTGACTGGCAATTTCTGAGGGCGCACCATCAGAGTTGAACCAATTTTCTTCACTATAGTAGTAAGCAGGAATAAGTCTAGTGAAGCGTTTTGACCATCTAACGTGCCCACCCAGTGACGGATTTTTTGCAAAAGATAATTCAAGACGCTGTTTGGCTTTTAAAATGAGTTGGATTGCCAAAACAGTACCAAGTGCATATAGACTAACCATAATAATCGTATCAGGCATCTTTACGTTTCCTTTTCTAAAACCCATGTTTTATTACACTTGAATGAACAAATGATGAAAATCAAGAATTTATTGAAAAAAATTGTTGAATCCGAAGATTTAAACTTCCTTTTAACCAACAGAATCCCTAGATTGACACTCACACATTTTATGGGATGGTTTAGTAAGATAGAAAATGTGTGGATAAGTCGAATGTCCATCGCAGTTTGGAAACTCTTTGCAGATTTGGACCTATCAGAGGCCAAGGAGCAGTCATTTAAGAGCCTGCATGCATGTTTTATCCGGGAGTTAAAGGAGGGCGCCAGAACTGTGGACGATCGCCCTGAGGTGTTGTCAAGCCCGTGTGACGGAATTATTGGTGAGTTTGGTTCAATACAGGACGGACAACTCTTCCAAGCCAAGGGGTTTCCTTACACGCTTGAAGATTTGCTTGGTGTTGAGCCAAGTGCTCACCAGTGGAGGGACGGGGTTTACATGACAATTCGAATTACATCATCCATGTATCACCGCTTTCATGCTCCATTTACTGGATCTGTGAAAAGGCTTAAGTATTTCTCTGGCGATACTTGGAATGTGAACCCGATTGCTCTTAAAAGGGTTGAAAAGCTTTTTTGTAAGAACGAGCGAGCACTTCTTGAATACAAAATCTGTGACAACCAATTTACCCTTGGTATTATTCCAGTTGCGGCTGTCTTAGTCGCCAGCATCAAGTTACACGGAATTGAACCTGTTCTAAGCACCCGTTACAAAGGGCCAACTGAGATGGACTGTGATCTTGCTTTCAATAAGGGTCAAGAAATGGGATGGTTCCAGCATGGATCGACCATTTTATTATTCGCTCCCAGAGGATTTTCCTTTGTTCAAGGTTTGTACGTTGGACAGCACATTGAGATGGGTCAAGGACTTATGAAAATCCCGTCAGTAAGCCTTTAGAAAGATGATACTATTTCGCAATTGATAACATAAAGAACTTTGACAACCATTTTAAGGATCACCCGCCATGAACTCATTCATTTCTAAATTCATGTTGACCTGTGTAATTGTATTTAGTGCCCTCAATAGTGTTGCTCAAACAAGCATGTTTTCGCCTGAAGTATTAAAAGCCGATGCAGAACGGGACAAAGTACTTGGTAAAAATATTGTTCCTATTGACAAAGGATGTGTAATTGCTTCCCAATATGCAAAGGCCAAATTGATTGAAAAACAAAATTCTAAGTTTAATTTAAGTAGTGCAGTCAATGACGTTAAAACCAGTCAAATGGCTTTTATCCAGAAATCTACTCTTACAGCTTACCTGGCTTTCATAGACACACTAGAGCCAACTGAGATCAACCCAACCCTAATGTCTAGCCAATACATGTTGAGCTGTCTAACTTACGTTCGTCATTAAGCATCTTCACACCCTCAATATCAGACTACAGATGTTCAGCCTAGGAGAAATTTAATTGAATAAGATTTTACAAATCTTGATGTTGCTAATTTTTACTGCATTCACTAACTCATTTGCCCAGATGACGCCGGTGGGTCTTTGGCAAAGTGTGGATGACAACACAAATGAAGCCAGATCTGAAATTAAGATTATTGAAGTAGCAGGTGTTTTCAGCGGGAAAGTTATTAGGACTTTAAACGAAGAGCCAAATGACAAAAAAATTTGCACCGACTGTAAAGATGATCGCAAGGGGCAAGTTATTGTGGGAATGGAGATCATCCGAGGTCTAAAGCAAGAGGGAACTGAATTTGTCTGGGCCGGTGGTGGAAAAATACTTGACCCCGAGAACGGCAAAGAATATACAGTTCGAATGACACCGATCGAGGGGGGGAAAAAACTTCAGGTCAGAGGCTACATTGGCCCTTTTTATCGCACTCAGGTTTGGAACAGAATTCAGTAAATTCAGTTAAAAAAACAAGTAGTCTGACGAGTGAAACTTTTGATCCAAGGGTGTTTTGATAAGACCCCCTGGACTTTTAAGCACTAGGATTTTGGAATCTGTTGCAAAGCACCTAGGAACTGACCACATGCCCTTTCCCAGCTAAATGTTTGCGCATGGGCTAGAGCTTTTTCCCTGGGGATTTCTAATGCTTTAAGACAAGCTGTTTTTAAATCATGATCGAGTACACCGGACTCTCCCGACACCACGACATCAATAGGGCCTGGGCAGGGATAAGCTGCAACTGGGGTTCCACAAGCCATGGACTCAAGCATCACGAGTCCAAACGTATCTGTCACACTTGTAAATACAAATACATCTGCAGTCCTATATAGTGTCGCCAGAGATGGGCCGTCTAACATGCCAAACCAACGTACTCCTGGATAAGCTTTATGCAGTCTATCGCGTTCTGGTCCATCCCCCGCAACCCATTTTTCACCAGGTAAATCTAGTTTTAGGAATTCATCGATTTGCTTTTCTACAGCGAGTCGTCCGACATGTAAAAAAATGGGGCCTTTGCCCCTTGGTATAGTTGGACCGACGGAGCTGAATGTTCCGAAATCGACACCTCTGCTCCATACCCTAGCGCCTTTAAAGCCCCTGTCTTTTAGATCGTTCACTATTGCAGGAGTGGGAGCTAGGTTGGCCTTAGCCGCGTTATGGAATTTTTTAAATAAAGCGTAGCTCCAAGATGTGGGAATCTTAAAGCGGATATTTACATACTCTGGAAACCTGCTGTGATAAGAGGTCGTGAAAGGCCAGCCTTTTTTGATTGCGATGGAGCGAGCAAGCCAACCTAGCGGCCCCTCTGTCGCTATATGCAAGCAGTCAGGATTTGCTTCATTAATTATTTTTTCAATTTGTTTTGTACTTGTCAGGGCCAGTGATATTTCTGGATAGGTTGGGCAAGGTATTGACTTGAAAAGGTTAGGGGTAATAAACTGAACGTTATGCCCTTTCTTTGCCAACTCTCTAGAGGTCATCTTAAGGGTGCGAACGACCCCATTGACTTGAGGCTCCCAAGCGTCGGAGACAATTAATATTTTCATTTAGATTATTTTAATGTAGCCCATATATTTAGACCTGCGTATGCACTGGTGTGAGTGATTTTGACGTTTCAACTACTTGGTCCCAGTATATGATCTCCAGCCTTCCGTCCATGTGCTCGACCAAAGCAGTACGACTCTCAACCCAGTCTCCATCGTTACAGTAGAGTATGCCCTCAATCTCACGAATTTCTGCGTGATGAATATGTCCACAAACGACGCCTTGGAATCCCCTTCGCTTTGCTTCCCTGGCAACTGCAATTTCAAAGTCGTTTGTAAAAGCAACTGCTTGTTTAACTTTATGTTTCAAAAACGCTGAAAGTGACCAATAGGGTAGTCCCATTTTAGCGCGCAAGTGATTGAAATATCGGTTGATTTTTAATGTCAGCTCATACAAATAATCGCCCACATAGGCAAGCCATTTGGCGTACTGCACAACTGCGTCAAAGAAATCCCCGTGTATGAGTAGCAACGACTGACCTGTTGCAGTTGTGTGCACTGCTTCTTTTAAAACCTCTACGCCACCAAAATGATGCTGTACAAAATTTCTTGCAAATTCATCGTGGTTGCCGGGTATGTAAACAACATGACACCCTTTTCTGGCCATACGCAGTAATTTTTGAATCACATCGTTATGAGCTTGGGGCCAATACCACTTACGACGCAATTGCCATCCGTCCACAATATCGCCAATCAAATACATATAGTCGCTCTCATTTTCTCTAAGAAAATCAAGAATCGCTTCAGCTTGGCATCCTGGGGTGCCAAGGTGTAGATCGGACATGAATATGGCTCTGTAATGCATCATTGACCTAAGAAATGTTTTTTGTACTTACTATGTAACTCTGAAGATCTCATCATCATCGGAAGTTCTACAGAATTGGAGTTAACTAGCCATGCAGGTGGACCTAGGACTTTCGCGCCCAATCTAAGATAGGCTTGGATAAGGGATGGAAGTTCTACCGTGAGATCTGCGACCAATTGATCTACTGGCAAGGGAAATCTTGGGCGAATATGGAGCTCTATCGGAGCCAAATGCTCCATTTTCACTTGTGTCCAAATACTAGCTGCTAGTTTTGCGCTTTGAGAGAGTTCCTGAGTCATTGGAATATTAGTGCTTCCAACCATGAAATCTAGCTTATTGCGCTGCATGAACTTAAAGAGTTCTCCCCAAAGCGCCATGATGACCCCACCGTTTCGGTGTTCAGGGTCTACGCATCCCTTGCCTATTTCAACCATTCTGTCTTTGTATTGACGTAGGCGGGTTAGATCAAAAAATGTATCTAAATGAGTGCTTCCAATTCTTTTGGCTTGAGCGGGGGTTAGAACTCTGTATGTACCTATTACTTCGCCTGTTTGAACACTCAGCACAATAAGATGTTCACAAAAATCATCAAATAGATCACAGTCGAGTCCACTTGAACTCTTCGCAACACGGCCGCCCATTTCCTGGGTGAAAACTTTGTACCTTAGTCTTTGGGCTGCCTGAATTTCATGTGCATTAGATGCCCATTTGACTTCAATTCCCTGGGAAATCACATCTATTTTTTGAGAGATATCTGAATCTTTGAAGATACTAAAAGCATCTGCTGGAGAATGTGAACTGTTTATGTTGGAGTCGCGTTTTAAATCTATTTTGGATATTAGATCAGGCAATTCAATATTATTATTTTGTGCAAAGTTCATTTAATTCAAGAAATATTTCATTTTGAATATTATGAAATTCAATTGTGAAAGTTTGATGTAAGTATCTTTGCGGTTTTGTGTCAAAGCCCATATTTAAGACAGTTTTAATTCAATTGAAAATTGTAAATAAATAAATTCAAAACTACTGGCTAGGGCAATTGGGTGGACTAGTGTTTAAGCACAGGGCGGTACCTAGTAATTAAAATTTTTTATATCAATGCAAA
>DAITOS010000006.1:67394-79466 GCA_036834025.1 Limnohabitans sp.
CTTCTTGATTCCAGATCCATGGGACTGAGTTTCCACTGTTTGAGAGGGTCTTTGATGCGCATACTAAAACGCAGATGCTGCTGTTCGTCAGTAATTGAGAACCAGTACTTGATCAAAATAATACCTGAGCGAACCAACATTTTTTCAAACTCGGGGACGCTTCTAAAGAATTCCTCAACTTCACTTTCGTTACTAAAACCCATAACTTTTTCAACGCCAGCACGGTTGTACCAGCTTCTATCAAATAGTACCATCTCTCCTGCTGCGGGAAGGTGGCTTACGTAGCGCTGAAAATACCATTGTGTTTTTTCTCTTGGGGAGGGCGCGGGCAGGGCAGCTACTCGGCAGACCCTTGGGTTTAAACGTTGAGTGATACGTTTAATTGCACCCCCTTTACCTGCAGCGTCTCGACCCTCAAAAATAACGACGATCTTCAGTCCTTCTTTTACTACCCAGTCCTGCAGCTTTACCAATTCTCCTTGCAAACGAAACAATTCTTTGAAATATAGCCTCCTATCTAATGAACCATCTTGAGTTGTTTCTCCGTGAAAGCTATCCATCAAGTGATCTATAAGCCCCTCATCCAATTCAAGCTCAAGTTCCTCATCATAGCCGTCAAGAAATTCTTCTCTAATTTGAGCTTGTGCAATTTTTTTTGAGTTAGAGTTGGTCATACAAATACTTTTAATTAGATGAAACTTTAATTGGAATGGCTCTTGAGACAAAACTCAAATGTTCTCCAATCTTTAATTGAAGAAGTTGCTAAAAAATCAGGCTGACTAACAACTGATTCAATTGAAGTGAGTTAGATAACGAAAACTACAATCTGTTCAGTCTAATTAATGCATATGACAATTGCATGACATTGACATAAATCTTTTTTGCATAAATGTTTTATCTGCAAATTCAAGAACCTAGGACCTGGGGGAGGATGTTTCTTGAGGAGAAAGTTGTTAGTTTTTTTATAAACTAACTAAAATAAACTAAACCCTTTTAGGAGCATTAGCTATGGTTGAAAGTCAAAAGCCCAGTAATCCACAAAAGCAGCGAAAGGGCATCAACCGAATCGTTCATGCTCTTGGGTATTCATTGCAAGGCCTACATTCAGCGTTTTATGAGCCAGCTTTCCGTCAAGAGCTATGGTTGTCGGTTCTTCTTATACCTGCGTCATTTTGGTTGGGTAAAAATTGGGTAGAAATTAGCTTGCTTGCTGCTACAGTTTTGTTGGTCATGATAGTGGAGCTGCTCAATACTGGGCTTGAAACTGCGATAGACCGAATCGGACCTCAGTGGCATGACTTGTCCAAGAGGTGCAAAGACCTAGGCAGTGCAGCAGTTTTGCTTAGCCTGATACTTTGTCTGGGTGTTTGGCTCTCTGCAATATATCACTTTTGGCTAGGGAGCTAGCCTCTCTCTGACCCAACTGTCATTGGATTTTGTGTATTGAAGTCGATCATGTAGACGATTTTGACGGCCTTGCCAAAACTCCCATCTATCTGGCCTCAGTATGTATCCACCCCAATGTGGAGGACGAGGAGGGTTAAGCAAAAACCGAGCAGCAAATTTAGCCGCTTGAGTCATGAGGTAAGTACGAGAGGGGATTACTTGGCTTTGTGGGCTAGCCCAAGCCCCAATTCTCGAGTCAAGTGGTCTACTGTTGAAGTAGGTGTCACTATCTGTTGGATCTATCTTCTCAACTAATCCTTCAATTCTGACTACTCTTTCTAGCTCAACCCAGTGAAATTGTAGGCTAGCAAAGGGGTTTCCTGCTAGTTCACGTCCTTTCCTGCTATCGTAATTGGTGTACCAAACGAGTCCCTCAGGTCCAAAACCTTTAACTAGGACAACTCTGGTGCTTGGACGAAGGTCACTGCTAACTGTCGCAAGTGTCATTGCATTGGGTTCTGGTATTTTCGATTCTATGGCTTCATCTAACCAAATGCGGAATTGATCGTGTGGAAGGAGTTGTGAAGCTTTTTCATCAAGTTCCTTAAGCTCGTAGCTTTTACGCATGTCAGCGAGGGATTGCATATTAGAGTCTCAATTTATCGGGAGTTTAAAATATCATTATCTAACTAAATATTTAACAATGGAATTCAACACCTCTAGGGATAAAAAAACCTTGTTACCCACAGTGGTACTTTTGTGCGCGGGTCGCAGTGAGAGGTTTATTGCTCAAGGCGGAGGGGGCAACAAACTGAATGCATTCCTTGGCTCAACAAGTGTGAAGGACCATGTCCTCAAGGCAGTAGAGATGTCTAGTCTACCTTATGTCATTGTAGAGCCAAAGGACTTGGAGGATACTGAACGAATGGTTAGCGCAGGAATGAGCGATAGTATTGCGTGCGGAGTATCCAAGTCACGAAGGTCTAATGGATGGCTAGTGCTTCCTGCTGATCTTCCGCTTATAAAAAGCTCAACTCTTCAATTGATAGCCAGCCAACTCATACTTCGCCAACAACATCTGGGTTCTGACTTGGTGACGGTCGCACCCTCATATTTAGGGCAAAGGGGGCATCCTGTTGGATTTACTAGTGGTTTTTTGAATTCTCTTGTCAAACTAAGGGGAGACGAGGGGGCCAGAAGTATTTTGCAGGAGTATCCTCCTCATATCATTGATGTAAACGATCAGGGCTGTGTATTGGACGTTGATACGCCGGAACTTTTAGAAAAAGCTCAAAAAATATTACTTCAAATTACATCAAACTAATAAAAACCTAAAACTATAAATGCAATTTTTAACATGATTCATCCAGTTGTTCAAAAAGTAACCCAGCGAATTAGGGAGAAAAGCGCTTCAACAAGGCGTGCTTATTTAGACAGAGTCGATGAAATGGCTGAACGACAAAGAGGAAGCGACCGTTTAGGGTGTGCAAATGTCGCACACGCCGTCGCGGCCCTGAGTCGTGATGACCGGTTTAAAGTCGTTGTCCAGCGCAGCCCCAACATTGCCATTGTGAACGCTTATAACGACATGCTTTCAGCGCACGCGCCCTTTAGGTACTTTCCTGAGATCATAAAAGAGGAGGCGCGGCTGCATTCAGCGACCGCGCAAGTCGCTGGAGGGGTGCCGGCAATGTGCGACGGCGTAACTCAGGGCACCCCAGCGATGGAGCTCAGTTTGTTCAGTCGAGACGTGATTGCAATGTCCACAGCGGTCTCCTTGAGCCATGATATGTTTGACGCCTCTTTGATGCTTGGCGTGTGCGATAAGATAGTTCCAGGTTTATTGATTGGAGCGCTACACTTTGGACATTTGCCAACCGTTTTTGTCCCTGCAGGCCCTATGCTCACTGGATTGTCTAATTCAGAAAAATCAAAGTTTAGACAAAAAGCTGCTCAAGGCCTAGTAACTAGAGATGAGCTATTGGAGTCAGAGAGTAAGGCCTACTCAGGGGAGGGGACGTGTACTTTTTACGGCACCGCCAATAGCAATCAAATGTTACTTGAAGCCATGGGACTTCATGTCCCAGGAACTGCATTTGTTAACCCCACCCAACAAGATGCTCGTGAAGCATTAACTAGAGAAGCTGTGAGGACGGTTTTAGGTATTACGCATGCTCACCGTTTCTCCCCTATTGGTCGACTGGTTGATGAAAAATGTATTGTCAACGCCGCAGTTGCTTTGCTTGCAACTGGAGGTTCAACCAACCATTTAATTCACTGGGTTGCAGTTGCTAAAGCTGCGGGCATACATCTAGACTGGGACGACTTTGCTGATTTGTCCTCCATTACCCCTTTGATTGCGCGTGTGTATCCGAATGGGGAGGCAGACGTTAACCAGTTTCAAGCGTGCGGGGGACCAGGATTTGTGATTGGAGAATTACTCGACGCCGGTCTCATGCACTCTGATGTTATGACTGTCAGAGAGGGCGGTATCCAAGAGTTTTCTTGTGCCGTTACCTACTCAAATAATAAACTTGAGTGGAGTAGGCCTGGGTTAAGTAAAGATTTATCAGTGCTTCGCCCCGTTCAAGAGCCATTTGGCCCCTCTGGGGGACTTGTTTTACTCAAAGGGAATCTGGGCCGCGGTGTTGTTAAATCATCGGCTGTTCCGCCCAATTTACACCAAATTCAAGCGCCTGCAATGGTTTTTGATTCTCAGGAGGGGTTACAACAGGCCTTTCAAACTGGGGAGTTGGAGAATTTTTGCAAGCTACATGGCGGCGTTGTTTGTGTCGTGCGTTGGCAAGGCCCCAGTGCGAATGGAATGCCAGAATTACACAAACTAACACCACCTTTGGCCGTGCTCATGGGTAAGGGTTATAAGGTTGCACTAGTTACAGATGGGCGCATGAGCGGGGCGTCGGGTCAGGTACCAGCGGCGATTCATTTGACACCTGAAGCGGCCTTGGGGGGGGCGCTTGCTAAGGTCATCACAGGAGACGTAATTAAATTGGATTTGGTCCATGGTGAGCTAGAAGTCTTGTTGGATACGAAGTCTTGGGAAGGCAGAGAAACTGCTAGGGTGCCTACCCATTTAAGAGATGAAAATAAATTTGGTTTGGGTAGAGAGCTTTTTGGTGCTTTAAGAAAAAATGTGACATCAGCTGAAGAGGGGGCAATATCATGGATGGACTAAAAAAATTATCTTCCCGAGATGTCATGCTAGATGCGCCTGTGATACCGGTGATCGTCGTTGAAGATATCAAGCACGCAGTCCCTATGGCGAGGGCATTGTTGGCCGGAGGCATCAAAATGCTAGAGGTCACGCTTAGAACAAAGCATGGCCTGGAGGCTATTAGAGCAATTTCAAACGAGGTTCCCCAGGTTTTTGTGGGTGCTGGTACGGTTCGAAATTCAGAACAGGCTTTATTGGCGTTTAATGCAGGTGCTCAGTTTGCAGTAAGTCCAGGATTCACGACAGGCGTTGCTGTTGCGTGTAAAGAGTTGGGCTTGGCATTGCTGCCAGGAGTTTCCACAGCCAGTGAGGTGATGCTTGCGCAGGAGCACGGTTTCAACGAATTGAAGTTCTTTCCAGCGGTTCCCGCTGGGGGCGTGAAAATGTTGAAAGCTCTTGCAGGCCCCTTTACTGATGTTACTTTTTGCCCAACTGGGGGAATAAATTTAGATAATGCCCCAGAATTCTTAGCTCTACAAAACGTACTTTGTGTGGGGGGGTCTTGGCTGGTCCCCGGTCATGCATTGAAAGAGGGAAATTGGGCTTTAATTACCTCATTAGCAGCTCAGGCTTGTAATCTAAAAAGAGTAAATTAACAAAGATTAATTAATCATCTCTTTGAATGAGCTCAATCTTGTAGCCATCGGGATCAGTCACAAAGGCAATAATAGTGTTACCACCTTTGACAGGCCCAGCCTCGCGCGTCACGTTTCCACCCATGGATTTGATCTTGTTGCAGGTCTCATAAACATCCTTTGCTCCTAACGCCAAATGGCCAAAGGCGCTACCCATCTCATAACTCTCAACACCGTAGTTGTATGTCAATTCGATTTCAGCTTGGTGAGGATTGCCTTCGTATCCAACAAAAGCGAGTGAGTACTTTTGGTCTGGCCGATCAGTAGTTCTTAGCAATTGCATCCCTAGAACCTGGGTGTAGAAATCTATAGATTTTTGTAGATTGCCTACGCGCAACATGGTGTGTAAAAGTCTCATGGGTTTATGAAAATGATATGAGGTAGAAAAATTTAGGTTTTAAACGATAGGCAGTTATTTACTCAATGGCCATTCTAATCCTTGACGAATAGTCCCAAATTTTTGTTTAAATTTGTACTTTGGTATTCAATGTTTGACTGGTATACCCGTGCTAAGCATTCAGTTTTAGCTTTAGGTGTCGATACATGCAGAGTGCAGAGGGGTGAATTTATAAGCCTCACAACAATCGAGGAGTTCAAAATGGATATGGAAACTTGGTTAACGATAGCTGTTGTTCTAGTCACTTTACCGATTGCATTGATCAGTGGTTTTGCAGTTGTATTGGCATACGTTGCTCTTAACCAAGAAAAGTAATAATTGAACAGCTGACTTTTATCCTGGCATATTGATTGCTAATAGTTGATTGAATTTCGTCTTAAATTAATTGAAATGATCAAGGGGTGTGCATTGTAAAAGATTAAAAGGAGAGCTCATCATGGGTAGCGAATATGGTTTTAAGGTGGATGGTTGGGGCACTGGTTGGGGCGGCCAACAAAGCAATATGGCTGAGGCACGAAGGTTGGGGCGCTTAAACAAGCTAAAGGCATTACTGGACGCTTTAAGTGCCGGGAATATAGTTGACGCACAAAAGGCTATATTGGACCTATGGGCTTTTGATAACTCTTTAAAGACCGATACCTATTTGCTTCAAATCAATGATGAGTTATCTAAGAAGCAACTTTACTTTGCTCAAAAGACTGCACGTACCATGCAGTCGGACACATCTCATTTTTCTGCTGCTATTGGGCTTCAAAGAAATGCAAAAAGCCAGCCAAATGAAAGCACCAAGATATTGGCACATTCAAGTTCAGAGCCTAAAAAAGCCACAAGTGGTGACTTTGGTCGACTGGTGGATGTTTCAGCTTAACCTAAATTATTTTAATGGGACACTAAATTTTTGCAACACACATTAATCAGTGGAGTAATTACCCTCACTCAAATAAAGTTTGTTCAAGGATATAAAAGTAGCTTGGTTTTAGCCAAGCTACACATTTACGACTGAAAAACTTGTATCTCGCTAGTTATATTAAGTTAAGCAGAAAACCTAACCCTAGTTAGATGAACCTGAAGCACCAGTTGATTTGCCGTTTGGAGTACCGGAGCTAGAACCAGTTGTTGAATATGGAAATGCTTTAAAACCTAATGCGCTAAGTATGGTGTCAAAGGTGGCTTTACTCATGAGTTGGGTATTTGAATCTATACTTCCTGTGAATGGAATTGATTGAGTGTAGTTGACAGGCATGAAAGTGCCGCTCCAAATACCTGCGACATTATTGCTAGAGGTCTGCGGCGCAAAAATTCTGTATGGTTCATTGTTACCAGGATTATTAGCTCTATATATTGCAGGAGTCGGGGTAATCAAAATATCCTTACCCCCTTTTGTGATAACGCTAAATTGTGAAGTCTCTACAGTAGGGAAATTAGATATCTTGTAATTAAATGCTCCGGAGCAACCATTAGGATTTTTAGCCCAACTGATAACGCCTGTTTTTGAAGTTGAATCATAGCTAGTAATTAGAAAAGGTGTGTTACAACTGTTTCCAATAAATTGATAGGAGAGTTGAGTCTGTGTGATGAACTGATAGATATTTCCACCAGCGGGACAATTTGCTGCAGTGCAGTATCCTCCCCAACTGTTGTCATTCGTAACGCCTAAAGAGAAGTATCCGTTGTATGAACTGTCAGTAAGAGTAGAACTTATAGTGGATGTGAAATCGTATCCAAAAGAATTAGACGGAAATACTGCTGAATTACAGGATGAATTTGCTGAATTATTACAAAGCGACGGTATCAGATCACTAACCTTCTGATTGCTAAAATCTTTTTGCACTGCGCAAAATACCTGGCTGATAGCACCTGCGCTGCTAATAGGATTGTTGATACAGTTTTGATTGACTGTTGGTTTGGCAGCAATGTTTGGGTTTTCTAAAACCCAATTTTGCCCGTCATATGTCCAGTTTTCAGAGTTATCAAAACGGGAAAACCATCCAGAGTTAACATAAACGTAGTTAATTTTTGGAGCAGGGGCGGTAAGGTCGGTTTGTATAAGATTTGCCTCTAGAGCATTTTTATAGCCAGACCAATTACCATTGACTCTATAGCCTGCAGCGTTTATGTAGTCGCCAGAGGATCTATTAGCTGCAACAAGTCCAGACGCCAAAACGTCTGCCATTGATACAACTGTACCGTTGCCAGACTTAGTTGCGACCAAAATATTCTGAATTTGCCCAGTAATAGGCAAAGCATTTTCAGCATCTTTTTGAGCTTTAATTGGATCATTGTTAACTGAATCAGTAGCTTTACCATTGACTACGAACTGATTCATCAAATCATCTCTAACGTGTTGGATGGCAGATTGAGTGATCTGAGTTTTTGAGATGTTATTTGAGGAAATGCTGGAATCTTTGCTTAAAGTATCCATAGAAGTAGCAATTGCGTTTGCAGTCGCTTTGGCAATATTTGAAATATTACTATCATTTTGTTTTTTGTAATCATAACCAGCAATATTGGTTGCGGGAATACCTAAGCTTGCAGCGATTTGTGCAGTAGCTTGGTCTCCATCCTTGTTACCTTGACTTGTAACCATGGTAGAGGCTGCCAATGTTGTCAAAGGAGTGATGGCAGTGTTCTCAGGCTTGTTGACCGACGTTAAGGCAGGTGCTGCGAGTGTGTAACCAACTGAAATGGGCGTATTGGGCGTGTCAGAATCTATTGCCCCAGCTGGAATAATAGCAATAACTTGTAATCCCTTTAAACTTCCTGAATACGCAGGGAGGGTATAGGAACCATTCGCAGTTGAAGTAACTATGTATGGGTTATCGGCTGAAGTGCATTGGTTATCACTGTTTACATCAAGGCAGACAGTTGCACCACTAATATAACCATCAATAACCGATCCACCAAGTGATACAGAGTTTGTAACCGAATTACTAACAGAGCTAACTATACTTGAACCACCCCCACCCCCACCACCGCAAGCAACTAAAATGCAAAGGGCTATGGTGGCGAGAATCAGAAATATCTTTTTCATGCGAAACATCCTAAATGAATTACCAATAACAATATTATGCACGTAAAAATCTAAATTGCAAATTTATAAAAATGAGATTTTTTCTGGATTTTTTATGTTGCAAGCAGAATAAATAAATAGTATTAAGATAACTATCCTGAACTAATTTACTTGATCCATTGCATATCTAATTCTTGAAATATTTTGTCTTTGATCGTCGAGGCCTGATCTATCAAAATCAAGTATGTCTCTATATAACCCATGTTGCTTAATAGGTTGATTGCCATATCCCCCAGTGATGTAATTTGGGCCTTGATGAATAACAGTCTCCAAATTTAAGGATGTATGGTCACCACCTCTTAAATTCAACCACCCATTTTGGTATGACTCTTTTGTTCCTAACGGAAAAGAAATTTGAAATCCTGCGTATTGCCTTGAAGGCATCATAATAGATCGACCCGAATCTCGATAATAAAAACTTAAACGATAATCCTGAAACCAGTGGTTGCTATTAAATTGATATCCCTTATCATTGTTGTAAAACTGTCCTCCCACCAATTCTAATGACCAAAGACCTGGGACAATACTGTAACGTGCGCTCATTAACTCAGGATGATGTGTGTAATTAATATTATTTGAATCATACTTGCCTGAAATAATTTGCAATCTGAGACGACCGTTATCACTCATCCAATCTCCCTCAATTTGCTCCCCAAAGTCACTGCTATTTAGCTTTCCAACGGTCAGCTCAAACCATGTTTTTTTAAATACTTCATTGTTGTAAGATATTTGGTTAGCGCTCAATCCCTGTAATACTCTTGAGTTGTTGAATGCTCCTTGTTCGTTAGCGTATTCAGACGAACTGCTAATTGGGCTGATATATGAGGCATTCCAAAGTAGCCCTTTAGCTATTGGCACTTCCCAACCTGTATTTAGACCAAGGGAATAGTTATATAGACCGTATTCACTTCCTATGACGTAATTTATAACGGGCTTTAGCTCAATTTCAGGATGAAATATAGTAGGACCATATTTGGTAATTAGCCAGTCTTCATTTTGAAGTTGTACATTGTATTTACCTTGATAAAGTTGAATACTTTCATGTCCTTCGCAATAATTATTTCCTACCCTGAACTCTGTTAAGCAGTGAACGCTGGAGACCGCCGTAACTGTGGGTTGTTTCAAATAAGTAAGAGTAACTGTAATAGTTGAATTTTTAGATGTAATCTCTTTTAGAAAAAGTCCAAAGATGACCCCAACACCATCAAGTTGATTTTTTCTCCAACCCACAGGTTCTGCTCGAATTCTCCAGTTGCCGTCACCTGTGGAGCCGATACTTATTTCTCCAAAACCGTGCTCAGACAAGACTTTTGCAATTCTTTCTGAAATTTCTGTCAATTCATTTTGATTAAGATTTGATTGATTTTTTAAAATGTTTGTTGCTGAGCCATTATTACTGTTCACAAGGTTGTTTTGATTAGTACTGTAATCTATGGCCTGAGTTGTTTTTAGTGCATTATTGGGTGTTAAAGTCTGTTCTGAGATTACGTCGCTTATGGAGTTCTTTTTATTATCTGACAGTGTAACTAATTGCTTATCAAAAAAGTAATTTAATCCAAACGAAACTTGGTAAATCTGTGTTGGATCAGAGTGTGAAATCTTTTTACTTAAAAGCAATTGCAAATCAAGATCTGATGCCATGCTTGTATGTAAACCAAAGCCAGTCCTTGTTTCTTTGCTATCTGTTTCGGCTATCAGTTTTAAGTATTTATTTAAATGAAATGTGGTACTGGCAAAGCCGCCATGCAACAATGACTCGGGTAGTGATCCTTTAGCAAGCCCTAAGCTGAAATCAAACTGGTTCAATTGGCTACTCGCAACTAGATAAGTTTCGGTATAGTTTTTTGCGGATCCTAATAAGTCGACACCACCAAATGATATTTTGGTTCCAAACGGAAATTCGACAGGCAATTGATATTTTGCACCTGCCGATAAGTCTCTAGATGTAGATAGGCACCCACTTTTGTATTGGTTACAAAAAGTATCTCCGTCATAGGTTAATCTACCAACCACCTCAAGTCCTGGCAGTGCTCCAAAACCCATGTTGGTGCTACCGAACGAGCCCACGCCAGGGTAAGCTCGAACAACTTCGGGAATATTGTTGGAGTTGCTTATGGTCATACTGCCAAGGGGCAATACATTTGAAATTGGCGTATTTATTGCCGAGGTATACCCAGATGGAGCTAGTTGGGCACAAACACGAAAATTAATTGCAAATAATGTAGCAAAGAAAATGCAATAGATTTTTAAAAACCGCATAACTGATTGATCGTAAAATTTTAAAATTATTAATGCATTATTATGCTGTCTTTGAATAGATTAAAAGTTATAAAGTTTAAAAGTGTTGTGTTTGCGAATATTATCAACTATAAGCTGACAAATCCTCATTTACTTTTAAACGTTGGGCCGATAAAGTCTGTGCGGATCTTATATTAAGAACTATATCTGTGTCAATGTCAATTCTGTACAGTTTCAAGGGGGCTTGTCTTAAACTAACTAGATTGAATTCTGTTCTGTCTATAACAATATTACACTGAAAATTAAACTTTTAATAGCTGACTTAATCAATGCGATCTTTGTAAATTAAATATGATGAAAATTTGAGAATTTTCTAGTTCAAAAAATTAATTTACCATATTGTAGTTTGGTTACGATTTTGTTAGATCTCAATTGATAATTTTTTGATAAAAATATTATCAATGAATTAAAAAGTCTATGAAGTCAGTTGTGAACCCACTTGCTAGCTCTTTTACTTTGCAAATATCATTAGATGAAAGTGCGTCGCTTAAGTTAATTATGATTGGGTTATCTACCAATTCTTTGTCTAGTAATATCAAAGCAGAAAAAGCACGTTTCGCAGTTTCAAAGTTGTTATTTTTAATGGACATGATCATCACCGTGGCCATTTGATTACGTTGTCTAATTTGATCCCCAAAGGAGGATCCTTTACCGCTAAAACTGCTACCCCATACAGGTATAGATGACTGATTTTCTAACAACATGATGGTTCCTTTAATAATTGTTACATCCCTCTTTCCTAAAAAAAAACTTAATAATTTGCCAGAGTAAATAAACTTGTCTATCCCAATCGGGATGTCGAAAAATTTACATACACCTTCACTAAGCATTATTGGTGCCAGTCCCAGGGCTTTATTTTTTAGCAGAATAAGATTTGCTATCGTGCATTAAATTCAATCAAGGGCGACTAAATTACCTAAATTTTGAAAAATCTAGTTGAATTTAATATAAAAGTATACTATTTGATCTTCTAAGGCCACAGTCTAATTTTTTAGAGATTTTTTAGCACTTTTGCGATTTCCTGTATTCGCATGACTCACATTGGATTCGC